>NZ_CAFK01000001.1 GCF_000239815.1 Bradyrhizobium sp. STM 3843 | reverse complement strand
CCCCGCGCGATGGTTTGACGGCTTATACGTGGTCTCCCTGGTGCGCCGGGCTTTCTGGCCACCATTGCCCATGCAATGCGAAGCATTGTCACGCGCGTAATACCAGCGTCGGGGTATCAGGACATCACGACTTCACCGTGCGCACCATGCTGTTCGTCGGCGCGATTGATCACGCTGCAGCCTGATGCGCCCACCGCTCCCCGCGCTCCACGTTCGTGACGATCGCGATCCGCCCCTCTCAATGAGCACGGGATGCCCAACAGAAACATGATTTCTGGAAAAAAGAAATCGAATAATTTTGCGCCGACGGCCTGACTGCCATGATCGAATTGATCGGCTTGGATAAATTAGTTTTTCGGCGTGGGACAATTGAAGGCTCCGGGAGCGCGCTCACAAGCTAGCTTGGCGCTTTACTCGCACAAAATCGGCCGCCATCGATTTGCCCGACGGGCAATCGGAAAACACGGTCTCGTCCAGCGGAGCGCGCCCCAACGGCCATCATAGCAGGAACGGCAGCAGCATCTTTGTCCGCCGCTTGTAAGCCGGATATTGCGCGGGAAACTGCTCGCACATCAGCGCTTCCTCGCGGCGTGCGCAATAGATGAAGTAGGGCACCGACAACAGCAGCACGGGCAGCCACATCAGGCTGTATCCGATCACCGAGCCGAGCAACGCGACGAGGATGCCGGTGTAGATCGGGTGTCGGACAAACGCATAGGGGCCGCCGGTCACCAATTCCGGATCTTCCTTCCGCGACATCGGCATGCCCCAGTTGCGTCCGATATAGACTCGTGCCGCAATCGCGAAGCCGATGCCAAGTCCGGTCAACAACACACCGGTTGCCTGCGCCAGCATGCTGCTCGGATGTTGGCTCAGCGCGGCCTGCAGCGCATGGCGAATGCCGGGGATTTGGACTGCGATGATAATCAGCGGGGCGATCGCCAATCGAATGGCCAGGTGCCGCCACCACCAGCCGGCGTCCCGGATACTGCGCTTGGCGTTCAGGGCCGATACCCCCCAGTAGACGATGAAGACGAGCCAGAGCGCGGGGATGATCCAATGAAAAATCGGCATTAACACGCGCCGCGCTGCAGGCAATGCTCGCGGCCCTCGACATCGGTGCGGAAGGATTCGATGAAGCCGCCCTGGCGCTGGCTGACGAACACCGTCTTGCCGTCCTCGCCGCCGAAGGCGAGGTTGGTCGGCTGTTTCGCCTTCAATGCAATGTCGCGCTGGAGGCGCCCATCCGGTGTCAGCACCGCGATGGCGCCTTTGAGGATGCGGGCCACGAACAACCGGCCGCTGACATCGGTGCGCAGGCCGTCGATCGTATCAGGCTCGAACGTTTTGATCAGCTTCGGCTCGGTGAGCCTGTCGCCTGCGATGGCATAGGACCAGATTTCGCCGCTGTTGGATTCCCCGACATACAGCGTCCGTCCGTCGGGACTGAGATCGATGCCGTTGGTGGTGCCCATCGCGCGTGGCGCGGCCATGACGACCCCCTGCATGTTGCCGCTTGCGTCTCTCATGATCCGCCAGATCTGGCCGCTGCGGCCTTTCCAGTTCGGATCGCTCGCATAGATGGTGCCGTCGCGTGCCAGCGTGATGTCATTCGGCTGGTTCATCTGGTCGGAGTGGAACACGAGCCGCGGCTCGGCGCTGCCGCTCGCGATCGCGAAGATATTGTGCCTCTTATAGTCGGCGACGAACATCGTGCCGCCGGCATCGATGCGGATCGCATTGCCGATGCTGCCGTCGGGCAGTCCGGTGAACAGCTCCGAGGCGGTCGCTTCCGGGGCGAGCTTGCCGATCGTGCCGGGCTTGCCGAGATTGACGACGAACAGATTGCCGTCGCGATCGGCGGCGGGGCCTTCGATGCCGAACGTATATTCGCCTGCCGGCGTGATCTGCCGGCTCTCGAACAGTTTGGTCTGCGTAGGCGCCGCGAGCACCGGCGCCAGCGCAATCAGGAGAGCAGCACCGCTACAGCGGGACCAGAAACTGCTGTTGGATGTAGTAGCCATCATCGTCCGTGCAGGTGCCGTTCAGATACGTGTCGGCCGGCCGGAAGAACCGGCTGAAGCCGGGCTTACCGACAGCGTCCCTTTGTGTCACTACGACGACTTTACCGAACGGAATGTCTCCGCATTCCCGGCCATCGCGTGCGAAGAATTTTCGATGCGGCGGGCCGCCCGATTTGACCCGCATCGGGGTGCCCGGAACCATCTTGGCGACCAGCTGGTCAGCCTGGTCAAGCAGTTTGGCGTAGCCCGGTTCCGTTTTGGGCAGATTTTCGCCGCCAGGCGGCATCAGCCGCTCGGCACCGAGCCCGCGCAGCCGTTGGCGCAACCTGCCAGCCTCGGGATCTCCGGGATAGATCCAGCCATCCTGGGCCAGCATGAAGCGCAGCGCCGCCTGGTCCTTCTCCTGATCGGATTGGCCGGCCTTCAGGCCGAAATCGGAATGGCAGCTCATACAGTGCTTCTCGATCAGGCCCTTGCGCACGGATGTCAGTCGTGCGCGGCTGGCCGCATCGTCGGCGACAAAGCGCGCGAGCTGATCGATCAGCGCCGCACTCCTGGTGTCGCAAGGGAGCGCCGCCGGCGGATCGCCGCTGGTGCGATCGATCCGGATCACGGTCTGGTTCTTGTCCTCGACCAGCCAGATCGCGCCATCAGCGGCGACGGTCATCCCGACCGGCGCACCTTGTGGCCTGATGCCGTTGACGCGGTGCCAGCCCGAGATGATCTCGTCAAAGGCCGCCGCGGGCACGGGACCGGCCTCGGTCTGGAAGGCGCGCGTCGGCTCGGCGGCGCAACTGACGTGATAGCGGACTGGTGCTTCGCTGAGCTTCGGAAAGCCGTGATCGTCGACCTCATAAGCCAAGAGCCGGCTGCCGGTCGGGCGATAGCCATGCAGGCCGATCAGCAGCCTGCCGTCGAGCTCGGGGAATTTGTCGCCCTTGTAGTAGAGCATGCCGAGCGGCGCGCCGTGCGGCGGCAGCAGCGAGAACGGTTGTTTGTAGGTCGCGTTGGTTTTGCAGAAATCCTTGAAAGGCCCGGATTGCAGCACCCGCTTGAATTCGGGGCTCGGCGTCGCGAGGTCGTAGCAATACGGCCAGCCATAATGCCGTCCCCGCTCGAGCGCGTTGATCTCCTCGTTCGGCGCGAAGATGTCCTGCAGGTCGCGGGCGTTCTCGGCTTGCAGGAAGGCGTAGCCGGACTCTGGAAAACGCGGATGCAGCGCCAGCGCCATCGAGTTACGCAAGCCGCGCGCATAGACCTCGTGCGGCGGATTGGGATCGCCGGCTTTGAGCGCCGGAAAGATGCCGCCTTGCGGCGGTGTGAACATCCAGATTGCCGCCAGCGGCGCGTTGCCTTCGGCCGGCGCGCAGGGGCTCGTGATCGGCGCCGGCGTGAGGCAATTGTCGCTGTGCGAACCGACATTGACGAACAGGCGTCCGGTCCGGTCGAACACGAACTGCTTGAGCGGATGCGCGCTTTCCTCGATCTGGGTGCCGTCGGGCAGGGTCAGCCGGCGACCGGGGAGATCGTGAATGATGGTCTCGATCGTCGTCCTGGGTTGTGCGGCCAGCGGATCGAAGCGGAAAATGCTGGTGTCGGTCGAGCCATAGATTTTTCCATCCGGACCGATTGCCAGCGCAAAGGGATAAGAGAGCCGGGTGATGAGCTCCTTGAGGCGGCTGCCCTCTGGCGCAGTCGGATCGAGCAGCAGCAGCCGGCCGTCCTCATGGCCCCAGCCGCCCATGTCGGCGACCACGAACTGCTCCCGTCCCGGGATCTGGACGATCGCGCGCGGGAATTTCAGCCCGTCATCGCGGCTTGCGACCAGGCCGGCGCAGAAGCCGGCCTTCATATCGAGCTGCAGCCTCGGGAATGACGATGCGCCGCTGCCGCATGGCCCGGGGCCCAGCGCATAGCCACTTTTCATGTCGGGTTGCGCCGAAGCGCTACTGGCGACGGCGAGAAGCGCGACGATCAATAGACCAAACTTGATCATGATCGTGCGGACAATGTTCGGCCGGACCAAGCAGACCTCCGCGAATCACCATGTGATGAGCGCAGATTGTACGTCGATCCGACCAGGCCATTGCGACATCGCGGCCACTCACGCCGCGGTCAGCTCGGGCGCCTCGCCCAGGCAATCCTTGCGGACCGCAAGCAGGCTGCGATGCAGCCAGGTCTTGATGGTCCCGACCGGGACGCCGAAGCGCTGCGACAGCCGGGTCCGGCTTTCACCTTCGAGATAGGCCAGTGTCAGCAGCCGCTGCCGCTGCTCCGGCAGACGTGCCAAGGCTTCGCGCGCGAGCGGCTCGGCCCGCGCATAGTCGAAATCGTCAGCGCTCGTGTCGGTCAGATCGGGCACCGACAGCGCCTCGTCCAGTTCGGACATCGGTGCCGCCGCGGCGCGTAACGCATCGATGGCGGTGTTGCGCATGATCGTGCACATCCAGGTGATCGGGGAGGCGCGGGCCGGATCGAAGCTCTTGGCGTGGCGCCAGATCTTCAAATAGCCGTCCTGCAGCACGTCATCGATGTCGGTCGAGGCGGGCAGCAAAGCGCGCACCGTCTTGCGCATCTTGGTCCTGGTCTGCGCGTGGAGCTCGGCGAAGGCCAGTTCATCATGGGCCGCCACGGCCGCCAGCAGCGCACTGAGATGCGCGACACCGCCGCGCCGCTCCAAGAGCTCGGATCGCATCGTCCCTCTCCCTCGATTCTTGTTAGGAAACGAGGGAGGAGCAGCGGTGGATCACCGCGGCGGTCGCGCCGTCATCCTTTAGAGCCGGACGAAGGGGCTGATCAGGCGGCCGAGCAGGCCGTGCATCCGCAAATCGCCGGTCATGGCCACCAGGCAGAGACAGGGGCCTTCATCGCCGACGATCGGGCGATGATCGACCTCGTCATCGCCATAGTCGAAATCGCCAGGACCGTAGCGGCCGCCATCGTGGCTGAAGCTGCCGTGCAGCACCAAAGTGAGCTCGGTGCCGGAATGGGAATGCTCCAGCATCCGCGTGCCCGGTTCGGCACGCAGCAGAAATGCCCGCGACGGGCCGGCGCCGGAGAGCAGGATCGGCCGCATGCTGAGGCCAGGCGCAACGCGCCGGCGCTTGCCGATCTTGCAGCGTTTGACCAGCTCCGGAAGATCCGTCAGCTCGGGATCGGCGCCCGCGGCTTCGTTGATTTGCGGCGCAGCCTTTGGCCTGCTGTCGATGCGCGCCATCACCGCGTCGAACGCGCTGTCCGCCATCGCGACCGGTGGGATCGCCTCGAGCGACGCTCCCGCGAGCTGCTCCACGGCGCGAACGAAGCGCCGGCACCTCGGGCAGTCCGCGACGTGGACGCCGACGACCAGCTGCTCGGCCGCGTCGAGCGCGCCGATGGCGAAGTCGGCCAGCAGGTCTTCGGGCGGGTGATGGCTGATCGTCATGTCGCGTCGTCCAACAGCTCTCTGAGGCGATTCATCGCCAGTCTGATCCTCGATTTCACCGTACCCAGCGGCAGGCCGAGCGCGGCAGCGATCTCCGAATGGGGCCGCTCCTCGATGAACGACAGGCGGATCACCGTGGATTGCTCGGCCGACAATCTTTCGATCGCGGCCGCCACCCGCGCGGTGTCCTCGACCCGCGACACGATCAGATCTGATGCGAGGTTCGGATCGGCTTCATCATCGCGCGCGCTCTCTTGGCCGAGGCGGCCGTCGCGGGCCGCGCGCCGTGCGGCATCGATCCGCAGGTTGCGCGCGATGGTGAAGATCCATGCCGCCGCCCCGGCGCTGGCCGGATCGAACTGGGCGGCCTTGGTCCAGACGGCGACCATGGTTGACTGCGCAATCTCCTCGGCATCATCGGCGTTGGAGCCGGTTTTGATCAGAAATCCCTTGATCCGCGGTCCGAAGTACTCGAACAGGGCCTTGAACGCCGCACGGTCGCCGCGCGATGCGACGCGTCCAATCAGTTCCGCCCAGTCCACGTTCGCGTTCGGCCTTCTGTTCGCGCAGCCCGACCTCACGCCGACCCGCGCCCGCAATGCTCCCCGCCGGGAGGATGCCAGGTTCCATCGTGCGACTCTAGCAGCTCGAATCCCTGTGGTCATCGTCCCGGTATGCCTGTTTCAGAACCGGAACGAATGAGCGCCAAGCTTGGATCACTTTGCCGGCAGAATTTTGTGGCTCGGGCCCGGATCGCCGGGCCAGGCCTATGTCTCGCCGCCTTGTGGTCAGCCCGCCTTCCGCCGGTCCTGCTGCCCGGATGCGCCGGCGCGCAAATTCTGGAAGAACTTCTCGACCTCGCGCGCCAGGCTTGCCGCGGTCGTGTCGAGATCGCCGGATGCCGCAAGCACGGAAGCCGCGGCGCTGCTGGTCTCGCCGATCGCATCGCGCAGCGAGCCGATATTGACCACCAAGGTCTGGTTGCCTTGTGCGGTCGACTGCGCATTGACCGAGATCTCGCGCGTCGCGGTGTCCTGTTGTGCGACCGCGTTGGCGATGTTGGAGGTGATCTCGTTGATGCCGCGCACCGCCCCGCCGATCTCGCGCACGGCCTCGACCGCGGTCTTGGTCGAGGTCTGGATCTGGCCGATATTGGCGCTGATCTCCTCGGTCGCCTTGGCGGTTTGTCCGGCCAAGGCCTTGACCTCGTGGGCGACGACCGCGAAGCCGCGCCCGGCGTCGCCGGCGCGTGCCGCCTCGATGGTGGCGTTCAGCGCCAAGAGGTTGGTCTGCTCGGCGATGGTCTGGATCAGGGTCAGCACCCCGTCAATGCGCTGCGTCGCGGCGGCTAGTCCCTCGATCTCCGAGATGGACCGCTCGGTGCGCTGTCCGGTCTGCTCGACCGCGCCGGCCGATTGCCGGATCTGCCGGCCGATCTCCTCGACCGAGGCCGACAGCTCCTCGGCGGCGCTGGCCACGGCTGAGACGTTGCCGGAGGCCTGCGTGGTGGCGCCGGCTGCGGCCAGCGCACGTTCATTGGCCTCGGTGGTCAGCCGGCTGATTGTCTCGGCGGTCCGGCGCATCGCAACCGCGTTCTGGTTCACTGTCTGCATCACGGTGCCGATCGCCTGCCGGAATTCCTCGACGGCCTGCTCGATGTGGCGGGCGCGCGCTTCGCGGACCTCGGCGTCCTCAGAGACTTGCGCATTGAGGTCGCGGTTATGTGCCATCGCCTCCTGGAATACGCAGATGGCGCGGGCGAGCTCGCCGATTTCGTCGGCGCGCTCGGCATGCGGCACCGTGACGTTCTCGGTGCCGGTCGCGACGTTGCGGATCGTCGCCGTAATCACCGACAGCGGCTTGGCGATCGCGCGCGAGATGATGATGACGCCGGCCACCACCAGCAGCATGGCGAGACCGCCGAGGCCGGTCAGCAGCAGCGAGAATTTCCGGTTGGTCTCGGTGTCCTCGGCAATGCGGCGGCCGCGATCGGCATAGACCTTGGACAGCGATTCGAGATCCTTGTTGAGCGCCGAGCGCACCGAACGATTGGCGTCGTTGTCGCCCCATTCGCGGCCCGCTGCCGGGCTGATCTCGTTGGCGCGGCGCACCAGCTCGGTGCGGAAATCTACGAACTGCTCGATGCGCTTCTTGAAGGTGGCGAATTGCTCGGCGTCATCAGCCTGCACGATGGCGTGCCATTTGGCGACGACGGCGAGAATCTCCTTGTTGAAATTCATGAGCCCTTCGCCGTATTTGCGCACGACGGCGGGATCGGTCGACATATAGACGCCGCGCGATTCCATGACGACGGCATAGACCAGCGAGTTCACGCGCTCGACGTTCAGCGCGGCGAGGTTCGCGGTCTGGATCGCTTGCGTCAGCTCGGACGCCCGACGCGAATTGTAGTCCGACAGCCATGTGATGGCGGCGGTCAAGAACGCAAACAGGGCGAAGATCGCGTAGAGCTTCACCGCAACCGAGTGGCGGCGAGTCATGGCTGGAGTCGACGGGTCGGACATCATGGGGGCGGACATGCGGGCTCCTGTTCCGAGGCCGCAGGCGAGCTCGGGGCGTTGAGCAAAATATGCAATGTGGTCATGGAAAAAACGTTAAGGTGGGTCGTCGCTACCATACAACCATCGTAAGATTGCTTATTAATTTCAAGTGATTGTGGACTGGGCTGAGCTCTGGATCAGGGCTCGACGGCCGGGACGGAAAGGGAGGCGAGGGTGCGGTCTTGCAAACAGCGTCGGCCGAAAAGGACTGGGGTGCGCTGTGCGTCTTGTTTCGCCAAAGCCTTGTTCGGCCATCGCTTGTCCCGGCAAGGCTGATAGGTTTTGAATGCGAAGTCGTCCAAAGACGGATTGAGAGCCAATGGCCTATCGCCACGTCATCGCGTCCACCGTTTACGTCTTCCATGATCTGCGCGATCTCCTGGCCAAGGCGACCCCGCCGCGCTCCGGCGACCGCCTCGCCGGCCTCGCTGCCGAGAGCGCCGAGCAGATGATCGCGGCGCGCATGGCTTTGGCCGACCTGCCGCTCGCACAGTTCCTGCAGGAGCAGGTGATCCCTTATGAAGATGATGAGGTGACGCGGCTGATCGTCGACAGTCACGATGCGGCCGCCTTTGCGCCGCTCGCATCGATGACGGTTGGCGGCTTTCGCGATTTCCTGCTGTCGGATACGGCGACGTCGGACATGCTGGCGTGGCTGGCGCCGGGCATCACGCCGGAGATGGCAGCGGCCGTCTCCAAGCTGATGCGCAACCAGGACCTGATCCTGGCGGCAAAGAAGTGCCAGGTGAAGGCGGCGTTCCGCAACACGATCGGCCTGCCTGGCCGGATGAGTGTGCGCCTGCAGCCGAACCATCCCTTCGATGATGCCAAGGGCATCACCGCCTCGATCCTCGACGGCCTGCTGCTCGGCGCGGGCGACGCCTGCATCGGCATCAATCCCGCAAGCGACGATCCCACGGTTATCGGGGGCCTGCTGCGCCTGTTGGACGAGATCATCGCGCGCGGCGCAATTCCGACCCAAGGCTGCGTGCTGACGCATGTAACGACCACCCTGCGGCTGATCGAGCAGGGCCTGCCGGTCGATCTGGTATTCCAGTCGATCGCCGGTACGGAGGCCGCCAATGCGAGCTTTGGCATCAATCTCGCGCTTCTGCGCGAGGGCTGTGAGGCCGGCCGCGCGCTGCACCGCGGCACCATCGGCGACAATGTCATGTATTTCGAGACCGGGCAGGGCTCGGCGCTGTCGGCCAATGCGCATCACGGTGTCGACCAGCAGACCTGTGAGGCCCGGGCCTACGCGGTGGCGCGCGCCTATCAGCCGCTGCTCGTCAACAGCGTGGTCGGCTTCATCGGGCCGGAATATCTCTACGACGGCAAGGAAATCATCCGCGCCGGCCTGGAGGATCATTTCTGCGGCAAACTGCTTGGCCTGCCGCTCGGGGTCGACATCTGCTACACCAACCATGCCGAGGCCGATCAGGACGACATGGACGTGCTCCTGACCTTGCTCGCCGCCGCCGGCGTCGCCTTCATCATGGGGGTTCCAGGCGCCGATGACGTGATGCTGAACTATCAGTCGACCTCGTTCCAGGACGCACTCTATGTGCGTGATTTGTTCGGCCTCAAGCGCGCCCCGGAATTCGAGGAGTGGCTGGTGCGGATCGGCCTTTGCGACCGGGAGGGCCGGCCTGCGGCTGGCAGCGGGCTGCTACCCGATTTTGCCGCGCGCCTGATCGCCTGATGCCGAGCGAGACTGGTCATCGTTCCACGCGGCATGAACATAAGTTATCCGCCGCGCGTCAAAGCGTCGCGAGATGATCGTCAAATATCCACGAAGAGGTGGCGCGTTGGGCAGCACGGCTTTATGCTGGCCCTGCTTTGCATGATGTCGCAAGGGACGATCGATGAGATTTGAAGGCATCGAGACCGCACGTCGTATTCTTTGCGTGTTTCCGCGCTATACGTCTTCGTTCGGCACGTTTGAATATGCCTATCCGCTGACGGATGGCGTGCAGGCCTTCATGCCGCCGCAGGGGCTGCTTCTGATCGCGGCCTATCTTCCGGAAGCATGGCAGGTCCGCTTCATCGACGAGAACATCCGGCCCGCGAGCAGGGACGACTTCGAATGGGCCGAAGTCGTGTTCGTCAGCGGCATGCACATCCAGCGCCAGCAGATCAATGACGTCGGCCGCCGCGCGCATGAATTCAATCTGCCGGTCGCGCTTGGCGGGCCTTCGGTCAGCGCCTGTCCGGACTACTACCCAAGCTTCGACTATCTTCATGTCGGCGAGCTCGGCGATGCCACCGACGATCTGATCCGGCTGCTGTCGCGCGACGTGTCGCGGCCGGCGCAGCAGGTCGTCTTCACGACCAAAGAGCGCGTGGCCATGACCGATTTCCCGGTCCCGGCCTATGAGCTTGCGGAGGTGAAAAAGTACTTCCTCGGCAGCATCCAATATTCCAGTGGCTGCCCGTACCAGTGCGAGTTCTGTGACATCCCGGGCCTCTATGGCCGCAATCCCCGGATCAAGACGCCGCAGCAGATCATCGCCGAACTCGACAAGCTCCGCGAGTGCGGCGTCAGCGGCTCGGTCTATTTCGTCGACGACAATTTCATCGGCAACCGCAAGGCGACGCTGGACCTGCTCCCGCATCTGATCGAGTGGCAGAAGCGCACCGGCTATGTGATGCGGCTCGCCTGCGAAGCGACGCTCAACATCGCCAAGCGGCCCGAGATCCTGGAGAAGATGAAGGAAGCCTATTTCATCACCATCTTCTGCGGCATCGAGACGCCCGATCCCGATGCGCTGACGGCGATGCAGAAGGACCACAACATGATGGTCCCGATCCTGGAGGGCATCAAGACCATCAACAACTACGGCATGGAGGTGGTGTCCGGCATCATCATGGGGCTCGACACCGACACGCCTGAGACCACGGATGCGCTGCTTCAGTTCATCGCGCAGTCGCACATTCCGCTGCTCACGATCAACCTGCTGCAGGCGCTGCCGAAGACGCCGCTCTGGGACCGCCTGGCGCGGGAGGGCAGGCTGGTCGATGACGACAGTCGCGATTCCAACGTCAAATTCCTGCTGCCCTATGAACAGGTGCTCGAGTCCTGGCGGCGCTGCATGGAGGAGGCCTACGAGCCGGAGAAATTGTTCGCGCGCTTCCAGCACCAGTGCGACCACACCTATTCCAACCGCATCAAGGTCCCCGTCAGTGACGAGATGAAGAGCTGGCCGAATGTCAGGCGCGGCCTCGTGATGATCGCCAAGATCTTCTGGAAGGTCGGCGTGCTCGGCGACTACAAGCGGCCGTTCTGGAGGTTCGCTCTCGGCCAACTCAAGCGCGGCGAGATCGAGAACTTCATCGCGGTATCGCTGATCGCGCACCATCTGATCATGTTCGCGCGCGCTGCCTCCCATGGCCACCAGAACGCCTCGAACTACTCGATCCGGCTGCGCGAGGCCTCGGTTCCCGCCGAATGAGCCACCCGTGACAGAGCCCGTATCAACCCCGGACAAACCGGGGTCGGTCACCCCGGCCTCCGAGCCGTCGCCGGGCAAGCCGCTTTCATTGGCCGATCTGCGGGCCTTGACGCCGGCGCGTCTGGCGCTTGGACGTGCCGGCGCCAGCATGCCAACCCGTCCCTGGCTCGAATTCACCCTCGATCACGCGCGCGCCCGCGATGCGGTGCATGCGGCCTTCGATCCCGCTCCGATCGTCGAAGGGCTATCGCAGCTCGATCTTGCCACGCTCACCGTCGCAAGCCGCGCGGCGAATCGCAGGGATTATCTGAGTCGGCCCGATCTCGGTCGCAGGCTCGATTCGCTCTCAGCGCAGCGGCTCGCGTCGGCGGAGCAGGGGCGTGATGTCGTGATCGTGATCGGCGACGGGCTGTCGCCGAAGGGCGTTCATGCCCATGCCACTCCGCTGGTGCGCGCGCTGCTGCCGCGGCTTGCCGCTGCCGAGATCGCGGTGGGGCCGGTCGTCATCGCGAGCGGCGCCCGGGTCGCGCTCGGCGACGAAATCGGTGAGCTGCTCGGCGCGCGGCTGGTCGCGATGCTGATCGGAGAGCGGCCCGGGCTGTCGGCGCCCGACAGCCTCGGTGCCTATCTCACCTTCGCGCCGCGGATCGGCCGCAGCGATGCCGAGCGGAACTGCGTCTCCAACATCCATCGCGCCGGGCTGAGCTACGACGAGGCCGCGGCCAAGATCGCCTGGCTCGCGCGCGAGGGTTTGAAGCTACAGCTGACCGGGGTGGCGTTGAAAGACGAGAGTGATGGTACGCCGCAACTGCCGGTATGAAAAACGTCGTGGCAGAATCACGACGTATGCGGAAATTATGGGCTCTCTCCGACTTGTGTCACGTTGTGCGCTTGCGAGCGGCGCGACAGACCTGCTAGACGGGCGAAAGAATTTACGTATGTTTTCAAGGCTTAACATCGGCTTTGGGCCATAATGCGGCCAATCAATCTGCGCTGAGCGGCCGCATTTTTGCCATCTCCGCTCAGGCTTGAGCCAGGACCGAGCTTCAACAACTGGACAGGGCATGCTCGAAGTCAGACGCGACAATGAAGTCCATGTCGAAAAGGTCGAGACTCGGCCGCTCGGCAGCATCGCCTTCGGCCTGGAGCGGATCGGTCTGTTCGCCGTCAAGGCCCCGATCATCTCCTGTATCGTGCTGGTCGCCCTGATCATCGGCGCGGTGTTCGGCATCCAGCGCATCAAGATCGACGATTCGCTCAGCCAGCTGTTCCGCTCCGACAGCAAGGAATTCCACCAATATGAAGAGGTGACCAAGAAATTCCCGGCCGAGGAGTTCGATGTCCTGGTCGTGGTCGAAGGCAAGAACCTGCTGACGCGCGACAATCTGCAGAAGCTGCGGGACTTCGTGACTGACCTGCAGCTGGTCGACGGCACCCGCGGCCTGGTCTCGCTGTTCTCGGCCCGTCAGGCGCCGGCGCCCGGCAAGCTGCCGGCGGCGCTGTTTCCGTCCGAGCTTCCCGAAGGCGACGCCTACGACAAATTCATCGAGACGGTGAAATCCAACGAGATCATCCGTGGCAAGCTGCTGTCCGAAGACGGCACGCTGGCGCTGATCGTGCTGTCGCTCGATCCGAAAGTGGTTGCCAGCAGCGAGCTCGGCAAAGTCGTCGGCGACATCCGCAAGCTGATGACCGAGGATCTCGCCGATACCGGCCTCAACGTGCAGCTCTCCGGCGTCCCGGTGATGCAGCTCGAAATCCGCAACGCGGTCGAGCGCGACGGGCTGACCTACAACATCCTCGGCATTCTCGCCGGCTGCATCATCGCCATCATCTTCTTCCGCAAGATCTCCTTCATGGTCGTGGCGGCGTTTCCGCCCATGATCGCGATCCTGCTGGCGCTCGGGGCGCTCGGCTGGGCCAATTTCAATCTCAACATGTTCCTGAACGTGATGACCCCGCTCATCATGGTCATCAGCTTCTCGGACTCGATGCAGCTCACCTTTGCCGCACGCGACCGGCTGATTGCGGGACAGGACAAATACACCGCGTTCAAGAACGCGGTGCTCGTCGTCGGGCCGGCCTGCGTGCTGACCCATGCGACCGCCGGCATTTCCTTCATCGCGCTGCAATTCTCCGATTCCGACCTGATCCGCAAATTCGGCGAGGCGGGGCTCGCCGCGACCATCATCGCTCTGCTCGCGGTGCTGTCGCTGGTGCCGGTGTTCGGCGTGCTGTTCGTGCGCAACGAGCGCATCTTCGCGGTCAAATTCCAGAGCGCGGATGCCGGCGTGCAGGCGCTGCGCAACTTCTGCTACTGGATCGCGGTGCGCATGGTCGGCCGGCCCGGCCTGTTCAGCCTGATCGCGGTCGTGTTCGTCGGCTCGCTCGCCGTGATCTACGCCAATCTCGAGCCGCGCTATCGGCTGGCCGACCAGGTGCCGGACAAGCGGCAGGCGGTGGCCGCCAGCGACCGGCTCGATGCCAAGCTGACCGGTGCCAATCCGGTGAACGTGCTGATCCAGTTTCCGAAGGGCGCCTCGCTCTACGCGCCGGAGACCTTGCAGACGATCGCTGACGTGCATGCCACGGTGGAGAAGACGGCCGGCGTCGGCAATGTGTGGTCGGTGGAGACGTTGCGGCGCTGGCTCGCCGAAAAGGCGGGAAGCGACGACGTCGCAACGCTGAAGGAATACGTCAACCTGATCCCCGAGCATCTGGTGCGCCGCTTCATCGATGCGGAGCAGGACGCGGTCGTGGTCGCAGGCCGTGTGCCTGACCTCGATTCCAGCCAGTTGCTGCCGGTGGTCGACAAGCTCGACCACGAGCTCGATGCGGTCCGGAAGGCACATCCCGGCTATGAGATCGCAGTCACCGGTCTCGCCGCAATCGCCGCGCGCAACTCGGCCAGCATGATCGAGAAGCTGAACCGCGGCCTCACGGTGGAGTTCGCGCTGGTCGCGATGTTCATCGGGCTCGCCTTCCGCTCCTGGGTGGTGATGTTCGCCTGCATCCTGCCGGGCATCTTCCCGGTGGTGATGTCCGGCACCCTGCTATGGGCGATGGGGGAGGGCCTGCAATTCGCCAGCGTGGTGGCGCTCACCGTCTCGTTCGGCCTCGGCCTCTCGGCGACGATCCACTTCCTCAACCGGCTACGGCTGGAAAGCACGCCGGATGTGAGCGCGGCGGTGGCCGTCGAGCGCGCCACGGTGCTGGTCGGCCCCGCGCTGATCCTGACCACCGTGGTGCTGGCCTGCGGCCTCGTGGTGACGGTGTTTTCCGACCTGCCGTCGCTGCGCCTGTTCGGCTGGCTCAGCGCGTTCTCGATGGTGGCGGCACTGGTCGCCGACCTCTTCATCCTGCGGCCGACCGCGATGTTCCTGATCAACATCGCGCAGAAGTTCAATCGCAAGGCGGTTTGAGGCGGCAGCCGAGCGACAGTCTCGGCCTCTGTTTGCGAACCTTGAAAGAGAAGCGGCTCCGACGATATCGGAGCCGCTGTTGCGAGACGTCTTGATGGTCGACCGACCGCTCAGGTCTTCGTCATCGTGATGTTGACGCCGCGGATCTCGCCCTTCGAGCTGATGCTCACGGTCTGCTTGTTGCCGTTGGTCCGCAGCGACAGGCTGGCGGCAAAGCCGGCGGCTTGCACGAACACCTCGATCTGGCCGTGGCCGGCGGTGCCCTGCAGCTCGCCGTTGACGTTACGGCTGGACTCGCTCCAATTGCCGGAGATGCGATCGCCCTGGCTGGTCACGTCGCTGGAGAGAATGAACTTGTAGCTGTCGCTGGCGCATTGCAGGCTCTGCTTCAGGTTTATGCCATCGACCTTGTAGTTGGCCTTGCAGCGGATGCGCTCGGTGGTCCCATCCGACAGCGCAACGGTACCTGTGCCCGACCAGTTGCCGTCGAAGCCGACAAAGGGGCCGCCGGATTGGGCATGGCCAGCGGACACCGACATCATGAGCGCAGCCGAAAGACCTGCTGCCTTGATGGTGCGTCCAGAGAGACTTGAGCCAAACAGTTTCATATCGAGTTTCCCATCCTAAATGACGCTCTTCCGCAAGACATGTCTCGCCGCATCGACCACTTAGTGTCTCCGCCGTGTGTGAGGTTCAAATGACAGCCGGACGGCACGCCGCGATCCGCAAAGCCGCAACACGCCCTCGTGGTTCCGGCGGCGGCGCATCTAACGGTCTGCGCGGCATGCTTGCAACAGCCAAATGCGAAAAACCGCGCCTGTAAAATAATGCCCTAGTATCAAAAGCTTGTTTGTGCGAAGGATCGACCCCCGAGCCGGTTTGGTTCGGAACTTTTGGGCGCAAATCTGGCCGCATTGGGCAGCGTTTCGGGCGCTGGGAGGGCTTGCGGCTCTTGCAAACCGAACGGTCGTTCCCGGACTCTGCGTCGGGCAATGGCCTGCTGTCGAATGAAGGAACACGATGCGTAAGATTTGTCTGGCACTTTCCCTGCTGTCGCTCTCCCTCTCCACCGGCGCTTATGCTCAGGGCGCTGGGCGCAGCGGTACGCCCGAGGAGCAGGCCGCCTGTACGCGTGACGTGCAGAAGTTCTGCCGGCCGGTGATGGATCAGGGCGATTTCACCGTTTTGGCGTGCCTGAAGGAAAACCGCGCCAAGATCAGCCAAGCCTGCGATCAGGTGCTGAAGAACCACAACCAATAAGCCTTAACTCTCCGAGCTTGGGTTAACGACCGCCGGCACGTTCGAAGTGCCGGCGGAGCCGCCCGCGCGCAGTTTGCATTGGTTTTGGCGGAATCTTCGCCTATATGAGACCGGCAAATCCTTCGCGATCGGCGAGGGACGGGCATTGTTGGCCCCCACGCCTGTCAACCTGATAGTTTGTTGTCCCTATGACCACCGCGAGCGATTTGCGATCCGGCAAGACACACCGGGACGAGAACTTTCCGGTGGCCTCCTGGATCATCCGTCCGGAGCACCGGCCGCTGATCCTCGCTTTCTACAATTTCGTCCGCACCGCCGACGACATCGCCGATCATCCCTCGCTTGCGGCGGATGAAAAGCTGCGACTGCTCGACCTGCTCGAGGCCGAGCTTGCGGGGCAGGGCGACACTCAGGACGTGGCGGTCGCGTTGCGCCGCGCCTTCGCTGCTCGCGCGATGCCGCCGCGCCATGCGCTCGATCTCTTGGCCGCTTTCCGCATGGATGTGACGAAGCTGCGCTACGAGAACTGGGACGAGCTCATCCACTACTGCCGCTATTCGGCGATGCCGGTCGGGCGTTTCCTGCTCGATGTGCATGGCGAGAGCATTGCGACCTGGCCTGCCTCCGACGCGATCTGTGCCGCTTTGCAGATCAACAACCATCTTCAGGATTGCGGCAAGGACTACAAGGCGCTCAACCGCGTCTATCTGCCGCGCGACACGCTTGCCGAATTTGGCGCCACGGTCGAGATGCTTGGCGAGCCCAAGGCGTCGGCACCGCTGCTCGCCTGTCTGCACAAGCTTGCTGCGCGCAATGCGGCCTTGCTCGATGAGGGCCGGGACTTGAACAGCGGCGTCAAGGATTTCCGCCTCGGGCTTGAGATTGCCCTGATCCAGGCCTTCGCGGATCGCATCGTGCGCATGTTACGGGAGCGCGACCCCTTGAGCGAACGCGTCCATCTCAGTCCGCTCGAACTGCTCGGCTGCAGCATCAGTGCCATCGCAGGCGAAACTGGCCGCCGCATGCTCGGACGTCATCCTGCGTCGAAATCGGCGGCCGGCGCATGACCCTCGAAGCCACGGCCGAAACCACCGACTACGAAGCCGCCGCCTCCGGCAGCTCGTTCTACGCCGCAATGCGGATCCTGCCGCGCGCGCAGCGCCAGGCGATGCTGCAGATCTACAGCTTCTGCCGACAGGTCGACGACATCGCCGATTCCGACGGACCGCGCGAGGAGCGGCTGGCCGCGCTGCAGCGCTGGCGCGACGATATCGACGCGCTGTATCAGGGCCATCCGCCGCAGCGGCTGCGCGACTTCGTCGATACTGTCAGGACGTTTGGGCTGAAGCGCGAGGACTTTCTGGCCATCATCGACGGCATGGAAATGGACGTGCCGCAGGACATTCGCGCGCCGGACTTCGCCACTCTCGATCTCTATTGCGACCGGGTGGCCAGTGCAGTCGGGCGCTTGTCGGTGCGCGTGTTCGGCATGCCTGAGGAAGACGGCATCCTGCTCGCGCACCATCTGGGGCGCGCGCTGCAGCTCACCAACATCCTGCGCGACATCGATGAGGATGCGCAACTCGGCAGGCTCTATCTGCCGCGCGAGGCGCTGCTGCATGCCGGCATTACCGGTAACGACCCCGCCAAGGTGACCGCCGACCGCGCGCTGCCAAAGGTCTGCAATTCGCTTGCGGTGCACGCCAAGGCGCATTTCGAGAAATCCGACGAGATCATGAAGCGCAACCGCCGCCGCGCGGTGCGGGCGCCGCGGATCATGTCGAAATACTACCGCGCCGTGCTCGATCTCTTGCTCGCTCGCGGCTTTGCGCTCCCGCGCGAGCCGGTGCGCGTGAGCAAGGCCACCAAGCTCGGCATCATCCTCCGCTACGCTTTGATCTGATGCAGAAAACCGCCCACATCATCGGCGCCGGGATCTCCGGCCTTTCGGCCGGCGTGCGGCTCGCCAATTCCGGCTATGTCGTGCATGTCCACGAGGCGACGCAGCAGATCGGCGGCCGCTGCCGCTCCTACTACGACGCCGCGACCGATCTCGTGATCGACAATGGCAACCACCTGCTGCTGTCCGCCAACCATCATGTGCTTGCTTACGCCAAGACGATCGGGTCTGAGGCCGGCCTGGTCGGACCAAAGCAGGCGCAGTTTGCCTTCGTCGATATCAGGACCGACCAGCGCTGGCTGCTCGATCTCGGCAACGGCCGGCTGCCGCTCTGGGTGTTCGACGAGAGCCGGCGCGTGCCGGATACCGCCTTGCGCGATTATCTCGCGCTGTCTCCGCTGATCTGGGCCGGCACGGACAAGACGATCGGCAGCACCATCGCCTGCAAGGGCACGCTGTATGACCGCCTGGTGCAGCCGCTACTGCTGGCGGCGCTCAACTGCGATCCGCCGGAGGGGTCGGCGGGGCTGGCCGGCGCGATCGTCCGCGAGACCCTGCTCGCCGGTGGGCAGGCCTGCCGGCCGCTGATCGCGCGTGACGGTCTGTCCGGTGTCCTGATTGATCCGGCGGTGAAGTATCTCGAAGGGAAGGGCGGCAGCGTTCGCATCGGTCGCGAACTGCGGGGCTTGCAGAGTTCTGGCGGCAGCGTCACGGGACTCACCTTCGGCGGCGACGAGACGATCGCTTTGGGGCCGGACGATGTGGTCGTGCTGGCGGTGCCGCCGCGCCCGGCCGCGACCTTGCTGCCGGGACTGAAGGTGCCGACCAAATTCCGCGCCATCGTCAACGCGCATTTCAGGATCGACCCGCCGCGCGATGCGCCGCCGATTCTCGGTGTGATCGGGGGATTGGTCGAATGGCTGTTCGCATTCCCGCAACGGCTGTCGGTGACCATCAGCAATGGCGACCGCTTGGTTGATCAGCCGCGCGAGGAGCTTGCCTCCGCGATCTGGGCCGACGTCCGCAAGGCGGCCGGGGGTCCGGCAGAGCTGCCGGCCCAACTGCCGCCCTGGCAGATCGTGCGCGAGCGGCGGGCCACCTTCGAGGCGACGCCGGAGCAGAACGCGCTCCGCCCAGGCCCGAAGACGGCGTTCAAGAATCTGGCTCTGGCCGGCGATTGGACCGATACCGGGTTACCGGCCACCATCGAGGGTTCGGTGCGTTCCGGCGACCGTGCCGCGGACCTCATCCTGGCCAGCCGCTGAACCGTCGGTGCGGCTGCGCCACATTGGGGCCGATTCGGTCTCGTAAAAGCACGGCAGGGCAGGCTGCGGCGGCATGAGCTTTGCTTGGCTCCGCCACGGGGCGAGGCTAGCTGCCGCAATCCCGTGCCTTCGTGGCGGCGCAGGACCAAATGGCAACACCGGGCGAAAAACGCATGTCGGATAACCGCACTGCGGCGTAAACGGGGTTTCCTGGCGGATTTTTTCTGCGTAATTCTCAGGTTTGTGAATGCTTTCCCGCGTCGGACGCCGGCGCGGTCGAGAGCTTGGGATGAGAGATAGCAGGGTGTCAGGGGTCGGATTGTGAAGTTGGGGATGGGGGACAGAACGTCCGCGGATCGCCCGATTGATCCGCGACCGGTCTTGGTTGTGACTGGTCTGGTGCAGGAAGCCCGCATTGCGGCCGGTCCTGGAATGATGGTCATCTGCAGCTCGAGCGATCCGCAGCAATTGCGCTCGCTGCTGACCGTGTTCGACCCGACCTCGATCCGCGGCGTCATCAGTTTTGGCGTGGCCGGCGGCCTCGACCCGTCGTTGAAGGCCGGCGACATCGTGGTGGCGACGGAGGTCACCGCAGGCGACGCACGCTGGCTGGCCGGGCTGTCCTTGAGCGAAGCTCATATCGCGCGCGCGGCCTTGGGGCGGCGCCGGGTGGTGCGCGGCGTGCTGGCCGGGGCGGAAGAGGTCGTCGTGGCGCAGGCCCGCAAGGCGGCGCTGCGGAGGAGCACAGGCGCCGCTGCGGTCGATATGGAGAGCCATATCGCCGCCGCTTACGCCACCGAGTGCGGCCTGCCGTTCGCGGCGCTGCGGGTAATCTCTGATCCCGCCCATCGGACGCTGCCGTCGCTGGCCAAGGATGCGATCAAGCCCAACGGGGACATCGACCTGCCCTTGATCCTGCGCGGGGTGGCGCGCAATCCGCGCGTGCTGCGCGGATTGGTCTCGACCGGCATCGAGTTCAATCTGGCGCTGCGGTCGCTGCGGGGAGCCCGCGACTTCCTGCTGAGCAGCCTGTTGGGGGCTGACGCATTTGCCGAGACCGAGGCGCTGGCTGCCGCGGAGGCGTGAGGTCCTCCGCGCTACGTTAGAGCGCGGTGCGACTGATCGATCGCGCAACAACCGTGACGGCGTTTAGCCATTCTCTCCCGGAAGTGGAAAGGGCGGAGATAGCTCGGGTCGGATCAGAGCGTCGGGCGCCAGCAAGACGGCGCAGCGACAAATAAGCAGCGGCAAAAATAAGCAGCGACAAATGAAAAAGGCCGCCGACTCGCCGAGATCATCTCGACGCGTCGGCGGCCCGTGTTATTTCCAGAGGCTTGGCGTACGCGCTTAGGCGGCCGTGGACGCCTTGCGCTGCTGGGCGTTCTGCGCTTCCAGCTCTTCATCCTTGCGGATCTCGGACAGGCGCTTCTGCACCTCCGCCGAGAACACATATTGTGCCGGGCGCTGCTTGGAGAGATCGATCTCCGGCGCCATCGGGCCCTCCGTCTTGATGCCGCGCAAGCTGACCCACATCGCCTTCAGCGGGTTGGTGAGCGCGGCATTCGCCGCGGTGGCCTCATAGCCGCAATGGGCCATGCAGTCGGCGCACTTTTCATATTTGCCGGTGCCGTAGGTGTCCCAGTCGGTGGTCTCCATCAGCTCCTTGAAGGTCTTGGTGTAGCCTTCACCGAGCAAATAGCAGGGCTTCTGCCAGCCGAAGATGTTGCGGGCCGGCATGCCCCAGGGCGTGCACTCGAATTCCTGGTTGCCGGCGAGGAAGTCCAGGAACAGGCCGGAATGCATGAAATTCCACTTCTTGCCCTTGCCGCGCGCGAACACGTCGCGGAACAGCTGCTTGGTCTTGGTCCGGTTCAGGAAGTGCTCCTGGTCGGGCGCGCGCTCATAGGCATAGCCGGGCGACATCGTCACGCCGACGCCGAGCTCGGTGGTGAAGTCGAGGAATTTCGCGATCTCCTCGGCCGGATGGCCGTCGAAGACGGTGGCATTGACGTTGACGGTGAAGCCGCGCGCCTTGGCCGCCTTGATCGCGGACACGGCGCGGTCGAACACGCCCTTCTGCGACACGGCTTTGTCATGGTGCTCGCGCAGGCCATCCAGATGGACCGAGAAGAACAGATAGGGCGATGGCTCGAACAGATCGAGCTTCTTCTCGAGCAGCAGCGCGTTGGTGCACAGCGAGACGAACTTCTTGCGCGCCACCAGGCCGCGCACGATCTCGCCGATCTCCTTGTGGATCAGCGGTTCGCCGCCCGGGATCGCCACCATCGGTGCGCCGCATTCGTCGGCGGCGTCCCAGCACTCCTGCGCGGTCATCCGACGGTTCAGGATCGCGTCGGGGTAGTCGATCTTGCCGCAGCCGGCGCAGGCGAGATTGCAGCGGAACAGCGGCTCCAGCATGAGGACCAGCGGATAGCGTTTGCGGCCGAGAAGCTTCTGCTTCATCAGATAGGCCCCGATGCGCAGTTCCTTGTGAAAGGGGATTGCCATTACGTGTCTTCTTTCTGGACCAAACCGATTAGGATCAGCCCGCGACCAGCTCGGCCGGCAGGCGGAATTCGATGTTTTCTTCCCGTCCCGGGAGCACCGAGACCTCGACCGGTCCGATGCGCCGCAGGGCCTCGATGACGTCGTCGACAAGGACCTCTGGCGCCGAGGCGCCGGCGGTGATGCCGACAGCCCTGGCTTCCTTCAGCCATTCAGGATTGAGTTCGCTCCCGTCTGCGATCAGATAGCTGGCGACACCGGCCTCGGAGCCTATCTCGCGCAGTCTGTTCGAGTTGGAGCTATTGGCGGCGCCCACCACCAAAATCACATCCACCAGCTTAGATAGGTCCCTTACCGCAGATTGGCGGTTCTGTGTCGCATAGCAGATATCCCGGATATCCGGGCCTTGAATGTCTGTAAAGCGCGCTTGCAGGGCGGCGATGATGTCTTTGGTGTCATCAACGCTGAGTGTGGTTTGCGTGATATAGGCCATTGGCCGATCGGTGGGCATCGGCAGGGCCGCCACATCCGCCTCGTTCTGGACCAGGTAGACCGGTCCGGGGACCTGTCCCATGGTGCCTTCGACTTCGGGATGGCCGGCGTGGCCGATCAGCACCAGGGTACGGCCCTTGGACATGTACCGTTTGCCTTGGTTGTGGACCTTCGTTACAAGCGGGCAGGTTGCATTGAGCACCGGCAGTCCGCGCGCCGCCGCTTCCTCCTCCACCGAGCGCGCGACGCCATGGGCGCTGAACACGGTCACCGCGAGCGGCGGCACTTCCGAGAGATCCTCGACGAAGATCGCGCCTTTGTTCTTCAGGCTCTCGACCACGTATTTGTTGTGCACGATCTCGTGGCGCACATAGACGGGCGGCCCGTACTTCTCCAGCGCGCGCTCCACGATCTCGATCGCGCGCACAACTCCTGCGCAAAACCCGCGCGGCTGCGCGAGATACACCTGCATCGGACGTCCGTTAGCCACGTTGCCTCACTTTCAACAACCGATCACCTCTGTACGCCCGTAGCGATGCTGCCGAACTGACGCCGACCGAAAGTGCAATATCCGCACCAGTCGGACACGCCCCAGTTCTGCCATTCACCGGCCACCTAAGCGCATGGAAGCACAGGGCTTGTGTCAAAATTTCAGGAAAGTGGAAAGGCCGATTGCAAATCGGTCGCATGTGATCAAAAACACACAGGGACGATTGTGGTATTATATTAAGTAGAAATATTATAAGCAAATAGAAGTCTTTAGGGCCTCACCCGTTCGTCACTTTACCGCCGAACATCGCCGCTATATCAGCCGCCCCGGCGACCCCATCCGTTCGTGCTGATCCGGTCCGCCTTCCGCAACAGAACCTCGTCCTGTTGGGCTAGCTCAGACCGTGGAACTCCGATAGGCAGCGGACGTTTCCGCCGAGCTCAAAACATGAGAAAGTCAAGAAGTGCTGACAAGTATTGTCGTCTCGATCGTTAGGGCCTGCACGCGCTTCGCATGGCCGACACTGATTGCGGGACTCGTCCTTGCGGTGGCCGCCGGATTTTATACGGCGCATCATTTCGTCATCAATACCGACATCAACACGTTGATCTCGTCCAATCTGGATTGGCGGCAGCGCGACCAGCAATATGAGCAGGCCTTCGATCGCGATCGGACCATCCTCGCCGTCGTCGAGGCGGCCTCGCCTGAGCTGACCGGTGTTGCGGCCAACGCGCTGGTGCAGAAGCTGAAGGACGACACCACCCACTTCTCCTCGGTCGAGCCGCTCGGCACCGGCGAGTTCTTCGCCAGGAATGGCCTGTTGTTTCTGCCGACCGACGAGGTCAAGCAGATCACGGACCAGTTCACGTCGGCCGCGCCGCTGATCGAGATCATGGCCGGTGATCCGTCGATCCGCGGCCTCACCGGCGCGCTGGAGACGGGCCTTGCCGGTGTCAAGCGCGGTCAGGTCAAGCTCGACAGCACGGCACGGCCGTTCGACTACATCTCCGAAACGGTGGAAACCGTGCTGAACAAGGGAGACGCCACGTTCTCCTGGCGCCAGCTGGTCAGCGACAAGCCGCTCTCGGACAGCGACAAGCGCGCCTTCATCCAGTTCAAACCGGTGCTCGACTATCAGGCCCTGGAGCCGGGGAAGGCGGCCACCGACGCCATTCGCCAGGCCGCGGCCGAGCTCGATTTCGCCGGCAAGTATAGGGCGCGGGTGCGCCTGACCGGGCCGGTGCCGATCGCCAACGAGGAATACGCGACCGTGCAGGAGGGCGCCGTCACCAACGGGATCGGCACGGTCGTGGTCGTGCTGGTCATCCTCTGGCTGGCGTTGCACTCGGCCAAGATCATCTCGGCCGTGTTCGTCAACCTGTTCATCGGGCTGTCCCTCACCACAGCGGTTGGGCTGATGATGGTGGGGTCGCTGAACCTCTTGTCGGTGGCGTTTGCGGTGCTGTTCATCGGTCTCGGCGTCGATTTCGGCATCCAGTTCAGCGTGCGCTACCGCTCCGAGCGCTACAAGAACGACAATCTGCCGGAGGCGCTGGCGGAAGCTGCGCGGCGCTCGGCGGTGCCGCTGTCGTTGGCGGCGATGGCCACCGCCGCCGGCTTCCTCTGCTTCCTGCCGACCGACTACAAGGGCATTTCCGAGCTCGGCGAGATCGCCGGCGCCGGCATGCTGATCGCGTTCCTCTCTTCGATCACGGTCCTGCCGGCGTTCTTGAAGATCCTGAATCCGCCGGGTGAGAAGGAGCCGGTGGGCTATGCCTTCCTGGCGCCGCTCGACAATTTCCTGGAGAAGCACCGGGTGCCGATCATCGTCGGCACCCTGGCCGTGGTGATCGCGGGCCTGCCGCTGCTCTACTTCATGAAGTTCGA
The DNA here is from genome assembly GCF_000239815.1 of Bradyrhizobium sp. STM 3843. Lineage (GTDB taxonomy): Bacteria > Pseudomonadota > Alphaproteobacteria > Rhizobiales > Xanthobacteraceae > Bradyrhizobium. The sequence continues at coordinate 18,898 of NZ_CAFK01000001.1, read as the reverse complement.
CTTCAACCCGATGAACCTGCGCAACCCCAACGCGGAATCGATCGCGACCTATCTCGACCTGCGCAAGGATCCGAACACCGGGGCCAACGCGATCGACGTGCTGACGCATTCGGAGGACGAGGCCAGGGCGATCGAGGCCAGGCTGTCGAAGCTGCCCGAAGTGGCACGCGTGACCTCGCTCAACAGTTTCGTGCCTGAGGACCAGCCGACCAAGCTGAAGCTGATCGCGCAGGGCGCGAAGGTGTTGGGGCCTGCCCTCAATCCCGATCAGATCGACGCCCCACCGACCGACCAGGAGAATGTCGAGGCGCTCAACTCGACGGTCGATAATCTGCGGCGGACGGCAGGCGACGGCAAAGGACCGGGCGCGGTGGCGTCCCGCCGTCTGGCCGACGCGCTGGCGAAGCTCGCATCCGGCAATGAGGCCGTGCGCAACAAGGCGCAGGCGGTGTTCGTCGAGCCGCTCCGCATCGTGCTGGAGCAGCTGAATATGTCGCTCCAGGCCCAGCCCGTCAGCCTCAACAACCTGCCTCCCGAGTTGGTCTCGCAGTGGAAGAGCAAGGACGGCCTGATCCGGGTCGAGGCGGAGCCGAAGGGCGATCCGAACGACAATGACAATCTGCGGCGTTTCGCCAATGCAGTTCTTGCCGCGGAGCCGACCGCGATCGGCGGTCCGGTGTCGATCCTCAAATCCGGCGACACCATCGTGCGGGCGTTCATCCACGCCGGTATCTATGCGCTGGTCGTGATCAGCCTGCTGCTATGGGTCACGCTGCGGCGCTTCACCGACGTGCTGATGACGATCGTGCCGCTGCTGGTCGCGGGGGCGGTCACGCTCGAGATCTGCGTGCTGATTCGGTTGCCGCTCAATTTCGCCAATATCGTCGCGCTGCCGCTGCTGCTCGGCATCGGCGTGGCGTTCAAGATTTATTACGTGGTGGCGTGGCGGTCGGGCCGGACCAACCTGTTGCAGACCAGCCTCACGCGCGCGATCTTCTTCAGCGCGCTGACGACAGCGACGGCCTTCGGCAGCCTGTGGCTGTCGAGCCATCCCGGCACGTCCAGCATGGGCAAGCTGCTGGCGCTGTCGCTGCTGACCACGTTGGCCGCGGTGCTGCTGTTCCAGCCGGCGCTGATGGGCAAGCCGCGCGTGATCAAAGAACATTAGCGGCAAAGATGAGCGGCCGAGGTCCTCGGCCGCTCATGCTGTTTGCGGATCTGCCTGCGCTAATGAGCGTGGGCGACCTCCGGCAGTACGCAGATGTCGCCGACCTGATCGCCGGGCTTCTTGGCGGCTGTCGCCGCCGCGACGGCCGTCTTCGGGGCCGGAGCGATCGGTTTCTGTGTACCTTTCGCCATGCTGTTGACGGGACTCGAGGGGATCGGCGGAGCGACGCGCGTCCAGGTCTCGCCGCCGCAGAGGAAGCCGAGCACGCATCCTTTGATTTCAAGGTGATCGGAATCAAGCGGCGTGATTGTGGAGCTGTAGAGTTGCCCGTCTTTGGCGTTGTAGACTTGGCCTTCCCACTGATCGGCGCCAGCCTTCTTCTTCATGTCGATCAGGATCGCCATGCCGAGCGTCGGCCGGCTCTGCTTGGCAGAATCCGGATTATGGGTATCGCGCCCGCCAGGCGTCTTCTCCCAGGCCACGACGCCCCACATGCTGCCATTACATTGTGCTACGCGGATGTTGGCGACACCATCGGCCACCCGCCAGTCCCCGGTCGGGTCGGCGGCGAAGGCAGGCGAAAGATGGGAAGAAAATCCTACTGCGAACAGCACACCAGAACATGATATGACTGTCCGCATGAGAGATTTGGGGCGGTGCAACATTGGCTGAAACCCGTGCTTGCTTTGATGGTGCGAATGGGGGCAAAACGCCGCATTGCGCGTTTTCAGTTGACGAAACGTCCATCAACCGAAGTATGTAGCCGATGCTAAAATCCAATCTAGACGTTTCCGAGATGTTTGTGGAGCGCCAGGCGCAGCGCAGTTCCATGCACTCTCGGCATCTGAACGAGCAGCTGGTCCGCGTCCTCAAGACGATCGGCTACGACGTGGGCTTTCAGAAGGGGCAGGGGCAGTACCTCTACGACCGTGAGGGCGCTCGTTATCTCGATCTGTTGAGCGGATTTGGCGTCTTCGCGATCGGCCGCAATCACCCGACATTGCGTGACGCTCTCAAAAGCGTCCTCGACAGCGACCTGCCGAATCTGGTGCAGCTCGACGTCTCGACCTTGGCCGGGGTGCTCGCCGAGCGGCTGCTCGAATATGTGCCATATCTGGATAAGGTGTTCTTCGCCAATTCCGGCGCCGAGACGGTTGAAGCCGCGATCAAGATCGCGCGTGGCGCGACCGGGCGCCCCGGGATCGTCTATTGCAGCCATTCCTATCACGGCCTGACCTATGGCGCGCTGTCGCTGACCGATGATTCGAACTTCCGTGCCGGCTTCGAGCCGCTGCTGCCCGGTTGCACCGCGATTCCTTTCAACGATCTTGCCGCGCTCGAACAGGCGCTGTCGTCGCGCGAGATTGCAGCCTTCATCGTCGAGCCGATCCAGGGCAAGGGCGTCAACATGCCCACCGACGAGTTCCTGCCCGGCGCGGCCGCGCTCTGCAAGAAATACGGCACGATCTTCATCGCCGACGAGATCCAGACCGGCATGGGGCGCACCGGCCGGTTCCTGGCGGTGGAACACTGGAATGTCGAGCCCGACATGGTGCTGCTGTCGAAGGCGCTGTCCGGCGGGCATGTCCCGGTCGGGGCGCTGCTGACGCGCAAGGCGATCTTCGACAAGATTTTCAACCGGATGGATCGGGCGCTGGTTCATGGCTCGACCTTTGCGAAGAACGACCTCGCGATGGCTGCCGGCATCGCCACGCTGGAGGTGATGAAGGCCGAGAAGCTGATCGAGGCTGCTGCGAAACGCGGCGCCGAATTACGCCTGGCCCTGACGCGGATGGTGCCCGGCTACGAGCTGCTCAAAGAGGTTCGCGGCAAGGGCCTGATGATCGGCGTCGAGTTCGGCCCGCCGAAATCGCTGCGGCTGAAGGCGTCCTGGAACGTGCTGGAGAGCGCGAACAAGGGTCTGTTCGTGCAGCTGATCACCGTGCCCTTGTTCAAGGATCATAAGATCCTGACCCAGGTGGCCGGTCACGGCCTGCATACGGTGAAGCTCTTGCCGCCGCTCACCATCACGGAAGAGGACTGCGCCTGGATCGAGCGCGCCTTCGACGACGTGATCGCGCAAAGCCACAAGGTGCCCGGCGCAATCTGGTCGCTCGGCAAGACCCTGGTCGACAACGCCATTCGCAAATCGGCGTGAGGCGGATTCGACCGTAGGGTGGGCAAAGGCGCGAAGCGCTGTGCCCACCGATTGAACGGCTTCAAAAGATTGGTGGGCACGCCTTCGCGCTTTGGGCTAGGGCGCAAAAGTCGCTTTGCCCATCCTGCCGACATCATCCCTCCTTGTTCACGCGCATTGCGGTCTCGAACTTCTCTCCGAACTCGTTGAGCTCGTCGGCGCCGATGTCGCTGATCGCCCAGAAGTTCAGCCCGCGCTCGCTCCAGCTTCGGATGTTGAAGCCCTGGATCGTATCCATCCGCGTCGTCCGCCGTTCTGTGCTCGACGTCTGCGCCACGAACAGATTGATGATGTGCTGACGACGGCGATAGACCACGGCGCCGATCGGGCGGGCATCGACATAATCGAGCCGGCCACCGATCAGGGTGAACCCCAGCGCGGTGAGGTCGATCACCGGCGGCGCCACGTCGAGCCTGCCGTTGAACCAGGGCTTGACGGTGTGCTGATCGGTCGACAGCACGTCGGTGAGGTGGCCGGCTTGCAGCGAGCGTAGATGCGCCGAGACGATTTCGGCTTCGATGCGCTGCTGATCGTCCTTGCTGATCACGATCGCGACCAGTCCGGTCGCGGCCAGTGCCGAGACCACCGACCCCATGGCAAAGCCCTTCAGCACCGAGCGGCGACTCGGCGGCGCGGCCACTGCCGGCAGCGCGGGCAGCGCATCTTCGATGCGCCGCCGCAGTTGCGGCGGTGCCTTGAAGCCGAGATCCGCGCGGGCGAGCGCCTCTGTCATCTCTCTGATGGCCGCCAGCTCGGCCGTGCAGTGCGGACAGCTCGCGACATGTGCTTCCACCTCGCTGGCGTGGCCGGCATCGAGCTCGCCATCGGCGAGCGCATGGATCAGGATGTTGGCCTCCTCGCAGGTCATTCCGAAGACTCCTCTTCCGCCAGCCAGGCGGCGCGCAGCATCGCGCGGGCGCGGGCGAGGCGGGACATCACCGTGCCGACCGGCACGCCGGCGCTGTCGGCGATCTCGCGATACGACAGGTTGTTGACCTCGCGCAGCACGAAGGTCTCGCGAAACGGCTCGGCGAGCCGGTCGATCAGCTTGCGGATCGCCGAAGCGTCGCGCTCGCGCAGGATCGCGCCTTCCGGCGTCTCCTGGCTCTCGTGCCACAGCGGCGGTTTGTCGGCTGCTTCCGGCGCGTCGTCGATCGCCTTGAGCTTTGCACTGCTGCGCCGGGCAAATTCGGTGTGGCAGACATTGCGCAGGATCGCAAACAGCCAGGGCTTCATCGCCGGGCCGCGATAGGTGTGGAAATGCTTGAACGCGCGCAGGTAGCACTCCTGCACCGCGTCCTCCGCATCGGTCGGATCGCGCAGGAGATAGCGCGCCAGCGTGTAGACGTCGTCGAGATAGGGGAGCGCCAGCTCGCGGAAGCGTCTGTTACGCTCGGCATCCTCGTCGGACCTGTTCAGCGGCATCGTCTGCGGACCAGCTTTCGTGGAAGCGGGGGGCACCCGGCCGGGGGCGAGCCTCCGGCCGGAAGATATGCTGATGCCTTGATTTGGCGCGCTACTCAACCTTGATCATCCCGGTCATGTGCGGGTGCAGCGAGCAGAAATATTTGTAGTCGCCGGCCGCCGCGAAGGTGAAGGAGAAGCTGTCGTCGCTATCCAGCGTCTTGGAGCGGAACTTTCCCGCCGACACCACCGTGTGCGGAATGTCATCATGGTTGGTCCAGGTCACGGTGTCGCCGATCTTCACCTTCACCTCCGGCGGATTGAAGGTGAAGTTATCGATGACGACGGCAGCCGTCTGGGCCTGCGCCTTCCGGGCCGTCGGGGGCAGCAGAACAGCGACCGCGGTGAGGCGGACGCCGTGGAGGAGAATATCGCGTCGATTCATCTCGTAAGCGTCCCTTAGCCCTGCAGCGGTGTGTCGATGATGGCGAGCCGCTCGTCACCCAGCTTGAAATTGACGCTGGCGATGCCGAGCAGGCTGCGCAGCCTCGTGTCCTCGACCTTCATCGGTCCGGGCGAGGGCGCGCTGCCCGGGGCCGGTTGCGGGAAGGCGGTGGAGCGCGCGGTGTGGAAGGTGACGTTGCCTTCGACCTTCTGCATCACCTGATGGATATGGCCGTTGAGCACGGTGACGGAGCCGAAGCCCTTCATATAGTCGAGCGCACGAGCGCCGTCCTCGGTGCCCCAGCCCCATTGCGGATACACGGTCCACAGCGGGATATGCGCGAACACCACGATCGGCGTCGACTTCGAGCGCCCCTTGAGATCGTCCTCCAGCCACTCAAGCTGCTCGGCGCCGAGATTGCCGAGGCCACCGGCCTTCAGATCCACGACGTTGACGAGCCCGATGAAATGCACGCCATTGGCGTCGAAGGAATACCAGCCGGCACCGCGGGTGCCCTTGCCGTAGCGCTCCTTGTAGAGCTTGACCTCCTCATCGAGAAAATCATGTTCGCCCGGCACATAATGCACGTCGAGCCTGGCCTGCGAGATGATGCGGTCGGCATCGTCGAATTCCGCCGCCTTGGACAGATGCGAGATGTCGCCGGTGTGGATCATGAAAGAAGGCTTCACCGGGATGGCGCTGACCTTCTGGATCGCCTCTTCAAGCGTGCCGAGCGCATGCGGATTGGCCGGCTTGTCGAAGCCGACATGGCTGTCGCTGATCTGCAGGAAGGTGAGGCCGGAGGTCTGCGCGGCTTTCTCGGCGGCCTGCGCCGCATCGACCAATCCGAGTGAGCGGGGCACGCCTCCCGCGATGGTCCAGAGCACGCCGGTGCCGGCCCAGGTCATGCATTCCAGCACTTTACGGCGGCTGACGCCGCTGTCCTCATCGTGATCGTGATGACTCATCGCGCTCTCCTTTCGGCCCGTAATTGGGCTTGCGGGCGAGGAGATCGGGGAGGGCGGCGGTTTATTCCCGGCCCATCACTTGGACAGGACCGATGACGCTTTCGTGAGATCCGAACCTTGCTCGGGCGGCTGGGAGGCTGCAAAGGGCGTGCGCCAAGGCACGTTGGGGTGACAGGCCGACAACGGGCGCGGTCTTGTCCCCGATCTTCTCGAACCGCCTGCGCGCCACCGTTCCGTCTTGCAACCGTCAGCCGATTGTCAGCTCCGCCCGCTAACCTTGTCCCGTTCAGAGCTTCAGTATCGCGTCGTGCCGCCCGCCTCGCGCGGGCGGCATTGTCGTCTGGTTCGGGCCATTGCGCTCATTTGGCGCCGATGGCTCGATCGCCAGGGGAGCCGCGGCGAAGGCGCGCCAACCGATTTTCTTTCGCGATCAATGGTTTGTTAGTGCTCTTCGATTCCGAAGTTCGCAAACGGGTTTGCCGCGATACGATACGAGCTTCGGAATCGGGGCTCTCATCATGTTTCGGAAATCGATCAGGCAGAAGATCATCGGGATTGCGGCCGGACTGATCATCCTCGCCGTGATCACCTCGCTCCTATCGATGGTGCTGGCCAACAGGGTCGGCCATCTGCTGGATGAGCTGACGACCAAATACATTCCGGCCTACGGTCACCTGGCGCGGGTGAACATCAAGTCGCTCGAACGCTCAATCGCGCTGCGCCGGATGATGGGCGCCCGGATGATGGAGGCGGCGCCGGACCAGGCGTCCTATACCGAGCAGCTGAAGCGATTCCAGAACCTCGATGCTGATGTCGCCCGTGAGGCCGCGGCAGCGCGTCAGCTCATCAATGCGATCGTCGACGATCCCTCTACACCGTCGGACAATGCTGCGCTGGGCCGGCTCGATGCGAGGATCGAGGCGACGGCGACCGATCTGCGCCGTCGCGTGAACGAGGAGAGTGCCCGGGTGATCCAGCGGCTCGACGCGCGCGATTTTCCCGACGCCGCCCGCATGATGACGGGAATCGATCAGTTGCGGGACGAGTTCAACGACCGGATCGACAGCATACGCGCGGACATGCTGGGCCAGGTCCAGGCCAGTGCCGCCACGGTGATCGGTGAACAGCGGCACGCGATCGCGATTTCGGGCGCGGTGACGGCAATCGCCTCGGTGCTGGGCTTCGTGTTCGCGATGCTGGTCGGCACCGGCATCACCCGGCCGGTGCTGCGGCTGCTCGAAGGGACTCGGGAGGTCGAGGCTGGCCGCCTCGACCAGCCGATCAGCATCACGACCAGGGACGAGATCGGCCAGCTTTCCGCGGCTTTCAACCGCATGGTCGAACGTCTCAGGCAGAACCAGCGGATCAGGGAGACGTTCGGCAGATATATCGATCCGCGGGTCGCTGAAGGCCTGCTCGATCAGCCGGCGCTCGCGGCCGCCGACGGCCAGCGCCGCACCATGACCGTGATGTTCTGCGACATGAAGGGATTTACGAGGCTCAGCGAAGGCGTGACGCCGCAGGGGCTGGTCAAGATCATGAACCTGTATCTGTCGACCATGTCGGAGCCGATCCATGCGCATCACGGCATCATCGACAAATATATCGGCGACGCGATCATGGCCTATTGGGGACCGCCTTTCGTCGATGAGGCCCAGCAGGCGGATCTCGCTTGTCTGGCGGCGGTCGAGATGGTGGGACGCATCGCTGGCCTGCGCAAGGCGCTCCCCGAACTGCTCGGCGTCCGCACGATTCCGGCCGAATGCGACCTTCGGATCGGGATCGCGACCGGGGAGGCCCTGGTCGGCAGCATCGGCTCGGCGTTCATGATGAACTACACCGTCATGGGCGCCACGGTGAATCTGGCGTCGCGCCTGGAAGGCGCCAACAAGCTCTATGGCAGCCGCTGCCTGATATCGCAGGCGACAGCTGAAGCGGGGGCGGCGGTGATCGAGGTGCGAGAGATCGACAGCATCGTCGTGCTCGGTCAGACGCAAGCCCAGACCGTGTTCGAGATCATGGGCGCGAAAGGCCGGTTGACGCCGGAGCAGGAACTGCTGCGCGATCGTTATGGTGAAGGCCTCGCCGCCTATCGCGCGCAGCGCTGGGACGAGGCGCTCGCGGGCTTTGCGGCGACGCTCGAAGTGGTGCCGGGAGATGGTCCGTCGCTGGCATTGGTCGCGCGCATCGAAGGCCTGAAGCAAAATCCGCCGCCTGCGGACTGGGACGGAGCGTGGCGTTTGGAGCGGAAATAGGTCGTTTGAGATGTTGCAGGCGTTGCTCTGTCGTCGTGCCCCGCGAAGGCGGGGCACCCAGTACGCCGCGGCCTCTCGATTCATCACCGCCGCCGGCGGCTACTGGATCGTCCGCCTTCGCGGACGATGACGGCGGTGATGATGCACCGGCCTCAGGACGATGAGATGTGCCGAGACATCGACCTAAATCACCCGTCATCGCAAGTGCAGACGATGACAGCGGGAGTGAATACGACGGAAGATATTTGGCTGGACTCGTTGGCCTGAAGCGACACCAACTACTTCCCATCCTCCAAAATCATCGAAGCCGCCTTCTCCGCGATCATCGCGGTCGGGGTGTTGGTGTTGCCCGAGGTGATGGTCGGCATGATCGAGGCGTCGGCGACGCGCAGGCCCTCGATGCCGTAGAAGCGCAGGCGCTCATCGACCACGGCCATGGGGTCGTCGGCCGTGCCCATCTTGGCCGTGCCGACGGGGTGAAAGATAGTGGTGCCGATGTCACCGGCCGCTTTCGCCAGCGCGGCGTCATCGTTGCCGACGGCGGGACCAGGCAGGAATTCCACCGGATTGAAACGTGCCAGTGCCTTCTGCTTCATCAGCCGGCGTGTCACCCGGATGGCGTCCGCCGCAACCTGGCGGTCTTCCTCCGTCGCCAGATAGTTCGGCGCGATGGATGGCGCGTCGTCGGGCTTGGCGGAGCGGACGCGCACGGTGCCGCGCGAGGTCGGGCGCAGGTTGCAGGCGCTCACCGTGATCGCCGGAAAGCGGTGCAGGGGATCGCCGAACTTGTCGAGCGACAGCGGCTGCACATGGAATTGGATGTTGGCGCGGTCGCGCGTCGTGTCGGAGCGGGTGAAGATGCCGAGTTGCGACGGCGCCATGGTCAGCGGGCCGCGCCGGCGGAAGGCGTAATCGAGCCCCATCAGGCCGCGGCGGACCAGCGAATAATAGGTCTCGTTCAGCGTGCGGACGCCCGAGACCTGGTAGATCGCGCGCTGCTGCAGATGGTCCTGCAGGTTGCGGCCGACGCCGGGCTTGTCGAGCACGATGTCGATGCCGAGCGAGCTGAGCCAGTCGGCCGGCCCGATGCCGGAGCGGTGCAGCACCTGCACCGAACCGATCGAGCCGGCGCTCAGGATCATTTCGCCTTTGGTGCGCGCTTCGATGGTCTCGCCGTTCTGCCGGAAGCGCACGCCGACCGCACGTCCGTTCTCGATGATCAGCCGCTCCACCAGCACATGCGTCTCCAGCCGCAGGTTTGGCCGCTTCAGCGCCGGCTTGAGAAAGCCGCGCGCCGATGACCAGCGCCGGCCGCGCTTCTGGTTGACGTGGAAATAGCTGACACCCTCGTTGTCGCCGGTGTTGAAGTCGGGAATCCGTCGGATGCCCATTTCCGCCGCGGCGTCGCCGACCGCGTCGAGGACGGCCCAGGACAGGCGCGGCGCCTCGATACGCCAGCCGCCGCCGGCGCCATGATGCTCGCTTTCCCCGAGGAAATGGTCCTCCAGCCGCCGGAATACCGGCAGCACGTCCTGGTAGGACCAGCCGGCCAGACCCAATTGGCGCCAGTGATCATAGTCGGCGGCCTGGCCGCGCATCGAAATCATGGCGTTGATGGCGGAGCAGCCGCCGATCACCTTGCCGCGGGGATAGGCCAGCGAACGGCCATTGAGGCCGGGCTCGGCCTCGGTGCGGAACATCCAGTCGGAGCGGGGATTGCCGATCGCGAAGAGGTAGCCGACCGGAATATGGAACCAGATCCAGTTGTCGTTGCCCCCGGCCTCCAGGATCAGCACGCGCTTGGTCGGGTCGGCCGAGAGCCGGTTGGCGAGGATGCAGCCGGCCGTGCCGGCGCCCACGACAATATAGTCGAAATCTCCCTCGAGTTGCCTTGGCATCGGCGTCCTTCCCTGGTCCCTTTGCAGGGGGTTTTAGTCAGCAGAGTGCAGGCGGGACAAGCCTTTCGTCCAGTCGATGGCTGACCTGCATGGATGGTGCGCCCCAGGCCGGTTAGGCGGTGCATCTTTTGCATGCTACACAGGCCTTCACGCCAACAAAGGTCACGAGAATTTTTATGCCTATCGTCAACCGCGTCGCCGATCTGCAGCCCGATATCCAGGCCTGGAGGCGGGATATCCATTCTCATCCGGAGCTGCTCTACGACGTGCACCGGACGGCGGCCTTCGTGGCCGAACGGCTGCGCGAGTTCGGCTGTGACGAGGTCGCCACCGGGCTCGGCAAGACCGGTGTCGTGGGCGTGATCAAGGGCAAGACGCCGGGCAATGGCGAGGTCAAGGTGCTCGGCCTGCGCGCCGACATGGATGCGCTGCCGATCGAGGAAGCCACTGGCCTGCCTTATACCTCCAAGAACCCGGGCATGATGCATGCGTGCGGCCATGACGGCCACACGGCCATGCTCCTGGGGGCGGCGCGCTATCTTGCCGAGACCCGCAATTTCGCCGGCGAGGTGGCGGTGATCTTTCAGCCGGCCGAAGAGGGCGGCGGCGGCGCACATGCCATGATCAAGGACGGGTTGATGGAGCGCTTCAAGATCGACCAGGTCTACGGCATGCACAACGGACCCGGTCTCCCGGTCGGCGCGTTCGCGATCCGGCCGGGTCCGCTGATGGCGGCGACCGATAACATCGACATCACTATCGAAGGGCATGGCGGCCACGCCGCCAAGCCGCACAACTGTATCGACTCGCTTCTGGTCGGGGCGCAGCTGGTCACGGTCCTGCAGCAGATCGTGTCGCGCAATGTCGATCCGCTGGAATCGGCGGTGGTCTCGATCTGCGAATTCCACGCCGGCAATGCCCGCAATGTGATTGCGCAGAGCGCGACGCTGCGAGGCACGGTGCGGACCCTGTCGCCGAAGATCCGCGACCTCGTCGAGCAGCGGGTGCGCGAGGTGGTGGCAGGCACGGCCCAGATCACCGGCGCCAAGATCGATTTGAGCTACACCCGCGGCTATCCGGTCACGGTCAACCATGCCGAGCAGACCGAGATCGCGCTGCAGGCGGCAAGAGAGGTGGCAGGCGAGGCCAATGTGCATGAGATGCCGCCGATGATGGGCGCGGAGGATTTCTCCTACATGCTGGAGGCGCGGCCTGGCGCCTTCATCTTTATCGGCAACGGCGATTCCGCCGGCCTGCATCACCCCGCCTACAATTTCAACGATGAGGCGATCGTCTACGGCACGTCCTACTTCATCAGGCTCGTCGAGAACACGCTCGCGGCCTAGTCGGCAACATCTGCGAGTTCCGCACTCGCCAACAAAAAGCCCGCGTCGGATGACACGGGCTTTCGTTTCTGCGGCGTTGGTCGCAGCCACTCAGAACAGCTGCACGAAGATGAAGTACAGGAAGCCCGACAGCATCATCGCGATCGGCAGGGTCAGCACCCAGGCCATCGCGATGTTGCGGATCGTCGACCATTGCAGGCCCGAGCCATTCGCCGCCATGGTGCCGGCGATGCCGGACGACAGCACATGGGTGGTGGAGACCGGCAGGCCGTAGCCGTCCGCCGCCGCGATGGTGGCGGCCGCGGTGATTTCCGCGCAGGCGCCCTGGGCATAGGTCAAATGGGTCTTGCCGATCTTCTCGCCGACCGTGATCACGATGCGCTTCCAGCCCACCATGGTGCCGAGGCCGAGCGCGATGGCGACCGCGATCTTCACCCAGGTCGGGATGAACTTGGTCGCGTTGTCGAGCGAGCCCTTATAGGCGTTGAAGGTGGCGATGTCGGCGGCTGAGAGGTCGGCCTCCTTGTCCTTCATCAGGAAGCGGATGGCTTCGGATGTCAGATACATGTCATTGCGGGTATTGCCGACCGCTTCAGCCGGCAATTTCGCCAGCGAGCCGTATTCCTTGACCTGCTTGGCGATGTCGCGGACCAGCACCGCCAGCGATGGAAAGGTGCCCTCGTTGATCTGGCGTGCCGCGACATAATTCGTGACCGCCGGGCGCGGGTCGCCGAGCACGTTGTAGCCGGCGGCCCTGGCCTCGATCACCTTGCTCGCGGCCTCCGAATTGCTGATGAACTGCTCGATTTTGCTATCTGCCATCGTGCGATTGAGGGCGTAGGCGGTGGGCACGGTGCCGATCAGGATCAGCATGATCAGGCCCATGCCTTTCTGACCGTCATTGGAGCCGTGAAAGAAGCTCACCAGGGTGCAGGTCAGGATCAGGATGCCGCGGATCCACCACGGCGGCGGCTGATTGCCGACCGGCTCGCCGAACAGCGCCGGCGTCACCCGTGCCAGCACCAGCCGGAGGATGTAGAGCAGCACAGCGGCGAGCGCGAAGCCGAACAGCGGCGACAGCAGCAGCGCCTTGCCGACGGTGGCGGCCTGGGTCCAGTCGACGCCGGAGGTGCCGTCGCGGCCGCGCATCAGCGCGTTGGCAATGCCGACGCCGATGATCGAGCCGATCAGCGTGTGGGAGGAGGAGGCCGGCAGGCCGAGATACCAGGTGCCGAGGTTCCAGATGATGGCGGCGATCAGCAGTGCGAACACCATGGCGAAGCCGGCGCTGGAGCCGACCTGGAGGATCAATTCCACCGGCAGTAGCGACACGATGCCGAAGGCCACCGCGCCGGTCGAGAGCAGCACGCCGGTCAGGTTGCACAGGCCCGACCAGACCACGGCGACATGGGCCGGCAGCGAGCGGGTGTAGATGACGGTGGCCACCGCGTTGGCGGTGTCGTGGAAGCCGTTGACGAACTCGAAGCCGAGCGCGATCAGGAGAGCCACGAACAACAGAATATAGGGCACGAAGGTCGTGACCCGCGTGCCGGTGGCCTGGACGTCGGCATAAATGCTGTAGGCGACGAACAGCAGCGCAGCTGCGACCACGCCCAAATAGATGATGCCCGTCAGCGGATGAAAGCCGCGATCGAGATCAGGTCCCTTCTTCAGGGCGGGTTCGATCGAACCCGGCAACGCCATATCGGTCATTGGAATACTCCTCTCCCCAACGATCCGATCTTGCGCGATGCATATGACAAGCGGTTGAACCAAGGGCGCAAATGAGCGCGCGGCAGCTTCAGACTCCGTGCGGTTCCTGAGGCGACGACAGTTTAGCTTTAGAATGATTCAAAGGACTCACGCAGCCCGCGCGGAACGCTTCATTGCGGCGCCTGCGAGTTTCAGGTCCTCGACGAAGCGCTCATATTCGCGCGCCTTGGCCTCGGCGTCCGGCAGGCGCAGCAGATAGGATGGGTGCACCGTCACGATCGCCTTGATCCCGTCGGGCAGCTCCACCACGTGGCCGCGGCTCTTGTTGACCGGCGTGATCTTGCCGAACACCGATTGCGCGGCGGTGGCGCCGAGCGCGACGACCAGGGCCGGGCGGATCGCTGCCACCTCGCGCTCGTACCACTGGCGGCAGGCCTTGATCTCCGGCGTCGCCGGCTTCTGGTGCAGGCGGATCTTGCCGCGGGGGACGAATTTGAAGTGCTTCACCGCATTGGTGACATAGACCTTGGTTCGATCGATGCCGGCTTCTTCCAGCGCACGGTCGAGCATCTGCCCGGCGGGACCGACGAAGGGGTGGCCGGCGAGGTCTTCCTTGTCGCCGGGCTGCTCGCCGACCAGCATGAGCGGGGCGTGCGGCGGGCCTTCGCCGAACACGGTCTGGGTGGCGTTCTTCCACAACGGGCAGGCGCGGCAGTGGGCTGCTTCTTCACGTAACCTCTCAAGATCGCCAGCGTCGTCATAGGCCTTGGATTCCTTGGTTTTCGGCTTGCGCGTCATCGCGGTCTCCTCAACCCGTTTCTGCGGTTTGTGCGGCTCGGTGCCGGGCTCGGCGATCATCGCGCCCGTGCGCTGGGTGGCGGAGGTGATCAGCGGCTTGATCAGGGAGGCCTCGGGCAGGTTCTGCCAATATTTCTTCGGCATCTCCTTTTCCATCGCCTTCACTTTCAGCCGTGCCGGATTGAAAATGCTGGCATAATAGCGCCGCCAGACCTCCTCCAGCCGATCTTCAGACGGCGCTTCAGCTTTGGCGACGCCGGGCGTGAAGCTGACCCGGCTGCCATCCCAATGGGCGCAGAGATCGGGGGTGAGGATCGACCACGGCATGTCGGCGAAGCGGCGGGCGAAGAACGGCGCGGCGAGCTCGACGATGTGGTGTTCCGGCTCGAACCAGGCGACGTAGCGCGTCTCCCGCTCGCGGCCGATCTCGCGAAAGCGGACGAAGGCATGCATCTTGTGCTCGTCCCGGCGCACCGCGCGTGCCATCGCATGGGCCTGCGCGACGTCGGGATCGGTCGCGATCGTCATCAGGTCATGGTTCGACCGCAGCCGCCACAACAGTCGATACAGCAGGCCGAAGCGGCTTTGATCCCGATGCAGGATGGCGGATTGCGCCAGCTCGACGAAGGACGCCGGCACCGAGAACGTCCCTTCGGGGACCTCCGGCAGCTTCGTCTCGGCCTGGTCATCGAACAGATCGGCCGTCTCGCCCTGCACACGCCAGGTCACGTCCGCCGGCTTGACGTTGTTCATCGCCAACGCCCGCGCCGCCTGGCGCCAGCCGTCGAAATCGGTGTCGCTGTCGAGCGTGACGATGTGCATGTGGCGCTTGCTCTCCACTTCGTCATTGCGCCCCTCGCAATGACGGCTAAAATCCAAATCCCAATTGCTGCGGCTTCGGCCGAAGCCGTGTCCGCAAGCCAGCGGCATCGAGAGTGGCCGGTGCCGGACGGTGGTCTGAGAGAACGATGAACGGCAGCGCCTTGTTCCGGATCACATGCAGCCGGGCAAGGTCGGCGAGCCGGATCGAGGTCGAACGGCGCGTGGCAATGATGCGCTCGACCGTGCGGGTGCCGAAGCCCGGCACCCGCAACAGCTCCTCGCGGCTGGCTTTGTTCACATCGAGCGGAAAGCGGTCGCGGTGGCGCAGGGCCCAGGCGAGCTTGGGATCGATGTCGAGCGGCAGCATGCCGGCGCCCTCGTCGACGATCTCCTCGGCGTCGAAGCCATAGAAGCGCATCAGCCAGTCGGCCTGATAGAGCCGATGCTCGCGCACCAGAGGTGGCGCCTGCAGGGGCAGCGCGCGGCTCGCATCGGGGATCGGGCTAAAAGCCGAATAGTAGACGCGCCTGAGCTTGTATGCACCGTAGAGATTGGCTGACGTCGATAAGATCGTGCGATCGTCCGCGCTGTCGGCGCCGATGATCATCTGCGTGCTCTGGCCGGCCGGGGCAAAGCGCGGCGGCCTGGCTTTGCGGATCGTCTTCTTCGCGTCATCGGCTTCATCGAGCTTGAGGCGGAGCCGTCCCATGGTGCGGCGGATCGCGCGCTGGTCCTTTTCCGGCGCGAGTTGTGTCAGGCTTGTTTCCAGCGGCGTCTCGATATTGATGCTGAGTCTGTCGGCATATTTGCCAGCTTCCGCGATCAGCGCGTCATCAGCCTCGGGGATGGTCTTGAGATGGATGTAGCCGCGGAAGTGATGCTCCTCGCGCAGTTTGCGCGCGACTGAGACCACTTGCTCCATCGTGTAGTCGGGGCTGCGGATGATGCCGGAGGAGAGGAACAGGCCTTCGATGTAGTTGCGGCGATAGAAGTCGATCGTGAGCTTCACGACCTCGTCCACCGTGAAGCGTGCGCGCGGCACGTTGGACGAGGCGCGATTGACGCAATAAAGGCAATCGTAATTGCAGGCATTGGTCAGCAGGATCTTGAGCAGCGAAATACAGCGGCCGTCCGGCGCATAGGAATGGCAGATGCCCATGCCAGGCGCGGTCGATCCAAGACCCTTGCCGTCGCTGGAATCCCGCATCTCGGTACCGCTGGAGGCGCAGGAGGCATCGTACTTTGCCGCATCGGCCAGGATCTCCAGTTTACGCGTCAGCTCCATCCTTCTGAATCCCTTTGATTCTCTTAGATGAATCCCATCCGGGGTAATCCCGATTGACTCATCCCGTGACGTTAGCTTTATATTAGAACGTATCATGAACAAAGAGGTTCGTTGCGGGTTCAACTGCCAGGGACTGCAGAGGCTCGTAACGACAGGATGTGAGGAACGGCGACGCATGACCGGCGCACGCATGGACACGCTTGCGCGTTTGCGCAGCCGCATCGCTCGCCTTGAGGCGGGCGAGGGCGCGCTGGACACGCGCCGTGCCGCGCTCGGCCATCACGCGGTCGATGCGACCTTGCAGGGCGGGCTCGCCCTTGGTGCACTGCACGAGGTGTTTGCGCCGAGCGGAGCGCAGGCTGTGGCCGCGACCGGTTTTGTCTTTGGTCTTGCGGCGCGCGTCTCGGCACAGCGGCCGCTGGTCTTTATCCGGCAGGATTTTGCCGAGCGCGAAGGTGGCGCGCTGTCGCCATGCGGGCTGGCCGAGCTCGGGCTTGATCCGCGCACGCTCGTCATCGTGCGCGCGCCCGATCTCGACACTGCGCTCCGCACATCAGCCGATGCGCTCGCCTGCGATGCGCTCGGCGCGGTGATGCTGGAGGTGTGGGGCGAGACCAAAAAGCTCGATCTCGTCGCCAGCCGCAAGCTGACGCTGGCTGCGCAAGCCTCGGGGGTTACCGCGCTGGTGCTGCGGACTGCCGCCGAGCCCATCCCTTCGACCGCGGAGACGCGCTGGATCGTGCGCACCGCGCCCTCGTTGGCATCAGCACCTTTAATGCCTGCGGCGCCTTGGGCCGCCTGGGGGTCGCCGCGCTTCGACGCCGAACTCATTCGCAACCGTCACGGCCAGACCGGGCGATGGATCATGGAGTGGAGCTGCGATGACCAGTGTTTCAGCCAGCCGGCGGCGGATTCTCAGCCTGTGGCTGCCGCGCCTGCCGATCGACCGCATCAAGCGAAAGCTGTCATCCACAAGCGCTACGCCTGATGACGGCAAGCCGAATGTCGTCGTCATCAAGGACGGCAACGCATTGCTGATCCATTCGCTGGACGATGTCGCGGCGCGCTATGGGCTCTCGCACGGCTTGCCGCTCGCCAATGCGCGCGCGATCTGTCCCGACCTCGTGGTGCACGAGGCCGATACTGCGGCCGACGCCAAGACCTTGGAAGACATCGCCGATTGGTGCGACCGTTTCACGCCGCTGGTGGCGCTCGATCCCCCGCATGGTCTTGCGCTCGACATCACCGGCTGTGCCCATCTGTTCGGCGGCGAGGCCATGCTGATGAAGCTTCTGTGCGACGCGCTGACCGCGCGCGGCTTCACGGTGTCAGCCGCGATCGCCTCGAATGCGATCTGCGCCCGCACCTTGAACCGCCATGTCCATGGCCGCATCGTGCCCGATGGCGAGGAGGCGGCGCTCGTCAGCCCGCTGCCGGTGGCCGCGCTCGGCGCCGGCGAAGCGATCACGCTGGGCCTGCGTCGCGCCGGGCTGAAGACGATCGGCGATGTCGCATCCCGCGGCCGTCACGAGATATCAGCGCGCTTCGGCAGCGCCTTCACCCGCATCCTGGCGCAGGCGCTGGGCGAGGGCGATGCGCCGATCAGCCCGCGGAAAACCCCGCCGGACTACATCGTCGAAAAGCGCTTTGCCGAGCCGGTGGCGACCGACACCGTGATTGCCGCAAGCCTCTCCAGCCTTGCCGCCATGCTGGTGGCGGCGATGGCGCAGCAGGGCAAGGGCGCGCGGCGGCTGGAGGCCTATTTCTTCCGCACTGACGGCGTGGTGCGCATGATCGCAATCGACACCGGCCAGCCGGTGACGGAGACGCGCGTGATCGACCGGCTGTTTCGCGAGCGGCTGGACGCGTTGAGCGATCCGCTCGATCCCGGCTTCGGCTTCGACCTGATCCGGCTGTGTGCCAGCCGCAGCGAGATCGTGGTGCAGGAGCAGCGCGATCTCGACGCCCATGTCCATGACAATGACGAACTCGCCGCACTGATCGACCGCATCGCCGCGCGGATCGGGGGCAAGCGTGTCGTCGTGCATCTGCCGGAGGATACCCATATTCCGGAACGTGCGGCGCTGCCAATGCCGGCGCAGCAGCACCTCGCCGCGGCCTTGCACGCGGACTGGCCGGCGCGCGTCGAGAGCGAGCCGCCGCTGCGGCCCTTGCGCCTTTTTGATCGTCCCGAAGAAATCCAGGTGGTCGCCCAAGTGCCTGATGGTCCGCCTGCGCGCTTCGTCTGGCGGCGCGCCGCGCATGCGGTGGTACGCGCCGAGGGGCCGGAACGGATCGCGATGGAATGGTGGCGGCCGGAGGGGCAGGGGCTGACGCGGGATTATTTCCGCATCGAGGACGAGCATGGCCTGCGGTTCTGGCTCTATCGCGACGGGCTCTATGATCGCGAGATCGATCCGAAGACGGGCAAGCCGGTGCAGCCCGCCTGGTATATGCATGGTCTGTTCGCATGAGCGCGCGGGTGATTGCACACATCTCGCGGCGGCCTCGCTGCTCACCCTCTGGCGGGCCAGTGAGCGCACCTCTCTGGGAGTTGGATTCGGGCACTTGCAGTGCGGGCGGTGCGCTCCCTCGCCCC
>NZ_CAFK01000002.1 GCF_000239815.1 Bradyrhizobium sp. STM 3843 | reverse complement strand
TTCGCGGTCGCATCCGCAGTCCGCTCTCCCCCGTCGAGCAACGCGACTTCGCCGAACAGTTCGCCAGCGCTGATCAGGTTCAGGATTGCGTTACGCCCGTCCGGCGAAGAAACGCTGATCTTCACCGTACCGCTGATGACAATGTAGAGGCTGTTGCCTTGATCACCTTTGGAAAAGATCGTGGCGCCACGCTTCAGCGAGGTCGGCTTGGCGTACCGACAAAGCTGATCGAGCGCTTCCGAATCCAGATCCTGAAAAATGGGATGCTGGCGGAGCACCGATAGTTTGCCACTCGCAGAAGGTCGGGAGACCCCCCTCTTGTCGTCAGTCACGCCGCTCCTCCAGTATCGGATCTCACCGACCGGAAGATATTACCGAGGCGCTGGCGGAGTGTGGACCCAGGGGCGCGAGACCGGATAATGCTCACGCCACCCGCCCTCGAACAGCAAATGCAAGGTAAAGGTCTCAGGGCGGCAAGACCCCCTGGTCGTTCTGCCTTGCGTGACCGCTTCGGAATACGACAGATCGGCACCAGGAGAGTACAGCCGAGACTGGAGTGGTTAGCAATACCCGCCACAGCCAAAGGGTGTCTCAATGGCCGCAACGCAGCCTCGGCGGCCACGCAGGAGGGCAATTTAACCGCGCGGACTGCCTACAGCGCGATCCGAAAAATTTATCTGGAAATCGCGAGCGTACCAGCTATTCCCGGGCCGGGACGTCCTTCTTCAACTGGCTGGTTTGCGAATCGGCCCAGGCGAGCACGGCCGCGAACGCCACAAAGACCGCCACCACGGCCAAGCTGACCATCAATGCATCAAAAGGCATATCTTCCCCTCCCTCAAGTTTGAGGGGGAATGTCCTTCAGACGACCGTTTGGGTCTTTGATCGGGATCAAAATCGGAGCCGTCCCTCCATAAAGAATGGGTCAGGCAGCGGCCAGAGCCTCGGCGCGGGCAGCATCGCGCAGGCAGACGCCACCCGGCACAATCTCAATGATGCCCTCCCGCTCGAGCTTGGTGAAGGTACGGCTCACCGTTTCGATGGTCAGGCCGAGATAATCTGCGATGTCCTGCCGGCTCATCGGCAGCGGGACGACGTCCGACACGCCCCTCAGCGAAATCAAGCGATCCCGCCACCCTACAAGGAAGGTGGCGACCTTCTCCTCCGCGGATCGACGGCCCAGCAGAACCATATGGTCTCGGGCTTGATTCAGCTCCTGTACCGCAAGTTCGTTCATGCGCCGCAGCAAATTGGGCTTATCTTCGGCAAATCGCACGAACGGCGTCTTGGCGAATTGACAGACGGTCACCGGGCCAATGGCGTCCGCCGAGAAGCCATGACGCGCTTCGGTCGTCATCCCGACAAAGTCGCCGGGAAGGGCAAATCCCACGATCTGCCTCCGCCCGTCCGGCAGAAGCTTGTAGACCCGCATGACCCCGTCAAGGACGTTGTAGAAATAGCTGGTGGCATCCTCCTGCGTAAACACGGTTTCGCAGCTCGAAAAGTGAACCCGTCGGCTCAGATCTTCGAATTCATGCATCTCGATCTTGTCGAGCGATGCGCAAAGGCTGAATTGCCGGACGGCACAGTCGGCACAGGCTTGCCCATGCGGGTCAACTGCAACCAGGGGCATCTTCATACATCGCTCCGAACGGCCAGCACCAAGGAAGACGGCATTTTAGCCAATCGTCCGATTGGCGGTTGACGCAGATCAAATCGGCCCGCGCTCGGCTCAATATCTTGAAATCAATGCCCTCTCGCCAACGGATTGCGAATGCTGCGCCTTGCCTCTTGCCAGATGCTCGTGACACTCGCCTTGGTATCACCCGCTCTGGCCGCATCAACGGCGGAGCAACGCGGACGGGCCTACGCGCAGGCGCACTGCGCGAGATGTCACGCGATCGGCAGAACGGGCGACGGCCGCTTCAAGCCTGCCCCGCCCTTCCGGACCCTACATCAGCGCTATCCGATCGAATCGCTTGGCGAAGCCTTGGCGGAGGGGATCGTCACCGGTCACCCCGCGATGCCCGAGTTCGAGCTCGATCCAGAGCAAATTCACGACCTGCTCTCTTATCTGAAAACCTTCGAATAGCCCGCACCGGAGCTCGGTCTAAAGCGCCTGCGCCGTCCAGGCGATGACGTCCTTCGCCAGACGGCCGAAAGCATCATCAAAGGCCGAAACGGCTGTCGCCGGATCGAGCACACCGATTTTCTGGCTTTCGTCGAACAGCCGGGCGGCGATCACCTTTCCATTCTTGTCGACGAGCCGAGCGGAAAGACCGATTTGGGCGACCGGCCCCGTTTCCGTCGAGATTCGAAATTGGCGGACATCGATCAGGAGCTGAAAATCCGGTTGCCCAACATCCGTCGTCCGGAGCGGCGCGTGCGCAATATCGTAGTTCTCAAAGCTGTCGATCAGGCGCGCCTGCAACAGTTTTGGAATGCTGTCGGCCCAGAGAAACTCGGCAAAGCCGGGATAGTCCTTAACCGGCGCGAACAGCATGCGCTGGGTCTGCAGCATCGCAACAGCCGTTGGCTCGGGGATGGCCAGCTGCCCCTTCCAGATCTTGGTCCCATGCCCCAGATCGGTCGGTGCCCGCAGATCGAAGGTGACCTTCTGAACTGGGGTGCCGCCTCCGGTCAACTTCTCAAGGCCGGCAACAATGCCATCGAGCTTGCCGGTGTTTCGCGCCAAGCCTTCCGAAAAGGTCTTAAGATTTGCGATCGTATCCTTCAACGGTTCGGCATTTTCGGCAAGCACGGCATCCACCCGCCGCAGCGCGTCCCGCGCGGCCTGGGTCATGCTCTGACCCGCCCCTGGCTCGGCTAGCAGGGTTGGGACCGGACCGGACGACCCGGCAAGCGAGCCTCCCTCCAACGCAATCACGGGAACCCCGGTCAAACCCTGAAATTCGAGACCGACCTTGGTATCCGCATGCACCGGAGTAGCAGAAGCTACCGAAATCGTAGCGTTGACGCGCCGTGGATTCTCCGGGGCGAGGCCCAGTCCGGTGACCTCACCGACGCGGATACCATTGAAGAGAACGGCCGCACCAACAAGCAATCCCGGGACAGACCCCTCGAACTGCACGCGATAGCTCGTCCGCGGCCCCAGCCCGCCGGTGTTGTTGAGCCAATAGACGAAGCCGAAGATCGCAACGATCGCTGCCAGGACAAAGGCGCCGATCAAAGCGAACGGAGCACGCGTTTCCATCTCTCAACTCACTTTCGGTTGCAGCATCTGGGAGCGTTTGCCGTGGAAATAGGCCCTAACCCAAGGATGCTCTGATTGGAGCAGCTCACGCATTGGTCCGATCGCAACGATCTTGCCGTCGGCGAGCGCTGCGACGCGATCACACACCACATTCAGGCTCGCGAGATCATGGGTGACCATGAACACGGTCAGTCCGAGGGTTTGCTGCAGCGTCTTGATCAACGCATCGAAGTCACCCGCGGAGATCGGATCGAGCCCCGACGTTGGCTCATCCAGAAACACGATCGCTGGATCAAGCGCGAGGGCGCGCGCCAATGCGACGCGCTTGGTCATGCCTCCCGAGAGCTCGGAGGGAAACTTGTCGCCATCCTCCGGCGTCAAGCCCACCATTTCGAGCTTCGCAGTGGCGATCTCGTCCATCAGCGACTGCGACATTTGAAGACTTTCCCGGAGCGGGAACTGGATGTTCTGCCTGACGGTGAGCGATGAAAACAATGCGCCCTGCTGGAAGAGAATGCCCCAACGTCCCGCGATCCTCTCCCTGTCCTGGATGGCCCTGTCGCCGACGGGAACGCCCATCACCTCGATGGTCCCGCTCCGACGCGGGATGAGGCCGATGACCGTGCGCATCAGGACCGATTTACCTCCACCCGACGCACCGACCAAGCCAAGGATTTCACCTTTGCGGACATCGAGTGAAAGATGCTCCAGGACGATCTGCCGCCCGAAGCCGACCACGAGGTCACTGACGTGAATGGCCGATGTCGCTTCGCTCTGCGCCATGGCTACATTCCAATCGATGCAAAAAAGACGGCAAACAGGCCATCCAGCACAATCACCAAGAAGATCGACTTTACGACCGAAGTCGTTGTCTGCAGTCCGAGCGATTCGGCGCTACCCTTGACGCGAAGCCCCTCACTGCACGCCACGATGCCGATCACGAGCGCCATGAAGGGCGCCTTGAACATGCCGACCTCGAAATGCGTGACGGAGATCGCCTCATGCAAACGCGCGATGAAGATCGCCGGCGCCATGCCGCCGTAGAACTGGGCAACCAGGCCGCCGCCGTAGAGTGCCGCCATGGAGCCAATGAAGGCTAGGATCGGAAGCGTTAGGACCAAGGCAACCACGCGCGGCAGGATCAGGACCTCGACAGGATCAAGGCCCATGGTCATCAGCGCATCGATCTCTTCCCGCATCTTCATCGAGCCGAGTTCGGCCGTGTAGGCGCTCCCGGAGCGTCCCGCGACCATGATTGCCACGATCAGGACCCCGAGTTCGCGCAGGACCAGGATCCCGACCATATCGACAACGTAGGATTCGGCACCGAACCGACGAAAATGGAAGATGCCCTGTTGCGCGATGATCGCGCCGATCAGAAAGGTGATCAGCACAATAATTGGGATCGCCTGCCAGCCGATCCGGTACATCTGATATGCAAGGGATGTCAGCCGCAGCGAGCGGGGCCGTCGAATGACACTCGCGATGGCCAGAAAAAGCGAGGCCAGCATCTCCAGAAAGACAATAAATTCGCCAAACGCACCGATTGTAGATCGGCCCAGGTCATCGAGCTTGGCGACGATAGGAGACGGCTTTGGAAGGCTCGCCGCGGCTCGCCGGTTGACCCGCCGCACCTGCTCGATCAAGCCAATATAATGGCCGGCCACCCCGACCATCTCGATGTGATGGCCAGCTGAACCGAGCCGACGCGAGAGCTTCTCCAAGAGCCAAGCGCCAAGCGTGTCGAGTTCGCTCACGCCTTTGAGATCCATCTTGACCGCCTCGGAGCCACCGATATCCGTCTCGACGGAGTCGGTCAGGCGTTCAAGGACGGTCACATTTGCAGCGGTCCACGCACCGCCCGGGCGGAGCTCGACCAAATCTCCCGCCACTTCGGCCGTCAATACCGGTTGGGTACCCAAAACAGTTCTTCCGCTCTTGGATCAGGCCTCGTCAAACCTCGCCCTTCCTAAGGCAGCTTCTGACCTGCAAGTTGACCTAACTCAAACCAGGTCGGCCATGGCGCCGTTGAGCCAGATCAACCTGTCCACTGCGACATATTCTAGGATTTGTTTGAAAACATGGCTGGCAATCGATGTTTGACACGCGTGGGATCAGAGACGAGCTGCAGGCTCTTAAAAATGACCTCGCCGACGCTCTGTCGAAGAGAGGTGAATCGATTCTCGACATGTCGGAGAATGAGGTCAGGTCAGCTGCCGCTCAGATGAGCTCTGCATTGAAGGAGCTGAGCGACACGTTGGAGAGAGAGGAGGCCCAGCTTGAAAAGCTCGTGGGCGAGCATCCGATCGCCGCCCTGGCCTCGGCTCTCGCACTCGGCGTGACCATCGGCTGGCTACTCAGGAGGCATTAGGTGAACACGGAAAACGTCGTCAATCATCTGCGCATACTCTGGCGGACCGACAAGGTGATCGCCGACATCAGGCTTCGCCACCTGCTTGCAAGCCTCGGGATGCGGGCACTTGCGGCTTTGATCGCCGTGTTCGGGCTCATGATGTTTGAGTTGGCTGCGTATTTCTGGCTGGTCCAGATTTGGTCAGCCATAACGGCGGCTGTTATCCTGGGGGCCGTTGACGTCGCCATCGCGGCGATCCTGTTCGCCCTGGCTTCTCGCTCGCCTTCCGGACGCGAGCTTGAGCTCGCCAACGATATCCATGGCGCCTCGATTGAGGCGTTACAGCTGGAAGCGCGTGCATTTCAGTCGCAGGTCACCGGTGTCATGAGTCATCCGTTGGATGCTGCCCTTCCGCACCTGATGGTACCGTTAATCAGCATCATCGTGAAAAGTCTGAGGCGACATACGTCAGATAGCAGCACTAGCCACACCTAACGCTGCCGCTGTTCCGTTGTTTACCGAGACCACGTTACAGCCTCAGCTTCACATTGCAGAGATCGTGCTCCATGGGATCTGTTTTCACCTCGAACCCAAGCTGTCGACACATGTCGAGCATCACGATGTTTTCCTGCAGTACGTCGCCCGAGATGACCTTGAGGCCCTCCGATCTCGCATATTCGATGATGAGCTGCATCAAGGCCCAGCCGAGCCCTTTTCCCTTCAGGTCAGATCGGAGTAAGATCGCGTATTCCCCGTTTTCATAGATCGAGTCGGAGTGGATGCGCACGACGCCGACCAGATCCTGACTGGCCTCATCAAAAGCGACAAAAGCCATCGCACGCGCATAGTCGAGCTGCGTCAATCGGGCGATGAATTCGTGCGTGAACTCCTTGATCGGCGCGAAGAAGCGCAACCGCAAATCGTCTGCGGTCACATGCTTCAGAAATTCGTGAATCAACGGCTCGTCCTCGGGACGGATCGGACGAGCAACGATCCGCCAGCCGTCCTTGATCTGAAGATGGCGTTCCCATTGTGTTGGATAGGCCCGAACGGCAAAATTGGATGGACCTGAACCCTTGAATTTCGGTGCCGCCTTTCCGATCGCCACGCGTGCATCGACTGCCAACACGCCGCTCTCGTCGGCCAGCAACGGATTTATGTCGAGCTCACGGATCTCGGGAAGGTCCGCCGCCATCTGCGCCAGCTTCACCAGAACCATCGCGACTGCGTCCGGCTTGACCGCTGGGACGTCCCGATAAGCGCGCAGCAACCTGGAAACGCGGGTGCGCTCAACCAGATCACGCGCCAAATGCAGATCGAGCGGCGGCAGGGCCAGGGCCTTGTCGTTGATGATTTCGACCGCGGTTCCACCGCGGCCGAACACGATGACCGTGCCGAAGGTCGGATCATCGGCAATTCCCATGATCAGCTCGCGCGCCTTGGCGCGCACCACCATCGCCTGCACGATCACGCCGGAGATCCGCGCATCCGGACGAAGCTTTTGGGCCCGGCTCATGATGTCATGCGCAGCCGCGCGGACGGCCTGTGGCGAGGTCAGATTGAGAACGACGCCACCGACGTCGGACTTGTGGACAATGTCACGTGACAAAATCTTCAAGACCACCGTCGCGCCCTGGTCAAACAACTGGGTCGCACAAGAGACCGCCTGATCGACGTCGGATGCAGCGAACGTTTGTACCATCGAAATGTCGTAGGCTTCGAGCAGCCGTTTGATCTCGACCGGATCGAGCCATGTCCGTCCATCGGCCAGCGCCGCCAAGACGATGCCGCGGGCGGTCTCGATATCGGGCGTAAAGGAGACCGGCATCTCCGGCGGGACTGCCGCGAGCGCCTCCTTTACCTCACGATGGCGAACCAGATGCATGAAGCCACGGACGGCATCGTCCTCCGTCGGGTAGTTGGGAATTGACGCGCTGCTCAGCGTTTCAATGATGGTTTGATCCGCGCCGATCCAGGCAGCGAGAACCGGCTTCGCCCAACGTCGATGCTGCTTGCGATACGTGCTCACCAGTTCAGAAACCGCCATTGCGATGCCGTTCGCGGACGCGAGCGCGGTCTGAACGTTCATCACCAGAACGGCATCATTGCTCGGGTCAGAGAGCAAGACCTCAAGCGCCGCAGTGTAGCGGGCGGCATCGGCATCGCCGACAACGTCGACAGGGTTCGATCCAGACCAGGTCGGCGGCAGGACCGCGTCAAGCTTCTCGCGACTGTCCTGCGCCAGACTCGCGGCTATTCCACCGAGCTCGACGAGGCGATCGACAGCAAGAACACCGATCCCGCCACCATTGGTTAGAATGGCGAGGCGCTTTCCCGTCGGCGATTCCACCCGCCCGAGCGTCTCTGCACAATCGAACAATTCGCGAAGATCGGAAACGCGCAGCACGCCGGCCCGACGGAACGCCGCCTCGTAGACGGCATCTGCGCCCGCAAGCGCGCCGGTATGGGTCGCGGCCGCCATGGCCCCTTGCACGGCCCGCCCCGATTTGACGACCACGACCGGCTTGATCCTCGCAGCCGCACGGGCGGCCGACATGAACTTCCGGGCGTCCTTGATGGCCTCGATATAAAGCAGGATAGCGCGGGTCTTGCCGTCCAATGCGAAATAATCCAGGAGATCCCCAACGTCGACGTCGAGTTGATCGCCGATCGAGACGATGCCGGAAAACCCGACATCGCGCTGGGCCGCCCAATCCACCATGCCTGCCGCAATCGCGCCTGACTGGGAGATTAACGCCAAGCTTCCTGCGCAGGGCATATGTGCCGCGAAACTGGCATTCAGACGGCCCTCGGGCATCATGATGCCCATGCAATTCGGTCCGATCAGACGCATGCCGTACTTCTGAGCCGCGCGTTCAGCCTGCTCGGCCAAAGACCCCCGTCCGTGCCCCAGCCCCGATGTGACGATCAACGCGCCAGCGGCGCCCAGACCGCCCGCCTGGTCAATCAACTCGGGAACGCTTCCCCGGGGCGCCGTGACCACGATGAGTTCGGGCACGAACGCCAATTGATTGAGGCTGCGGACGGCGCTGACACCAGAAATTTCGCTGTAGCGCGAATTGACCAGTCCAAAGTCGCCTGTGAATCCGGACTTCCTGACGTTTTCCAGGATAGCTCGCCCGACAGAATTCTGACGCAGACTTCCGCCCACCAAGGCAATGGACCGCGGCGACAGCAGGTTCTTCAGGCGGTAAGTCGACATCAGCGAAGCGTCCGATGGTTGTCCAAGCAGAACATGTGTTGCATTTGAAACAACTCTCAACAAGGACCGTTCACGTGTGGCGCGACATCCCAAGGCGCCATGGTATTCCGGCCTGTGAAAGATGCATGATATCGCTCCAGCCGCTCGCTGCCGAGGCAGATATGCTATCTTCCGCGAGGTTCCACTTGGTGCCTTGACGGAAGTCAAGTGTATGCAGCTGCGGTCACTTTAATGAGCACTTGACCGGCCTGGAGCTCATCGATGCATGCGATGGTTTTGCGAACAGCGGGAGCCCCTCTCGAGCTTGAGGATCGAGCAGATCCGGCGCCTGGACCAGGTGAGATCCGCGTCAAGATTCGCGCGTGCGGCGTGTGTCGGACCGACTTGCATGTGCTAGATGGCGAGTTGCCGGGCATCAGATATCCTATCATACCAGGACATGAGATCGTCGGACGGGTCGATCAGATCGGGCCAGACGTAACCTCCCATCGGATCGGCGAGCGCGTTGGCGTTCCCTGGCTGGGATATACGTGTGGCGTTTGCCGTTTCTGCAGCAACGGTATGGAAAATCTTTGCGATTATCCGCTGTTCACCGGCTATACCCGTGATGGGGGCTTTGCCACTCACACGATTGCAGACGCGCGCTATGCGTTTCCGCTTGGTGAGGGCGACGACGATGTCGCAATCGCTCCACTTCTGTGCGCCGGGTTGATCGGCTGGCGGTCGCTCGTCATGACGGGCCAGGCGGAACGGCTAGGCATCTATGGCTTTGGCGCTGCTGGCCACATCGTGGCCCAGGTTGCGCGCTGGCAAGGGCGTCAGGTCTATGCATTCACCCGCCGCGGTGATGAAGCCGCTCAAAATCTCGCCCGGGAACTTGGTGCGATATGGTCAGGCGCATCGGATGACCTGCCCGAAATGCCGCTGGACGCCGCAATTATATATGCACCCGTCGGGGAGTTGATCCCGCTCGCGCTGCGCGCGGTCCGCAAGGGCGGTCGGGTGGTTTGTGCAGGCATCCACATGAGCGACCTCCCAAGCTTCCCTTACAGGCTCCTGTGGGAGGAACGCCAGCTCGTCTCCGTGGCCAACCTGACGCGCCAGGACGGCTTGGATTTCCTGAGGATCGCGCCGCAGGCAGGGATTCACACCCATACGACCCCTTACCCGCTGGCGCAGGCGAATGAGGTTCTTGCCAGGCTGAGGCAAAGCGAAATCCTCGGCGCAGCCGTTCTTGTCCCCAATGAATAGCACGACACCATCGTCATCTCCGGAGACGTCGACGCAAGATGCTGTGTTCGCCTTTCTCAGCGATCCAGCACATCATCGCCAGGTCCGGCGGATCGACACCCACGCTGCTTCAGTGTTCCTGGAAGGCAATCGCGCCCTCAAGATCAAGCGCGCTGTTCGGTTTCCGTTTCTTGACTATTCCACGCTGGAGAAGCGCAAGGCTGCATGTGAGGATGAGCTGCGCATCAACAAGCCGTTTGCACCGGAGATTTACCATCGCGTTGTGGCCGTTGTGCGGATGGACGACGGTACACTCTCAATAGATGGACCGGGAACGCCGCTGGAATATGCGGTGGACATGACCCGCTTCGACGAAAGCCGCACATTTGATCACCTCGCAGCGCGTGGCGAAGTCACCGCCGTGCTCGCCGAACGCATGGCGGATACGATCGCAAGCTCGCATGAGGTCGCCGAACCTCGGCCCAGCGCCCCCTGGATCGGCTCGATCGAGAGGATTATCCAGGCCTTTATCGCCGCCTTTAAGGCCGGCCCTTGGTTCGCCTCGGATGAGATCGAGCAACTCGCGGAGGCTTCGCAATCGACATTTGCGCGCGTGAAGTCCCCCTTGGAGGGGCGTGGCAGACAAGCTTATGTCCGGCGCTGCCATGGCGACCTTCACCTCGCCAACATTGTTCTGATTGGGCAGCGTCCCGTCTTGTTCGATGCGATCGAATTCGACGAACGGATGGCGTCGATCGATGTTCTCTATGATCTCGCGTTCCCCTTAATGGACCTGCTGTATTACGACCAGCAGACTGCGGCCAATCACCTGCTCAATCGTTATCTCGCAATTACGCCAGTCGACAATCTCGATGGCCTTGCTGCTCTTCCTCTATTCATGTCGATGCGGTCGGCCATCCGCGCGCAGGTTCTGCTTGCGCGACTTGATCGGGCTGGTTCCGACCAGACCGGCGTCGTCCAGGCCGCAACGCGCTATTTCCAACTGGCGCGCCGCTTGATCCAACCGGCGGCCTCGCTTCTGGTTGCCGTTGGAGGACTTTCCGGAACGGGAAAATCAGTCTTGGCTCGTGCCATTGCGCCCTCGATCCGGCCTTCGCCGGGCGCGATCGTGTTGCGCAGTGATGTGCTTCGCAAGCAGCTGTTCGGCGTCCGCGAGACGGATCGCCTGCCGCCAGACGCATACAATGCTGACGCTGGTCGAAAAGTTTATGAGCTCCTCCTTGAGCACGCGGGCCGCGTCTTATCGGGCGGTTATTCTGTCGTGGTCGACGCCGTGTTCGCACGTGAGGACGAGCGAACAGCCGTTACCCATCTGGCTCGGAAAATGAAAATTCCATTTGCCGGCTTCTTTCTGACGGCGGACTTGGCGATCCGCCAGGCTCGCGTCGGCACCCGCAAGGCGGACGCGTCCGATGCAACGCCCGAGATTGCGGGATTGCAGGAAGGATATGATATTGGCCCAATAGACTGGGCAGTCATCGACGCGTCTGGAAGTACCGAGGCAACGCTCGCGCAGTGCCAACCTCAGCTTCCGCGGTAGGCCACGCAGCGCCGCTCCGCAGAAGCCGCGGCGCTCTCGCGAGCTCACTACAGATGCACGTAGTCTCCCGGTGCATCCGGCAACTGGTTGGAAGTCCCCGGCACCCCCATTGAGGGCGGCTCGCATGGCTCTCCAGATCGGCTATTGAGCCAGCCAACCCACTCGGGCCACCACGATCCTTCGATCCGGGCCGCGGTCTTTTGCCACTCGTCGGGGCCAAGGTAAGGTGCGTCTGCGAGCTTTGTTTTCACCTGATAGAAATGGCCGGGTTCGCTCGGTGGCGCGACGACGCCGGCGTTATGTCCACCGCTCGCCAACACAAAGGTGACGTCCGCATCCACCTCATAGTGAATCTTATAGGTTGACCTCCATGGCGCCACATGATCGCGGATCGTCCCCACTACGAACATGGGGGTATGAATATCGGACAGTGAGATCGACCGGCCATCGACCATATAGCGGCCTTCAGCGAGATCATTGTGCAGAAAGAGCTTGCGCAGATATTCGGAGTGCATCCGCGCGGGCAGCCGGGTCGCGTCCGCATTCCAGGCCATCAGATCGCTCGGGTGCGCGCGCTCACCCATCAGATAATCCCGCGAGACCCTGGACCAGATCAGATCATTGGACCGTAACAGCTGGAAGGCGCCAGCCATCTGCGTAGTGTCGAGATATCCTCGCTCCCACATCATGTCTTCGAGGAATGCGACCTGGCTCTCATTGATGAACAGCGTGAGCTCACCCGCTTCGGTGAAGTCGGTTTGCGCGGCCAGCAGTGTGATCGATTTGAGGCGACGATCCCCATCGCGCGCCATTGCAGCGCTGGTGATCGACAACAAGGTCCCCCCTAGACAGTAGCCCAGCGCATGGACATGTCGTCGGGGCATGATGAGCCCGATCATGTCGAGCGCCG
Organism: Bradyrhizobium sp. STM 3843; assembly: GCF_000239815.1. Lineage (GTDB taxonomy): Bacteria > Pseudomonadota > Alphaproteobacteria > Rhizobiales > Xanthobacteraceae > Bradyrhizobium. Next base: position 44,256 of record NZ_CAFK01000002.1, on the reverse strand, counting down.
CTTTAACCCCCAGCGTCCGATAGTCGTCGAACGCAACATCCCGGTCGCCGGCGCTCGGATTTCGCCAGGAGATCATGAAAACCGTAAATCCCTGGGCGGTGAGATATCTCACCATCGAATTATGGGCCGATAGGTCGAGAATGTAGTACTTCATGATCCAGGCAGGCACGATCAAGATAGGTTCGGGCCGAACCTTTTCGGTCGTCGGGCTGTATTGAATCAGTTCGATCAGCTCGTTCCGATAGATGATCTTGCCGGGCGACGCAGCCACCGTTTTGCCAACGATGAACTCCGCGTTTCCCGTGCCCGGCTTGCTCGAGGCCAGCAGCTGCAGTAAATCGCTGCACCAGTGCTGACAGCCGAACACGAAATTCTCACCGCCGCTCTGGAACGTCTTCTGCAGGACTTCGGGATTAGTGCCCGCAAAGTTCGACGGCGCAAACATGTCGAGCGTCTGTCGAACAGAGAATTCGACAATCGCTTCATTCGCAGGTGCAACACCGCGGACATCGGTGGTCGCATTGTGCCACCACTGCTCGCCAAGCAAAAATGCTTGAGCCAAAAAGTTGAACGGCTCGATTTCCCACTCGGGCTTGACGAACCTATGGTCAGTGGGCTGCGGCTTGATCAAGTCCCACGGTTTGCGCTCAGGCGCCGCAGAATGCAGCGCCCGCTGAGCAAGTTGCGTGCTGAAGCGCATCGCATCGCGAAAGATCTCGATCTGCCGTTGCGGCGCGGTCGCAAGGTGGGAGGCCCAATCGAAATAGGCCATCGACAGCGCGATCGGGGAAAGGCCGCCCGTCAAACGCGCGAGGGTTGCAGTGAAGGCCTTATCCAGCTCGTGATCTTCATGCCCCAGCTCCTGCGAACGACCGACCTTCGGCTGAGCCTCCGTCAGCAACGGCCGCTCTGCAGCCTCACGCGGGGCAAGGGCGTGTGGCACGGCGGGCGCGTCGGCTTTGGACAAGGCAACTATCGGCTTCACGAGCATCTTTCCTTCGGGGGTTGCTTCAAATGACGCATGCCGTGGACGGATCAACTCTGTCCTGCTCGTCCGGTCAGCTTGAGGCTCGCATCAATCATCCGCTGACCGTGTTTGAACAGCCGCTCGCAATCGCGCCTCAAGAATTCGATCTGATGTTGACCGCACTCTTGCAACATTGTCTGCCCGCCATGCACAGAGTGCACACCGGCGACCTTTGAAACAAACTCCATGAACAAATGAGTCTCGGTACGAGCCCGATCCAGGAGTTCATTGCCCATGAAAACAGCCTCTTCCAGTGCGATTCGTTGAGCACCGCACACCAAGTCCAGCATTTGTTTGTTGGAACTTGCGATGCGTTTTGAAATGTCAACAGTCAGCGGGTCATCCCCAACGGCACGGGCCTTGGAAAGTTCAGGCATCACAGACCTCCACCTCCCTGATCAGGATCCGATCCATATGGTATCGGCCACGAGAAACATTGAGCTGCATCAAGCTCATTTGCGGCGGCGATTGACCTGCATCAAATGGCCTCGCGGCCGGAACGCTAGCTTTTGCGAGACTTTTAACGCCGGAGTTTGCCATGCGCGCCCATCAGATCATGACCCGTCCCGTCATCACCGTCACCCCTGAGACCCCGATCGTCGAAGCTGCAAACATCATGCTGACGCGGCATGTCAGTGGCTTGCCTGTGGTCGACAGCGCGGGCAAGCTCGTCGGCGTCGTATCCGAGGGCGACTTCATCCGCCGGAGCGAAATCGGTACGGAGCGCAAGCGTGGCCGCTGGCTTCGATTTATTCTCGGCCCGGGCAAATCCGCTGCGGACTTCGTCCAGGAGCATGGCCGCAAGGTATCGGAGGTCATGACCAAGGCGCCGTTGACGATCACCGAAGATACCGCTTTGGCGGAAATCGTCGACATCATGGAAAGGAATCACGTCAAGCGGCTGCCGGTGACCCGGGGAGATCAGGTGGTCGGTATCGTCTCCCGCGCCAATCTGCTTCAGGCGGTGGCCTCATTGGCTCGCCAGGTGCCGGACCCGACCGCTGATGACGATCACATCCGCAACCGCATCATTGATGTCCTGGAGAAGAACGACTGGTGTCCCTTTGGCCTCAGCGTGATCGTCAAGGACGGCATCGTCCACCTGAGCGGCGTCATCACCGAGGAGCGGTCACGGCAGGCAGCTGTGGTGGCCGCCGAAAACGTCGACGGCGTACAAAAGGTTCACGACCATCTCTGTTGGGTTGATACCATGTCCGGCATGTACCTGAATTCGCCGGAAGATGAAGACATGGCGAAAGCCAGCTAGACCGGCCGATGCAGGGCGCCCCCGCGCAGGGGCGCCTGTTCATTGCCAACGGGCTACCGGCGGAGGCTGAACTCAGTCGATCAACTTGCCGTTCGGCCCAAAGAACGGATGGGGTCCGTCGAAATCTCCGATTGGAACCTGATGGGTCACGATGGCTCCGAAGCCGTCCCCCGGAAGCCAAGTATGGAGATGAAACGCTGGTGGCTCGATCTTGAATGACGGCGCGCGCAGTTCCGCCACGTCGAGATCGACCGCATGGTTCGGTGCCGGACAAATCGTGCAGGGAACGCCAGCGAACATCGCCAGCGTCGCCCGATGGACGTGACCGCATCCAATCAATTGCAGGCGCGGGTGACGTCTGACGATCAGCGCCAGATCGGATGCATTGCGCAGGTTCTGCCGATCCATATGCCAGATGCCGGTCGCAAACGGCGGATGGTGGAGAAAAACCAGAGCAGGACGCTCGGTCGACGTGGAAAGTGTAGCTTCCAGCCAATCGCAGGTGGAACCGTCTAGTTCGCCTTGTGGATGACCGGGTACGCTCGAATCGAGCAGAATGATCTCCAAGCCTTCCACGACCACTCGCTGGTTCAATGGACCGGCAGAATTTGCATAGGAACGATCCGGAAATGCTGCGCGCATGAGCTCGCGCGAATCGTGGTTGCCCGGAATGGCAACGAACGGGATCTTCAACCGAGACAGCAATCGGGCGAGATGCTCGTACTCCTGCTCGGTCGGGGTATCCACGAGGTCCCCTGAAATGACCACGAGATCAAGCGTCGGTTCGAAGTGATTGAGCGCCTCGATGCAGCGCTCGAGAGCTGCTGCCGTATCGACACGCCGATAGGCCAGCCGGCCCGGAGCCTTGATATGAAGATCGGAGATTTGAGCAATCAGGATCGGGCGTCTTGACATCTGATCACCGCCGGTCCGGGGGCAGAAAGCGTATCGCCTCAGGCGCAATGGCAAGCCCGATCCGCTCTCCGACCGCAACCTCAATCGTGTTGGCCGTATCGACCACGAGAGGCTTGTCCGACACGTCACGGACGACGATCCGCTGCCGATCTCCTGAGAAGCGCACGCTCTCGACCACACCGTTTAAGGCTGCGCCGTCGGAGCGTACAATTCGAATCGTTTCCGGACGCACCATCGCAACGGCGGTCGTCAGATCTTCGGAACCGTTGACCGGTTGCCGGCCGCCTGCCAGCATCAACCGCCCATCTTCAATCGGAGCTTCGATGATGTTTGCTGCTCCGATGAACTCGGCAACGAACCGATCGGCCGGCTTGAAATAGATGTCGCGAGGCGAACCGACCTGGGCAATGGCGCCCTTGCGCATGACCACCACCTTGTCGCCGAGCTCCATGGCCTCAGCTTGATCATGCGTGACATAGATCGCAGTGATGCCAAGCGTCCGCAACAGCCGATTGAGCTCGCTCCGCAGCCGTTCGCGCAACGCGGCATCGAGCGCAGTCAGGGGCTCGTCAAGCAGCAGAACGCTGGGCCGGATCGCGACCGCACGCGCCAAGGCGACGCGCTGACGCTGACCACCCGACAACTGATCGATGCGACGGTCTTCGAGACCCGAGATATTGGTCAGCTGCACCAGCTCGGCAACGCGGGCGGCACGTTCAGGTTTCGCGACACCACGGATCTTCAAGCCGTAGGCGATATTCTCGGCCACCGTCATGTTTGGAAAGAGCGCATAGGATTGAAACACCATGCCGACATTCCGCCGCTCGATCGGCGAGCTCGTCAGATCTTTGCCATCGAACAGCACCCGGCCGCCGGAATCGGGGGTCTCCAATCCGGCGATAATGCGCAACAAGGTCGTCTTGCCGCATCCCGAAGGCCCCAGCAGCACGAGCGTTTCGCCGCTCGCAACGTCGAGCGTGGTCGGCTCGAGCGCGCGCGTGCCATCGGCATAAGTCTTCGCGCAGCCTTCAACCCGCAGCGACACGCCGTGTTCAAGGCCTGTTTTCACCGCACGCCTCCTCTTCCGCCGAACCACTGCATGGCGACCAGGAGCGGAATGATCATGATGAAGAAAATCAGCGTGTAGGCTGAAGCCACTTCGAGCCGCATGGAAGCGTAGCTGTCGGCGAGGCCGATCGGCAAAGTTTTGGTCAAAGGCGTATGGAGCATCCAGGTCAGATTGAATTCGCCAAGAGACAGCGTCACCACCATGAGGCTGCCGGCCAAAATGCCCGGCGATGCATTAGGGACGATGACGTCGCGGAAGCGGCGCCACGGCGATGCGCCGAGCGAAGCCGCGCCCTCGTCGAGCGTCTTGACGTCAACATTTGCAAACACCGCCATCACCGACCGCACCATGAACGGCATTGTAAAGATGACGTGCCCGACGAGAATGAACAACCAGGAACGCCGAAAATCGCCGAAGCCGCCATAGGTCAGCAGCAACCCGAGCGCGAGCGCCAGACCGGGAATCGCCACCGGAAGCGTGATGATTTCTTCGACGCCACGCGAAAGCCGACCGCCGCGAATGTACAGGGCATAGGCCGCGGGAACGCCAGCAAGCAGCGTCACTGCCAGCGTTCCGAAAGCGATAACGAACGATAGCAGGATGGTACTCGCGTAGAGCTCCCAGACCTGGACGACCCATTGCAGCGTCAATCCCGATTGAATGCCTCGAAAATAGTTCACGGTGATACCGGCGGTCATCGAGAGACCTGCCGGTACGACGAGGAACGCCGCAACCAACATGGTAAAGAGCAACTGAGCGGCAAAGATCATTCGATCCCGCATGGCATCATCCCGCGGCGGCCACGGCATTGCCGCTGAACGAGCGGGCCAGCGCCAGGATCATCCAGGTAATCACGCCAAGCCCGATTGACAGCGCAGCGGAAGTGGCGAGATTTCCAGCTAAGGTAAACTCGGTATAGATCAGCATCGGTAGAACGTCGATGTTGGTCGCGAGTGTGAACGCCGTGCCAAACGCGCCCATAGCGGTCGCAAAGGCTATCGCGCCAGCGGCGACGAAAGCCGGCATCAACGCCGGCAGCACGACATCACGCTGCACGGCCCAAGGCCCCGCCCCCAGCGAACGGGCCGCCTCCTCAAGGCCGGGATCGAGCTTCTGCGCAGCCGCCATGATGGTCAGAATGACCCGCGGAATCGAAAAATAAAGATAACCCAAGAATAAGCCATGGATCGAATAGGCGAAAACGAGCTTGTCGCCGCTGAGGCGACTTGTCACCTCCCCTATCAGGCCTTGGCGCCCCGCGAGCAGAATGATCATAAAGCCAACCACAACACCGGGAAACGCGAGGGGAAAGGTTAGGATCGCGATCAGCAAGGAGCGCCCGGGAAATCGGTGCCGCTGCAGAAACATTCCGGTGATGGTCGCGACGACCAAAGTCGTCACCGTCGTCGCGGCAGCGAGCACGACGGTGTTGATGAGCGTCATCCGATAGCGGGGCTCGACCACGATGGACAGGTATTCCGAAAACCCTTTCGGGCCTTCGGATCCGGTGATGAGAAGTTTCGCCATAGGCAGCAGAAAGAAAGCTGCCGTCGAAATGCTCAACGGCAGCAGGCAGAGCCAGACAAAAGATCGATGCGACATGAGAGGATAGTGCCCCAACTCAGCTCAAGCAGGGGCCGCAGATTACGCTATCTGACCTCGGCAAGATAGCGATCGACGAAGCCCTTTTGCACGTTTTCCATCTCGCCCCAATCGACACTCTTGGCCCGCGCATAATCGCTGTCCGGCAAGAACTTGCTCTTCACAGCATCAGGCAAATCGATCGGCCGCGCCGGGCGCAGATAGGCATTGGTCCAGATCGCCTGCCCCTTGTCAGACAAGAGATAGTCCAGCACCTTCTTCGCTTTTTCCTTATCGGGTGCATTCTTCACGAGACCAACCACGTAAGGAAATACGACCGACCCTTCGCAAGGAATCACGAACTCGAAATTCCCCTTCTCCGAATACTTGGCGCGATAGGCGTTGAAATCGTAGTCGAACAGGATCGGCATCTCGCCGGAGACCACGCGGGCATAGGAGGTCTGCTTGGGCACGATCGGATCGTTCTTGCGCAGCTCCTTAAAATAGCTGATCGCCGGGTCAAAGTTGGTGGCCGACCCGCCAAGCGCGAGATTGACCGCGACGGCGCCGACATATCCAACGGCAGCGGAGCTCGGATCGAGATAACCGACCATTCCCTTGTAGTCTGGCTTGAGCAGATCCTTCCAGCACGCCGGCACCGGCTTGCCGCCAAGCGCATCCTTATTCACGAATAGGCCGAGCGTGCCGGAGTGGATGGTCGTCCAGTAGCCGTCCGGATCCTTCAGGCCTGCCGGGACCTGGTCCCAATGCGCCGGCCTATACGGCTCGAGTGCATCCTGCGCCTTCGCTTTCATGCCGAACGTGACGCCGAAATAGCCGATATCACCGACCGGATTGCTCTTCTCTGCAAGGATCTGAGCCAGCGCCTGGCCTGAGTTCTTGTTGTCGTGCGGAATATCATAGCCGAGATCGGCCTTGATTGCTTTGAGCATGGAAGCCCAATCCGCCCATTCCGGAGGGCAGTTGTAACAGATGACGTCTGCGGCTTCGGCCGACTGCCATGGAGCCATGACGACAAGCGCAAACAGTATCACAACGAATCGGATGGCATTCATGACAAGGACTCCGTGGCTCCGGCATCTCAGCCCGTGGTGCTTCGGATTTGACGTTCGCATCCCGGCGTTTCGGTCAGCAGAATACCAAACGTCAAATCCGCTCCGCTCGCGTTGGGTTTCCCCTAAAGGCCGCATATGAAGGATTTGCGACACAACCGATGACCATATGGCGCACGTTGCGGCTACCGCAGGGTGCGCGACTCATGACTTATGACGAACGAAACCTGCGACCTCGGCGGCCATAGCTATCAGATTTCATCCTTAGAGTTGCGCTCGTCCGCGGTCTGGAATTGGCCGAAACCACCGCGCAGGAAAACGAGCGGCTCGATCGTGTTGTAAGAATAGGCTTCCACCGCGCCGAGAAAGATCACATGGTCGCCGCCATAGTACCGACCGACGGATCGGCACTGAAAATTCGCCACGCTCTCTCTTAGGACAGGTGCCCGTCCGAGTCCGGGGTCCCATTCGACTCCGGCGAATTTGTCTTCTGAAGATTTCGCGAACTTGTTCGCCAGCGCCTGTTGGGATGATCCCAGAACGTTGACCGCAAAATGAGTCGCGCTCTGAAACACGTTCAAGCTGGAGGAATAAAGAAGCAGGCTCCAGAGCACCAATGGAGGGTTAAGCGACACCGAGGCAAACGAGTTGCATGTCAGTCCATATGGCCGGCCGTTCGAATCGGCGGCGGTGATGATCGTTACACCCGTCGCATAGGTCCCGAGCGCGTTGCGAAAATCCCGCGGGTCAATCGGCGAACTGTCGCTGGCGAGTTCTTTAGCCGGGTCCGGAGTCGCCGGAGGCTTCGACGTATCATTCATCCTGATGCCTCAGAGCGTCAGGTTGTCGGAGGGCAGACCAAGCACCACCCGACCGTAGCTGGTACCTGCCGCGTCGAAATTAAACGCAATGTGCGAGCTAATTGCGTGCGCATCGCGAAATTGCCGTTGCAAGACTCCGCTCGTAAACAAGCCTCGTGCACCGCTTGCCGCAAACAGCAGAGAAACAGCCTCCGTGCACAGATTGACGGAGTAGGCTCCGTCACGCCGATAGCGTGTCTTCGTCGTCATATCCGGAACGATGCCACGCTGCGCATCCTCCATGGCCTGCACGCAGCACGATCGCATGATCATACGGGCCGTATCGATCTTGACCGACGCTTCGGCGATCTTGAGCTGCGTGCTTTGCAGATCGCTGAGCTTTGCCCGGTTGTAGGTCGAGGCGCGGTGCTGAGCTCCGTCGATATAATCCTCGAGGCACGCTTGCGCGTTACCCAGAGCAACCCCGGAGAGAGCGAAAGGAAATAGAGAGAAGACCGGCAATGCATAAAGCGGATTGGGATTGACGCGACTGCCCGGTGTCATTCCCCCTGTCAAGTCGTTCACACCCACGGTCATCTCGTCAGCGACAAAGGCATCACGCACCTCGACGTCGTTGGAGCCGGTCCCTCGCAGACCGGCAGCATTCCAGGTGTCGAGAATGTTGTAGTCTCTCCGTGGCAACAGGAAAATCCGGTACTCGACGCCATCGGCTTCATCGTCGGAAGCAACCACGCTGGCCAACATGTTCCACTGACATGAGGCGACGCCGGACGACAACGGCCAACTGCCGCGCAATTCGTAGCCACCGCGCACTTTTCGAGCTCGGCCCGCAGGGAAGATAAAGGAAGATGCAATCAAAGTCTCGGCGTTATCTCCCCAAATCCGGTCCTGCGCCCGAGGGTCGAACATCGCCAACATCCAGTGATGGCTCGCCAGGTTGGCGACATTCCAAGCAACCGACGCATCGGCGCGCGCGAGCAGCTCGGCGCAATCGACCAGCGCGACGTAGTCGAACTCAAGCCCGCCTACGCGTTTCGGCTGCAAAATCCGAAATAAGCCGACATCCTGCAGATCCTGCTCAGTCTCTGGGGGAACGCGGCGCAGTTCTTCGGTTTGCTCCGCGCGTTCACGAAGCAGCGGCAACAGCGCCTTCGCCTGCGCTTCGATCGGTTCAAACGCCCCCGGTCGTGGGGCGGGCAGATGCGAACCCGGCTGCTGGCTGGTCGTCATCCCAGGCATCCTCCGCGGAGCGTCCGTTATTTCGTTTCAGGCGAGGCCGTTGCGATGCCTCATTGTGATACGTTGCCATCCGGTTGGCAATCGGAACAGCGGCAGTCAATTGCGTGACGCTTCTTGCTGGCGCCTCAACCGGCCCCGCTATGCTTTCCCAGTTTGCCCGAAGGCTCCTAATTCTCGCAGAGCTGCAACTTGGCATTGATGATATCCCAAGGTTGTTTGCAGCACCTCGGTCGTATGCTGACCCAGGGTGGGCGCCGCGATCGGCTCAACAGATGGGGTCATGCCCATGCTGATCGGCGTTTCGATATTCGGAACCCACCCCGCTGTCGGGTGCGGAATCCGGCACACCCGACCGCGGCTAAGGACCTCCGGCGCGTCAAATGCCTCCGCGACGGTACGGAGATATCCCGCGGGAATGTGAGCGTCCTTCAGCTTCGTTATCCACCTTTCAAGAGGATCGGTCGCGAAAATCTCCGCCATGATGGCGCGCAGACTCTCCTTGTTCTGCGAGCGCGACTTGCGGGTGGCAAATCGCGGATCCGATACAAGATCGGGCCGGCCGAGCACATCGCTGACAAGCCGGCGATAGAGCCGATCGTTGGCACAAGCAATATAGAGCGGACCATCGGCGGCTTTATACACGCCAACGGTTGGCGACCCGTTTGGCGAGTTGCCGAAGCGCCCCGGATTGCTGCCGCTCAGCAGATAGGCCATGCCGTAGAAACTCGTCATGTTCGTCGCAACGTCGAACAAAGCCACCTCCACGTGCTGACCTCGCCCGAGCCGTTCGCGGGCAAGCAGCGCCATCAGAATGGCATTGCAGGCAGACATGCCGGTGGCGAGATCGATCACAGGCGGCCCCGTCCGCACCGGCGGCCCATCGGCAAATCCATTGAGCGACATAAAGCCGCTCTCGGCCTGGGTAATCGGATCGAAGCCTGGTCGCGATGCGAATGGTCCTGAGCGGCCATAAGCCGAAATCGAGCAATAGATGAGACGTGGATTGCCTGCGGACACGGTGGCGTAGTCCAGTCCGAACTTGTCCATAACCCCGGTCGAGAAGTTTTCGACGACCACGTCCGCTCTGGCGATCAAGTCACGTGCAACCTCCCGCGCCTCAGCCACCGCGAGATCCAGCACAATTCCACGCTTGTTGCGATTGAGGCTGAGGAACGCTGCGCTCTCTCCCGCGATTTCCGCGTGCTCATAGGCTCGCGTGTCGTCGCCTCCATCCGGATGCTCCACCTTGATGACATCGGCGCCAAAATCGGCCAAGGTCTGCGTACAGGCGGGTCCCGCCACGACCCGCGTAAAATCGATCACCAGCAGCCCGTCCAGCACATTCGGCATGGCCGCTCGGCGGGGCGGTCGTTCCGGCAACGGCACTTTCGCCATCTTCGCGGCTCCTTCCCACAAACGTGTTATCGATCCTCTGCGAGATCTTTCGTCCGCGGTTGCGAAACTCTGTCCAGCAACCAACGCTGCAGACGCATCCAGTGGTTAGCCTACCCTGAGACATAAAAAAAGCCCGGCGGCCTGCAGCCGCCGGGCTTTCAACTCTGCCGCACCGCCGTACATTGCGATGCAGCGTTCCTATTGGTCCGAACAAATCGCTGGCTCGATCAGCTTGCGCCAATAAAGCGTATTTGCCCATCCCCACGGCGAAGGTGGTTGAAACAGGCGGTAGCCGCCGCGGATGAAGTTATTCGCCGAGAAAATGTTGTCCGTCGTATCGGACACGACGCATGACCACCCGTTCCGCCGCGCACGCCACTCGGCGGCTCGCATCAACCGCGATTGGAGACCGCGCCCGTGATGTTCCCGGATCACGCCCACTCGGCAAAGATAGCCGGTGTGCGCTCCAATCGTTGAAGGAATCAGACCGGCAAAAGCCAAAGGGGCGCTATGCTCACATGCAATCCACCAATGTCCGGCATCGAAGTCCGGGAGAGGCGCCCTGTCGAGAAAGGTTTGGCGATGAAGGTCCACGAGAGTGTCAGCGATGTCGTCATCACAACTATCCACTTCCCGGATCTGGTACATCGGAACTCCCTGCATCTTGCCACGCATTGCATCTTCACTTCCCGAGCATCACCTTGATGCCGAGCCACACCGCACCGACCAACCCCGTCGCAATGACGGTGATGACCGCCTTGAACGTGTAGCTCTGCGCCTGCTCGACGCTCTTGCGCCATCGCCGGAGGTGTTGGAAATCGGCTCGAAGCTCCTTGCGGTCCTCCTCCTCGATTCCGAACGAGGTCAAAATCGTCACGATCGCCCGCAGGACGACCGCGTCGATCTCTTCGCGCTGTAGCCTGTGCTGCTCGGCCAACGTCTCGGCCACGATCGCCTTGATGTCTTCCTGGACGACGCTCATCGCTTGATGATCCTCGCAACGTTCTCGAAGCCGCGCTTGGCGAAATAGAACGAGATGACGAGGTTCGCAGTCATCGACGCGAAGCCCGCGAGAGGATCTGTGGTCCCAAGTCCGAGGACCTTGTCCCACACCAGGAGCTTTGCGAAATAGACCGCGACGCAGTAACCGATCAGCTTGTCCGGCTCGTACCAATGACCGAGTTCGGCCGCGCGATATTGCAGGACGGCGCTGGTCTCGGAGACTTGCGCCGCGATCTCGGAGGCCGCAAGATCAGCTGCGATCTTGGCATCGGTGTTGCCCGCCTTGAGCTTCGCTTGATAGGCGTCGATAAGGCCCTTGATGACCGGGCCGCCGAAAAAGCTTAAGATCGTCATCCACATGTCAGCCGCCCTTTCTCAGCGATCGCGCTCGCGCCATGATGGTGATGATCGAGATCACGAGGAGAATGCGGCCGGTCGCCCTCGCATCGCCGATTGCGGAACTGATTTCGTCCTTGAGCATGGGGTCACCGAGCGTGTCGCCGATGGTGTCGATCAAGGACATCAGGGTGCCGATCAGGGCGAGTACGTAACCCCATGCGATGGTCAGCGAATGCAGGCAGGCTGCTTTGACTCGAGACCACATGGATCAAGCCTTCCGGATAAGCGAGGCAATGGCATTCGCCGCGTTGGAAAGCTTGGTCACCAATGTGCCGGCTCCGACTACGATGGCCTGCAGTCGGGTCTTGCAGGTCCACACCAGTGCGCCGCCGGCAGCGACACCAAGAGAAAATGCACAGCCAAATTCAATCATGTCGTTTTCCTTCCGAAGACGGATTTGATAAGGGCAATAAAAAAGGCTCCGATGGAGCCTTCTGCCGGGTTCGTGATGGATGGTTGGAGCGGTCTGGGCGGCGGGTCCGCAACGGAGCCGGGCCGAGCAGGTGCAGGTGCAGGTGCAGGTGCAGACGACGAAAAGGCGATACTCCGATCAAGCGCCATCATGGCCATCAACAGGCCCGCACAACCTAGCTGCCGGTCCACCACGGCCGGATCGTAAACGCCGTCGCGAACGTATTTCCCGGATTGATATTGATTCGTGCCTGCCCACACGTACGGGGACGGCACGCCCCGGCGGGCATAGCCGAGGCCGTTATACTGCTCGAGCAGGGTCAGAGCGCCACCGGCCGACCAGTCCTTCCAATGCGCCGCGTGCGGGGCGCAGTTGACCAGGGCGTCCACCGCGGCGTCTTCCCAGGACTGAAAAGGCCCCCGGCCGGCCGGAACATGGACCGAGACCTTGTTCCAGGTATCGCCCTGAGCGAGAGAACAGGCCCAATTCTGCGAGCACTCCCGCTCGTGGATAACCGCGACGATGAACCAAGGGACGCCAGTGGCATGCTCGATAGCCTCATAACGGGTTTTCGCAGAAACCAGGCGTAGTGCTTCGGAATGGCTATCTCTTGTAGCCGTAGCGGATGCCCATCGGTCCGCGTTAGCAGCTGCGAGCTGTTTGAGATCTCTCATTCCCTCCCCCGCGAAGACTTTTATTCGTAAAGACCCCGCTCAATGCGGCTCTAGCGTGCGCGAGTTGTTCCAGTCGGAATGACGGTCATGGAAACATTTTAGTGAGGGTTGCAGCCGTTACGACTTGACGGCAAGCTTGATAAGCCGACTGAGGTCAGCTATCCGCACTCTCTCCATGATCCAAGCTTCCTGCGTAAGATCTGGCAAATGTCTTTAGGGGCTTGCTCGTGAAGAGATTGTGTGGGAGGTTTTTTGGTTAGAAATGTGTAGTAAGGGCAGGGATGAATAATCGTGAAGCTTCTCGATTTGTGGTGCGCATATTGCGCTCCCGATATCGAGACCACAGAACAGAGCTCGCCGAGCTGCGCCGCCATATTCGGCGCGGCGATGTTGTGTGCGACATTGGTGCAAACAAAGGGAGTTTTCTGTATTGGCTTGCACGATGGTCGAGGCCAGGCCGGGTCATAGCATTTGAACCACAACCTGATTTGGCCGAAACACTGTCACGACTTTGCGGCATCTTTTCCCTTAAGAATGTAGTGGTGGAACGGTCCGCAGCATATTCATCGTCGGGCCTCCAAGACTTCTTTATCCCTGATGGGCACCAACCTGCAGCATCCCTTCTCAAGCCGATCGAGCATTCCAAGGCGATCAAGATTCAAACCGTCTCCTTAGACGATTACTTGTCGGAAAACGAAAACGTCTCTGCAATAAAGATTGATGTTGAAGGCGCTGAATTGAACGTCTTACTCGGTGCGACGCGCACCCTCCGCCGATGCATGCCTCTTATTGTTGTTGAGTGCGACCGGCACCTTGTCTCGATCGATCGGATGAAAGATACCTTCTCGTTTCTACTTGACCTCGGATACTCCGGGAGTTTCGTTTGCGGAAAAAAGGTACTCCCCCTGTCACACTTCGATCCCGACGTCCATCAAAAAGCGGAAGGCGAATGGTTCTGGAAGAAGAAAGGATATTGTAACAACTTTATTTTCAGAGCAGCTTAGATGATGCGCATGATCCGAGCGCACAAGATCGTTGGCTGCACAACGTTGTGCGCAGTTCCTCCGCCCGCACTGTAGGTGGTATCGAGTCCATTCGAGCTGTTGACACGGACACCTGTGCCGGCGCCTTGAACACTAAAAGCTGTGCTCGTACTAATCTGCAGGGCAGAGCTTCCTGTAATACCGATCGCACTTGCACCCTGATAGGCGATATTTAATCCGCTATGGCTCGTGCTATGCAAATGCCCTGGGTCGTAGATCGATGCACTGTGATAGTGGGTCGGCATTTCGCTGGCTGTGAGCATGTGTGTATCCTCACCTCCCGCTCCGCCTAGTGTATGCCTGACAGCAGCCAGGCCGCCGCTCGCAAGACGATTAGCGCTTGTCCCGCCCATATTATCAACACACGCGATGACACGCCCACGCAAATCAGGCAAGTTGAAAGTTGTTGTTCCGTCGCCTGGGCCATAATTGGTCCCAATCAATGCAAAGAGCGCAGCATACGTCGTTCGATTAATCGCTTGCCCGTAGGGGAAGGCAAACGAACTGTTCGGTGCCGTTCCAGCCCAATATTCGATGCTTGCTCCAATGGGAATGTTATAGAGGTTCCCATAAAAGCCGTGAAGGTAGAACGCTCCATCAGAGTTGTTGTAGACGACGATGTACGGAGTCCCCTGGATCAATGTTCCGGCCAACAGCTCGGTGTTGGGCCCACTCCGCAGCGGCTTGGCGCCGAGCGAATCGACGTTCAAGGTCACTGTCGCACCGTTGGTCACGTGAGGAGTGAACGCGATGATCTGACCGTTGAGATGCGCGAGCGTGTCGAACTGCTGATAGCTCGCAAGAGCATAGGCTGTGCTCGAGCCCGTGGTCACGATCGCGCCAGCGATGTCGTCGCGATATTTTGCCATCGCCGCCATCATTGCCCGGGCAGAATCGTTGATACTGGACGGAGCCTGCCCTTCAGACCAATTGATCGTTGGATCGGCGGTGGCATCCGCGGAAGCCGTCTGCGACCATCTGTAGAGTGTCATGTGTTTCCTCAAACAAAAGCGGCGATCCCACCTGAGATCGCCACCGGCTGTATCGCCTTCATCGATTTTGCGTCAGGGCACTTTCAGCGCAGATGCAAGCAAGAACCGCTCGCCTCTAGTCTGCCCAAGTATCCTCTCTTCATTGCTCCCCGCTGAGCTCGAGATATTGCGCACACGCGCAGGATGGCGCGCGCGCCGTGAGCAGGTTGCGGATCACGCCCTTCGGCACGCCGGGGCTATCACGCGCGACCGTCTCGACGCGCGCGTCGATAACGGTCGCGATTTCGGCGCGAATGGCCTTGATCCGCTCCTCAAGCGAGGGACTGTTGCGAGTTGACTTCATGGGATCCGCTGCTTTCTTCCTCTGTGCATTTGCATTGCATCGCTGCCAATTCCCTTCTGGCTGCGGCTGCCTCGTTCTGCGCACGCCGTAAAGCTCGCTCGCGCGCCGCCTCATGGCTCGCGACGAAAGCCTGAACGTCATATGGCAACGTCTTGAAGCGCTCCTTGCGAGCGGCCGGCCAGGAGCGCGGCGGCACGATCCCGCTCACCGCATTGACTGCAAACGTAACCGGCTCGCTCAACGTCGGATCAGCGAGCCCCTTGGAGGTGTGCAGCCTGGAGATGTCCTGCAGCGCTCCCCAAAGCTGGGCCATGCCAAGCCCTGCGCGGTCCCGCACGAAGCGGGCGACGGCGGCGGGCGTGGCCGGACAAAACATCGCCCCCTCGCGTGCGCACCAGCGAGCGAACAAAGGCGCACTTTGCTGACGCGCCCGCGCCAGCGCCTCCAGCACGGGATTGATCATCGGCCAGCATTGCGAAGCGCCACGTGGGCACTCCCCATCTGACGCCGAAGCTCGAGCATTCGCGCGTGGCGCCGCAAATCGCCAGGATTTGTCTCGACACCCTCGCGCAGTTCCGCATCTAAGCTCTCGAGTGCCGCCACGCGTTTCTGCAGACCGTAAAGCGCGAAATTGTCCGCGATCCGCTGAAGGGACATCGGCTGTCCATAGAGGTTTCCTGTGATCGAGTCTGAGCGCTCGATGAAGTTGCGGCGTTCGTCAGGCATTAAAAATCTCCGAAAGCTAGTGAAATCAACGAGGAGAGAAGAAGATCGGCGGCGGTGTTTTGAACTCTGGTCGGAGCTCTGTTGGCAGGAAATCCGGCTTCTGAAGTTGAGCGGACGGTTCTTTGCTCATCCCTGCAACGGCATAGGACCGTTCCGGCAAGCTCGTTGGCCTCCGCTAAAAAACTGGTCTAAGAGACCGAACGCGCCGAATTGCTGGCAGCCACCGAGGAATTATTATTTAGACCGAATCTCGCCCGCCGCATGAAGGCCACGATCTACCAATTCAGCGCCCCGCATATTTGGCTCGGCGCACCGCCCGCAGAAATCGTGATGCAGCGGACTGCGGCGTATCAGATCTGCAATATGCGATCGCGCGACCCCGACGCGCAATTACGCGCCGCCCGCGGTGCACACGAGCAAAGCCGGGAATGTCCGCAATATCTGCGCTCGAGCGCATCGCCTGACCATGAGTCCGTCAGGTTCGGTTCATCTCGCCGGAGCACACCGACACACGAACCTTCTCGCGAGCCTGACCGCATGGCGAAAGGTCAAAACCAGAAGCAAGGGGACAACGTTTGTGCTCGCCAAACACGCAGTGAACCAGACGTTGTCAGCTATCGTGCGGCTCACGTGGCTGGATTGGCCCGTGAGCGTGAAAGAGGTAGCTCCGCACGCAACGAAAAGGATGTTTGCGATTGCGATTGTGAGAGCAGCCTTCAGGACAGCTCGAGGCCGCCAATTCACAAACTCCAGCGAGAGCACTGCGGTTTCCACCAAGAACAGACAGATCAAATTGAGCATCGAGAATCCCACTCCAACGCTTACGAAGGGGATGATCGGCGCAAGGTATAATGAGACAAGCAGCACGACAAAGATGACCAAAGCCACCTTAATCAGCATATCTGTGATGGCAAACGCCAGCCATTCGCTCACGCTGAAATTCATGAGTTCACCGGCGAAACAAGCCCCAACTTAGGACTGATGATGACTATCGATCCCACAGAACAAAAAGAGAACAATGTCAACGGCCGAACGCTGCTGCCTATGACTTAAGCTTCTCTCTCCGCGCACATCACGACTGATTCGCTCTGCGCGCCTGATAAAGCGCGACGGCGTCCTTGAGATCTCCCGACGACGACAGGCGCGCATTCAGCGTCCGAATGTCGGCCCGCCCACGCTCTGTCGATGCGCCTGCAACACCAGGGCGCAGGACTGGGGGTATCGGCCGTGCCGCCGCCGTATCCTTGGCCTTCATGATCAGCCGATACTTGGCCGCGTCGTACATCATCCGCTGGAACGTGGCAGTGCGCATCAACGGTTCGGTGTGAAACAGCCGGTTGAGCTCGGCGGGCTCGATGCCGCTCTCTTTAGCGGCTGCCATGATCTCCGTGGCCACGGCCTTTTGCACCGCTTTCGGCTCGTCCTTCAGCATGGCTTCCAGCAGCGCGTCTTCTCCCTGAGCAAACCTCTCGAAATTCTTCCGCTCGAGCTCGGCCCGTTGCTGCTGCTCGTGGGCATGTTGTGCGCGCAACTGGTCGGATGCGGTGACGGCAGCCTGAACGCGCGCGAACCTGGCCGGGTCTTCGCGGGACATCTTCTCAAGCGCCGCCGGCATATGGTCAGGCGCCATGCCGGAGAATTCGGGAAACTGACCAAGAAAGCTCGCCTGGGCCAGCTGTAGCGCGGACGCAAGGCCCTCCCGATAGCTCTGCCGTGCGTTATCGGCTTCGGCCATCTTCTCCTCGATCGCCTGCAGCACGAGCGGATGCTGCAGGGCCTTTTCGAGTTCGGGTGCAAGCTCGGCGGACGAGTTGCCATCAAGCGACGGCCCGTCATGCGAGCCACCTTCATCGGCTCGCTCTGCCGCCGCCGCTCCATCGACATCCCGGCGGTCCGGATGCTTGAAGCCGTAGAAGTCCGCGGCCGCTGCATCGTTGGCTTGAACGCCGTGACGCAGCGTATCGATACGCCGCGCAGTATCTTCCGCCTGCTGTGCTTCGGTCGCGCGCCTGTCCGCCGCCCTGCCCCGCGCATGGTCGCGCGCCGCGCGCTCCAATGTCACCGCTTCATTCGCGGCCGCGGGCTTGCCATGCGCATCGACATATTCCCTCACTGTGACCGGACTGTCGCGTTCACCAAGCCGATCTGCGGCGTTCCGGAGCGAGGCGACGTCGCCGCCAATGCTCTCCCGGTCCGGCTTCTCTTCGGGGTCCCGCATCGGCGTATATCCTGCGCTTGCGAGCTCGAAGGCCGCGCCGGTCAATGCGGGGTCAATGTCATGGGTCATGGGCATCTCTAGCGAAATTATTTCGGCTGATGTTCGGTGGTGGAGCTGGTCGACCAGGATCGAACCTGCGATCGCCCCGTCTCTTCCGTCTATGGCTATCGTGAATTCAATTTGTCGATCGGAGCGTCATACCCCTGGGGAAACCAGATACCTCGTTCCAGATGGTTTCCCAGATTGGGCCGGACATGCTTGTGCTCGAGCTGGGAGATGCTGACGTCGTCAATTACATTGATGAGCGGCGGCAGATCATCGGCTCCGAACACCCTCTCGTGAAGAAGCGAAATAGCATCATTTCGGCTGTAAGCGGTCACGCCGCAACCAAGATTGAGCGGCGTTGGCACCGGCAGCCGCTCGAACTGAAACCAAAACCGCCGAAGATTGCTCATGAGACCTTCCTTCTACTTCGGTTCAAAGCGAATGAACGGACCGATTTCGGGATTCCCGACCCCAGGAACGATGCCGTGCTCGGGGTCCAGTCCGGGCAACTCGCGCTCCAACCCCTTATAGTAAGGCAGACTTGTGTGGGGCACCAAATAGTCGATGTCGCTCGTCGGCTTCCGCTGGCCGCGAGCCGCGGAGCCGATCACTTCGAGCGGGCGTCCGGCCTTGTTGACCACTGATTGGATCTGCCGAATCTCGCCTGAGGTCAGGTCTCCTAGGTTCTCGGACCGTGCACCGCGCGCCGCAGTGATCGCGCCTACGATACCTCTTATGGTTGCAGGTAACTCACTAGCCGCGGGGCCGGCCGCACCGAGCGTGGGACCGATTGCGTGCAAGAATCCCATCGGATCATTGACTGCATCATGCGCGTAACCGGCAATGTCCCGACCGGCTTGACGGATGGACTGCTGATAAAAATCGTCCAATGCCGTCCTGAGACCGTTTTTGACTCCACTCGCGGCCAAGTCGTTCGAGGCCAATTGACCCTGAGCATCCCGGGGGTCAGCTTTGGGCGTGACAGCGGCTTCCTGCGAAGGCAGCGGGAGGGTTGGAGCGTCTGGCCACCGTTGGCGAAGCGGGGCCGGAGCGGGTACCGGTCCCGGTGAAGTTGGAAAGATGAAGTTCGACGGCAGCAAACCTTGCTGGCGCTGCACCGAAAGCAGGCGGCCCAAGAGGCCTCCACTTGCATCGAACTGGTCGGGATCGTCATAGCCATCAAGAAGTCCCATTCAGAAACTCCGTCGACTATTTGCCCCTGAGCAGGCTGCCGATCCCGCCTGCAAGCGTAGCGAATTGATCGATGCCGGACTTCTCCTGTACCGTTGTGCCCGTGCTGTTGCTCTGCTGACCCAGCCCCGCGATCGGCGTTCCGATTTGAGCGAGCAGTTGCAGCGTCTGCAGTGGAATGCCGCGGCGCTGCGCTTCCTCGGCGAGCGTGGCGTTGGCGCCGTAATTCTGGGCGTCGAGGGCGGACTGCGCTGCCGTCACGCCCTGTCCCTGATTGGCAAGATATTGCTGCTGCATGCCGGCCAGCGTATTGGCGGTGGTATTGCCTGCATTGTACAGCGAATTGGCAGCCGCGAGCTGATTAGTGACATCCTGATTGTATTGCGCGGCTATCACCGGCGCTTCCGCTGCCGCGACGCCGCGACCGTAGGCCATCTGATTGGCGCCGCTGAAGTCGCGACCCGCCGCGGCAAACTGGCCATTGACGGAGTTGCCGACGTCGGTCTGAATTTGCGCGAGCTGCGCGGCCAGCGCCGGGTTGTTGCCGATCATGCTGCCATTGGCGTAAGGCGTCAGGGAACCCTGCAGCGACGATAGGTTCGCCTGCACATTTGGCGCCTGTGCCGTGGCACCGCCGCCATTGAGTAGCGACTGCGCGTAAGAGCCGATCTGCCCGGCATACGGATTGCCCTGGGCCGCATTGCTCTTCAGCGTATCGAGCGCACTGCTCTCTGAACTGGTTAAGCCAGTGTTGTTCAGGCCGTTATTGAGTTGCGACAGGATGCCCTGAAGCAGCGGCTGCGCCGGCTGCCACGGCGCTGTCTGCGACTGCTGAGTGGTCGTACTGGTTGATTGCCCGCCCATTGGCAAAGCTCCTTACAAGGGTTCTACGGAACTGCGCACGGCCGTGAAGCGCGGAAATTCAGCTAAATGGAAAGAAGATCGGTGGCTGAACCTGCAACAATTGCATCGGCTCGCCGCTGGCTATTCCGCGTAGGCCTATCGCCTGGTCTGAATCGGGAATACCAAGCTGACCGGGAAGTGAGCCGCTTACAGTCTGACCGGCACGTAGTTCAGGTCGGTGCGAGATTGGCGTGTGCGCGTCCCCCTGCTCCTTCCGAATCTGCTGGAGCAAATAGGCGAGCAGCCACTCATCGAGCTGGCCACCAGGACCCGGATCGCGCTTCGGCGCAGGAATTGGAGGGAAAGCCGGACCGTTGTTTCCGGGGCCGGGCTTTGGAAAGTAAGGTGGCAGTGGATATTGCGGCATGTCGGGCGAAAAGGGCATCCCGGGATGACCCGGTGAGAACGGCGACCCAGGCACCGGTGGCGGAACCGCGGGCCGCCGGCTGCGGCCAGACGGCTCGTTCTCTTTGGTAAGCGGGCGAAAATTCGGTTCAACCCAAGACGGAAGATCCTTTAGAGCAGGGACAACACCAACCGTCGCAAGGTTTGGGACATCGGTATTTCTCATCGTCGGATTTCCAACCATCAGCTCATCTCCAAGAAAAAAATTAGCGCGCACAATCGGCGCGCCACGACAATCAAGACATACAATCAAGACACAGTGTGCCAGTCTTACGGACCGCTCGATCTTCCGCATTCCGCGCTTTAGGGATCGTAGATGATCCAGCCCGCCAGGCGAAGCCGCTCGACCAGGGCGTCGACATCCTCCTGGCTTTCCGGATAGGCTTCGTAGATAATTTTTGTCTTCACGGAACTGGGCTGGTAGCGGGGATGCCACATCCACATCACGAAACCGATCTTGAACGCTCTTTCCAAATCGATCTTACGTAGCAATTTCCTGACTTTTGTGCTCTCGGGAGGCATGTCGAACGTGGAACTGGCCCGTCGCGTCCTTAGGAATTTCCTTCTGAGCCGATCGATCGGGGCGAAGTCTTGACTGAACATCTCTTCGCTCTTGCCGCAGGCCCCGCCCTCGAGGCGAAACGGCCCCTCATCACGTGCAGGAGCAAACCCCACGCATTCACCTTTGTCGGCGAACGGACGCCAAGCTACCAACGCATCTCTCAAAATCACCGTCTTGGAAGACGCAATAACCAAGTAGTCGGCGCAGCTGAACAAGCAATAGCCATAGATTACCACCGTCGCATTGATATCCCGCAAATGATCAGCGACCTTCATCATGAGCGCATGGTCACCGCCCATGCTGTGAGCGACGAACAGGCCTCCTGATTTCAGTCTCTTGACGAGAGCCAAGCTCTGATCGGCGGGGAGAGAGCCGTCAAAACAAAGAATCCGTTGATCCAACGACAGCGCCAGCGGCCGCGCGACATCGCTGCGGCAGTATTCAGCCGCGGCCCGATAAGGGCCGAAGTCAAACGTCTCAGCGTCATCGGCGCGAGCCGCCCGTGTAGAGACAGCCGCAACGAGAGCGATCAGACCAACTCCGAACAATGAAGGCAGATACCGACGAGCTGCATTACGAGCCGAATGCGACTGCCCCGCAGAGTCGTGGCAGCAGTGGGTGCGTAATCGTTTTCGACGATCTTCCGAATTGGCCATCGTCCATCTCTTCATGCACTGACAGCGATCCTGCCAGCGATATAGATAAAACAGATCAGGTCAGAGCTATGGATCGTAGGTGACGGGGTTAAAAAAGGGCGCAAGTGCCTCGCTAACGAGTCGACCTCGCGCTGGTTTTTAGATAGGCGTCATAGACGATATTGGTCTTAATCGAACTGGCATAGCATCGCGGACTCCAGGTCCACATCACGAGCTCAGTAGCCTTGAGCCGCGAAAACAGGACACAACTGCTCCCGTCGGTTGATCGAACGTAGACGCCGGCATGACATCCCTGTCGCTCCTATTACCGAGCGTGTGCACTTGCTAGAACATACCATGAACATTTGTCAAGTGAGATGCAATCTGCCGACCGGTGCTCAATCGTTTTATCCGGGCGGATAGGCGGGATGTGACCTGAGATACTAACAGCCAGCG
This sequence comes from Bradyrhizobium sp. STM 3843, assembly GCF_000239815.1. Lineage (GTDB taxonomy): Bacteria > Pseudomonadota > Alphaproteobacteria > Rhizobiales > Xanthobacteraceae > Bradyrhizobium. Next base: position 21,863 of record NZ_CAFK01000002.1, on the reverse strand, counting down.
TACCCGTGCGCCGGCGTTCGCGCCGGGGATTTCCCCATGCGCCAATGGGAATTCAGGCGTCATGGATAGACGCGTCGCGACCGAAGATAACGATCTGGACTGGGAGGCTGGGAAGGAAGGGCCTCCTGAGACGCGACGTTCAGAGGATACACCGGAGGCAAGGGTTGAGAAAACATCTCGACAGGCATTTTTGCTTGCCGTGTCGATCTCCCGACCCGCTTCTCCGCCCAATTTCGAAGGCCGTCTGCCGTCATTCCCACCAAGAAGGGATTTGCTTTGATCGCATCCGGCCTTAACAGCGTCTCGACCGGCGTTGCGGGATCTGCCTTTAGGACGGCACGCGCGCCTCCAGGCCCGGCAAAGTGCGCCAGGTACAGATTTCCTGGAGTGACAGGAAGCCCAGCACGCGTGAGCATAGTCGCATTTTCACGCGCATAGGCTTCCGTCATCTCTCGCGAGAGCTCGGGATTCGCCCGCAGCGCAAGCAACTCCTGAGGCGTGCCATTGATCTCGGGGTGATACCGGCGCAGCATAGCAAGCCATGTGCCATCTATGAATTGGCCAAGGCCGCTCGCCGATGAGTTTGGATTCTTTGCGTTTGCGTTGCCACTACTTTCGGCGCCCACGATCTGACTAGCCAATCCCGACAAGGCGAAATGATTCGGAGCAGGCTTCGTCAGCGTGCTTTGCTGTTCCTGTTGCCCCTGCAGCCTGCCGATCAAATCCTGCTGCGGGCTGAAGGGCGTTTCGGGACTGAAGTTCGGGGGAACGCTCGGATTGGCACCAGCATCCGGCACGACCGAGTTCGGCTGCAACATCCTTTGAAAGCCGCCGAGCAGCCCGCCCGCACCTTGGGGCCCATAGGTCTGCGGATCGAATTCTTAGTCTCTCCAGCCCACTATTCTATCTCCTTGTCCATGATGACATGTCGTTGCCGATAGCCTTGCAGCACACGCAGCCAGCCCTTGCGTCCGAAAATGCGCATGCGCTTGCAGCCTTCGGCCTTGGCATACGCCTCGATGCCCGCAATCAGCGGCAGCCACCGCCCCATGCCCCTGCCTTCGCAGGCGGTGATCACGCAGACCTTGCCAGCATCTGTCAGCTGGAGGCTTGTTATTGCGACTGCGTCGATCGCAACCGCGTTGCTGTCCCCGCCAAGCGCAAGCCAGAGCAACGAACGCCCACACAAAACGTCGCTCTCGATATCAGCAAAGGCGGATAGCCCAGTACGCAAGATCGCACGCTGCAAGCGAGACGCGGCCCAAGGCCAAAAATGATCAACATGATCGGGGCTAACGCAAGCAAGTTTGTTGGGCGCTCCATTACCGATCGAAATTGCGCCAAATCTCCTCATCGCCATCTCCCCACTCGGGAGGTTCGCCGGGTTTCGGCATGCCTCGATTTTGAGTACACTGAATCTCCCTCGTTCTCGCGCGCGTTATGCAAGCGTCTAGCCAGTCGCGATGAGTGGCATCTGGAACACGCCGATAACATCTGTTGATTTCTCGGCGCGCCCTTTCTTCACAGTAACTCTCCTCGTCTTCCTCCTTTTTCCTGCCTCCTCCACCACCACCGCCGGCTCCTCGCCTAATAAACGTGTAAAATTCGAACGCCTTCTTCAGAGCCTTCCATAGTTCTGCGACATCTTGGTCCCGCGGATGCGGCCAGACCGCGCCCCATGGCGCTCCAAGGCCGCGGCCGGGGCTAGGAACAGAAAATCCGCCGGCAGGTATGATATCGGCCGCCTCAGACGTTTCCAGTCCGGTTGGCCGCTTCGCGTCACTTCCGTTCTGCTGAGGTCGTGGGGCGTTGAAGGCCGTCTGGCTCGGATAAGCGAACGGTTCAGTGGGCAAAATGTCTGCAGCTGTACGGGGAATGCCGAGAGGTCTACTGATCAATTGGCGGAAATACGGATCGCGCGATGGATCACCGGCTTCTTCGCCCAGCGCGTTGCTAGGACTTTCCGTACTTTGCGGATCGAGCGGCCAATTGAAGAGCTGCTGCGTGAGGCCATCGGTCGGCTGTTGAAACGAAGTTGTTTCGTCGAGCACTCCGCCGTTGCGGTTCCCGTTTTGAAGCATCACTTGCTGCAGGAGTCCTGATAAGTCTCCAGCAGCTTGATCGCCTGAGCTCGGTACAGGAGAAGTATAAAGCGCACGAGAATATACGTTCGGCATCGATAAAACTCTTTCTATGAATAACAATTGCAGGAATGCAAATAGTCTTCCGCGCGGCGGCCGATCCGCCCACGAGCTAAACCGAGGATGTGGTGAAATGCTTTTGGCCGAGGCAACACGAGATGCCGCGCTGCCAGCTAGCATGGCTCCGCTAGTTGATCGCCAATCTCAGATTATTGAATGGCATCGTCAGCATTATCGCTCGAAACTTCGTTCAAAAAAAATGAATAGCCTCACCCGAGCAGCGCATACAGAAACGTCCGCCCTGCGGTCGCGCTGTTGGCGTGGCTGATCGTGAACGTGCCATTCGCCACCGCACTCACGTAGATCGTGCCGTTGCCGAGCTCGGTCGCCGCGGCCGCTGTCGTCGGCGTCAGGATCGGCGTCGAGCCTGCGGCGCAGTTTTTGTCGTTGACGACGGTGCTCGATGCGCCGGTTGCGAGCGTGATGCTTCCGACTGCGTTCGAGCGTCCGGCGGCGAGCTGCTGCAGGGCCAGCACGATCTTCTTCAGGTCGGTCTCGGTGATCCCCGGAACAAAGGCCGTCATAGCGTGCCACTTGTGGTCAGATCAGGGATAACGCCGGCGCAGAAGCTCCAGGACACCGCCGCCGGGATTCGCACCTTGAACCGCGAATAGCGCGTATCGCGCCTGACGTCGCAGCGCCCGGTCCTGGCGTTCACCAGCACTTCGGCGCCGGCGGATGCGGCTACCGAGGGCGTGTCGCGGAACGAGACTGATCCGTACAGCGTGGTGGCGTCCGTGACTGGACGGAAGCCGCGGATCGTGATCCGGTTCTCGTCCGTCCCCTGCTCTGCGCTTTCGATCGTCGCCTCGAGGTTCGCCCCGCGAAAGAAGCCCAGCACATGAACCGGCGAAAACTGTGCGATCTCCGGCTGCACAGCGGTCGCGTAGGCATCGAGGCTCAGGGTCATGGCGTCGATCGAGGGAGAAATGCTGTCGAGATTTTCCAGGGTCAGGCCGGTCTGCGACATGCCCAGCAGATATTCGCCGCTCGCCTGCACCGGGAAAAACCGGTCGAGTAGAAAATCGTAGCCGAGAAGCTTGTCGTATGTGCCGATCGCGCCGGAAACGGATTTGTAGGCCCAATACACCCGCGTCGAGCGCGGGTCGGCTGCGCCGATGAAGAGCTGCAGATTGCCCTTATCGATATCACCCAGGAACGTGCGGTCGACCTTCTCGCGCCCGATCTGCTCCGGTACGCCGCCAGGCTCGATCTTGTGGAAGCCTTGCCCGGCATAGAAGAAGATGCGTTCGCCGGCGCGAATGATCGAATATGGCGCGTAAAGGCCCTTGTCCTGGGTGATGCGATCGATCTGGAAGATGATCGGCGAGCCCGGCACGTAGGACATGCGCCGGATCGCCTGGTCCTGGAAGATGATCCCAGCCTCGCCGCCAGCGACGCCGCGAACGATGCCGCCATCAGGGAAATCCTGATGATCGGAGCCTGCGGTCAATCCATCCCACGAGGTCGCGGAGTTGAAATTGTTCAGGCCCGACCATTGGATGCGGTATGGCGTCGATAGCAGCCCAGATAGCACCAGGAAGCGGCCGACGACGCTGATGTAGGCCGCCTGTGGCGGCGAGCCCAACGCATTGTCGAACGCCGTCGATGCAGTTAGATCGAACACCTGCAGCAGCGCGTTCGCCTGCGTGGCAAAGACCAGATTGCCTGTCTGAGCGAACTGCCACTGCGCCGAGGACGACAATTGCGCATAGGCAGCGGCGCCCTTGGAGACGTCTGTCCAGGTGAAGTCAGTGTTGTTGAGCTTGTAGAGCCTGTCTGCCGTACCCGCGAAGGTCACGACGGTCCCGTCCGATTTCAACGCATAGAATGCGCCGCGGCAGGCGGCCGGCAAGGCTGCAGTGTAGGCCGTGAATGATGGGAACGGTCCATAGCCGTCGCCGCGCGGGATCACGTTCTGGACGTTCCGCGTGGCCTGCCCCTCATAATCGCTGACGTCAGGGCGATATTCGCCGAAAGCAAGAAGCGGCATTGTTTTCTCGTATTGCTGAGGGCTGGATGGGCGACGCGTCGAGGGGCCTGGCGGCCACGACGCCCTAAAATGGCAAGGGCCCGCGATGTTCAGGACTTGTGCTAGCTCTTGGTCCAGCTGCCGGCGGGGTCCGGCATTTTGCTCCAGGTCCCATTGCTGTCGGCGTTCGCTGACCAGCCCTCGACAGGCACTGCGGCCGATGTCCAACCGCTTTCGGGAATGACACCTCCGGCCCACACTGCTCCTTCGGAGGGCAGCGGAAACCAAGCCTCATGGCCACGCTCAAACGCGACCTGTTGGCCTGTCACGGTCCAATTTCCCGAACTCGCGTTGATCGACACAGCCGACGTCGACACCAACGGTGAAAGGACATAACTGGCGGACCCGACGGCATACCCAACCGCAAAGGCGGCTGTCTTGTAATCAGCTGTATAGCCGCCTGTGATAGCCAATAGCGGAATCGCAAAAGCGGCCGGGACTCCCGACACATTGGAGGGACGACCAGACGACAGAAACCCAATGGCAAATCCGACAGCATTCCCGCTGAGTCTGGACGAGCTCGCAGTTGCGGATTGCGCGATTCTCATGCTGCTCGCGACCGCGCCGATGGCGTAGCTTCCCGGCAGCGCCGATAATACGGCCGCCCGTGATGCAGGAAGCTGGCCGACAGCGAGGCGGCCAACTGCGTCCAAGCCGAGGAGCGACATCAATAGTACTCGTCGATAATGATGATACCGGCGCCACCGGCGCCGCCGCCGAAGTTCACGCCGCTGTTTGCAGACGCTGAGCCGCCGGAGCCGACTGCATAGCTGTAGCTCGCCGCCGGGGACACGATGAGCTTCTCGCAATAGCCACCGGCCCCGCCGCCACCGCCAGGTACGCCGCTGCTGCCTGTGATACCTCCGCCACCGCCACCAGCACCGGAGTTGGCAGCTGCAGCGCCACCATTGGCGTTGTATTGCCCAATGCCGGCGCCACCGAAGGGTCCAGAGCCTCCGTTTCCTCCAGCCAGGTTATTAGTCCCGGTAAATACACCAGAGCCGCCCTGACCACCGCCTCCCTGGATATTGATGTCCCCGCCGGACGCTCCACCGCCGATGCCGCCTTGTTGCGGCACGCCGTTGCCACCGCTTGCGGTCATGGACACTCCTGTCCCGCTGAAGGTCGAACTCGCACCGCTTCCACCGGCGCCGGAGACGCCGTTGCCCCCGCCGGCGCCACCACCGATCATTCGGACATTGATGGTCCTGCAGCCTGTCGGCGTCGCGTAGGTCCCGGATCCGCTGGTGAGCACGGTCCGAGTGCGCAGCGTTCGCGCGATGTCCTGAGAGACAGCAATGATCGCGACCAGCGCCGGAGGAACGGAAAAATTGACCTTGGAGGTCATCCCGGCCGAGGTGTAGAGCACGGTGGTCCGCGCAAACGTGCCCGTCGACGAGGCATAGGTGCCGGCTGCGATCTCCCATTGCGTGAGATCGGCGCTCTGCGCGCGAAACACGTAGGTTTGTCCGTTGATTGCGCCGGCCTGGCTTGGGCTTTGGTAGCCACCGACGGTCGAGCCATAAGTCCAGTCGGTCGTGCCTCCCGCGGTCGGCACGAACCCGCAATTGTCGATGAATGCTGCCATGTTACGTAATCGTCAGGATGCCGTTAACCAGATCGGTATTCACCGTGAACGTGTTGCCGTTGGTCAACGTGATTGGCGTTCCGTAGTCCCACCAGCCGATCAGCGGCTGCGATGCTGAGGTCGCATTGTACAACACGGCATATTCGAACGGGCCGATCGAGCCGCCAGCAGCGGTCCAGGATGGCTGGGTGCCGGCGGTGAACTTGAACACGCCGGAGGTTTGCGCACCCGTGATCGTACCGATGGAAGCGCCGCCTGCGGCATAGCCATTGGCAGCCGCCAGGTCGGCCGGCGTATTATAGACGGTATTGGTCACGACCGGAGCCGTGCTGGTCAAATAGACCTTGAACACATGCGGCGTGCCTGTCTTCATATTGTGCAGACCGTTGGCGACGTCCTGCACGAAGCAATTGAACTTGTTGAATGCTGCCATGGTGTATTCCCGTTAGAAAACCTGGCCAGAAATGTGCACCGCCATTGGACCGGCATTGAAGGTTGACGTCAGCCCGAGATTGTTCATCTCGGAGAGCGCATTGGTGAAACCGAGCCCCCAGGTCTGAATGCGCGCATCTTCCTTGATGTAAGGCGCGGACTCCAGCAGAGCCCCGTAAAGATAGAGATCCGGCGCCATGGCCAAGAGCCAGTTGGTATTGTTTGCTGCAAGCGGTGGAATTGCCTGCCGGTACACCATCTCGACGGTGTAGGCGGCATCGGGCGTCGGCGCGAGTTCGAGCTCGTTGCCGAATATGGTAAAATAGCGCGGCTGTGCGGCGGTGTCAGAAGTCCCAAACCGATACTCATCCATCTGAATGCCGGACTTGAATGCGAGGCACGGCTTGCCGGCCACGCTCGCCAATCTGATGCGGCGCATCGACTGGAAATCCGACGGAAGCGCGATGAACTCTGGCTCGCCTGATGCCAGATCGACGACGGCAATCGAGCGCCGTTCCATTTGGCGTACGAACAGCTGGCGGTTGAACTTGGCTTCGGCGAGCTGAACAAAGCTCGGAACACGCGCGATCAGCGTGGCATCCTGATCGCGCGCAAGATATTCGGTCACCGCCGATTGCAGTGATCCATAGTCGGAGATGAGGGTCACGGGCAATCCGCCTTCCAGCCTGCCTGCAATGCCGGCCTGTCTGTGCGCAGATAGGCCCAGTCTGGATCGTTGAGCTTCTTCTGCACGATCTGGTCGAACTCAGGCGTGAACAGGCGCAAGGCCGTGTTGCCCCGCGCATGCTCTTCGTTCAACCATCTGACGTAGATGACGTTCGGAATGCGCGCGACATGCCGTCCCCAATCCCCGTGCTGCTCGTCGCGGCGCGCTTCCTTGTTCCATTCCAGGATCGGGGCGATATCCTGCAGATGCTCGATCGCAAGGCCCTTGCCGTCGCTATCGAGATGAGGGCGAATGAGGACCCCGCTCATCACGACAGCTCCGTCACCCACAGCGTGCCCGCAGTAGCGGTCACAAGTCCGTTGGTTGCCGCCTTGATCGCGGCGATGTTCTGGCCGGGACTCACGGTGACGAATTCGACCGTATTGGCAGGAAGAAAGGCGTCGGCTGCGGTCGCGGTCTGCGCGCCGTCACCGATCCGGTAGCAGCAAGCCGCATTGGCGCTGAGGCGCACTTGATAGGTCGCCGAACCGAATTTGTTGGTCGCACCGACACTGCCGTCGAATGCAATGACCTGCGTCGTACCGATACGTGAAGATGGCTGCTTCGGAAAAAATGACATCTCAGGCTCCTTTGACCGAGAGCGAGAAGTGCATCGGCACCGAAGCGCCCGACGCGCCGGATGGCGTCAGTGCGACCACATCGTCCTCGTTGAGATAGGTCGGCGATGCGGGCACAACGGAAAACAGCTGTCCCGCCGCCGAGCCGGATTGCGGGACGGCGAAGCTCGCGACATTGACCGAGTTGACTGAGACAGTGACTGTTCCGTCGGCGGTGGTGATTACCCCACCAAGAATGCCGGCCACCTTGAGCAGACGGCAGCGAAACGGTGCGCGAACATAGGCCGCGACAGGGGATGAGCCGCAGGACGGCGTATAGGCCGTCAGATCGGCCGTGTTCAAGGTTCGATTGCCAGGAAGCGGCATGGGTATGATCTCTCCAAAAGAACGGGCGGCCATATCGGCCGCCCTGGACAGGGATTTGCGATCGCCGAAATCAAGAGGTGGTGTTGTCGAACACGCCACCGCTCGCCTTTTCGTTGCGAGCAACCAGCGCGTATTCGGCCAGGATCTGGCGCCGATCGGAGTCGCCGGTTTTGGCCAGCGGGATCGAGATCATGTTGCGGCCGTTAAGATAGGCGACCGACCACTTGTCCATCTCGAGCACGAGCACGTCGCGGGGACGCTGAAAACGGGAGGCGACAACCTTGAGCTTGCCGAAGTCGGACTCATACGCATCGACCGAGGCGACGATCTTTTTCGATTTGGCCTCCTCGATCGCAGTGGAACGGCCCGTGAAGGTCGAGAACACCTGCTTATTGAACGCCCCGGTCAGGACCGTGCCGGGTTTGCCGCCATTGGTCCAAATCGAGGAGAGGACAGTCTTCAGCCGCGCTTCGGTGAAGGCGATCTGGGTGCCGTCGGTCCGGGTGGATGTCCCGTCCGCAGCCGTCGGATCGGCCGCGCCCCCGGCGGAGCCCTTCGAGGTGTTGGAGAAGATCCAGGACAACACCGATGCCGTCTTTCGCGGCGTCGTCGTGTTGCCGACGACCTTGGACTGGTTGGTCCCGCACAGGATCATCTCGAGGTCGCGCTTGAGCTCGAGGCCCTTCAGCATTTCCTGATACGCGAGTTCGTTGTCCCGGCCGGCATGATCGACCGCCTGCTGCGTGCCGGAGACGCGCGCGACCTTATAGGAGATCTGGCACTGATTGCCGAGACGAACGGTCGGCGTCGTCGCGTTGGTGTTGGGATCGTCACCTTCGAGCTGGGCATTGGTGTTATCGGGCGCCGCCAGCGCCTGGGTCTGCCATTCGTGGTTGATCGCGGTCGCCTTCTCCTTGTCGACGCCGCTCATAAAGGGCGTATCGACCGGATCGATGCGATAGATCATATCGCTGAGATCTTCGCGGTTGCCGACGGCCTGATAGGTCACAAAGGTTGAAGCCGGTGTAGTCATGGATGTTCCTTAAAATAGGTGATGGACGCCAAAAGATCCGCGTCGCGCAACGTCAAAGCGCGGCCGCGGCCTGGCGTGAGGCTGTCCCGTTACCGGGAACACTGAATGTTGCTCGTTAAGTCTCGGCGGTCCGATGGCGCGGAGCGTATCCGGTTCGGCCGTGGCGAGACGCCTTCGCCGGGGCGCCCGTCTCGTGATCGGGGTCGGCGTTGATCGTGAGGTTTATAAGCGCTGGTTGCCACCGAGAGCGGCTTACAGCAAGCCAGCATAAAGCTAGCAGTACTTCACGAAAAAGCCCGCACTCGGTTTTCGACGCGGGCTTCTGAATTCTTTCGATGTTGGAAGTATGCAGGTGATTTGCCCGACGTGTCAACGCCTGTTGTTGAACTCATCGAATCGGTCGCCGATCAGCATCACCGAAACGCACCGCGGTCTCGAATTCCGGTCTTTGCGATTCGACTGGCCTCACGGCCATACAAGCCGACCAATAAGCCGCCGTTCCGGTACATTCTCTTGAGATGGCGTAGGCAGGACGGGATCTGAAGGATCAGTCCACGATACGGAATCTAGAAGACCAAGCAGTCCACCCGGCGGCACTTGGCGCCCCAATCGGAACGCGCCGCGCACCAAGTCGTTGGCTGGTGGACCACCTCTGACTGGAACGCTCGTGTCCAGAACATTTGGCGCATAGTTGCTTGGAATATACGCGGAGACAGGAACAGACGGAAATGCCCCATAGTCAGCAAAGCCAATAGTTGCGTTGGCCTGATTTGTGCGCGCCAATTTTCCGTCGGTTGCGGCTGGAGCGTTTAAGTACGAACGCCGTTCTGGAGTGGACGCGACGCTCGGAAAATTACCAATAAAATTGCCGTCTGGCGAATAGACTGCATCAGGCTCGAACGCCGGAGCTGAAGATGGGGCTGGCCGCAACGACGGAGCATTCGGATCGGGATAACCATACTCAAAGACGTTATATCGACTTGGAACGCCTGCGGTCCGCGCCGAATCTCGCACGATCGGTTCTTGCCAGGGCACTACCCTTTCCGATGGAGCGGCAAATTGGGGAGGGTCGGCGTCCCGACTAAGGCCGGCCAGCCCAGTGTCGATTTCCAGGGCACCATTGCCATCTGGCGGTGAAAGCGGGACATGGTACTTTCCGTCTCCACTCGCGGCGATATCCGCCAATTGGCGATCCAGGATAGACGGCAAACGGGACAAGTATGATAGGTCAGATCCAGGCATCGCTGCCTGAACGAGATGAAGCACGTAGTCGGTACAAATCCGGTCGGTGAAAAAATTGTAATTTGGGTAACGGCTTTGATAGTCAAGCGAGGCAGCCGCGAGCCTATCACGAATTCCTTCAACCATCCCTTGCGGCACTTCTATCGTATAGGAATTTACCTTGTAGTGGTTGGAATCAACGAATTCAAACTCACGGCGCGGGTTCCCCGAGTACCCAACTGGAGACGTCCCTTTTGGCAACGGCGGCGTGACATCGTATTGGCCATGCCATATCGGCGATTGCATCGCAGGGCCGAAGCCGTAGTAGGTCGTTGATCCCCCCTCATTCAATTGCAGCGCGGCGTGCGTGGGAAAGCCCCTCGTGCCGACGACGATCGTAATCGTTGCCATCAAGATCCCTTTCGGCTTCGCGCAATTGCGGCGCGAGCAAAATAAGCAAATGAACTGAATAAGCGCACTGTCGACCACAGAACCAGGAAACAGAGCGAAGCATATCCAAAAAAGAAATTTATCCAGAGAGCCCAATCCCCCATCTGGGGATACCCAGTTTTGCTCAAATAAAGCGGGCCATAATAGAGCCGCCCGAGGAAGATGGGTACGATCATGAAAGCAAGAAGGCGCATCAACACATGAGACCGTCTCGCCAGAAGCAACAGGATGATAGGCCCCAACAAAGCTAGGAAATTAACCGCCTCGATCCACCCGAACACAGCGAGACCTCCGCTTCCCAATTGCAGCGCGATTGAAGCCGATGTGAAAAGTTGCATTGACATCAGCACCCGAAATAGAGGACGAGCGCGGTCGCGAGGCTCCTCAATCACCACATCGATCGGCGCCCCAGTCTCGCCGCCAGCTTCAACAATGCTCGGACTTTCATCTGGCAATCGCCAGCGCGGTTCAAACATGTTCTGGTTCCTATTCCACCGGTGGCACCGAGTGCTCCACACTCAAGAACATGCTCGCCTTGAACGCTTCGCAATCTGACTGCCAGCCATCTCGGTACGGATCGACTACGTACAACCCATTTTCGATCGAGGAATCTTGAAGGCGCATAACCGATGATATTGCCTGCCTACCTTTTGTATTCAGCAGCTGAGTAAAATTTTCGATCTGACACTTCGAACTCCAAGATTGTGGGCTCAAAGTCTATCAAGAGATGCAATTGGCAACTTACAAGAATTTCCGTTGCGAGCACGGAAGTCTTGTTACCAAACTCAGCCCTTCCCGTCGAAAAAACTAGCGACGACGGCATAGTAGTTGCCGAACAGGTGATAGGCCGTCCGATCGCGCTCCACGGTAGCCTCCGCTGTCGCGGCGGACATCACCTTTTTCCACTCTGATGTCCGCCTGGAAGCAGGCAGGATGAATTCGCCACTTGTGTCGTATACCACGTAGTCGAAATAATCGCCACGATCGAAGCCTTCGCAGAAGCCGGCAGTCTGTGTGACGCCGCTCTCGATGAATTCAGAGAGCCGGCACTGCGACATATAGTCAGAAACCAGCTGCGTCCGCGCGTAGAAGCCAAGCGTCCTGAGCCATTCACGCGTCTCGGGAACGCCCGCGAAGGGGAGGACAAGCAGCAACCATGTCAGCGCGAAAGCCGTGCTCCACTTTCTGTATCTGCAGAAGAGCGCCTCGATCGACAAGCAAGCGAGTGGAACCACGAATAGAAGACTAGCGAAGAACAGCCACGTGAGGGCGGCCGGCGCAAAAAAGTAACAGAACATCCCGCCATAGACGTCAAGAAGGGGTATGGCGATCGAAATAAGCCGGAATAAGGTCATATTGCCTTCCCCTGCAGCGCGCGAGAACCTCTCCAGAGACAACGCGCTACGCGAAGCTTCGGGCGCGGGCTGTAGGCTTTCGAATTGGTGTGATGGTCGCAGTATGCAGATGATTTGCCCGACGCGGCAATGCTTGTTGTCGATTCATCAGCCATTTTTCAACTCTCAATATTGAGCAAGTCGACTGATAAGTCGTCGCACGGGGATAGAGTCCTCGGGCAGTTCCCGCCCGAACGGATTGGGTGCATCCTGTTCCGTGACCCGCGCAAGCAGACCAGGTAGACCTCCGCTTCCAGCCCAGATATCATCGCTGCCGGCGTCCGTCATCGTATCGGTAAACATCCCCGGCCTGGACGGGCGCGGCAATCCTTCCGAACCAACAGACATATTGCCTAACGGAGCGTACGTCCCCTGCAAAGCCGTCGAGATATCAGAGGGCGAAGGGCTTCCCGACGCAAACAATCTGAAATATTGAGTCAGCGTCGAATTCAGGTGCTGCTCTGGCAGCATCTTTTCAGAGCGTGGTATCAACCGGAGCGGTAGTTGCGGGGGCAATGACACCGGCGGCACCACCGGCATCGGTCCGTTTGGACCGCCGATCGATGTCGGACCAGCAGCACCGGGAATCGGCACGCTAGGCGAGAACTGCGATGGAGGCGGATTGTTCGTTGGCGGAGAATTCGCATTGGGTCTATCCGTCGGACGCGTCAGCGGTGCCGACTGCCGCGGCGTGATGAGAAGTCTTGATCGCGTTGGGGGAACGAGCGGCGGAAGCGGCTCGTCATTCTCGTACGGAAACACCGGATGATTGATATCGAACGTATCCGGATCCGCCCTGTGTTTAACCTCGCTGGAATATAGTCCGAGCCCGCCTTTCTCATTGAGCCGGACCTTGCCGGAGATGATCTCGCGGTGCAAATGAGGGCCAGTGGAAATGCCGCCCATCTTGTTTACATATCCTGTTTCCCCGATCACGGCGCCTGGTATGGGCTGCCCGGCCGCGATCTCACCCCCTGGATCTGGAAGCGGGCCGGGACCAAGGTGACCATAAAGTTCGTAGAACGGCGTCCCATCTGGGGCGATCGATTTAACGATGACGGACATGCCGTAGCCATTAATGGGACCGCTCCGGAACACTTTGCCGCCGTGCTCGGCATAGACCGGCGTTCCAGCGCGGGCCGGACTGTCGGTTCCCCCGTGATAGCCTCCTTTCGTTCCCGGACGCGCATCAAGCCATCCCTCACCGGACGATTTGTAACCTGGGTACTCATATCGCGGCATCGTCGTCTCCGATCACTGGCAACGCTGAGACTGGACCGCAAGCAGATGCGTGTTGTCCGGCCCCTGCTGGCCTAGCCAAAACCCTTGAATCAAAACGAAACATCCATCCTTGCTGAAAGAGATATCGTCGTTGATCAACCTGATCTCTGGATACGGAAGCGAGTACGTCTGAACGCCGCTCGCATCGAGACTCGCCAGCCCAATGGTTGCGTTCCACCGCTTGTGATCAAGCAGCGGAAATCCGCACGTCCCGTAGCCACCGCTGATCAAAACGGGCGTATTGTGCTTCCGAAAGAGCTTACGGATCCCAGTCTGTCCCAGCCAGTCCTGCGAACCCGGCACATCGGCAATCACCATGTAGCGGGACGATTCGCTACCGACCAACGACACCACATCGTGCCCGCCACATCTGATGATCTCGCTGGCATCAAAACCGGTAGGCCGCTTGAATTTCGCCACCCGCTCTGCCCAACCACCATCGGCAGCAGCATATTTTTGCATGCCTTCCTGCAGGTCCACATACAGATAGTCATTCATGAAAAAGACATTGCTAGTTCCGTTTGGGAAGATCGTGATGTCGCGCAGAAGGTTGGCCCCGCTGATCAGGCTCGGCGTCTCGGCCAGGGTGATGCTTTTTCCGTCGGGGCTCAGGAACGAATAGCGGCCTACGTTCGAAAAGGCCCAAAAGCGAGAGAACCGGTAAAGCGCAGTTTCAGCGCCTCGCATCAGAAAAAGCGTCGAATTCTGCGCGTCGAGCGCAGCAATCGTCTGGCCATCCTGCGAGCAGGACAATGATCTCTCGTTGGGACTTCCGGGAAATTCCCCAAGGATACGCTCCTCGCCATTCAATTCACGTTTCACGATTGAAGTCGTTTTCCGTGCGAGATCGTACCTCGTGTAAATGATCGCCGGCACCTTGTCGTAACAGAGGCGAGGAATACCCGGCAAAGGTGCGCTCCAAACGATCTTCAGCTCAATCGGCGCCTCTGCCGCCCTAGAGATGTTCGATGCTAGTCCAGTTACGAAAATGCTGGCCAGGCATACCAGCATACAGTCGAGCAGTTTGCGTATCGTGCTCCTCGATGCTCGGCGTCGTGCCAGCAAAGAAACGATATCTCCTGATCGCATACGAGTTCACCCCTCCCGCTTGAACACGAAATAGACCCTTCCCTCGCGGGCGCGACTTGAGTTCGCGCTCTTCGGGTACAGAATCAGCTGTTTAGGGATCATAGATCACTCTTCCAAGGTGCAGCCGCGCGGCTATCGCGTCGACTTCCTCCTGGCTCTTTGGATAAGCTTCATAAAAAATATTCGTCCTGAATGCCCCGCGATATCTGGGACTCAGGGTCCACGTGACGTTCGGATAAACGCCGGTTTCGCGAAACAATTGAACAACCGACCTTCTGATATCGAAGCCAATTGGCGGCCGTTCAAGTTTCGGATCAGCTACTCGCTCTGAATAGAAGCGGTCCACTGCTGATACTGCCGCGTCGTACTTGTGCAGCTCCGCTGAGGTCGCGCCGGGACAGGGAACACTCTCGACTCTTTTGGGACCATCCTCGCGCGGCGCCTTCAACGACGTACAACCGGCCAGACCCGCTAGCGGATCGCGCCACGCCACCAGAGCGTCTGCGAGGACATATGAGTGGTCTGACGCCACGAAGAGAAAATCTGCGCAGGCGGCCATGCAGTAGTCGTAAACGACAACGGTAGCGTGGCGGTCGCGAAGCAGGTTCGACAAGGTGATGGCGGTCTCAGCATGCCCGCCTAAGCTTCTGACAACAAAGAGACCATGGTCTTTCAGGCCGCGCACCGACGACAGATCCATGCCATCATCGATCCACCCGTCGAAACATACGAGCATTTGGACCGCACTCAGCGCCATGGGACGCGGGAGGGGTCCCCGGCAATAATCCACGGCGAGATGGTAGATCTCTTTGTCGGAAACTCGCTCTTGCGCGCGGCTCTCGTCCGAAACGAAAAGAACCAACGCCGTGACGGCGAATAGCCAGCACGTTGAAGAGGCCAATGCGCCGAGGCTACCAAGCATCCTCCGCCGCCTGACAATAGATATGCTCGCCGGCTTCTCGCCTGGACAAGAATAGACCGCTCCCGACATCAATAGCCCTCAACATCGAGATCAACTCCAAATCGCGGATACCGGCAACAGCACCGGCAGCGCTTCAACACGGACCGGGTGGGGTATGGATCTGATAGAATGAGCAGGACGTTGCTGACGAAAGCAAACAATCCGGGCCAGCGGTGCGCGGACCAAAACAAATAAGCGAAGAATAGTGATACGTAGTATTGCAGCACGGACGCCAGCACCAGTGAATAGAACGCCCAAGCTACGACGATCGATCTGCGCTGCTGTGAGAACTCTAGCGCCTCCCCGGGCTCAGACATGCACGACGAACTCCTGGTAACTTCCATCTCGAGCAAATGGCCAACGTCGGCGGCAAGCAAAATGCGCCTATCCCGCCAATGCCCACTATAGAACAAACAGCGAACACGTCAACACATCTTCGGATTGCATCTACCAAGGCCCCTTACCGATGTCACCGAATCCCGAACCGCTTCTTGCGCTCCGTTAGGTCGGCAAGCTCCTTCAGCTGGGCCTGCGCCAGCTTGCCGTCGGGGACCAGTGCAGAAAGATGGTCGCGCACTTTCCCGACGACGTTGATGGCTAGGAAGAGTTTTTCGCGGCCCGCTACATCATCAATGACGGTCCGCCGCCAGGCGAATGCCGTAGCGTATCGGCCGCACGCACAGGTCTGCTCAGTATCGCAACCGCGTGCTCAGATATCGAACCGGCTTGATCTGTTGCGGTGGCCATATTGGCGGCGCGGCCTCGTCTGGATTGATGCCGGTTAGGACGTCGCTGAACGGTGAGATGCCGCCGCCAGCTCCGATTTGAGCAGATGCGCCCCCCGACTGCGTTCCATAGCCGTAGTCATTGAAAGGAGCGGGCAGCCTCATTGAAGCAAGACCAGCGGCATAGCCATCGGCTAAATTTGCGTGATTTTGCTTCGAGAGCCAATAAGGTCCGCCGGTGTCGATGGCGTCAGATCCTTTACCCCGAAGTCGGTTCAAGAGCTGAAGCGCAGCATTGGCCCCATTTGCAACACCACCGCCGAGCTCTGCCCAATCCATCGGCAAGCCGGCGGCTGCGGTCACAAATCCAAGGTGGTTGGATGCACTTCCGACAAAGGCTGGGACAACGATCCCTTAGGAATGCCCCATTGCGGATGCCGCTGAAGATCCTGAGATCCACCAGGCAGGAAAGCGGCGGTCATTTGGGCCAACGCGTCATGCAAGCCTGCTCCGCCCATTTCATCTTCAGGATACACACGGTTGATCGACTGAGCCACTCTGCTAGCAAATGCCTTGGCTTGATCCTCATCATAATTTGCAGGGACAATCAGATAGTTGTTTGGATTGGCTCGACGTCCATCGGTCTTGTAAGAGCCTTGAGCATCGGAATACAGATACGCATTTTGCGAGCCGCCTGGCGTCGGATCAACCACATAAGCGCCGTTACGGATCAAGAACTTGGCTGGAACGTACCCGGTGAAAGTTTTCTCCTTCTCCGAACCGACATAAAAGTTTGCGTCAGCCATCTTCACTTTCCTGGTTTACGACCACATTGTTCAAAAATCATCATTGCTGCCATCATAGTCGTGCGGAAACAGCGCGATCTCATAAAAGTCTCCAAAGAGACGGCGGGCACGCCCCTCACCTTCGAGGTGAACGGCAGTAGGCGAGAAGTGCCCCATAGCTGCTCTCCATTCGGGTGTCCGCTGCGCAGGAGGAGCTACGATCAGTCCAGTCGTGTCATAGAAGATCTCCAAGACCTCTTCGCCACCCGTGCCAAGATTTTCACATCGCCCAAGCTTTTGTTTCGCATTGCCTGCGACGAAATCGATCAATTTGCATTGCGACAAATAGCTCGCAATGGGCGACACGTGGGCGCGAAAGGCTTCAACTCGCATCCACGAAGCCGTGATTGGCGCGTAGAGCGGAAAAAGAACGACGCACCAGATCACCGCAAAGATCGCCGAATCTTGCCAACGGCGCCCGATTGCTGCACGAATGAGCAGGGCAAATAAGATCGCGATACCTATCAAATAGATCCAGCCGAGCCATTCTGACAGGTGCGGCAAAGCGAATTGCATCGTCACGGATCCGATCCAGCCGATAAGCGCGACAGCCGCAACAATGTAGCTTAGTCTTGGTCGTTTCGACCTCAAGGTATCTTTGCTTAGCCCGGGCAGAGCAGGTTCTACGGTCATTGTTACCTTCGGCCATCAAGTCAGGACATCTCGTCTGTTCGCGAACGATCGCGACGACGTAAGCGAGCAGACTTCCAAGAGCGCGTCCTCCAACGATCCGTATCGATTGTTGAATAGTCGCGGAGCGTCTTTCGATCTGAGGCCTCTCCCAAGACAGCCACTCTCAACGAGTAAAGGCATCCGCCAGCCCTAGAGAACAAAAAACACGTCAATACACCTTCGGATTGCACCTGCCAACGCCCCTCGCACCGATGTCACAGAATCCCGAACCGCTTCTTGCGCTCCGCTATTTCGGCAAGCTCCTTAAGCTCGGCCTGCGCCAGCTTGCCGTTGGCGACCACTGCAGAAAGATGGTCGCGCACTTTCCCCACGACGTTGATGGCGAGGAAGAGTTTTTCGCGGCCCGCTACATCATCAATGACGGTCTGCCGCCAGGCGGAGGTGTAGCTCGCCTCAAGCGCTGAAAAAGCTTCCGACAGCAGCTCGTCGTCCAGCAACGCTTGCGCGCGGACGGCCTTCGCTGCAGTCTGCTGCAGCCTCCATTCATCAGCCATTGGACTGCTCCGTCGTGTTGCGCGACTGGCGGTTGGCGTAGCTGCCCGCTTTGGCGGCTGCGTCAAGCGCAGACTCCGCGAGCGCCATCTCGTGTTCGGCCTGGGCGTGTTCGCGGCTTTGCGCCTCCGCAATGGTCTTCAAATGGGCGTCGAGCAGCGCAATCTTGGCGTCCAGACCGGCCTTGATCTTGGCGAGCTCGATCTCGGCCTGCATCTTGATCTGCTGGTGGATCATGTCGTTATGCGCCTGCTGCTGTGCGAGTTGCGCCTTCTGAGCTGAGATCGCCTGCTCGGTCTGCAGCCTCGCCTGTGCCGCCAGGAGCTTTGGGTCGGGCGGCGGCTGTGGTGGTGCCGGTGGCGGATTCAAGAGCTGGCCGGTTTGCGGATTGACCGCAGTGGGATCGTTGAAGAAGCGATTGGGATTCTTGTGCCCCATGATGCGGGTCAACTCGGCTGCAGTGTTATAGAGCTCGCGATCGCTGACCAGGTTGACTTTGCCGGCAATAGCCAGCTCCTTCTGCACGTTCGCGATCGCCATGGTCTGGGCGAATTGCTGGGCCTTTCCACCTGAACCCAGGCCGACATTGATGGTCATGTCATCGCGCGTCTTCCAGCCGCGCGGATCGACGCTGATCCAGGCGTTGCGCAGCCGCACGGTCTGCCGCTGCTGGCCATGCTTGCGGATCGTGGCATGCAGCAGCGCAAAGATGTCGCGAACCCCCTCCGCCATGATCCGCGCGATCAGCTTGATCCGCATTTGCGAGGCCGAGAACACCTGCGCCACGGCGGTTGCCGACTGGTTCTGCAGCGCGTTCGCGTCGATGCCTTGGGCTTGCTTCGACAGGCCCGTGCGCGTCTCAAGCTCGGCATCGATATATTGCAGCATCGGGTAGATCGATGTGGTGATATCGGGTACCACCTGCCAGTTCAGCCCGCCCGCGGTCTTGGTGCGCACCACGCCGCCGGGCCGTGACACCAGGAGATCGTCGAGCGTGTTCGGCCCCGCATTGGCCTCCGCCACCTCGACGCGAGGATTGTTGTGCAAATAGAGGTTGTCGAGCGCACCGCGCTTGAGCGCGGTTTTCTCCCGCTGCAGCGGCATCACGAGATCGGCGATCGAGCGGCCGAAGAAGCGATGCGTCATCGGCACCGGCGTGGTCGCCGCGAACGGAATGGCGTCAAACGGGGTGATGCACTCCTTGCCGTCCTTGCGCAGGATCTCGCCCTGGTCGCCGCCGGTGATCACCTGATACAGGCACGGCCTGCCCTCACCCTCGTAGTCCATCCGGACGTAATGTTCGGTGATGCGCACGAGACGCGCCGCCGCGTTCGCGGCGCTCGACGACGAACGAAGATGCTCTTCGACCGTATCGCGAGCGAGCGTCTCGATCTCGGTCGTTCCGGTGTATTCGCCGAGTGATCTGATCTGCCCGGCGTCGAAGCCCTCTGCGATCAGCTGCGCCTCGGTCTTGGTCACGACCTCGTGGAAGCAATAGTTGCAGTCGCGGATCGAGCGCGCACCGCGCTCGATCCCAAACTCCTCCGGCGGCACGCCCATCACCCGCGCCTGGGCGAATTTGCGGGTGGTGACGATGGTGACGTCGTGGGTGATCGGAGCCGGCGCCGGCTGAAGCGGCGCCGACGGCAATGAAATAGGCATAGTCACTACCTTCGAAACGAGAAAGGGAAAACGTAGCGCTGCGCTCGCGGGCCCGTCAGCGATTCTGGCGATCGATCGCATTTCCGCGCAGGTAGTCCTGAATCAGACCGAGCAGCCCAGCCGCAGCCGGCCGATCTGGATTCTCCGGATCGATATGGCCGGCGTCGATCAACATCCCCAAAATACCGCCAGGCGCAGCTTGAGCTGGCACCGCGACTGGGTCAGGCGTCGGAGCCAGTGCGCGGCCGCTCCCGTCTGGCGCAACCAGTGCCTCAAGCGCATGTGGCACGGATGAAAAGAATGGCTTGCCTCCGACAATCCCAGGCAAGGCGCCGGCCTGCCATCGAGGCTGGTCTTGATCATTCGGGACTGTGTCGAGAGTGGAAGAGCTCAATCTGCCAGGCGCCGTCGCGCCGTTCAAAGGCGACGAAACGAGACCCTTCCACCCATCACCGACACCACGGCGATCACCGATCCTGGCGAACCCATCTCCACGCATGGCAGATGGTCTCATGGACTCAGACGTGCTTGATACACCCGCGGCCGGTGCCAGGAAGCTCGGCGCGTTGGCTCGAACCTCGGCAATCGTTCCGTCAGCAGCGGGTCCCACACCACCTGCGAAGACGCCAGACCCCAACGGCACCGTGAACGGAACGGGATTTTGCGGCGCCTCTGGCGCGAAGTGCAGGGGCGACAGGATCGGGTCCGCCTCCAAGGTCCGGCCACGAGGCGCGTTCGCACCAGAACGGAGAGGCGGCGCCGAGGGTGCCCGGCCGGCAGTGCCGTCGATCGAATTTCCCCCTCTTGCATCGGGAGCTGTCATGCTCGGAAGCTTTGCCGCCGCTGCGGGAGATCGGTTGCGTGACGGCGATGTCGTCCCAAGTCCCGGCGGAGCTGGCGGTGGCCTCAACGACCGTTTTGCCCCGCTCAACTGCCTCCGTTGATTCTGCTGTCCAATCTGTTCGGGGTTTTGCGAAGGCGCGGTCGAATCCTGAGCGCCGTCTGGGTGCGGGACTTCAAGTTGGTACTGACGTTGAATTTCCTGAACCGCTTCGGGGTCGAGCAACATGCTCCCCGCGCCAGGCATAATGGGTGCGCCGTCCGCTAAGGGCGGTTCAACCAAGCCCGTCGCGCCGATCAAGGTACTCAATACTGAATTGCTATTCCGTCCCAACCCCATGAAAGGGTAGTGAAGCTCCAGATCATTGATTTTATCGCCAGCAGTCTTGGCAGCATTCCACAAATTCATGACTGCGGCCTGATCGCCGGAGACCATCTCTGCTTGACGCAATTCAGGCTTATAGAAGCGTCTGCCGGGATGAACCTTCAATGTATCGGACGGCATATTTCCGATCGGCTTCACGTTTCCATTCACATCCGTTGCGAGGCCATTCAGCTCGTCAACGACGCGGCCATTTGGATCGACCAGAACGAGAAAGTTGTGGCCAGCTACGCCGCCCAGGAGCGGAAGTTGAGCCTTCAGAATTCTGTATTGACCTTCCGCCATGCTTCACCCGCTCATTCCTCGGAGATCACATGCTCATGCACGTAAACGACAAATTCTCTTGGCCTCAGATAGGAGAGCCGAACCTCGATGCTCTTGATGAATCTCTTTCCGTAAGCGCGCGTTTGTGACGGAATATTTTCGTAACGATACCAAAACTCGCCGGAGTACGAACATTGCGTGCTTGGTGCCGGCGCGCATTGCAGCCCAAGCGATTCAGCGTCCTGGCGTGAGATCACCTTCTTAGGAATCGAGCTTGCGAGGAACTTGGTAATGTCGGCCGTGATCTGGTCTTCGTCACGCCCGCTCATCTCCCGGCGGACGTAGTCGGCGATCCGCCCTGTGCCTAATCCTTCCATATGTTCGATCAGCCGCGGATAGGGCCAGGACAGGAACGAACATCCGGAGAGTACGCCCGAAATAGCAAGCAGGCCCGCGATGCGAAGCCCCGAGCGGTTCAGCATTTGTGGTAATCCTCAACAGCTTGAACAGGAGAGCGCTCGCCATGCGCGAGACGTGGGGCAAGATATGCTTTCAACCTCTGATACTATTAGAACAAAAAGGGAACAATGTCAATATGCGCCCCGAG
>NZ_CAFK01000003.1 GCF_000239815.1 Bradyrhizobium sp. STM 3843 | reverse complement strand
CATCTCACGATAATCGCGCCGGGTCTCGTCGGTCGATTCCACCTTGATCGCATCGAAGCGCTTCTTGATCGTCCCGGTGGATTCGTCGGCGGCCAGGATGCCTTTGCCCGGCGTCACCATGGCAACAGCGACCTTGTTGAGATCGGGGAGATTCATGACGGCATGCTCCAGAGTGCACCTGCCCTGCCTGCCAAAATAGACCGTTCTCGGGCAGTTGCCGAGAAAACATTGGCCTGAAAGGAGGCGGTTCCCGGAGAGGTGTGAATGTTCGCTGGTGCCGAAACGAGCTGCCGGCCGAGAAGCGAGGTGCACCCTCTCCCCTTGTGGGAGAGGGCGGCGAGAATGAGCGAAGCGAAATTCGAGCCGGGTGACGGGTCTCTCTCGGCGAACGCATGTGCCGCGAGAACCCCTCACCCGCCTCGCTTCGCTCGGCACCCTCTCCCACAAGGGGAGAGGGTGCACTATCGTTGTGGCTTAAGGGAAGCCAACTCTTGGGCGCCTGCTCACGCCACCTTCGGGTCGAGCTCGCCCTTGGCATAGCGCTTGGCCATCTCGGCGGTGGTCAGCACGCGCTTGATCTTGGAGGCCTGGCCTGCGGTATTGAACTCCTGGAGCCGCTGCTTGCAGAGCTTGGTCATCGCCTCCATCGCGGGCTTCAGATATTTGCGCGGATCGAATTCTTCCGGGTGCTCTGTCAGGATTTTTCGGATCTGGCCGGTCATCGCCATGCGGTTGTCGGTATCGATATTGATCTTACGCACGCCGTTC
>NZ_CAFK01000004.1 GCF_000239815.1 Bradyrhizobium sp. STM 3843 | reverse complement strand
CGAAGCCGCACCGAAGGCGGTCGAGGTGATCGGCCTCGACAAGACCTATGTGTCGCCGACCGGATGGTTCAGTGCAGCGCGACAGACGCGCGCGGCCAACGAGGTCAACTTCACGATCCACAAGGGTGAGACGCTCGGGTTGGTTGGTGAATCCGGCTCGGGCAAATCATCGGTCGCGCGGCTGGTGATGCGGCTGATCGAGGCCGACCGCGGTACGGTCCGGATCGGCGATATCGATCTGACCGTGCTCGAAGGCGCCGCGCTGCGCGAGCAGCGCCATCGCATCCAGATGATCTTCCAGGATCCGTTTGCTTCGCTCAATCCGCGCCGCAAGGTCGGCCGCATCATCGCCGACGGTATGGTCGCGCGCGGCACGCCGCTGGTTACCGCGCTACGCCGGGCCCAGGAGCTGCTCGGCATGGTCGGGCTCGATACTGGCGCGATCGAGCGCTATCCGCATGAATTTTCCGGCGGCCAGCGCCAGCGCATCGGCATTGCGCGCGCGCTGGCACTGGAGCCCGAGATCATCGTGGCCGACGAAGCGGTCTCCGCGCTCGATGTCTCGGTGCAGGCGCAAGTGTTGCGGCTGCTCGAGGATCTGAAGGCGCGGCTTGGGCTGTCGATGCTGTTCATCACGCATGATCTGCGCGTTGCCGCCCAGATCTGCGACCGCATCGCGGTAATGCAGAAAGGCGCGATCGTCGAGATGAAGCCGACGGCAGCGCTGTTCGCCAATCCGGAGCACGCCTATACGCGCGAGCTGCTCGCGGCCGTACCGGGGCGCAAGCACCGCGCGGCGTAAGGTGCTAGGCCCAAACGCCGCAGCTTGCAGCTTGAAACAAGTCGCGTGTTCGGGCGTTGTGTGCTATAGGAACGGCAAATCGCGCGATCCGTCAGCCCAACTCATCAGAGCGGGACTTTCCGACAGGCGCGAGCGCCGTCGATTGCGAGCGTTTCAACCTGGATCATCTGTCTTACCCATCAATCCGTCTGACCGCGATGACGTCGCGGGGCGAATGACCTCGCCGAATGACCTTCGCCGAGGGCCTCATTTCGGCGTGTGCAGGCAGGCCTCGCCTGCGCGGGTCCGGCGGGCGGCGTCCCGCCGCTGGATTGCAGGCAGCCTCCGCTTACTCAAACAAGGAAACTCCATATGTTAAAGCGAAGCCAAACCAAGGCTGTGCTCGAAGCCGAAAAGCTGTTCAAGCCGCGAGCGGCGGCCAGCACAGAGTATGAAGAGAAGCAGCGCGCCTTTTACGACAACCGGGAGCGGCTCAAGGCAGAACGCCTGGCTCGTGAAGCGAACGCCGGGACGGCGCACGGGACGGGGCCAGCGAAGGCGGCGAAAGAAAAGGGCGAACGCCGCTGATTGCTGCGTCCTGCTGCGACGCCGATCTGGCTGCGCGAACGCCGGCCGCTCGCGGCAGTCCGTTCCTGGCCGGTCCTATCCGATCCGCGGGGGTCGCTTCGGCGCGGGCTTCTTTGCCGGCGGAGCGGGCAGCAGTCCTTCGCGAATTGCCTGTTTGCGGGCCAGTTTGCGCTTGCGCCGCACCGCATCGGCTCTTTCCCTGACCGCACGCTCCGACGGCTTCTCGTAGAACCTCCGTCGCTTCATGTCGCGGAACACGCCTTCGCGTTGCAGCTTCCTCTTCAGAATCCGTAGAGCCTGATCAACATCATTGTCGCGAACGAAGACTTGCACGAATTCATTCCTTTGGTTTGGCGGGCTGCGCTGATGGGCGGTCGATTGCAGCCGCGCATCGCGCGGCGCGCCGGCGTTTGCGCGTCAGCCCTGGGGATTGGTGGTCCATTGATGGCCGCAAGCATGGCACACCCAGCGGCGCCGCAACTGACGTCCATGATATTCCACGCTTGGCCGGTCAGCTCCGGCATCGCCGCGGCAGACAGGGCAGGGGCCGTCATCGACGAAGTTGTCGTTCTGCGGCATGAGTATCGCGCTGTCGCAGACTCGACTCGACGAAACGCGTGTCAGTTCAACGTTGGTCTGATTGAAATGAACCACCGTGCTCTCCTTGATGGAAGGCGGGAGCACGATTGTCTCTCAGCCGGCGGCGGCCTCGCCGATACCGCGGGTCTCTCAAAGATAGGGATGCCAACGGGGGATTGCCAGCAATTTCTGGGCGGATCGGGGGGCGCACGCACGCGCCTTCATGAGGATCACACCATCCCCCACACGAAAACAATTCTGCCCGTTGGCTTGTATTTATTTCCAGAACCTCTACCTTCGATGTGTTCGATTAGCCGCTGTGCCTTTTTGAATGTGCCCCGCAGGCTATTTCCCAAAGACATCGCTCAGTTGAATGAGTTCGCGTGATGGTCACGCGAAGAATGCTTTGGAGAAAGAAGCAATGCCGCAAGGTACGGTGAAGTGGTTCAATGGCCAAAAAGGCTTTGGCTTTATTCAGCCCCAGGACGGCGGAGCGGATGTGTTCGTGCATATCAGCGCCGTCGAGCGGGCCGGTCTCTCCGGTCTCGCAGAGGGTCAAAAGGTCTCTTTTGAACTCAAGACTGACAAGATGCGTGGCAAAGTGAGCGCGGAAAATCTGTCGCTCGCCTGAGCTGCTTGCGCCATTTCACTGATGTATTGAAATGGTGCCGTCCGCCCGTTCGATCCGTTGGATCGAGCGGGCTGTTGCGCGTCACACATCGTTCGCGCGTCACCGATAGGGTGGGAAGATGGTCCGCAAGAAAGCGTCTGAACCGTCTCCCGAAAGTCTCGCGCGGGCCGAGCGCCAGCGTATCGCGTCCGAAGAGGGCGCCAAGGCGATGGCCGAGTTCAATCAGCGTGCCGTCGACGTCCGCAAGAACATGGAACGCCTTCGTGCCCTGCGCCTGGCCAAGGAGGCCGAACAGGCCAAAACGCAGGCCGATCCTGCGACCGCGCTGAAAAAGAAACGCAAGAGGCGGATCGTCCGCTAGCGTTCCGCCTTATACAAACTGAGATGCAAGCCGCTGTGGGAGGAAAGCCGAGATGGTCAAGCACCCTGCACGCGGTGTCCAGGTCGTCGAGCCGGACACGTGGAACGAGAAGCGGATCGTCACCTTTGCGCTGGCGATCGGATCGGTTCGGCTAGTCTGCCAGCTCAAGACCGAATTCCGTACCCGCAATGAGGCGCTGAGCTACCTGCACAAACGCCGCACGATCTATGAGAAGATGGCGCGTGAACGGTTCGCGCGGGGTGAGGTCGAGGACGGGATTATCCATCTGACGATGGTGTGACCGATGGTGATGCTTGCGCGCGGCCATATGTGCGAGCCGCTCGCGGCCGTGCCGGGACGTAAGCACCGCGCGGCGTGAGGGCAGTCGAGAGATTAGGATATTGCGGCGTTGGCCGTGCCCTACACCCCGCTGTCGTCCTTGCGAAAGCAGGCACCCATCGCCACCGCTATTAGTTATCGAACCGCGCTATGGCACCCGGCATCGCGAACTCACAGCCGCCGCGGCGTATGGGTCCCGGCGTTCGCCGGGACGACACCTGAGGCTGACGCGCCGATAATCTCCTACGCGTCGCCCTTCACCGGCAGCGGTATGCGCTCATAGGACGCAGGCAGGTTGACGGGCCGATACTCCGGTATCTCGGCGATCCGCATCAAGGCGCTCTCGTGGATGAATGCGCCATCGGGAATGAAGCGCGGCTCGCAATCGGGAATGTAGAAGCCGAAATGCGACTTGCGGGCCGGCCATTCCTTGTACTTGTCTTTCTTCGGAATGAATTCGAGCAGCCGCCAGGGCGGCGTCATCGAATTGTGTAGCTGCCCGCGAATCTCAGGCGCGACATAGGAGAACGGGCTGCCCTTGCGCTGCACGCCCCAGGCGAGCTGGTTGACGGTGCGCGGGTTGACGCAAAGCCCCGCCTCGATCGCCTCGTCGATCATCCACAGCAGCGGATATTTCGACAGCGCTGACTCTTTCTCCGGATAACCGCCGCCGACGTCGCAATGCACGCCGGCGAACCACACCTGCTTGGCATCCTGCGGGGTCGCATTGACGTCGTTGAAGCGCACCGGCTTGAAGGTCTGCGGCTCGTCCCACTTCTTCAGGCGGAACATGCAGCGCTGCTCGTCCATCGCGATCGCCTGCCGGAAGATCCTCACGCTCGGATTCTGGATCGTGAAGGCCAGTTCCTCGAGGCTCGGCCAGTACAAGCGATCCGGACGCGGCACGATCACGCTCGCGACCGTATCCCATACGCCGATGAAATGGATCGAGGGAGCCCGCGTCGACAGGATGCGGGCAAATTGCGCGGCCTGGTCGTTGCGGCTTTCCGGAAGCGGACCGTCCTCGTCGGCAATCTCGGCGCGCAGCGTGACGCCGCGTCCGGCCTTCGGATTGTCGGAGGAATATTTCTTGTAGGCGATCAGGCCTGATCCCGCCAGGTTGACCTGGTCCGGCGAGATCAGCCCGATCTTGTGAATTAATCCGGCCAGCACGCGCACCGTGTAGGCGCCGCGGGAAAAGCCGAACAGGAAGATCCGGTCGCCGTCTTGGTAATGATGGACCAGGAAGGAGTAGGCTGCGATCACGTTGTCATCGAGCCCGTAACCGGTCGCCAGCCCCAGCACCATGTTGAAATTGGCCTTGATGCGGTTCCAGGTGTCTGGTTGCGATAGCGTGCCGACGCCGGGATCATAGAACACCGCCTGATGCGGCGTGGTCTTGTCGGTCTTGCGCAGGCAGCGATAGAGCTTCAGCACGTTGGAGATGTTTTCGCTGATCTCGTTACCGGTGCCGTCGCAGCAGATGACGATGTTCTTCATTACGATTGCAACTCTCCCAGGCGCGACCTTGGCGAGTGTAGACCATCCCGTGACGCTTTGGGAGATAGGGTTTTTTGACACTTATTCCAGCAGGCAGGAATTGCTGGGCTGGTTCGTATGATGAATTCAGGAAGAGTGATTGCGCGAACGATCACTGCTCAATTTGTTCGGGTCGCCTGCAAGGACCGAAGCGTACGTTCGCGATCAGCACTGATGAGGACCGGAACTACATGGCCAAGAAACTGGCCAAGAAACTGGCCAAGAAACTTGCGCCGATGCATCGAGGCAAAGTTCGGCGCGGAGAGCTCCTACTTCCGCTTGGTCTTCTCCGGCACGCTCGCAACAGCGTGCAGGTGTTTCACCTGCATGCATCGGTAGGTTAAAGCAAGTCGGCTTCCGATCACGAAACAGAAAGGCCGGGTCGCTCGACCCGGCCTTTCTTTCTGTATTCAAATGCTCCGAGCGAGCAGACTCGCTGGCCACAAAGCAGCGAGTTCCGCCCTCACCTGGCCTTCGTTAGCTCGCCTTGGCGGTCGGCGCGGTCTCGGCGGCCTTCTTCTCGATCTGGCGCTTCAGCTCCAGCGCGCGCGGCGACAGCGCAGCCGCGTTGGCCTTGAGCAGATAGGCATCGAGGCCGCCATTGTGGTCGACGCTCTTGATCGCGTTGGTCGAGACGCGCAGGCGCACGTTGCGGCCGAGTGCATCCGAGATGAAGGTCACGTTGCACAGGTTCGGCAGGAAGCGCCGCTTGGTCTTGATGTTGGAGTGGCTCACCTTGTGGCCGACCTGGGGGCCCTTGGCCGTCAGTTCACAGCGCCGCGACATGTTGCAAATCCTCTTCCATCCCCGCACCCATAGGCCGCATCAGGCGGGCGGCGCGGGGGTCCAAAATTCGTCCAGTTCTCTCTGGGAGACGCGGACGTATAGGGGGCATGGGCGAATACGTCAAGTTTTTGAAGGCCGGCTCTGGTTACGCATGCGGGCCTGCCGGCCCGCCTCCCGCTCATTCAGGGCGAGCGGCGCTCGTCTGGTCTCCCAAACGACAGCGGGAAAAGGGCACGGGCGGGTTGAGAGGTTGCCCGGACGCGATTCCGACCCGAAAAGGCCTTGCCGGATCAAGGCCATAGCTATCCGCTCGCCATCATATAAACGGCGCAATCGGAGCGCCAGGATACCCCGGTGCCGCGAACGGTCGGGCGACCTTCGGCGCCCTCAACCGGGACCAAGCGGCTCCGCCGGCTGGCGATGACCGGGCCGGGTCGGCCGAGCGGGCGCTTTCCGAGCCGAGCGAGGCTCAAAGCGCGGGAAAAGCCGCCATTGATGGACCAGTTGCGTTGTACCGCGGTTTTTTTGACTTAAGTAACAAGGCGATCGCGCAATTGCGCGCACAGGCGGTTTTGGCAGGATCGGCCCTTAGACGTGACTCATAGCATAGCCCACCCGAACGTCGCGCCCGCCTGTGGCCGCGCCCTTGGCTCCCGGTTTGCGCTTCGCGCAGCTGGGATGCTTGCGCTGACCGTGGCGCTGCTCACCGCGGTCCCGCGAGCCGATGCCCAGGGCCGGCTCGATGCCGAATATGAGGCGACACTCGCCGGCATTCCGATCGGCAAGGGCACCTGGGTCATCGAGATCGGCGACGACCAATACGGTGCGGCCGCGCAAGGCGGCACCGCGGGGCTGCTGAAGAGCTTTTCGCAAGGCTCGGGGCAGGGCTCCGCCCAGGGACGTATCGTCAACGGCGCGCTGGTCGGCCAGAGCTACCAGGCCTCGACGACAGCGGGCAAGAAGTCCGAGCAGATCCATATCACGCTTGCCAACGGCAATGTGAAGGAGTTCGGCATCGATCCGACGCCGCCGGTGGATCCCGACCGGATCCCGGTGACCGAGGCGCATAAGCACGGCGTCTACGATCCGATGACGGCCTCGCTGTTGCGCGTTCCCGGCAATGGCGAGCTGCTCACCCCGGAAGCCTGCCGCGCCGGCGCGCCGGTGTTCGATGGCCGCATGCGCTACGAGCTCAAGCTCGATTTCAAGCGCATGGAGAACGTGAAGGCCGATAAGGGCTATCGCGGGCCGGCCTTGGTCTGCGCCATCTATTTCACGCCTGTGGCCGGCTATATTCCGGACAGGCCCGTGATCAAGTATCTGGCGAACGCGCGCAACCTTGAGATTTATTTCGTGCCGATCGCCGGCACGCGCGTCCTGGTGCCGTTCAAGCTGGTGATCCCGACCCCGTTCGGAACCGGCGTGCTGCAGGCGACCAGCTTCGTGACGCAGGCCACTCCGCCGCATGTGGCGAAGACGCAGTAGGGCTGGCGAGCCCGCAGCCGCCGTTCGCTCTCCACATCTGGTTTCCGAGGTCGCGCTGACGCGCGCGGCCCCGGAATGACGAGGCAGTCAGCGCATGAATCCGTTTGACTCCGGCACGAATCTGATTCGACTCAGCGCCCGCGTCGCCTGCGCCGAATCCGTCGCAAAACGGTTGCTTGTGATCGTCCGTAAAACTTGATCTAGTGCACTCCCTGGCGTCATGCGCGAGATGTTGCGTGAACGAAGCCGGAAAGACACAGGAGTCACCGATTCGGGCGTGATTCGTTCTCAAGGCGTTCCGAAGCTTAAGGCGCGGCACTATATGCGTTGCAAAGTGAGACAGATGAGCGGGGTCGCGACCTCCTGAAACAGCTTCAAAACATGGTTCCATCGCGCGTCACGGCTCGCACGCGCCTCTCGCCGGCAAAGACTTAAAATTAACGAATGGCTTTCTCGTCCTCTTCGGCTGCCTCGCCCTTCGAGCGCACGCCTGATCGTGCTGCCGGCTCCGGCGTCACCGCCGTGCTTGGTCCGACCAACACCGGCAAGACTCATCTTGCGATCGAGCGCATGCTCGCGCATTCCAGCGGTATCATCGGTTTGCCGCTGCGCCTGCTCGCGCGCGAGGTCTACAACAAGATCGTCGATCGCGTCGGTACCGAACTGGTGGCGCTGATCACCGGCGAGGAGAAGATCAAGCCGAAAAATCCGCGCTACTGGGTCTCGACCGTCGAGGCGATGCCGCGCGACCTCGACGTCTCGTTCCTCGCGGTCGACGAGGTCCAGATCGCCGCCGATCTCGAGCGCGGCCACGTCTTCACCGACCGCATTCTCAACCGCCGCGGTCGCGACGAAACGTTGTTGCTGGGCGCGGCGACGATGCGGCCGATCATCGAGCGGCTGTTGCCGGGCGCATCGCTGGTGACGCGGCCGCGGCTGTCGCAGCTCGAATTCGCCGGCGACCGCAAGATCACGCGGCAGCCGCGGCGGACCGCGATCGTGGCCTTCTCGGCCGACGAGGTCTACGCGATCGCCGAACTGATCCGCCGGCAGCATGGCGGCGCGGCGGTCGTGCTGGGGTCGTTATCTCCGCGCACGCGCAACGCGCAGGTGGCGATGTTCCAGAACGGCGATGTCGACTACCTGGTCGCCACCGACGCGATCGGCATGGGCCTCAATCTCGACGTCGATCACGTCGCCTTCGCCTCCGACCGCAAATATGATGGTTATCAGTTCCGGCGGCTGACCCCGGCGGAATTTGCCCAGATCGCAGGGAGAGCCGGGCGCGCCACGCGCAACGGCACCTTTGGCACTACCGGACGTTGTGCTCCGTTCGAGCCTGAGCTCGTCAATGCGCTGCAGAACCACACCTTCGATTCCGTGAAGATGCTGCAATGGCGCAATGCGCGGCTGGATTTCGCAAGCGTCAGCGCCCTGCAGGTGTCGCTGGCGCTGCCGCCCGCGCATGAGGCCCTGACCCGGGCGCCGATTGCCGAAGATTTGCGCGTGCTCGATCATGCCGCACGCGACGCCGAGGTACGCGATATGGCGCATGGTCCTGCCGCGGTCGAACGGCTATGGGAGGCCTGCCAGATCCCGGACTACCGCAAGCTGTCGCCGGCCGCGCATGCCGAGCTTGTGACCACCGTGTTCGGCTTCCTGATGCAGAAAGGGCGCATTCCGGATGCCTGGTATGCCGCGCAGGTCGATCAGGCTGATCGCATCGACGGCGATATCGACACGCTGTCCGGGCGGATTGCACAAATCCGCACCTGGACCTTCGTCGCCAACCGGCCGGATTGGCTGGCCGATCCCGATCATTGGCAGGGGATTACCCGCGACGTTGAAAATAAATTGTCAGACGCCCTGCATGAACGGCTCACGGAGCGTTTCGTTGATCGTCGTACCAGTGTATTGATGCGGCGCCTGCGGGAGAACAGTGTTTTGAATACGGAAATCGGCAAGACTGGCGAAGTGATCGTCGAAGGGCACGCGATCGGCCGGCTGGATGGATTCACCTTCGCGCCCGACGCCGCGGAGGCCGGCTCCGAGGCCAAGGCCCTGCAGGCCGCGGCCCAGAAAGCCCTGGCCGGCGAGATCGAGGCGCGTGCCGAAAAACTGTCCAACGCGCCGGACGAGCATTTCGTGCTCACCGCCGACGGCACCATCCGCTGGACCGGCGATGCGGTCGCCAAGCTCGTTGCGACCGAGGATGCCTTGCATCCGCGGCTGCGCATCATCGCCGACGAGCGGCTCACCGGAGCGGCACGCGACAAGGTCCAGGCCCGGCTGGACCTGTGGCTGAAGACCCATATCGAAAAGCTGCTCGGGCCGCTGTTCGAACTGTCCAAGGCCGAGGACATCACCGGCATTGCGCGCGGCATCGCCTTCCAGCTGGTCGAGGCGCTCGGCGTGATCGAGCGGGCGAAGATCGCCAACGAGATGAAGGATCTCGATCAGCCCTCGCGCGCCACCTTGCGCAAATATGGCGTCCGCTTCGGCGCCTACCACATCTACGTCCCGGCGCTGCTCAAGCCCGCCGCGCGCGCCCTCGCGGCGCTGCTGTGGGCTGAGAAACAGGGCAATGTCGACATGTCCGCGCTGACGGGTGCGCAGCATCTGGCGAGCTCGGGCCGCACCTCGTTTCCGGTCGACAAGACCCTGCCGCGGGATGCTTATCGCGTGCTCGGTTATCGCCAATGCGGCGAGCGCGCCGTGCGCGTCGATATTCTCGAACGCCTGGCCGATCTGATTCGGCCGGCGCTGGCCTGGCGCGAGAACGCTCCCGGCGAGAAGCCGGCCGGCGCGTTCGACGGCCGCGGCTTCGTCGTGACCCAGGCGATGACCTCGCTCACTGGCTCGGCCGGCGAGGATTTCGCGTCGATCCTGCGCGCGCTCGGCTACCGCATGGAGAAGCGTCCGCCGTTGCCGCCAAAGCCGGTGGAAGCGCCAGCCCAAGCCCAACCC
Organism: Bradyrhizobium sp. STM 3843; assembly: GCF_000239815.1. Taxonomy (GTDB): domain Bacteria; phylum Pseudomonadota; class Alphaproteobacteria; order Rhizobiales; family Xanthobacteraceae; genus Bradyrhizobium. The sequence continues at coordinate 10,212 of NZ_CAFK01000004.1, read as the reverse complement.
CAAGACGCAGCCGCCGAAGCCGCAGTCGCTGAAGACACGGTGGCTGAGGCCGCGCCGGCCGAGGCCACGTTGGAGACCACGTCTGAGGCCGGCACTGAGACCCCCATTGAGACCCCTGCCGAAGCCCCGCTCAAGGCCGCGCCAACAGTGGCAGAAGCTGCAGTAGCGCCGGTCGTCGAACAGGTCGCAGCCGTGCCGGAGACGGTCGAGACCATCGAAGAGGCGTCGCCGGTCGCAACCGCCGCGTCCTTGCCGACGATCGAATTCGCGCCGCGGCCCGCGGAAGAGCCGGCCCCCGCGTCGGAGCCGCCCGTGGTGGAGGCCGTTGCCGTCGCGCCGGAGCCCGCGGATGCGGCCCAGGCCGAGCTGCCCGAGGCGGTGCCGGCTGAAACGGAAGCTGTGAGCACGGAAGCCGCCAGCGCAGAGGCAGATACTGCCGCGGAGGCTGCGCCCGCTGCCGCTGAGCCGCAGCTGGTCGAGGTCTGGCGTCCCGGCGGCCGCTCCGAGGAGCGCCGCCCGCGGCACGAACATCAGCGCCATCGGCATCATCGCCCGCATCAGGACCGCCCCCAGCAGGCTGCCGGCGAGCAGGGCGCGGGTGCGGCGGCCCCGGCCGAAGGCGAGCCACGGGGTGAACGTCACCGCTATGGCGGCCATGGGCAAGGGCACGGTCGCCGCGATCGGGTGAAGGAGTTCGGCAAGGACTTTCGCAAGGGCCCGCCGCGTGAGGGCGCCGCACCTCAACAGGCACAGGGCGAGGGCGCCCAGGCGCGCGAGGACCGCGGTCCCCCCCGCGATCACGAGGCCAAGGGCCGGGATCGTGACCGCGACCGCAAGGGCGGCAAGTTCGGCGGCGACCGCGAGGGTCGGGGCGGCCGTGAGGGCCGCGACTTCGGCAAGGGCGGTCGCGACAAGCGTGACAGTGGCCCGGCGCTGCGACCCTACGCCTCGAGCTCCGGCTCGCGCGATCGCGACCGGCCGATCGATCCAAACTCGCCCTTTGCCAAGCTCGCCGCGCTGAAAGAGCAACTCACGGCGAACAATCGCAAGGATTGACGCGCGCCGTTCCCGGCGCACTCGCGAGAAGGACAACGCCGACGTCGGGAACCCCGTCACAGCGCCAGCGCCTCGACAAATGGTTGTGGCATGCGCGCGTGGTGAAGGCCCGCTCGAGCGCAGCGGCGCTGGTGATATCCGGCCACGTCCGCGTCAACGGCGTTCGCGAGACCTCGCCAGGGCACGGCGTCAAGCCTGGCGACGTGCTTACCATCGCGCTCGACCGCAGCGTCCGCGTGTTGAAGGTGGTAGCCTTTGCCGAGCGGCGTGGCGACGCGGCGTCCGCGCGCGTGCTCTATGTCGATCTGGAAGGTAGCTCGTGAGGCCGATATGGCCGGCGACCTGCATAGCGGAGATCGGACCCGAGGTCAGAGCTCCGCTCGCACAGCAGTCAGATTGACGGGACGATAGGCACTGTTCAGTTCTTCGTCCCGTTCACTTGCGGCACATCACGTCCTGCGCTAGTGCAGGCCAGCCGATTTTTAGACCGTTCCGGAGCGTTGGATGACTTACGTCGTCACTGAAGCCTGCATCAAATGCAAGTATACCGATTGCGTTGAGGTCTGCCCGGTAGACTGCTTCTACGAGGGCGAGAACATGCTGGTCATTCATCCCGACGAATGCATCGATTGCGGCGTCTGCGAACCCGAATGCCCGGCTGACGCCATCAAGCCGGACACCGAGCCGGGGCTGGAAAAGTGGCTGGAGGTGAACGCCGAATATGCCAAGGCGTGGCCCAACATCACCCAGAAAAAGGACCCGCCCGCCGACGCCAAGGAGCACGATGGCGAGGACGGCAAGTTCGAAAAATATTTTTCGTCGAACCCGGGCGCTGGGGATTAATCCGGCCTGCGCTTGACCGTGGATGTCGCAGCTGGCACCCGTTGTGGGACGGGTGAATGGTTACGAAATCATTACGCGGAAACAACGATGTAACACAGGATGGCGACGGCCGAACGGTGCAATTGTCTGGGCCGGGCGCCTCGCCACTTAACCCTAACCACGTGGAACCGTCACAATACCGCCATCCCGACCTCTAAATCATTGATATTTGCGGGAAATGTGCTATATATGGCACATTCTCAAGCCGAACCCGGCCATGCGTATTCTTGGCCGCCCTTTTAGGTTCCCGCAACATCAAACAGGGGCGTGGCAGTTCCGCGCGCAGGCTGTGTCACAGAAAACGCGTAAAAAGAGTGCTTCCAAGAGTACCAAAAAGCCCGCCGCGGCCAGCCGCAGCGTTCCCAAAGGCCGTGTTCGGGCTCCTGTAAAGGAAGTTCGGGCTGCCGCAAAGGCTTCGGCTGCCAAATCCTCGAAGAACAAAAGAAGCGCAATGCCTGACAAGACTGCCAAGACTGCCGCGAAAGCTACTGCTGCCAAGGCCTCTTCCGTGAATACCGCTGCCGTGAAGACGTCTACCGCGAAAGTTGCTGCCAAGCCTGCTGCTGCTCCGAAGCCCGCTGCTGCCCCCAAGGCCGCCGCTGCGCCTGTCCCGGCCAAGACCGCGGCAGTCAAGCCGGCCGCTGCGCCTGCGGCCCCTGCTGCTGCAGCGCCGCGCGTCGAGGAGAAGAAGCTGCCGACCCAGCGCCAGGGCTTCAAGACCAACGAATTCGTGGTCTATCCGGCGCATGGCGTCGGCCAGATCCTGGCGATCGAGGAGCAGGAGATTGCGGGCGCCAAGCTCGAACTCTTCGTCATCAATTTCATCAAGGACAAGATGACCCTGCGCGTTCCGACCGCCAAGGTCGCCAATGTCGGCATGCGCAAGCTGTCGGATCCGGCGCTGGTCAAGAAGGCGCTGGAGACCTTGAAGGGCCGCGCCCGCGTCAAGCGCACGATGTGGTCGCGCCGCGCTCAGGAGTATGAAGCGAAGATCAATTCCGGCGACATCGTCGCGATCGCCGAAGTCGTTCGCGATCTCTATCGTTCGGAGTCGCAGCCCGAGCAGTCCTACAGCGAGCGTCAGCTCTATGAAGCGGCGCTCGACCGGCTGTCGCGCGAGATCGCGGTGGTGCAGCATTCGACCGAGACCGAAGCGGTCAAGGAGATCGAGGGCCAGCTCGCCAAAAGCCCGCGCCGCGGCGCCAAGACCGAGGCCGATGCGGCTGCCGAGGGCGAGGCCGACGCCGAGGGCGATATCGATGATATCGACGGCGATGACACTGCGGTCGCCGACGAGGCGGCGTAACGCTCATTCGTTCGTTTGAATACGAAAGCCCGGCCCCAGCGGCTGGGCTTTTTGTTTGGGGACGCGTCCAACTAGCGCGGGCAAAGCCGGCCACCAAAGCACACCCGACCGTGCAGGCCCTGGAGTAGGCCCAGAGCTTGCGCGTCCGCTATTCCGATGCCGTAGGCGGGTTTTGGCGAAGCCACAGCACGTCCGCCACGGTAACAGCGATCCAAGGACTGTGGTGGTGGCGTTTGGCAGCCTTTACCGCGAGCTGGCTGCGAATTTTTCCGGTGACCTCGCGTCCCGTTGCCCGTTTCCATCGTCGGAGTTCGTCAACGGTCAAGAGGGTCTTTGCGATCTGCATGTTGAGCGAACCGCCGAGCTCCTCGATCGCAGCTTCCGCGCTGGCGAGCCATTCCTCATAGGTGTCAGGTCGGGGCAAAGGCGCCTGAGATCAGCCCATTCCTCCGGCCGGTACCATGCCATGGCAATGGCGGGAGTGTCCGGTTGCTCCATTGGCCTTGTCCTTCGCGCGTCACTCCATCACGATCTTGACGCGGTCGCGCACCTTGACCTGGGTATGGGCATCGAGCCCGTTGAGCACACGGAAACGCTCGACCGGGTGGTCGAGGCCGGCCATACGGTGCGCCAGCGACTCCACGGTGTCGCCTGGCTGCACCGTGATGACCTTGATGCGCAACGGCCGTGCCGACTGGATCTCATCCAGGCTCAGCCGGCGGAACGAGTTGACGGTCTCGCGCGCGTTGCGCTCGCTCTCCGTGGTCTTCTGGCGCATGGCGAAGATGAAGCGATAGACGTCGCTTCCCACGCGCAGCGCATAGACCTTGAACTGCCAGGGATCGCCGCTCGCCGTGGTCGAAGCCGCCGGGAAACCGTTGATCGTGAGCTCCTCGGTGGAGGACTTGTCGACATTCTCCATCCAGCCCGAGTTCAGATAGTCTCCCAGCGTCTGCTCGGCCGGCACCCGCACCACGTCGAAGCGCATCGCCTGGGCGCCGCCTTCGCGCACGCCGATCACCGCCTGCGCGGTGTTGTCGAGCGTGAAGTTCTCCGGGGCCTGGAAGGTGAAGCCGAGCTTCGGATGCAGGAAGCGCCGTCCGCGCACGAAGCCCTCGCTCGGGTCTTCGCCATAGACGATGTTGTCGATCGCCGACAGATAGGTCTCGCGGTCGTGCTCCTTGGGCTCGGCGGAGGCGTATTGCTTGGCCGCGGCCGCCGCGTTCTGCACCCGCTCCGGCGTGGCCGGATGCGAGGACAGGAAGTCCTGGGCCCGCGGATCAAGCCCGGCCTTTCCCGCCTTCAGCTCCGCATTGCGCTCCATCGAGTTGAGAAACCGCGCCGCGCCGTAGGGATCGAAATGCGCCTTCGCCGAAATCCCGACGCCGATACCGTCGGCCTCGAATTCCTGGGCGCGCGAGAAGCTCGCCATCGTCAGCTTGGTCTTGGCCAATGCAAGCGCGGTCAGATCCGGGTCGTCGGAGCCCACCCGCGCCACCACGGCGACCTGGCGCGCCTGGTCCTCGCGGATCGCCGCGTGCCGGGCCAGCACATGCGCCATCTCGTGGCTGAGCACCGAGGAGAGCTCCGAGGTGTCATTGGCAAGCGCGATCAGGCCGCGCGTCACGTAGAGCTGGCCCGTCGGCAAGGCGAAGGCGTTGACGGCGCCCGAGTTGAGAATCGTCACCTTGTAGCCCTGGTCCGGGCGATCGGACGCGGCCACCAGCCGGTCGACCATCTTGCCGATCAGCGCTTCGAGCTGCGGGTCGTCGTATGCACCGCCGTAGGTTGCAAGGATTCTTTCGTGCTCGCGATCGCTTGCGGGCGTGGCCTGGACGATGGCCGGCTTCGGTCGCGGCGTGGGTGTCGGCGCTGTCGCTTGCTGCAGCTTGCCCATGTCGCTGCAGCCGGCAAGGGCGAAGCCGAGACACAGCAAAACGGACGCGACCCGAAGGCCACTGCTCATCGCTGTTCCGTGCCGTTTCGCAAACCCGTTCACCTGGCTACTCGCGTACCTTACGTCAGTTGCTGCTCAAGATTTCGATTTGGGCCACCTTGGCCACATCGATTCGCGGCCCCGAATTCGATCCAGGACGCGCCTCCACCCAGCCACGCACCCGAATCCGTCGTTGTTCCAATGATTTCATGGCGAGCCCGGCCGCTTCGAAGGCCGGCAGCACACGCCTTGAAATAGTCACAGCGAAGCCCCGTGTCCAGTTACGTGCGAAGTTGAGATAGGTTGTTGTGCCCGCCTGTCGTACGGACAACACCTTCCCTTCGACAACAGTAAATCGCCCAATCCCAGTCAAAATATCGGCTGGACTTTCTGCGCTTTTTATGACCGTCGCGCTCGACCAGATTCCACGACGGGCGGAACGCGCCTCGGATTCTGCCGCAGCGAGAGTCGCCGCGCAATCCTTGTCAGTGACGTCGGCGGCCAGGAGTGCTTCACCCCGCGCGAGAAGCTCGTGCTGCACCAGCACATCGGAATCCGCAACGAACACGAAGGCGCTTTGTCGCCCGTACCGGTCGGGCGCGTCATCGGTCCCGCGCAAGACGACGTCACGGCCCCGCACCAGCTCAGCCAATGCATCGGCTGGTGTGGTCCCACCATCCACGCTCGCAGGCTCGATGCCGACCAACCTGATCTCGCGACCGTCGGCGAGACGGAAGCTGCGACCGTCCACGACCTCGGTCGCGCGGCCGTCACCCTGTTCTGCGAACGCGCAAGGCGCTGCACCAACTGCCGTCGGCGCAGCGACAGCGAGTATGGTTGTAATTAATACATCTAACACGCGTTGCGTGCTCGGCATGTCTGCGGCCGCCAAGAGATTCGAATGCGATCATCATCACACACTTCATCCATTCCATCGAACGGAAAAACGGCATGACACAGTGATTTGCGCGCGCTTCGGTGCTGCCCTTGCTGCTCGGCAGGCGCTGCGGCATGATGCGACCAAACAATAAGGACCGCTGCAGTGACGGCGGCTCCATCAGGGAGGTGATTTCAATGATGCGCATATTGTCCCGCGCCTCGTTGTCCGGCGCGTTGGTGCCACTGGTTGCGCTCGCAGCCATCCTGACGCTGACATCGGGCGGCGCGGTGGCGCAGAGCAAGCCGCCGCTGAAGATCGGCGGCATCCTCGACATGTCGAGCCTCTATGCCGACATCACCGGGCCCGGCTCCGAGACCGCAGCCAAGATGGCGGTGGAGGATTTCGGCGGCGAGGTGCTGGGGCGCAAGATCGAGGTGCTTGCGGCCGACCATCTCAACAAGGCCGACCTCGCCGCCAACATTGCCCGCGACATGATCGACAATCAGGGCGTCGAGATGATCTACGACGTCGCGGCGTCGGCCACCGCGCTCGCGGCCGGCGAGATCGCCAAGGCCCGCAACAAGATCATCATCTTCAACGGTCCGGGCTCGGTGCGCCTCTCCAACGAGGCCTGCGGTCCCTACACGGTTCACTACGTGTTCGACACCTACGCGCAGGCCAACACGACCGGGCTTGCCGCGGTGAAGTCGGGCCTCGACACCTGGTTCTTCCTCACGGCTGACTATGCCTTCGGCCAGGACCTGGAGAAGGACACGACCAATGTGGTCGTGAAGTCCGGCGGCAAGGTGCTCGGCAGCGTGCGCCATCCGCTCAATACGTCGGATTTCTCGTCCTTCCTGCTGCAGGCGCAGGCCTCCAAGGCCAAGGTGATCGGGCTCGCGAATGCCGGCGGTGACACCATCAATGCAATCAAGCAGGCGGCCGAATTCGGCCTCACCAAGAGCGGCCAGAGGCTGTCGCCGTTGCTCGCTTTCGTCTCCGATATCGACAGCGTCGGGCTTGAGACCGCGCAGGGGCTGTTGCTAGCGGAAGCGTTCTATTGGGACCTCAATGACGAGACCCGCGCCTTCACCAAGCGATTCATGGCGCGCACCAAGCGCGTGCCCACCTCGGCGCAGGCCGGCGTGTACTCCTCAGTGACGCATTATCTGAATGCGGTGAAGACCGCCGGCACGACTGATCCCGACGCCGTCATGAAGGTGATGAGGGCGACCCCGATCAACGACATGTTCGCCAAGAACGGTCGGATCCGCGAGGACGGCCGCATGGTGCACGACATGTATCTGTTCGAGGTCAAGAAGCCGTCCGAATCGAAGGGACGCTCTGACGACTACAAGCTGCTCGCGACCGTGCCGGGCAACGAGGCATTCCAGCCGCTGGAGATGTCGCGTTGCCCGCTGGTGAAGCATTAAGCACAGTCGTTTCGGGGCGATGCGAAGCATCGAATCCGGAACCTCGATGTGAGTCCGTCATCTCGAGATTTCGGGTTCGACGCTGTCGCGTCGCCCCGGAATGACGGAAAGTAACTCAAAAGGAAACGAGGAGCGCCGGCCCATGACAGCCAACAACACCGTCCTGCAGCACCTCGAATCCGGCCTGCTCACGATCACGATGAACCGCCCTGAGCGGCGCAATGCGCTGAACACGGAGATGACGACCGGGCTTGTCGCGGCAGCACGCCGCGCCGTCGATGACCCCGAGGTTCGCGCAGTGCTGATCAAGGGCGCGGGCGGCACCTTCTGCGTCGGCGGCGACGTCAAGGCGATGGCCGAAGGCAAGGCGCCCCCGCCCTTTGAGACCAAGGTCGCGACGCTGCGCGACCGGATGGAGGTGTCGCGGCTGCTGCACCAGATGCCGAAGCCGGTGGTGGCGCAGATCGATGGCGCCGCCGCAGGCGCCGGGCTGTCGATCGCGCTCGCCTGCGATCTCCGTGTCGCCGGTGAATCCGCCAAGATCACCACCGCCTTTGCCAAGGTCGGATTGTCGGGCGATTTCGGCGGCACCTATTTTTTGACCCAGCTGCTCGGCAGCGCCAAGGCGCGCGAACTCTATCTGACCTCGCCGCTGCTGAGCGCGCAGGAAGCTTACGCACTCGGGATGGTGACGAAGGTGGTGCCGGACGCGGAGGTCGATGCCGCCGCACGTGAGCTCGCAATGTCGTTGGCGCACGGTCCGATCGTGACGCTCGGCTACATCAAGCGCAACATCAACAATGCCGAGACGCTGTCGCTCGAGGCCTGCTTCGATGCGGAGGCGATGCACCATTCCCGCTGCAGCGAGACCGCCGATCACATGGAGGCGGCAAAGGCCTTTGTCGAAAAGCGTGCTCCGGTGTTTCAGGGAAAATAGTTGACCTGGCGTCCATCCTTCGAAACGCATCGCTTGCGCATGCTCCTCAGGATGAGGTCTTGTGTCCGCGGATGCGCTTGAGGTCTATCACCGTCGGTGAAGGAGTTGATCATGAGCGGCCATCTGCATCTCCGCCAGATCTGCCTGGTCGCGCCGCAGCTCGAGCCTGTCGTATCCGACATCGCTGCGATCATGGGGCTCGATGTCTGCTATCGCGATCCGCATGTCGACAAATACGGCCTGGAGAATGCGCTGCTGCCGGTCGATGCGATCCTGCTCGAGGTGGTGGCGCCGATCCGTGAAGGCACGGCAGCGGGGCGCTTCCTCGAGAAGACCGGCGGCCGTGGCGGCTATATGGCGATCTTCGCTTGCGACGATCCGGACGCGCGTGCCGCGCATGTTAATTCCTTAGGCGTGCGCACGGCGAATGTGATCGATCATCCACCCTATCATGGCGTCCAGCTGCATCCGCGCGACTGCCGCGCCGCTTTCATCGAGCTCAACCACACCACGGGCAGCGACGATGTCCTTGGCCCTTATCCGCCGGCAGGGCCGGACTGGCAGCGCGCGATCCGCAAGCACGTGACGCAGGCGCTGACCGAGATTGAGCTGCAGAGCCGCGATCCGGCGGAGCTGGCTGCGCATTGGGGCAAGATCCTCGAGATCGCGCCGACGATCGATGCCGATCAGGCGTCGATGCTGGAATTGCCCAATTGCCGCATCCGCTTCGTGGCCGGTGTGGCTGAGATCATGAGCGGGCTGACGTTTCGCGTCACCGATGTCGCGCAGGTCTGCGCGTCGGCGCGCGCCCGCGGCTACGCGGTGTCAGGCGGCAGCTTCCTGATCGCTGGGGTCGCATTCGCGCTCACGACGTGAGCCGCTGATGAGTTACTCGTCATGCCCGGCGGCGATGGCGCCCCAAGCAATCACCGTCCCTTGAAATTCGCAGGCCGGCGTTCCTCGGTCGCCTTGACGCCTTCCTTGAAATCCTCGGTGGCGCGCAGCCGGCTCTGTTCGGCGAGCTCGTGATTGGTCGCGGCCATCACGCGGTCGGCGAGGCCTGCGCGCAGGGTGGCGCGGGTCGAGAGCAGGCCGAGCGGCGCGCATTCGGCGATCTCTGCTGCGAGCCTCATTGCGGTGGGTCGCACCTCGTTTTGTGGCACGCATTCATTGGCGAGACCCCAGCGATACGCCTGCTCGCCGGCGACGCGTCGGCTGGTGTAGAACATCAATTCCGCATTGTTCTTGCCGATCAGCTCCGGCAACGTCACCGTGAGCCCGAAACCAGGATGAAAGCCGAGCTTGGTAAAGTTGGCCGAGAAGCGCGCTTCGGGGCAGGTGATGCGAAAATCTGCCGCCACCGCGAGCCCCAGGCCGCCGCCGATTGCAGCGCCGTGCACGGCGGCGATGATCGGCTTCTTGCAGCGGAAGATGCGCACTGCCTGGATGTAGAGATGGTTGATCGGGCCCAGGCTGTCAGCCGGGTCGCCTTTGCTGTCGCCGGCCTCCTGCGCCTGCCGCGCCGGATCGTTGAAATTGGCGCCGGCGCAGAATGCCTTGCCCTGCGCTGCCAGCACCGAGGCGCGGATCTCGATGTCGCGATCGAATGCCTCGAGCGCATCCGCGATCTGGTTGATCAGCGAAATGTCGAAGAAGTTGAGCGGCGGCCGCCTGATCTCGATCAGGCCGACATGGCCGTGGATCTCTACGCCGATGTCAGTGAAGTGGGTCATGTCTGTGGTCTCCTGATAGGTCACGGTCGCGCCACTTGCGCCGTTACCC
>NZ_CAFK01000005.1 GCF_000239815.1 Bradyrhizobium sp. STM 3843 | reverse complement strand
GGTGCCGTCGAAGGAGTGCACGGCGAGATCGATGCCGAAGCGCGCTTTGGCGCGATCGACGAATTCCTTGCCGAAGGCGGCGCCGACATCGACATTGGCGAAGTACTTGCCGTCGCGCATGACCGGCGTCATGCCGAAGATGCTCAGCGCTTCGCGCCCCGGCTCGACGCCGACGATCTGCTTGCCGGTCTTGAGGGCTTCGACCACCGTTTTGCGCCGGCCCGAGATGTCGTCGCCGAAGGTCTTGGGCGCATGGATCCGGGCGAATACGAGCGCCGGCGGGGTCTGGAAAGTGATCAGCGGAATGCCCTGGTCATTGAGCGCTTTCTGGGCGCCGACCAAGAGCGCCTGCAGCCCGTCACGGTCGCCCTTGGCGACCGCGTCGGCAACCGGCGGAAGCCCTGCAATGGTCGAGGAGACCGCGAGCGCGGCGCGCCCCTCATAGTCGATCGCGGCGATGATGCTGTCATATTGCAGCTTGAGTTGCTGCTCGAGGGCCAATTTGGTCAATGAACGCTGCTGCAGAACGGAAAAGGTCCCGAGCACCGCGCAGGCGGAGGCGACCGTGAGTGCGATGGCCAGGATCAAACGTGCCGAAATCGACCGAAGCTGAATCATCACACAATCCGAAATGGTGGTGAAAAAAGCATTTTCGAGAAAATTGCAGAAAAGTCTTTATCGATGGTTCTCGATCTTTCGAAACTTACTGAAATTCAGCTCTCGGCGTTTGGCGTGGTCGCCAGGCGCTGGAGCTCTGCGGTGACGCGCGGCAGGACGTCGTCCCAGATCAGCGGCCGCTTCTGTCGGAACAGTCGCAGGCTGCGATACCAGGGGCTATCCTCACGGTGGCGCAGCCAGCGCCAATCCTGCGCATAGGGCAAGAGCACCCAGGCCGGTCGGCCCATGGCGCCCGCCAGATGTGCTAGCGACGTATCGACTGAGATCACGAGGTCGAGCGCGGCCACGGCAGCAGCCGTGTCGGAAAAGTCGTTGAGCCCCGGCGCAAGATCGATGACGGCGGACCCGAGCGCAGCCAGAACCGGCAGATCCGCAGAGCGCGGCTCCTTCTGCAAACTGTAGAGCTGCACGCCCGGCATCACCAGACGCGGCAGCAGCGCCTGTGCGGCAAGCGAACGGTAACGGTCGCTCTTGTGCACGGTGCTTCCGGCCCAGACCACACCGACCTTCAGGCCGGTGACGTCACCGACGGCGCGCCGCCACGTCTCCACCTGGTCTGGGTCAGCCTTCAGAAACGGGGTATCAGCCGGGATGGAGTCGAGCGTGGTGCGGAACACGTGGGCCAGATCCATCAGTGCCACCTGAAGGTCGACCGGCGGCAGCGGTGCGCCTTGCGCAACGACCGTGACGTCTGGCAACGCGCGGAGCAGTGGCACCAGCGGCGGCTGAACCTGCAGCACGATCGCTCCGCCCTTTGCGGCAACCATCGGCAGATAGCGGATGAATTGCAGGGTGTCTCCGAGTCCCTGTTCCGCGAAGATCAGCAGCGTTCGGCCGGCAAATGGCTCGCCCTGCCATTCCGGCCCCGTGACCGAGACGGAATGTTCGGCGCATCTGCTCCGCCACCGATAGTCCGCGAAGCCGTTCTGGAGATCGCCGCACAACAGCAGCAGATGTGAATGATTGTAGCGGACCAGCGGGTGCTCCGGTCCGAGCGCAACGGCGTGACGCGACGTCGCGAGCGCCGCATCGATGTCTCCCTTGCTGTGCAGCAGTCCGGCCAGATTGGTGTGAAGAATCGGGTTCTCCGGCGCGAGCGCGACGGCACGATGCGATGCGGCGAGCGCGCCATCGAGATCACCCCTGCCGTGAAGGAGGCCGGCGAGGTTGGCGTGGACGAGCGGGTGCTCCGGCGCGCGCGAGACTGCGTGACGGGCAGCTGTCAGTGCCTCATCGAGCTCACCCTTCTGATGCAGCGCCACTGCGAGGTTGGCATAGCCGTCGGCATCGTCAGGATCGGCGGCGATCGCGTGCCGATGGCAAGCAATCGCAGCCTCGATCTTGTCCTGACGTTTGAGCACGATGCCGAGATTGTTGTACGCCTTGGCGTAGCCAGGGTTGATCTGCAGCGCGCGTTCGGCGGACGCGCGTGCCCCATCGAGTTGCCCGAGCTCGGTCAGGCAGACGCAAAGATGGTTGTGGATCTCCGCGTCGGTGGAATTGAGGGCGGCGCATCGCCGATAGATCTCGACCGCATCCTTCGTGCGGCCCGCCTCGTGCAAGAGCAGGCCCAGCTTTCGGAGCGTCGCTGCATCCTCCGGCGCGAGCTCGGTCACCTTGCGATAGTGGCCGATCGCATCGTCCCGCCTGCCGCAACGATAGAGGCAAGCGGCCATCGCGACATGGAGGCTCGGCTCATTCGGATTGGCGCTCAGACCTTCATGGCAGATTGCGATCGCTGCATCCACGTCGTAACGGTCGGCAAGCAGATTGCCGAGTCTGAGCCAGGCGGCCTTGTGGGCTGGATCGCGCGCAACCACGGTCCGATAGGCTTGCTCTGCCTCGGCGAGACGGCCATCAGCAGCAAGACAGACGGCAAGGTTGAAGCGCATCTGCACCTGGGTGGGATCGCGCGCGAGCGCAGCCTGATAGGTCGAAGCCGCCTCGGCGAATCGCGCCGCGTCGACCAGGGCAGCACCAAGCTTGGCTTGAAGCGCAACATCCAGCGGGCGGAGCATGACAGCGCGTCGGAACGCCGCCACCGCGCCATCGCGCTGACCCTGCACCGCAAGCGCATCGCCCAGCGTCACCAGTGCGGGCACATGGTCTGGATCGAGGCTGAACACGCGTCCAAGCAGGTCCGTCCCCTGGGCGATGCGTCCCGCGGACAATGCGAGAACCGCGGCCAGATGGAGCGCGGGAAGATAGTTCGGTCTCAGCTCCAGGATTTCGCCGCACAGCGTGTCGGCCGAATCAGGCCGGCCGGAATTGTAATGTTGGGCTGCCTCGCGCAGCATCAGATCCAGCGCAGCCGCAACCATACTCCGCTCCGTTCTCCAGACGGAGGTTCAACGCAAGGTGAGGCCGAATCAGGCGAAGGATCGGAAAACGGCCGGCGCTACCAAATCGAGCCAGGCGCCAGGGCCGCACGGATGCAGAAGATCGTGTCCGTCAGGGGGAGCCGCAACTGCGGGGATCGATCAGCTGTCGACCTTGAGCGCGGCGATGAAGGCTTCCTGCGGGATGTCGACCTTGCCGAACTGCCGCATCTTCTTCTTGCCTTCCTTCTGCTTCTCCAGAAGTTTTCTTTTGCGCGTAATGTCGCCGCCATAGCACTTCGCGGTGACGTCCTTGCGCAGCGCGCGCACGGTCTCGCGCGCGATCACCTTGCCGCCGATCGCCGCCTGGATCGGGATCTGGAACATGTGCGGCGGGATCAGCTCCTTCATCTTCTCGACCATAGCGCGGCCGCGCCCCTCCGCGCGGGTCCGGTGCACCAGCATCGATAGCGCGTCGACCGGCTCGTTGTTGACCAGGATCTGCATCTTCACCAGATCAGCCGGTTTGTAGTCGGTCAGGTGATAGTCGAACGAGGCGTAGCCCTTGGAGACCGATTTCAGCCGGTCGTAGAAATCGAACACCACCTCGTTGAGCGGCAGGTCGTATTTCACCATGGCACGGCTGCCGACGTAGGTGAGCTCCTTCTGATTGCCGCGGCGGTCTTGGCAAAGCTTCAGGACGCTGCCGAGATACTCGTCCGGGGTCAGAATCGTCGCCTCGATCCAGGGCTCCTCTATCTCGGCGATCTTGACGACGTCGGGCATGTCGACGGGATTGTGGATCTCGATCTCCGAACCATCCGTCAGCTTCATCTTGTAGATGACGCTCGGTGCCGTCGCGATCAGGTTGAGATCGAATTCGCGGCTCAGCCGCTCCTGGATGATCTCCAGATGCAACAACCCCAGGAATCCGCAGCGGAAGCCGAAGCCGAGTGCGGCCGAGGTCTCCATCTCGAAGGAGAAGCTGGCGTCGTTGAGGCGGAGCTTGCCCATCGCCGCGCGCAGGGTTTCGAAATCGTCGGCATCGACCGGGAACAGGCCGCAGAACACCACCGGCACGGCCGGCTTGAAGCCCGGCAGCATCTCCGCGACCGGCTTGCGGTCATCGGTGATGGTGTCGCCGACCCGGGTGTCGGCGACTTCCTTGATGGCGGCGGTGATGAAGCCGATCTCGCCGGGGCCGAGCTCCTCGACCTGTTGCATCTTCGGGGTGAAAAAGCCGACGCGCTCGACATCATAGGCCGCTGATGTGCCCATCATGCGGATGCGTTGGCCCTTCTTCATCACGCCGTCGACGATGCGCACCAAAACGACGACGCCGAGATAGACGTCGTACCAGCTGTCGACCAGCAGGGCCTTCAGGGTCGCATCGCGATCGCCCTTCGGCGGCGGCAGCCGGGTGACGATCGCCTCCAGGACGTCAGGGATCCCGAGACCTGTCTTGGCCGAGATCATCACCGCGTCGGAGGCGTCGATGCCGATTACGTCCTCAATCTGCTGCTTGACCTTGTCGGGCTCGGCAGCGGGCAGGTCGATCTTGTTGAGGACCGGAACGATCTCGTGGTTGTTGTCGAGCGCCTGATAGACATTGGCGAGGGTCTGCGCCTCGACGCCCTGGCTGGCGTCGACCACCAGCAGCGAGCCCTCACAGGCCGCCAGCGACCGCGAGACTTCATAGGCGAAGTCGACATGGCCGGGCGTATCCATCAGGTTGAAGATGTAATCCTTGCCGTCCTTGGCGCGGTATTGCAGGCGCACCGTCTGCGCCTTGATGGTAATGCCGCGCTCGCGCTCGATATCCATCGAATCGAGCACCTGCTCCTTGCCCGCCATTTCGCGATCCGACAGGCCGCCCGTCATCTGGATCAGGCGGTCGGCCAAGGTCGATTTTCCATGGTCGATATGGGCGACGATGGAGAAGTTGCGGATGTTGGGAATGGGGACGGTCGTCATGGGCCGCGCCAATAGCATTCAGGCCCCAAAGCAGCAACCATATTGCTGAATTTCCAGGGGCTTTCTTCACGGCAAGCTGATTTCACTGGTCTTCGAAACGCGCTACGGACAAGGCCATGTCGAGCACGTCTTTTCTCCCTGCCACGGCGCGCGCGCGTGGCCGCTCCCCGATCGCGCGGCTGTCCGCCTGGGTGGCAGCGCGCGCCAGCGATCCCGCAACCGGCCTCTGGTTGGTGGTGACGCTTGCAATTCTGCACGCGGTGCTCTGGACCGTGATCCTGACCAATCTGAAGGCAGCGCAGGACATCCATATGGATGTCGCGGAAGCCTATGCCTGGGGCACCAAGTTCCAGCTCGGCTATGGCAAGCATCCGCCGCTGTCGGGCTGGATCGCCGGCCTCTGGTTCATGGTCTTTCCAGCCAAGGATTGGGCGACTTACGCGCTCGCCATGACCACGGTGAGCATCGGCCTCGTCATCTGCTGGTTCATCAGCCTGAAGGTGGTCGACCGGCGGCGAGCCTTTTTCGTCGTCGTCATGCTCGCGCTCTATCCGATCTTCAATTTCAAGGGCTTCAAATACAATCCGGACCTGCTGCAGCTGGTCACGCTGCCGCTCGTGATGCTGGCCTATCTCAACGCGTTCGAGAAGCGGAGCGTGGTTTCGGGCATCTGGCTCGGTCTTGCCGGCGCAGCCGCCCTGATGACGAAATACTGGGTGCTGACCATGATCGGTGCGATCGGGCTGGCAGCGCTGATCCATCCCGAGAGGCTGAGATTCTTGGCTTCGCCCGCCCCCTGGGTCGGCATCGCGACGCTGCTGATTGCGATGATCCCGCATCTCATCTGGCTGTGGGATGTCGATTTCGTGCCGCTGACCTATGCCGGCGACGTCTACACGCTCTCCGACCGCGGCAGGGTCGCGCAGCTGGTGCTCGGCTATGCCGGGCATAATCTGGCGCTGCTCGCGCTGCCGATCGTGCTCGCGCTGCTGGTCCTGGCGTGGCCGCCGCGCTGGGCTTTCCGGATCTGGAAGCTGGGACCCAATCCCGGTGTCAATCCGAGCCAGGCGCTAAACGTCTGGATGGTGCAGGCGATCGTTGCGATCGGGCCGCCGCTCGGTGCGCTCGCTTTCACGATCTACATGAAGACCGATTGGGGTATCTCGCTGTTCTTCCTGGTGCCGCTGGCGCTGGTCGCGATCCCGCGCTTGCGGGTCCGGAAGGCCGCCTTGGCGCGACTGGCGACGCTCTGGCTCGTGCTCTCGCTGATCACCCTGGTCGCCTCGCCCTCGATCGCTTTGCGCGAGATGAAGGCCAGCCCGAACGGCACGACGGGCTATGGCGCGCGGTCGCAATTGGCCCGCGAGCTGACCGAGGTCTGGCGTGGCCGGTTTGGTTCGGCCTGGCCGGCGGTGGCCGGCTACTCGGAAATGAACACGCCGATAACGTTCTACAGCCCCGATCACCCGCGGCCGTTCACGGTGCCCTACACGGCGGACGAGACCTGGGGATCAGGCCTGATCTCGCTGGAGGAGCTGAAGCGCGACGGCTTCGTCGGGGTGTGCGACACCACAGACAACAGGATCGCATCCTGCGAGGCCTGGATGGCCCAGAATGCACCCAAGGCCGAGAAGCTGGTGATGACCACGCAACGCTTTTTCCGGGGCCAGCCGGGCCCGGCGATCGAGTGGAAGGTATTCATCCAGCCGCCGAGCTAGTCCGGAGCACGTCATTCCGGGGCGCTGCGCCAGCGGCGAGTCCGGAATCTCGAGCTCATCTGACAGGGCATTTCGTTACGAGCTTCCGGGTTCGCGCTTCGCGCGCCCCGGAATGACGACGTCAGCCGCTCACACGCCTTCTTCGTGGAACTTGTCGTTGACGAGCTCGGTAATCGCCGCAAGAGCCGCCTCGGCTTCAGGCCCCGCAGCCGAGACCAGGATCGTGGTCCCGGGCGCTGCGGCCAGCATCATCAGGCCCATGATCGAGCGTCCGCCGACTGTCTCACCGCCGCGGGTGACCCAGATTTCAGCCTGAAAGCGCTCGACGGTCTGGACGAATTTTGCTGAGGCGCGGGCGTGCAGGCCGCGTTTGTTGGTGATCAGGAGCTCCCGGGACAATGCATCTGCGGGCACCCCCGGCCCAGCTACATGGTCCTGGGGGGCGTCCTCGTCACTCATTTGCCGGCGAGCACGCGGCTGGCGATCGTGACGTATTTGCGGCCGGCTTCCTGGGCCATCGCGATCGCGTCGGGGAGCGAGCGCTCCTCGCGGACCTTGGCAAGCTTGACCAGCATGGGAAGGTTGATGCCTGCGAGCACTTCGACCTTGGGCCGGCTCATGCAGGAAATGGCGAGATTCGATGGCGTGCCGCCGAACATGTCGGTCAGGATGGCGACGCCGTCGCCGGTGTCGACACGGTTCACGGCTTCGATGATGTCGCTGCGACAGAGATCAGAGTCGTCGTCTGCACCAATCGTCACGGCTTCTATTTGTTTTTGAGGACCCATGACATGTTCGAGCGCCGCTCTGAATTCGTCGGCGAGGCGCCCATGGGTCACCAGTACCAGGCCAATCATTGGATACTCCTCGCGGGCGCCTTGGGTGCACCGCACGAACGCGCCACTTTGACCATCCAGAGCCCCTACGCAAGAGGGGATGTGTACCAGTCTCCCGGAATCTGAGTTGCGGAATGGCAGGCACTGCGCGGTCTAGTCGGTCGCGATAGTGCCGGTGATATGGTTACCAATTCCCTTCACACAATTGGCCGAAAGATTACTGGAACATGAAGTTTCAGTAGTAATGAGATTCGCTGCAACCAGAGGGAGGGGTAAAAATCCAGCTCCGACCGGTATTCTTGGTAACAAAACACCGTAAAGCTCGCATTGAAGGGATTCCGGCGCCGGGAGTCGCGCGGCGTCGTCCGCCATCAAATCGACAACGAGTCCAACCCTGGCCTCGGACACAAAGTCGCATTTCCGGATCCCGAGACCGCGAATCTCGATCAGGCCAGCCAACCCCGGCGCCGGGCTGACCCATATTTCTTTGCCGGCTGTGGCGAGATGAACACGGTCGTCGCCGACCAGGGTCGCGGGAGGAATCTGTCCTGCCCGACCCGCCAGGATGAGATCGAACGCGAGACGCGATTTGCCGGATCCGGATGGACCGCGAATCAGAACAGCCTGGTCTCCGACCTTGACGGCTGAGGCGTGGACGCTAGGCCCCGCCGCCGTCATGGCGCGGGCAGCCGCACGGTGAAGCGGGCTCCGGAGACCGTGGGCAAGCCCTCGTCGTCTGCCGGACCCGGCCGGTTCTCGGCCCAGATGCGCCCGCTATGGGCCTCGATGATCTGCTTCGAGATCGAGAGGCCGAGGCCGGAGTTCTGGCCAAAGCCCTGATGCGGGCGGTCGGTATAGAAGCGCTCGAAGATCCGCTGTAGCGCGTCCTCGCGGATGCCGGGACCGTCGTCATCGACCACAATCTCGATCTCGGAGCGCACACGGCGGCAGGTGATGCGAACCTTGCCGCCGGCGCTGGAGAAGGACTGCGCGTTCGACAGCAGGTTCGAGATGACCTGGCCGAGCCGCGAATCATGCCCGGGGACGGAGAAGGTGTCGTTGGCACCGCGGCCCTCGAACCGGACTTCGACCCCGATGTCATGGCCGAGCTTTGTCTCGTTGGCGACCGAGGTCAGCGTCGTCAACAGCCGCCGCACGTCGACCAGGGTCATGTCCTGGCGCTGCAGCTCGGCATCGAGCCGGCTCGCATCGGAGATATCGGAGATCAGCCGGTCGAGCCGCCTGACGTCGTGCTCGATCACCGCGAGCAGCCGGCCGCGGCTGTTGTCGTTGCGCGCCAGCGGCAAGGTCTCGACCGCGGAACGCAGCGAGGTCAGCGGATTCTTCAGCTCGTGCGCGACGTCGGCGGCGAACATCTCGATCGCCTCGATCCGGTTGTAGAGCGCATCCGTCATGTCGCGCAGCGCGCCGGAGAGGTGGCCGATCTCGTCACGGCGGCGGGTGAAGTCCGGGATCTCGATGCGGGTCTTGATGCGGCGGCGGACCCGCTCCGCACTGTCGGCCAGCCGCCGCACGGGCCCTGCGATCGTGCTGGCCAGCAGCAGCGACAGCACGATCATGACCGCGGACGCGACGCCGCCCACCTTCAGAATCGCGAGCCGCTCGGCGGTCACCATCTGGTCGATGTCGTCGCCTTGGGTCGACAGCATCAAAGCGCCATGAATGGTGCGCGAGCGCTGCACGGGAACGGCAACCGAGACGATCACCTCGCCGCGGACATTGACGCGCACCATGCTGCGCTTCTGGCCGCGCAATGCGTCGGCAACCTCCTCATAGGCGTTGCCGTTCTCGGGTCCGTGCTCGCGATAGAGCGGCAGGTCGCCGCGATTGAGCCAGGTGCGCACCGAGATCAGCGCGCGCTCGACCAGACCCGGCTTTTCCGACGAGGGCGGCGGCAGCTCGAAGCGCAACACGTTTTCGAGGTTGCGGCTGTCGAGCAAAAGCCCGCCATTGGGATCGTAGATGCGTGCCCGCGTCTTGGTCGGCGAGATCAGGGTGCGCAATACCGGCGCCACGCGCTCGGGATTGATCGGAAAGTCGAGCGGGGAATATTCGTCCGGCGCGCCGTAGCTTTCGCCCGGCTTGAGGTCGAGCAGCCGTTCCGGATCGATGGTGATGGTGTTGGTCTGCACGGTGGCAGACGCCGCGATGGCGCCGGCGATGATCTCGGCCTGCACCAGCAGGCTCTGCGCGCGGGCATCGATCAGGCCGGCGCGGAATTGCGAGAGGTAGAGAATGCTCGCCACGAGCGCCAACAGGCCTGCGATGTTCAGCGAGACGATGCGGCGGGTGAGGCTCGAGAATGACAGCGCGAACAGGAACTGGCCGGCGCGCCGCAGCCAGCTCAGCGGCCGTTGCCAACCCGAGATCGCAGGCGTCTCCTCGGGGGCGCTGTCGATCACGACAGCGGCCGATGGGCCATCCGTATTCAGGCCCGAGTCAGGATGCGTTCGATCGAGCAATGGCTGATGCCCCGTTTCCGGCGTCCCTGCGCCCGGCAGTGCCCTCAGACGCAAGTCCACCCCAACGCAGTCTACCTCAATGAGGCCAGGCCGTCAGCGCGCTATTCGCGCGCTGCGACTCCCCGCGGCCTCAGGTTTCCTTGAAGCGGTAGCCGACGCCGTAAAGGGTTTCGATCATCTCGAAATCCTCGTCGACCATCTTGAACTTCTTGCGCAGGCGCTTGATGTGGCTGTCGATGGTACGGTCGTCGACATAGACCTGGTCGTCATAGGCCGCGTCCATCAGCGCGTTGCGGCTCTTCACGACGCCCGGACGCTGGGCCAGCGCCTGCAGGATCAGAAATTCCGTCACCGTCAGGGTCACCGGCTCGTTCTTCCAGGTGCAGGTGTGTCGCTCCGGATCCATCCGCAGCAGGCCGCGATCCAGCGCCTTGGCGTCGTTCTCCTTCGGCAGCGCCGTCGGATCCTTCGGCTGCGAGCGCCGCAACACTGCTTTCACGCGCTCGACCAGGAGGCGCTGCGAGAACGGTTTGCGGATGAAATCGTCGGCCCCCATCTTGAGGCCGAACAACTCGTCGATCTCTTCGTCCTTGGAAGTCAGGAAGATCACCGGCAGATCGGATTTCTGCCGCAGCCGACGCAACGTCTCCATGCCGTCCATGCGCGGCATCTTGATGTCGAGGATCGCAAGGTCGGGCTGGCTGGTGCGGAAGCCATCGAGGGCTGACGCGCCATCGGTGTAGGTCATGATGCGATAACCTTCGGCCTCGAGTGCAATCGAAACGGAGGTCAGGATGTTGCGGTCGTCATCGACCAAGGCGATTGTGGGCATGAGCCTGCTTTCACAGTCTGGTTAGCTGAAACGGCGAGCAATCCAGCTAGGCGCCGCATAAATGGGCTTCGAACCTGGTCAACGAGCAATGCAAGCTGGGCTGAAGTGTGACCGAGTTCCGCAAAACGCATGGCGAAGTGATGCGTCGCGACCCCAAACAAGGCCCCTTTAGCCGAAAAAAGACCCTCATTGCAACAGGATGGGCGAGATATAACCATGCAACCGACTTCTAATTTTAACCCGTCGCACCTTGCCAAATCGCTATTGCGGCGCAGTCGTCAGGGGGCGTTGGCGACTTTGATGGTCGACTCCGGCGATCCCTATTGTTCGCTGGTCAATATTGCGAGCGATGCCGACGGCTCGCCGATCCTCTTGATTTCAAGGCTCGCCGTGCACACCAAGAACGTGGTGGCCGATCCAAGAGTCTCGCTAATGCTCGACGAACGCGCGCCCGGTGATCCGCTGGAAGGCGCTCGGATCATGCTGTTGGGAAAGGCGGAGGAAGCAGGGACGGAGCAGCGCAAGGTTTTGCGCAGACGGTATCTGAATGCTCACCCCTCGGCCGAAAATTATGCCGATTTTGCGGATTTCTCGTTCTTTCTGCTCCGCCCGTCGGGATTGCACCTCGTGGCTGGATTCGGGCGCATCGTCGATCTGAAGGCGGAGCAGTTCCTGACCGACGTTTCCGATGCCGGCCGCCTGCTGGAGGCAGAGCAGGGCGCGATGGATCACATGAACGCCGATCACCGAGACGCGCTTGGGCTCTATGCTACCCGGCTGCTCGCGGCCGAGCAGGCCGACTGGCGCTGCACCGGATGCGATCCAGACGGCCTCGACTTGGCGGCCGATGGCAAGACCTTGCGGCTGGATTTTCCGGAACGGGTCACTTCGCCCGACGCGTTACGCAAGATGCTGGTGCGGCTCGCCGATGAGGCGCGGGCCAAGCCTCACGCTTGAACGGTGTGGATCACTCTCGCGACCGAAGCAACTGTTGTGAGTCCGAGGGGGCGCTTGCACGATTGGCAATCACGCGGCCGGCGATAGCCGCCGGCATCGACGTGTCGGCAATCCCATCCACGCAGAAGACCGATCTTGCCGCGCATAGCGGAGGAGGTCATCGCGCTGACCCGCGCCGGCAAATACGGGATAGGCCTTGGTGCTCGCGCAGGCCACGGTTGGCCGGGGTGGAGTTGACTGCAACAGACGCGACCTCTCGCGCTCAACGGTCTCGTCAGCTTGACGTTGGCTCGGCCGCGCTGGGCAAGCGGAGCCACTCTACAACGGCGTATTCTCGTTAAAGCAGACCCTTGGTCTCGACAGCATCGAGATCGTGCCGGTGCTCAACAGTTTCGCCGCGCTGTATCAGCGCTGCCTTTACAATCGGCAACCTTTACAATCGGCAAGTACGCGTTCCGGCTTGCTTGGTAGCTGTTGCAAATCCAATCGGCGAAGATGTAGCCCATTAGTATGATGATTATTGCGATGCAGCACGTGGAATTGCGCGTCGCGTCGCTTTGTCGCTATGGCTCCTGCAACATATCACATGTTGAGGTGCATCAAGGCGATCCGCGCTGCAATAACCAATTCATGCGGATCATCTTGGCAAGCCGGGCGTTGAACAGTATTAGGTCCAGGACCGGGCTTGACGGGCGATACGTAACGGTAACGGTCACCGCGCAACACGCGCTTTCAATCCTTCGCGCAAAACTGACGCGGGCTCTGAGGAGGGGACTTTCGTGCAAGAGACGGGTATTCGCAACGGCGCCTTCGGGGCCGATAAATTCGGCTTGAAGAATCTGAAGCAGGTGCATTGGAATCTCGGCGCGCCACAGCTCTATCAATATTCGCTCGCCGCCGGCGAAGCGGTGTTGTCGGCCGATGGAGCCTTGTGCGCGGACACCGGTGAATTCACCGGTCGTAGCCCGAAGGACAAATTCACGGTTCGTGACGCCACCACCGACAAGAAGATGTGGTGGGCGGGCAACCAGTCGATTACGTCCGAGCAGTTCGAGGCGCTGTATCAGGATTTCCTCAAGCACGCCGCAGGCAAGACCCTGTTCGCGCAGGATCTCTATGGCGGTGCGGACCCGAGCTTCCGGATCAAGACCCGCGTTTTCACCGAGCTTGCCTGGCACTCGCTGTTCATCCGCACGCTGCTGATCCGCCCTGAGAAGATCGAGCTCGACACCTTCGTGCCGGAGCTGACGATCATCGACATGCCGAGCTTCCGCGCCGATCCGAAACGCCACGGCGTGCGCTCGGAGAACGTCGTCGCGATCGATTTCGCCCGTAAGATCGTGCTGATCGGTGGGTCCTACTATGCCGGCGAGATGAAGAAGAGCGTCTTCACCACGCTGAACTACTACTTGCCCGAGCGCGGCGTGATGCCGATGCACTGCTCGGCCAATGTCGGGCCGAAGGGCGACACCGCGATCTTCTTCGGCCTGTCCGGCACCGGCAAAACCACGCTCTCGGCCGATCCGAATCGCACCCTGATCGGCGACGACGAGCACGGTTGGGGTCCGGCCGGCGTGTTCAACTTCGAAGGCGGCTGCTATGCGAAGTGCATCAAGCTGTCGCAGGAGGCGGAGCCGCAGATCTTCGCCGCGTCCAGCCGCTTCGGTGCGGTGCTGGAGAACGTGGTGCTCGATGAGGACAGCCGCGTTCCCGACTTCAACGACGGATCGAAGACCGAGAACACGCGCTCGGCCTATCCGCTGGACTCCATCCCCAATGCGTCGCGCACCGGACGCGCGCCGCATCCGAAGAACGTGGTGATGCTGGCGGCAGATGCCTTCGGCGTGCTGCCGCCGATCGCCAAGCTCTCGCCGGCTCAGGCGATGTACCACTTCCTGTCGGGCTACACGGCCAAGGTCGCCGGCACCGAACGCGGCCTCGGCAACGAGCCGCAGCCGGAATTCTCGACCTGCTTCGGCTCGCCGTTCCTGCCGCTGGACCCTTCCGTCTACGGCAACATGCTGCGCGAGCTGATCGCCGAGCACAACGTCGATTGCTGGCTGGTCAACACCGGCTGGACCGGAGGCAAATACGGCGTCGGCAGCCGGATGCCGATCAAGGTGACGCGCGCGCTGCTGACCGCGGCGCTCGACGGCAGCTTGCGCAATGTCGAATTCCGCACCGACAAATATTTCGGCTTTGCGGTGCCGACTGCGCTGCCGGGCGTTCCGAGCGAGATCCTCGATCCCGTCAACACCTGGAAGGATAAGGCCGAGTTCGACAAGACCGCCCGCGCGCTGGTCGGCATGTTCCAGAAGAACTTCGCCAAGTTCGAAGCCCAGGTCGATGCCGAAGTCCGCGCCGCCGCGCCGGATCTGAAGCTCGCGGCGGAGTAGGACCGCAACGCCCTTCGGGCGCGGCCGATCGCGAAGCGGCTTGCTGCTCTGTCTCGACCGGCGCATGAAATGGTCGAGATCGCGCCTCACCCACAGCTGTCGTCCCGGCGAACGCCGGGACTCATAACCACAGGATGCTGCGGTTGAGGCAAGCAGGCCGCTCGAGTCTTCGCCGAACTCAAGACGGTGAGTATGGGTCCCGGCGTTCGCCGGGACGACACCCGATATGTTGAGGCGCTGTGGCTCAAGCCTTGGGAACAACTTTCACGCCTTGAAATACGCGATCTGCGTTGTCGTCGCGAGCAGCCGGCCCGACGGCGACCACAATTCGCCGTGCTGGTCCTGATAGCTTCTGTTGAACACCTTGGCGTCGGCAGTCGCCAGCACATGCGTGATGTCTTCGGCCGCGAGATCGTCGCGACTGACGTGGAAATAAGTCGTCAGCGACACCGTGCCGAACGGGACGAGCTCACCGCGGGCGTGGAAGACGCGGCCGAAGAACGCATCCGACATCGCCATCAGCGACAGAAAATCAAGCTTCCGCGGCTTGCGGTCGGAGATCCAGAGCTTCGAATAGGCGCTCTGCGGCTCGGTCTTGCCGCTGCCGGCAAAACCGGGCTGGCCTTCCAGGAAACGGAAATCATATTGCGCAACCCAGGAGGCACCGCCACCGGGATAGCGCTTCACCTGATCGAACGGCGGCGCCTCGGGCATCTGCGCCGGCTGGTGCGACCAGGATGGGCGGCGCTCGGCGAACACCGCCGTCGCGAGCGTGGCGGGATCACCGCCCGCCTGGCTCAGCTCGACACACCAATGCTGCGAGGAGCGGTTGGCCTTGACCAGCCGGACATCCAAATCGAACGGCCCTTCTGCGATCGGCGCGCAATAGTTCACCGTCAGCGCCAGCGGATCGCCGGAGGCTTGCGGATGCTCGATCAGCGCGCGCAGCACGGTGGCCGCGGTCGTGCCGCCGAACGGGCCGACAAAGGCCCAGTAATCCGGACTGGTCCGGCCCTGCCAGCAACTGTCGCCGGCGGTGACACGGGTGGTCTGCTCGAAAAGGTGATCCGTCATTGTGCCGCGTATGCCTTTCTCGCGACGCACATCGTATGATGGTCGTCAGGCCAAGCGCAATGACCTCGGAGGTCATCGCCGGCATGCATGCGCCGATGCGCCGAGCGGATCTACCCCGTCACGCCGCGTTGGGCCTGCGGTTCGAGCGCCGCCGCGGCCCCCACCGGTACGTTCCAGATATCGGCAGCATATTCCCGGATCGTGCGGTCGGAGGAGAACCACGACATCCGGGCCACGTTGAGGATGGACGCGCGGGTCCAGGCCGGCATCACCTGCCAGCGTGCGTCGATGCCGCGTTGTGCCTCGTAATAGGAATCGAAATCGGCTGAGACCATGTAGTGGTCGAGATGGCGCAGCGCATGCGCGATCGGCTCGAAGCGGGCGTGATCGTCCGGCGAGAATTCACCGGACCCGACGGCGTTGATGGCCCGCGCCAGCCGAGGCGAGCGGCTGATGATGTCGGAGGCATCCAGCCCCTGCTGCCGCCGCG
Source organism: Bradyrhizobium sp. STM 3843 (assembly GCF_000239815.1). Classification (GTDB taxonomy): domain Bacteria; phylum Pseudomonadota; class Alphaproteobacteria; order Rhizobiales; family Xanthobacteraceae; genus Bradyrhizobium. Next base: position 14,132 of record NZ_CAFK01000005.1, on the reverse strand, counting down.
CCAGCACTTCCATCGCCTCCATGCCGAAGATCGCGATGTTCTCGGCCCCTACATTGTCACGGATCTCGATATTGGCGCCGTCGAGCGTGCCGATGGTGATGGCGCCGTTCAACGCCAGCTTCATGTTGCCGGTGCCCGAGGCCTCCATGCCGGCGGTCGAGATCTGCTCGGACAGGTCAGCGGCGGGAATGATGGATTCCGCCAGGCTGACATTGTAGTCGGCGAGGAACACGATCTTGAGCCGGCCTCCGATCGCGGGATCGCTGTTGACGACGTCGGCGACGTCGTTGATCAGCTTGATCACGAGCTTGGCGTAGCGGTAGCTCGCCGCCGCCTTGCCGGCGAAGATCTTCACCCGTGGCACCCAGTCGCGCTGCGGCTCGTCTTTCATGGCCTGATAGAGCGCGATCGCCTCGAGAATGTTGAGCAGCTGGCGCTTGTACTCGTGGATGCGCTTGATCTGCACGTCGAACAGGGCGGCCGGATCGAGCCGGATGTTCATGCGCTCGCCGATCAGTCGCGCCAGCTGGATCTTGTTGTGGTGCTTCACTGCGCGGAATTTCTGATGGAAGGCACTGTCGCTGACATAGCTTTCCAGGCTCGAAAGCAAAGTGAAATCATCGACGACGGCATCGCCGCAGGATTCGCGCAACAGGTCGGTCAGCTTCGGATTGGCCAGCATCAGCCAGCGGCGGAAGGTGATGCCGTTGGTCTTGTTGGTGATGCGGCCGGGATAGAGATGGTTGAGATCGTGGAACACGGTCTCCTTCATCAGGTCCGAATGCATCGCCGAGACGCCGTTGATGCGATGCGAGCCGACGAAGGCGAGCTGACCCATGCGCACGCGACGCCCGCTCTTCTCGTCGATCAGCGAGACGGAGGCGCGATAGTCGATGTCGCCGGGGGCACGCTCATCCGCCAGCGCCAGATGCTGCGCGTTGATGCGGTAGATGATCTCGAGATGGCGCGGTAGCAGCCGCTCGAACAGCTCGACCGGCCAGGTTTCGAGCGCTTCCGGCAGCAGCGTGTGATTGGTGTAGGACAGGGTCGCGACCGTGATCTTCCAGGCCTCGTCCCAGCGGAAATTGTGTAGGTCGATCAGGATGCGCATCAGCTCGGCCACCGCGAGCGACGGATGGGTGTCGTTGAGCTGCACCGCGGCCTTCTGCGACAGACTCCGCAACTGTCCGTCGGAGCCGAGATGCCGTTTGACCAGGTCCTGGAGTGATGCGGAAACAAAGAAATATTCCTGCCGCAGCCGCAGCTCGCGCCCGGCGGGGCTCTCGTCATTCGGATACAGGAACTTGCAGATCGATTCGGCGCGCGCCTCCTCGGCCGAGGCGCCGAGATAGTCGCCGGTGTTGAAGACGTCGAGCTTGAGCGGATCCGGCGAGCGCGCCGACCACAGCCGCAAGGCATTCACGTGATGGCCGCGCCAGCCGACGATCGGCGTGTCATAGGCCATCGCCTGGACAGTCTCGCCGGGATGCCAGATGGCGCGGTCGCGGCCCTTGTCGTCGACATGCTCGACGCCACCGCCGAAATGGACATGGTAGACGATCTCCGGCCGCTGGAATTCCCAGGGGTTGCCGAACGACAGCCAGACGTCCGGATATTCCTGCTGCCAGCCGTCGACGATCACCTGCCGGAATAGCCCGAAATCGTAGCGGATGCCGTAGCCGATCGCCGGGATCTGCAGGGTCGACATGCTTTCCATGAAGCATGCAGCGAGCCGCCCCAGGCCGCCATTGCCGAGCGCCGCGTCGGGCTCGCACTTGCGAAGATCGGACAGGCCGACACCGAGATCGCCGAGCGCGGTCTCGAACACTTTCATCAGGCCCATGTTGTTGAGCGCGTCGGTGAAGAGCCGGCCGATCAGGAATTCGAGGCTGAGATAATAGACCCGCTTGCGGCCGGCGTCGTAGCTCTCCTTATCTGCGGTCAGCCAGCGATGGACGATGCGGTCGCGCAAGGTCAGCGCCGCGGCAGCGTACCAATCGTGTGGGGTCGCCTGGCTTGCTTCCTTGCCGATCGCGAGCCGCAGCTTGGCCAGGATGTCGCTCTTGATTTCCGCCACCGCCAATTCGTCGACGGGCTGGCCGGTGCTTACGAAGCTGCGCTGGGGCGGTTGATCTGTCACCTTGGAACCTGTGATGCTCGTGATGCTGCGTGTCAGTCCTATGAAAAGCATACGCCGGATGGGCGGCCTTCGAAACCCGGAGGGCGCCGGGCCCCCAGGAATGATGATAATTTATGCAAAGTTCAGGCCGGGTTCCCGATCAATTGAGCATGCAGAATGGGCTCTTCAATGCGCGGAGAGTTGCGCTGCACCAAGCGATTTGCTCGGGGCGCGCTGGAATCAGATGATTGCGAGGGGCGGATTTAATGCCTGAAGCAAGATTGGCGCAGGCGGGTGATTTGGATGGGCTAATTGCGCTTTTCGAGACTTCCGAAGTCAGCGCGGTCGCGGCCCCGCGCGAGCGGGCGGCGCGAGCTTGGGAGCAAATGCTGTCGCGGGAAGGCCTGACGGTTTTCGTCTCGGAGGTCGACGTAACAGTAGTCGCAACCTGCATGCTGATCACCGCGCCCAATCTGCTGCGAGCGGGGCGCCAGCATGGTTTTCTCGAAAATGTCGTCACGCATCCCGACCATCGCGGACGGGGACACGGACGTGCCGTCGTCCTCGCCGCGCTGCAGGAAGCCTGGCGGCAGGAGTGTCATCACGTGCTGCTGCAGAGTGGCCGAACCGACCCGCGGGTGCACCGCTTTTACGAGAGCTGCGGCTTCAGGCCGGGGTTGCGGACCGCCTATGTGGCGCAGCGGCGGCTGGATCTCAACGATTTGTGAGCGGATCGGCGAGCCTGGACCGGGCTTTCGTCGGGAAGACACGGATTTCAAGCTTCCCAAATCGACAAGAACAAATTAAGAACAATTTAGCAGGCGCTGATATAGGCTCCGATTCGGTGCCATCGGCGCCGCTCCACAAAGGCATCAGCGTTTGCAGCGAGGACACCATGTCCGGTACCGCCTTCGATCCCTTGGCTCTCACCCGCATTGCCGATTTCGCCCGCACGCTGTCGCGGCTGCACCAGGCGGCGCGGCGGCGGCCGATCGACGACGACCAGATCGACCGCGAGTTCAATGCGGTCTGCCTGTCGATCTGGGGCTATACGACCGATGACCTGTCCGACGACCTGTTCTCGGACACCGATCACACTTTCCTCGACGGTCTGGACGAGGCACGTGCGCGCATCTTTGCGGCCGAGCAGGGCTATGACCTCGTCGATGACGAGGGCATGCTGACGGACTGGTGGGGCTTCTGCTGGTTGATCCTGGCCGAGAAGCGCGGTCTGTTGACGCCGGAGAACCGCGCCGCGGCGCGGGCGGCGATCGAGGAAAAATATCTCAACGCACCGAACGTGATCGGCGTGATCGTCGGGCGGTGATGTCTGCAAGTCGTTCCAGGACGGCGCGAAGCACCGGACCCGGGACCTCGAAGTGATTGCGCCATTCTCGCGTATTGCGCGGCCCTGCCGCGGAATAGCGCTTCGCAATCAATTCATCTCAGCACGCTTGTTACGGCCTGCCGCCGGCTTTGGCGCGATGCTCATCGGCGGCGCCGCGCTGGGCACGCTCGCGGTGACGTCGGCCGGGTTGGCGTCGGTCGCGACCATGTCGGCGCGCACGGGCGCCACCTTCATCTCGGTCAAACGGGCGCGCACCTCGTTGGTCAGGCCCGGATAGGACGCGACCGGCGTGAACTCGGAGGTCTGGGCGGTGCCGCCGCCGCGCGGGCCGGTATAGGCGACCAGCCCATCGGTGGTGGCCACCACGTCGCCGGGGCGCAACGAATTGTCGAGCGCAAGGTCGACCGGAGCCAAGCCCGCGGGATCACGGCCGTTGCAGGTGCAGTCCGCGCGCAGGGCCTTGCGATAGGCGAATGCATTCTCGCTGTCGGCATAGCGCTCGCCGGTTGCGGCGGTCGCATAATCGATGCTGGAGCCGAAATAGACCTTGGTCGCGCTGGCCGGACAGAACGCCTGACACATCTGAGCCGGCGAGGCGAGCCCGCGCATCAGCGGAAAATAGCGGCCGTCGCAGCTTCGCACGCAGAACGCCGGTCCCGAGCCGCCGGAGACGACTGCGCGCGGTTGCGGCGGGGCTTGCGGATTGGTGCCGAACGGATCGGCAAAGAAGCCCTCCTGCTGCCGCTGCGGCTTGGTGAATCCGCCGAACAGGAAATCGAAGAAGTTCTCAGCCGCGGCCCGATTCGGCGTCGCGGCGACCGCTGCGGCCAGCGCCATCGCGACCGTCAGGATCAGGCGCCGCGGCGAGACCTGCAAAGACGAGAACCCGTTACGCAACGCTCACTCCCATCCGCAACAAGGACCATCCAAACGCGGATGCGTTTGCCCCAAGATCATGCCGCCACAAACAAGCCATCCTTGTGGCAAGCCTGTCAGCTTTGCGGTAACCCTAATGGCGGATGGTAAATGAGCGGTATGCTTTGCGGCCGGCTCACAAGAATTCGCTGGCTTTATAGAGCGCCTGGAACGGCAGGCCGGCCTGCGCAAAAGCCTCGGCCGCGCCTTCCTCGCGATCAACCATCGTGAACACCAGCGCCACGTCGGCGCCGGTCTCGCGCAGGGTCTCTACCGCCTTCATCGCCGAGCCGCCGGTGGTGGTGACGTCCTCGACCACGACGATGCGCTTGCCGGCCAAGGTCTCGTCCTTGGCGAGCCCTTCGATCGCAAGCCGGGCGCCATGCTCCTTCGGCTTCTTGCGCACGAAGAAGGCCGCGATCGGATGGCCCTTGATCCAGGAGATCTGCGCGATCGCGCCGGCCAGCGGCACCGCGCCCATCTCGAGCCCGCCGATGTAGTCGTAATGCTCGTCCTTCAGCGCTTCGTAGGTGAGCTCGGCGAGCAGAGTGGCGCCCTCCGGGTCCATCATGGTCGGCTTCAGGTTGAAATAGAAATCGCTCTTGCGGCCCGAGGCCAGCGTGACTTCGCCACGGCCGAACGAGCGCCTGCGAATGATCTCGAGGAGGCGGGCACGGGAGGCGGATTTGGACACGGTCTCTAATCCCGATTGTTAGGGTGCAAACATTTGCAATTTATCGGCCGCGCGAGGCACATGCCAGCGGACAAACGGGCCGTCAACAGCGGCGGGCGGCGCATGCAGGCGTTCCGCCACGGGGCAATAGCGCAAATGAGCCGTTTTGCCGCGCGATCCTGCGGATGCTATGCCGCTCTCGATGAACGAGAGCTGAAGAGGCGCGGATGACGATCGAGCTGCACACCTGGAACACGCCGAACGGACGCAAGATCTCGGTCGCGCTGGAGGAAATGGGGCTGGCTTACAAGGTGATCCCGGTCGATATTACCAAGGGCGCGCAGATGGCGCCGGCGTTCCTGGCGATCAGTCCGAACAACAAGATTCCGGCGATCGTCGACCCGGATGGTCCCGAGGGCAAGCCGGTGTCGATCTTCGAATCCGGCGCCATCCTGCTTTATCTCGGCGAGAAGACCGGCAAATTCCTGCCGAAACCGCTGGTCGAGCGGATCCCGGTCTACGAATGGCTGATGTGGCAGATGGGCGGCTTCGGCCCGATGCCGGGCCAGGTGCACCATTTCATCGCGCTCGAAAACGAGCAGGACCGCGCTTACGGGCTGAAGCGCTACATGGCCGAGACGCGCAGGCTGTATGGGGTGCTGGATCGCCGGCTCGCCGCTCACGAATTCGTCGCGGGCGAGCTCTCCGTGGCCGATTTCGCCATCCTCGGTTGGGCCTGGCGGCACCCACGCCATAAGGTAGAGCTCGCCGATTTTCCCAACGTGCAGCGCTGGTACGAGGCGTTGATGGCACGGCCAGCGGTCAAGCGCGGCATGGAGGCGAAGCTGGATTGAGTGCGGCGAGCACTGTAAACTCTTTCACTCAGGTCAAGGTCGTGTGCAGATCTCGCGCAAATTCAGTCGGGTGCACGCCGCAAGGTCGGTGCACCCTCTCCCCCAGGGGAAGAGGGTGGCGGAATCGAGCGAAGCGAGATGGAGCTGGGTGAGGGGTTTCTCTCTCGGCGATTCGTGCGTGCGGAGAGACCGCTCACCCGCCTCGCTTCGCTCGGCACCGTCTCCCACAAGGGAAGAGGGCACACACCGAATGCGCCGTGAGATGTTGGGCAACTATCCCCTTCTCGCCTCGAACGCCATTCGCATCGCAAGCCCGGCGAGCACTGTGCCCATTAGATAGCGCTGCACCAGCGCCCAGCTCGGTCGCGTTGCGAGGAACAGCGCGATCGTGCCTGCCGCCATCGCGATGGCAGCGTTGATGCTGATGCTGATCGCGATCTGGATTGCACCCAGCACGAGCGATTGCGTCAGCACGCTGCCGGCTGCGGGATCGATGAACTGCGGCAATAGCGCCAGATACAGCATCGCGATCTTCGGGTTCAGCAGGTTGGTGACGAAGCCCATAACGAACAGCTTGCGCGGGCCGTCGACGGCAAGCTTGCGCACCTGGAACGGCGAGCGTCCGCCGGGCTTCACCGCCTGCCAGGCCAGATAGAACAGATAGGCCGCACCCGCCAACCTCAGCGCGTCATAGGCGAAGGGCACTGCTGATAGCAGCGCGGTGATGCCGAACGCCGCCGACAGCATGTAGACTACGAAGCCGAGCGCCACGCCGCCGAGCGAGACCAGCCCGGCTGCGCGTCCCTGCGTGATCGAGCGCGAGACCAGGTAGATCATGTTCGGCCCTGGTGTCAGCACCATGCCGAGCGAGACAAAAGCGAAGGTGAGCAGGGAGGAGGGCAGTGGCATGATCATCTCGATTAGGGGGCGACTGCCAAGCCGTAGCGTGGATCGCCGCCCGACGTCATGCGAAAGATTGCACCGAGAGCAATCACCTTGCAGCAGGCGGCGCAACGTTCAGTGCAGGCAACGGGCGGTGATCGGCGCTGAGTGCATCGCCAGGCGAGCGGGCGATGCGCAGGAACAGAAGGAACGCCATGGTCGCGGCGGCGAAGGGCACGGAGTGTCCGATCATGACGAGAGCGCAGGCGAACAAGGCGATCACAAGAGCGACCTCCAGAGCCGGGATCGGCTCACCGGCGTCGGCACGCGCCTTCCAGAGGATCGCGATCGCTGCGGTAACCATCGGCATGTCGTAGATCATCGCGTAGGGTGTCGCGATGACGCTGCCGATGGCGGCCATCGCGATGGCCCTGTCGGTCATGCCCTGCCGGCAGGCGCGCCACGTCAGCGCAATGACGACGCAGGAAAACAGCAGCTGGACCGCATAGCCGATAATGACCGGCGCCCCGATTGCATGCATCCCTGCAACCATGGTCGGCATCAGATGGTCAAGGCTGGCCTGATTGTCACGCAGCAGTGACTGATAGCTCGGAAAGCGCACAATCCACTGCAGCCAGATCGACCAGTCCAACGTCGCGCTCGTTAAGACGAGAATGAGCAGTGCCGTCGCAACGGCAGACAGGATGGCCGCAAGATTCCGCGACGCGATCAGAACGACCGGCAGCAGCAGCACGAATTGCGGCTTGTAGGTCAACAAGCCCAGCAGGGCGCCACCAAGGATCGGGCTGCTCGTCAGCTGGCGCAATCCTCCGATCAGCAGCGCCGCCGACAGGAAGCCGTTCTGTCCCGAAATGGCGACGATCAGCGTCGTCGGCGCCGCGAGCAGGGCGAGGCCGAAGATCGACCGCCAGCTCCGTCCCAACGTTGCCAGGATATAAAGCGCAAAGGTGCCGTGAACCCAGCAGAGATAGGCGAACGGCAGCGTCATCATTCCCAGGGGAATGAGGACCAGCAGAAAGGTCGGCGGGTATGGATAAGGGAAGCCGCCTTCCAGCGCCGGGTCGAGACTGTGCTGATAGTCCGCCAGCGCAAAAGGATCGTAGATGGCAGCGCCGGAGCTTGCCGCAAACTTACCGAACGACCAGAAGCCGAAAAAGTCGCCGAAGGCCGGCTGCGGCGATGCCAGCCACCAACGGACGAGATACAGGCCGTTGTAACCGCAGAGCGCAATCAGAAGAATCAGGAACAATCGGACATCGCGCTGCTGACGGGACGCTGCAGTTGAAGCCGCTGTCATGGGACTACGTTGGGGCTGCGTTTTAGGGCCCGGAGGATGCAATGAATGGGCGGTCGGTGCGTTTTCCTACCGAAGCTTCGTCCGAACCTGCTGGACGATGTCTTACCGGTGCATCGGCCTATCGAATGTTGATGTCGTCATATCTAACAAACGGTTAAGCCGTGCGGCGGCGACATTGAACGACGACACCACTGTTTGTCGCACCCCAATCAGGGCAATCGCAAAGTCACGTCTCCCGCCGGGTCGCGCCGGTCGCGATCGCCGCGGCCGCGGTACGATTCTCGACGCCGAGCTTGGCGTAGATCTGCTCCAGATGCTTGTCGACCGTGCGCGGGCTTAAGCCCAAGATCTGCGCGATGTCGCGATTGGTCTTGCCCTTGGAGAGCCAGGACAGCACCTCGCCTTCGCGCGTAGTCAGCCCGAACGCGCTGGAGAACTCCGCAGGGAACGTGCTGGTGGATTCCTTGGAGAGGCGGAGCAGAAACTCATTCGCTCCGGCGTTGCCCATATAGTGGAGCTTGAGCTCGGGCCGTTCCGGAATCGAGGCCGCCGGCTTTCCTCCGCCCTTACCCATTTGCGCCTGATCGAGCCAGTGCCGCAGCGCCTCCGGCAGCACCAGTGCGTCGGTCGCGCCAAAGCTATCCGTCAGGAGCTTCTGCGCCTGGGGTGTAGCCCACATCAGCTGTCCGTCACGGTCGACCGCCAGCAGGAAACGCCCGGATACGTCGAGCGCGGCGCGTGCGCTCTGCGTCATGCGCGCGTTCGCCAGATGCACGCGGATGCGCGCCAGCATCTCCTCGACCACGATCGGCTTGGTGACATAGTCGACGCCGCCGGCCTCAAGGCCCTGCACGATGTGCTCGGTGTCGGCTAATCCCGTCATGAAGATGACCGGCACGTCGCTCAAGCCGGCGTCGCGCTTGAGCCTTCGGCAGGCCTCGAAGCCATCCATGCCGGGCATGACGGCGTCGAGCAGGATGATGTCGGGCGTGATCTGGTCGACGATGCGCATCGCCGCGGCGCCGTCGAGCGCGACCATCACGGTCATGCCGATGCCGTCGAGCGCGTCGGTCAAGAGCCGCAGCGTCTCCGGCGAGTCGTCGACCACCAGCGCGACGTCGCGTTTTCTGTCAGTGTTCATATGCGTGCAGGGTCTTCAGGGTTGCCATGTACTGATCGAGATCAAAACGATCGATCAGCGCGCGCATTTGCATCACGAAGTCGGCGTGCTCAGGGTGTTCGGTGCCGATTTCATCGAGCTTGAGCTGGATGGCGCGGATATAGCCGATCCGACCGAGATTGATCAGCTCTTCGAGGTATTTGAGCGGCGGCCGTGAGCCGGTCTCCGGACGCCAATGTGGAACGGCAATCGAGTCGGCTTCGTAGGTCCATTCCAGCTTGAGCAGCTGCCGGATCGTTTCCAACAGCCGCGGGATGTCGATCGGCTTCATTAGATAGCTGTCATGGAACGGCTGGGCCAGCGGCCGGCCATGCGCTTCCAGCGCGCTCGCCGAGGTCATCAGGATACGGGCCTGGTGATGGCCGCCCTTGCGCAGGGTCTCGGCGACGGTCCATCCATCCATGCCGGGCATCGAGATATCGAGGATGAAGAGATCGGGCTGGCAGTGCTGCGCGAGCGCAAGGCATGACGGGCCGTCCGGTGCACTCAACAAGATGAAACCGAGCGGCGTCAGCACCTCGCGGAGCAGATCGCGATGGACCGGATCATCATCGGTGATCAGGATGGTCTTGCGCGGCCCTTGATAGCCGGCGACGGGCGCCTTCACCGGTGCGTGCCGCGTCGGGTTGATGACTTCCGAGAGCAGGATCTTGACCCGGAAGGTGCTGCCGGTGCCGACCTGGCTGGTCACCTTGATGTCGCCGCCCATCACGCCGGCCAGCAATCGGCTGATGGTGAGTCCGAGGCCGGTGCCGGTGTGCGGCTGTGAGGCGCCGAGCGCGCCGCGCTCGAACGGCGCGAAGATCCGCTCGAGGTCGTCGGGCCGGATGCCGGGGCCGGTGTCGATCACCTCGAATTCGGCGACGGGGCTGCGATAATGCACCACGAATTGCACGCTGCCGGTTTGCGTGAACTTGATCGCGTTGGAGAGCAGGTTGATCAGGATCTGGCGCAGCCGCTTCTCGTCGGCATAGACCACGAGCGGCAACACGGTCGGCCGCTTGAACACGAAATCGACGCCTTTGGCGGAGGCCTGCAGCCGGAACATGCCGACCAGCTGGTCAAGGAATTCGCTCAGGCGCACCTCGTCACGCGACAGGTAAAGCCGCCCAGCCTCGATCTTGGAGATGTCGAGGATGCCGTCGATCAGCCCGGAGAGATGATCGGCGCTGCGCCGGACTACGCGCACCTGGTCGCGCGGCTTGGATGACAGACTGGAATCCTGTTCGAGCAGCTGGGCATAGCCCGAAATCGCATTGAGTGGCGAACGCAGCTCATGGCTCAGCCCGACGACATAGCGGCTCTTGGCCAGATTGGCGGATTCCGCCACCTCCTTGGCGCGCTGCAATTCAGCATCGGTGCGCTTATGCGCCTCGATCTCCGCGATCAGGAGCTGGGTCTGCCGCCGCGTCTCGGCCTCGGCGGCCCGGCGGCTCTGCTGCGCCAGCACGAACAGCCAGGCGACCACGCCGATGATGATGGAGAGCGCGAAAAACACCTTCCACAAGACGTCGGAGACGACGAGCCTGTCCGCAGGTTGCGCTGTGGTGGTCTCCAGATAGATCATGCCGAGCGTGAGTGCGACCAGGCCGGCCGAGGTCACGAACACGCCGAGATAATGGCCGAGCTGCGAATTGATCCTGGCCAGGATTTGTTGCGGCAGCATGCCGCCGAGCGCGGCCGCGACCTGGGCCTGCACCCGCGCATGCGGCTTGCAAAGGTCGTGGCAGCGCGCATCGAGTGAGCAGCAAAGCGAGCAGATCGGGCCGGCATAGGCCGGGCAGGAGGTGGTGTCCTCCGGCTCGAAGTGATGCTCACAGATGCAGCACTGGATCTGCTCGATGTTCTGCCAGCTCCGCTTCGGCTTGCGGGCGATGTAGTATTTGCCATCGGTCGCATAGGCGATCGCGGGTGCCACAATGAAAGCCGTCGCCAGCGCCACGAAGGCGGAGAGTGCCTTCGCCGTCGGCCCGAACAGGCCGTAGAAGGCGCTGATCGACACGATGGTCGCGATGGTCATGGCGCCGACGCCGACCGGGTTGACGTCGTAGAGATGCGCGCGCTTGAACTCCATGTGTTGCGGACGCAGGCCGAGTGGTCGGTTGACGACGAGATCGGCGACCAGCGCGCCCATCCAGGCGATCGCGACGTTGGAGTAGAGCGCGAGCGTCTGCTCCAGCGCCTTGTAGACGCCGATCTCCATCAGGAGCAGTGCGACGACGACATTGAACACCAGCCACACCACGCGGCCGGGATGACTGTGGGTCAGGCGCGAGAAGAAGTTCGACCAGGCGATCGAGCCGGCATAGGCGTTGGTGACGTTGATCTTGAGCTGCGACAGGATCACGAAGGTGCCGGTCAAGGCCAGCGCGAGCTCGGGCCGCGACAGCACATAGCGGAATGCCTCCAGGTACATGCTGGCAGGCTCGGCCGCGTGCTCGGTCGGCACGCCATGGACCAACGCGAAATAGGCCAGAAAGGAGCCGGCAAGCAGCTTCAGCGCGCCGAGCACGATCCAACCGGGGCCGGCGCCGAGCAGCGCGATCCACCAAGCCTTTTTCGAGGTCCGCCGATCGCGCGGCAGGAAACGCAGGAAGTCGACCTGTTCGCCGATCTGCGCCACCAGCGAGAACACGACGGAGGCGGCGGTGCCGAACAGCAGCAGGTCGAGGTGACCGGAGGGGTCACCGTGCAGGCCGGCAAACTTCGTCCAGGTGGTGAACGCGCGCGGATTGGCATAGGCAATCGCGGCGAATGGCACGACATGCAGCACGATCCAGAGTGGCTGTGTCCAGAGCTGGAAGCGGCTGATCAGCGTGATGCCGTGAGTCACCAGTGGAATGATCACAATGGCGCTGATCAGATAACCGATCGGGCGCGGAATGCCGAAGCACATTTCGAGCGCCGAGGCCAGGATCACCGCCTCGATCGCGAAGAAGATGAAGGTGAAGCTGGCGTAGATCAGCGAGGTGATGGTCGAGCCGATATAGCCGAAGCCGGCGCCGCGCGTCAGCAGGTCGATGTCGATGCCGCATTTCGCAGCATGATAGGCGATCGGCAGGCCGCAACCGAAGATGATGAGACTGACGACCAGGATCGCGGCGGTCGCGTTGGTGACGCCGTAGTTCAGCGTGATCGTGCCGCCGATCGCCTCCAGCGCCAGGAAGGAGATCGCACCGAGCGCCGTGTTGGCGACACGTGCTGCGGACCAGCGCCGCGCGCTCTTGGCCGTGAAGCGGAGCGCGTAGTCCTCCAGCGTCTGGTTGGCGACCCACTGGTTGTACTGTCGCCTGACGCGGTCTATCCGCTGCCGCCCTGCCACTCCCCAACTCCTGACCCGAAGCGGTTCTCACAATTCGTCCCGCCCCCGCAACCGCCGTCTGAAGCCTACGTCGCGCTTTTGCGGTGCAGTATACGCAATCTTGCGTATCCGTGCAGTGCACAAACCGCGCCATCCTTCGCCTGACCCAAGCGTCATCGATCCGAAAAATGGGGTGGTCATGTCAGACGATATCGAAAGAGGCCTGAAATCGCCGCTGCGGCGCCAGTTGCTGATGGGAATGGCAGCGATCCCGGCCCTCACCATGCTGCCGCGGCCGTCATTGGCCGACGTTCCTGCAACTTCCGCGGTGAATACGACCGGGCTCGCAGTCACCGATAGCGAAGTGACTGTCGGCATCCTGCACTCGGTGACGGGTACCATGGCGATCTCCGAGACCGGCTCGGTCGAGGCCGAGAAGCTCGCCATCGAGCAGATCAACGCCCAGGGCGGCGTGCTCGGCCGCAAGATCAAGTTCATCCAGGAAGACGGCGCCAGCGACTGGCCGACCTTCGCCGAGAAGGCCAAGAAGCTGCTGGTGAACGACAAATGCGCGGCCGTGATGGGCTGCTGGACCTCGGCCTCGCGCAAGGCGGTGCTGCCGGTGTTCGAACAGTATAACGGCATGCTCTACTATCCGACCTTCTACGAAGGCCTCGAGCAGTCCAAGAACGTCATCTACACCGGCCAGGAGGCGACTCAGCAGATCATCGCCGGGCTCGACTGGGTCAACAAGACCAAGGGCGCGAAGAGCTTCTATCTGCTCGGCTCCGACTACATCTGGCCGCGCACCTCCAACAAGATCGCGCGCAAGCACATCGAGAACCACCTGCAGGGCTGCAAGGTGGTCGGCGAGGAATATTTCCCGCTTGGCCACACGCAGTTTAACTCGGTCATCAACAAGATCAAGCTGACCAAACCCGACGTGATCTACGCGATCATTGTCGGCGGCTCGAACGTCGCCTTCTACAAGCAACTCAAGGCCGCTGGCATCGACATGTCGAAGCAGACGCTGCTTACGATCTCCGTCACCGAGGACGAGATCGACGGCATCGGCGGCGAGAACATCGCCGGCGCCTATGCCTGCATGAAGTACTTCCAGTCGCTCGACAATCCGAACAACAAGGCGTTCGTTGCCGCGTTCAAGAAGATGTGGGGCGAGAAGACCGTGATCGGCGACGTGACCCAGGCCGCCTATCTCGGCCCGTGGCTGTGGAAGCTGACCGTCGAGAAGGCCGGCAGCTTCGACATTGACAAGATCGCGGCGGCCTCGCCCGGCGTCGAGTTCAAGGGCGCGCCGGAAGGTTATGTCCGCATCCACGAGAACCACCATCTGTGGTCGAAGACCCGCGTCGGCCGGGCCAAGGCTGATGGTCAGTACGAGCTGATCTACGAGACCGCCGATCTGGTCGAGCCGGATCCGTTCCCGAAGGGCTATCAGTAAGGCGCTGATCAGCCAGCGGGCACTGCTCTGCGCTGCTTGTCGCAGCCTTCGATAGCGACGCTGTCGCGCCAGTGAAGGTG
>NZ_CAFK01000006.1 GCF_000239815.1 Bradyrhizobium sp. STM 3843 | reverse complement strand
GGCAGCGCGTTCGGCAGCAGCACGCGCAACATCAGATGCAGGCTGCCGGCGCCGGCGGCGCGCGACGCTTTGACGAAATCGAGGTCGCGAAGCCGCATGAACTCGGCGCGCGTCAGCCGTGCCACCGAGGTCCAGCTCACCACTCCGATCGCGACCGTGATGATCGACAGCTTGGCACCGAACAACGTCACCAGCACCATCGCGAATAATAGCGGCGGCAGGATCTGGAAGAATTCCGTGATCTTTACCAGCGCGGCGTCGATCGCGCCGCCGAAGAAACCACCGAGAGCGCCGACCAGGACTCCAATCGCGATCGTGATCAGCGCCGCGACAGCACCCACCGTCAGCGTCGCGCGGCCGCCATGGATCAGGCCGGCAAGCACGTCGCGGCCGAGATAGTCGGTGCCCAACCAGGCATCGGCGTCGGGAGGCGCGAACGGTGCGCCGGCGATGTCGAGCGGATCGACGGGGTAGAGCAGCGGACCAATCAGGGTCGCCACGACGATCAGCATCAACAGGCAGGCGCCACCGACGCCGGACGGGCTCTTCAGAAACTGGCGCAATGCGATGCGCCCCGGCGAAGCTGCCGGTCGGATCGGATCTGTCGCCTTCGCGGGGACCAGCGGCGTAGCGGCTTCCATTGTCGTCATCACCGCCTCGTCCGGATACGGGGGTCAACCAGGCGATAAACCATGTCGGTGAGCATGTTGGCAGCCATCACCATCAACGCGGAAAAGAACAAGACTGCCATGAGGGTCGGATAGTCGCGGCGCAGGATCGAATCGAACACCAGCCGCCCCATGCCCGGCCAGCTGAATACGGTCTCGACCAGCACGGCGCCGGCAAACAGATTGCCGAACTGGTGCCCCGCAACGGTAACGATCGGGATCAGCGTATTGCGCAGCGCGTGCTTGCCGATCACGATCCATTCCGGCAGGCCCTTGGCGCGCGCTGTCCGCACATAGTCCGCCGACAGGGCATCGATCATGTTGACGCGCGCGAGTCGGCTATATTGGGCGATGAACACCACGGCAAGCGTCAGCGACGGCAGCACGAGATGCCGCGCGACGTCGAGCGCATAAGCGATGCCCTGCGTGGGATGTGCGACATCGGTCATGCCGACCACGGGCAGGATCGGCCACACCGAGCCGAACAAAAGCAGCAGCAACAACCCGGTCCAGAAGATCGGCGCCGCATAGCCTGCGAGCGCGAATACCGTGACGGTGTGGCTGAGCAGACCGTTCGGCCTGCGGGCGCTGACCACGCCGAGCGAAGTGCCGATCGCGAGTGCCGCGATCAGCGCGGTGAAGGCAAGATAGAGCGTGGCCGGCAGGCGCTCCAGGATCAGCCCGAGCACCGGCGCGTTGAAATAATAGGAATAGCCGAAATCACCTGATGCGACGTTGCGCAGGTAGATCGCGAGTTGCTCGGTCAGGCTCTGGTCGAGACCGTATTTGGCACGCAACGCCGCAACGACGTCGGCTGACGCGCCGCCCATCTCTCCGGCGATCACCTGGACGGGATCGCCGGGCGCGAGATGGATCAGGCAGAAATTCAGCACGAGCACCGCAAGCAGGAGCATTGCGGCGTTGACGATCTGCCTGGCAAAATGAATGGCGAGCGCCATGGACTGGCCGGTCTCCTAAGGTCGCGTGGCTACGTCTCGTCTCAGGTCTTCGGCGGCGTTTCCCAATACAGCTCGTCGAGCGGCGACATCATGCCCCAGATCGTGGTCGGAAGACTACCGAGCCCCTTGCTGAAGGCGTTGTAGTACGGGGTGACATTGATGAAGTAGATCGGCACGTCCGAGACCACGATCTTCTGGAATTCCGAATACAGCGCCTTGCGTTTCTCCGGCGAGGTCTCGACCGCCGCCTGCTGCAACAGCTCATCGACCTTCGGGTTGGAATATTGCTGGGTGTTCGACCAGATGATGCCCTTGCGGACATTGGAGGACAGATAGGTGCGGTTCACGCCGATCACCGGATCCCCCCAATTGTAGACGGTGTCCATTGTCAGATCGAAATCGTAGTTCGAGACGCGCTGCGCCCAGGTCGGGAAATCCGGCGCCGCCCTTACCTCGAGATTGATGCCGACGCGTTTCAGCTGCGAGCGCAGATATTCGGCGACATTGCGCTGCTGCTCGTCGGCGCCAGGAATGTAGTCGATGGTCAACGCAAAGCGCGAGCCATCGGCACCCTTCTGATAGCCGGCTGCATCCAGCAGCGCCGCCGACTTGACAAGGTCGACCTTGTACGGCTCGACCCCGGGCTCGGCGAGTGGCGAGTCCGGTGCGATCGGTCCGAGCGCCGGCGTCGCCTTGCCGCCCATCAGCTTGGCGATGATGAAGTCGCGGTTTGCGGCATAGGCGATCGCCTGCCGCACCCTGAGGTCATCGAGTGGCTTCTTCTTGGTGTTAAAGGCGAGCCAGTTGAGCGGGCCGACACCTTCCATACCCTTGTCGGTGACGATCAGATTCGGCGACTTCTGCAGCCGATCAATGTCGCGCGCACCGGCGACAAATGGGAGCGCATTGAAATCGCCACGCTCCATCGACACCAGGGCGGCGTTCTGGTCCGATACCAGCCGCACCACGATCTTGTCGAGCTTGGGCCGGCCGGGGATGAAGAACTTGTCGAACTTCTCCAGCGTGTAATATTCGCCTTGCTTGTATTCGGTCAGCTTGAACGGGCCAGAACCGATCGGCTTCAGATTGGCCGGATGGGTCTTCAAATCCTGGCCGTCCCCATAGATATGCTTCGGCAGGATCGGCATCAGCGCCGGCGACATTGCGAGCAGCAGTGATGGGCTCGGATGTGACAGACGGATAATCGCGGTCATGGGGTCCGGTGTCTCGACCTTCTCGACCGCCGCCAGCATGGTCTGGAAGGGATGGTTAGCCTTGATCGCCATGATCGAGAACGCAACATCCTCCGATGTCACAGGATGCCCATCATGGAACACCGCGTTCGTGACCAGATGCAACGTCACCGACAGCCCGTCCGGCGCGACCTCCCAGGACTGCGCCAGATAAGGCTGCGGATTCCACTTGTCGTCATAGCGCAACGGGCTCGCGAAGATCTGCGCAGTCGGCATCGCCGTCGCCATGCCGGATTGCACCGCGCCGTTGAAATGACGCGGCACCTGCGTCGTCCCGATGATAAGCGCATTCGCACCGACCTGCTGCGCAGCAGCGCGCGGCGTAACCATCGCGGCCGCAACGAGACCGAGGGCACTCAGCACAAAATTTCGTCTGATCAGCATGGCTCTACCCCGCTTTCTGTCGATGACCGGCAATGGGACTGAAACATAGTGGGACTGAAACAACATGATCGGCATTGCATGCGCCCTGCCCTCATGACGCCACCGAGACAGCGGCGAGCGCGGAATCGAGAACAGCGTCAAGCTCGCGATGATCAGGCAGATCGGACGTGCCCACGCCGACCAGCATGATTGCGTCGGGGAATTGTACGCCCTCCCGGCTGGCTGGCGTCAAGGACCAGGCCTGCGCCACCATCTGGAAAAGCTGCGGGCTGGCGTCGCCGGCGACGCGGCAAGTGCCCTTGAGACGCAGCAATTGCGGCGGCAGCTGTTTGACAGCAGCAATGAGACGTTCGCGGTTGAAGCAACCCTCGCGCCGGTAGGTCCAGCGCCTGAAGCCGGCTTCGTGGTCGGCCTGCTCGATGACATCCTCGGCCCGGAAGCGCGACACCTGCTTGCGTCCGAATGACGTCAGATCCAGCAGCGCGTCGCCCGACAGCACCGCGATCGCCATATCCGCACGCACAGCTCGCACAGCGCGACGGGCAATATCCAGTTGCGCGGCGTCGACCAGATCGCTCTTGCTGAGCAGCGCGACGTCGCATTTGGCGAGTTGCTGGCGCACAGTGTCGCCCACCTTGACGTCGTCGATCAGCATTGCGATGTGGCTCGCATCGACCAGCGTGATGACGCCATCGAGCCGCAGCGCCGGCTCCACCAGGGCGATCTCGGCGATGCGCCAGGGGTCTCCGACACCACTGGCCTCGATGACGACGCGATCGAAGCGGTCGAGATCGTCGAGCAGCCGTGCCAGCACATCGAGGAAGCCGGTGCCCGTACTGCAGCAGACGCAGCCATTGGCGAGCGACATCGTGGTGCCGTCATGGCTCTCGATCAGCGCGGCATCGACATTGATCTCGCCGAAATCGTTCACCAGCACCGCGCAGCGCTCAGTGCTTTCGGCCAGCAGACGATTGAGAAACGTGGTCTTGCCGGCGCCGAGGAAGCCGCCGATCACCGTCATCGGAACAGGATTGGGGATGGGCGCGGCCGCCATCATGCGCGCGGAGCCTCCTTAACGATCCCGCCGGTCACGGTGCCCCAGACTGGAATGTCCTTGAGCTTGTCGGGCGCGACCGTGAGCGGATCATCGTCGAGCACGGCGAAATCGGCAAGCTTGCCGGATTCGATGCTGCCGACCAGATGATCGAGCTTCAATGTGTAGGCGGCCCCGATCGTGATCGCGGCCAGCGCCTGCGCGACCGTCAGAGCCTCGGTCTCGGCGCCGAGCTTGCGGCCGGAGGACGACGTGCGGTTGACCGCGCACCAGGCCGTGAACAGCGGCGAGAGCGGCGTCACCGGCGCGTCCGAATGGATCGAGAACGGCACGCCAATGCGTTGCGCAGTTCCGGTGGCGTCGAGCCGCCCGGCACGCTCCGGCCCCATTGTCAGCTCGTAGTGGGAATCGCCCCAGTAATAGAGATGGTTCGCGAACAGATTGACGCAGACCCCGAGCGCCTTCATGCGCCGGAATAGCGCCGCATCGGCCATCTGGCAGTGCTGCAGTGTGTGGCGATGATCGGGACGTGGCGCCTCCGTGAGCGCCGCCTCCAGGGCATCGAGCGCGACCTCGGTCGCTTCATCCCCATTGGTATGAATGTGCAGCTGGAAGCCTGCTTTGTGATAGGCCGCGACCAGACGCGGCAGTTCCCCCGGCGCAATATACCAGAGCCCATTCGGCGCGCCGTTGTGATAGCCCGGCCAGCGCAGCCTCGCGGTGAAGCCCTGAATTGAACCGTCGATGACGAGCTTGACGATGCCGTAGTGGAGCTTGTCGTTGGCTTCGGTTTGGTCGCGCAGGACCTCGAGCTTCTCGATTGCCTGCTCCGGCGCATGGAACAGGCCACCAAGCGCAGGGACAAGGCGGATGCCGAAGTCCGGCTCCTGCGTCGTCCGCTGATAGAGCTCGACGGTGTTGTCTACGAGATCAGCGTGCAAGTCGGTGGTGGTGGTGACGCCCTGGATACAAGCCGATTGCGCATAGCGCTGCACGTCGGCAGCGGTCAGCTTTTCCGACAACGGATTGCCGCCGAGCGCCCGGAATGCGCGTAACCGCGCTGCAACGCCCTGCAGCTCGCCGGAGGCGAGGCCATCAGCACCGGCGACAACGCCGGTAATGTCGGTGGCCCGCAGCAGCTGCGTGCGCTCCAGCACGAAGGTGTTGACGTTGCTGATGTGGAAGCTGGCATGGATCACCATCACCGGGCGCGTCGTCGAGACGCGGTCGAGATCTTTACGAGTCAGCTTCTGGCCGTCGATATGCAGGGGATCGAAGCCCCAGGCGAATAGCGGCGCGTCCGGATCGGTCATTGCGACTTCGGCGTCGCGCAGCCGCGCCACGATCGCGTCCAGGTCACGGACACCCGGAACCAGCCTGCCTACGGGTGAGTGGCGATCGCCAGCGCCGACATACGGCATCGTCCAGACCACACCCTCCATGATGTGAGCATGGCCTTCGACGAAGCCGGGCAACAGCACTTTGTCGCGGAAACGATCGTCGATCTTGCCGTCAGTCGCAAATTGCGTGATTTCGGCCTCGCCGCCGACCGCGACGATACGGCCGTCGCGAACTGCAACGTGCGTCGCGTGGGGGCGCGACGGATTCATCGTTATGATCTTGCGAGCCGAATAAACGACGGTATCCTCGATCACCACGAACTCCCATGCGCCTGGTCAAGAGCCTGCGGTGAAGGGCTTGGCCGCACCAGCGCCAGATGCCATGCACAAATGGAGCCAGCCCATGCGTCGGGTCCCTCTCTGCGGCTGCTATGGCGCAGTTTTTGCTTAGTTTTTCTGACAGATCAGTTTTACCAGTTCAGGTTCTCGATGGGAAAATTTGCTCCCCTGCGTCGATCCGAAGCGGCTGGACAGCCCTCCGCTGTGCCGCTCAACGATTTCCTATTCTGGGGATCGCTGTTCCGGGGTCTGGACCGCGGCGGCAGCTTCTTGCAACTGCAGATTCGCCAGATGATCGTATCGGCGATCGAGGACGGTCGCCTGCCGCTCGGTGTACGCATGCCCTCGAGCCGCGATTTGGCAGCACTGCTGAAGGTATCGCGCAACACCATCGTCATTGCCTATGAGCAACTCGTCGACCAGAACTTCCTGGTGTCGCGCGAACGCAGCGGCTATTTCGTAACTGGCCTGCCCAAGCAGATCGGCGCCGCCCAAGAGCCGGCCGCCAGCGAAGTCGACAGCCGGCGCTGGACCGAGCGCTTCGCGTTGCGCCCGTCGACCTTCCGCAACATCGTCAAGCCGCTCGACTGGCAAGCCTATCCTTATCCGTTTATCTTCGGTCAGTTCGACCCGAGTTTGTTTCCGACCAACAATTGGCGCGAAAGCGCCCGCGCGGCCCTCAGCGTGCCCGAAATCAATAACTGGGCACGCGACATGATCGACGGCGACGATCCGGCGCTTATTGAGCAGCTGCAGCGCCAAGTTCTGCCGCGACGCGGCATTCGCGCCCGCGCCGATGAGATCATGCTCACGATCGGCGCACAGCACGCGCTCTACCTGATCGCAAAACTGTTCGTGCGGGGCGACACGCTCGTCGGCATGGAAGATCCGGGCTATCCGGATGCGCGCAACATTTTTGGCCTGCTGACACCGAATGTCACGCCGTTGCGGGTCGATGGCGAGGGCGTGCTGCCGGATGATGCCTTTGCGCGCTGCACGCTGGCCTATGTTACTGCAAGCCATCAATGCCCGACGACGGCGGCGATGTCGCGCGCCCGCCGCGAGGAGATACTCGATATCGCGAAGACGCGGGATATCGTGCTGGTCGAAGATGATTACGAGAGCGACCTGATCCCCGAGGGGAATGAGCTGCCGCCGCTGATGAGCCTCGATCGCGACCAGCGCGTGCTCTATGTCGGCAGCCTGTCCAAGGCGCTCGCGCCGGGACTTCGGCTCGGCTACGTCGTGGCGCCGGCACCAGTGATCCGCGAGTTGCGCGCGCTGCGCCGGCTGATGCTGCGCCATCCGCCGCTGAACAATCAGCGCGTCGCCGCACTGTTCATCGGGCTCGGCCACTACCGCTCGCATCTGCAGCAGGTCGGCCGCGTGCTGTTGGAGCGCGCCAGATTGCTCGACGAGCTGCTGCCGCGTGCCTTGCCTGATTGCCGCTGGCAGCGCGGCGCCGGCAGCACCAGCTACTGGATCAGCTGCCCCGACGGCACCGATACCAGGCGCCTATCAGAGGCCGCACGCGCCGAGGGCGTCGTGATCGAACCTGGCGACGTGTTCTCGATCAATCCCGATGCCACGCGGCACTGCTTCCGTCTCGGCTTCTCATCGATCCGCACCGACCGCATCGCGCCCGGGGTCACCAAGCTCGGCGAGGTGTTCGCGCGACGATGACGGCGTGACTACAATAAATCACTCAATCCCCTGATCGCGCTGCCGAGCGCGACCACGGCAAGGCTCACGATCGAGACGCGCCGGTGCAGCGTGTCGCTGCCGCGCTGGAAGCCGATGTCGCCGAGCCAGGTCCCGACCAGCATGATCGGAATGCCAAGCACGGTCAGCACCACCGCGTGCAAGTCCATGAGGCCGAGCATCGCCACGCTCACCAAGGCGGCGATCGACGAGACGAGAAAGAACACCATCATCGAGGCACGTGCCGCGATCCGGCTGAACGGTCCCGCCGTATAGTAGACGATCACCGGCGGCCCCGGCATGGCAGCGAGCCCGTTGAAGAGCCCTGCCGCCAGACCGACCAGCGCGGTGCTGCCCCGCGAGGGCACGGCTGCCAGGCGAAACCCGGCATTGAGCACGACCACGGCACCGATCGTGATCCCCGCGATCAGCACGCGCGCCACCGGCGCCGAGACCACGCTCAGCACCAGCGCGCCGACCGGCGAGCCGGCGACGCCGCCGACGATCAGCCAGCGCAATGACGGCCAATCGCTGTCCCGCGAGGCGCGACGAAAGTCGGTCACTCCGATCAGAAGCTGCAGGGTCACGGCGATCGGAACTGCCTGCAACGGCGTAAGGAACAGGCCGAGCAGCGGCACCGCTGTCAGGGCAAAGCCAAAGCCGGTAAAGCCGCGCACCAGGGCCGCGGCGAGGATCGACATCGCCGCGCCCAGCATCACGACGGGCGTCGGCAGCGCGGTGACGGCGATATCGCAGATCGCGACGGCCATGTCCTGCATGGTCATCGTCAAGTCGTCGCGCGGAAATGCGTGGCGCCGGGCTGGATCATCCGCCGCAATCTGCAGGCCAGGCCATATCGGAAAAGAGCCAGCGGCCCCTCGCCTACCATGCCAGTTCTGGCCGCAAGATGCCAACCGGTCTGGTTCTAGGGCTGGCGTCCAATCGCTGGCACACGGGCATGAACTGCAAAAGCCGCGCGGACGGCGGAGGACAGCGACATGGCCGATCTCGACACCGTCAGGCGCAACCTTCTCAACTCTCTGTTCTCTGCCTTCAACCGGCATGATGGCACGGGCGTCATGGCCTGCATGACCGACGACATCGTGTTCGATGCTGCCGCCGGCCCCGATATCTGCGGCCGCCGTCTCGCCGGCGCCTCCGAAGTTCGCGGCACCTTCGAGGCGACCTGGACCAGCATGCCGGATGTCAGTTGGGAGTGCACGCGCCACGCGGTGTTCGGCGACCGCGCCCTGTCCGAATGGATCTTTCGCGCGACAGCAGCGAACGGACAGCGCATCGAGGTGCAGGGTTGCGACCTGTTTGAATTCCGCGGCGACAGGATCTGCAGCAAGAGCGCGTTCCGCAAGGACCGGCCGCCGCAGCCGGCCGCCAGCACGGGCGCGCCGCGATGAACATGCACGCGGCGCCGCCCGCGCCCTATGATCCGCATTACGATCCGCTGGTCTCCGACGGCCCCGGCCGCAACCGTCAATACGCGCCGACCTACTGGATCGCGACCGCGGGTACGCCGCCGGAGAGCGACGGACCCGTCACCGCCGGCACGGCGACCGAGGTCGCGATCGTCGGCTCCGGCTATACGGGCCTTGCCTGCGCGATCTTCCTGGCGCGCGAATTCGGCATCAAGGCTACGGTCCTCGAAGCCAACGGCGTCGCCTGGGGCTGCAGCACCCGCAATGGCGGCCAGGGCCAGAACGCATCCGGGCGCCTGACGCGGTCGCAATGGATCAAGCGCTGGGGCCTCGACGTCGCGCGTCGGATGCATGCGGAGGTCACGGAAGGCTTCGAGACATTTGAAGAGCTGGTCCAATCGAGCCCGATCGACTGCGAGCCGCAGCGCGGCGGCCATCTCTATATCGCCCATCGCCAGCGCAACCTCGACAAGATTGCTGCCGAATCGAAGGTGCTGAACGATGTATTCGGCTACGCCTCCCGCGTTCTGTCGCGCGAGGAACTGCGCCGCGACTTTGTCGACGAGGCGGAAGCGGTCGGCGCCGTGCACGAGCCGCTCGGCACCGGCGTGCATCCGGCCAAGCTTGCCTTCGGTTATCTCAAAATGGCTCGCGACCTCGGCGCGCGTGTGCACACCGCAAGCCCGGTGCTGGAGATCGAGCGCCGCGACGGTGCCTTCGTCCTGCGTACACCCGGCGGCGTGGTGAAGGCCGATGCCGTCGGCATCGCCACCGGCGCCTATACTTCGCTCGGATTGACGTCCCTGCTCGCCGGCCGCTGCATGCCTATCCTCTCCAATTCGCTGGTGACGCGGCCACTGACGCAGGCCGAGCTAAATGCCACCGGCTTCAAGACTCGGGAGGTCATCACCGACACCCGCACCCTGCGTTTCTACTATCGGCTGCTGCCGGACAACCGGCTGCAGATCGGCAGCCGCAGCGCCATCACCGGCGTCGATGCGTCCCATGACCGGCATCTGCAGCTTCTGATCGACGGACTGCACCGCAAGTTTCCACCCCTGCAGGGCATCGCCATCGAATATTCCTGGTGGGGCTGGGTCGATGTCAGCCACGACATGATGCCGCGCATCTTCCGGCCTGATCCTGCACAAAAACTGGTCTACGCGCTCGGCTTCGGTGGGAACGGCGTATCCTATTCGGCGCAGGCCGGACGCCGCATGGCTCAGATGTTGGCGGGTCAAAGGTTCGAGAACCAGGACTTGCCGATCTTTACTTCGGCGCTGCCAACGCATCCGTTCTCGCCCTTCCGCCGCATCGGCCAGCGCATGCTCTATCACTGGTATCACCTGCGCGACGAGGCCCGCTGAGCAAGCGGCCCGCGGCTCATCAAACCCGGCCGGCGCTCAGCCCGAATAGGATAGCGCGACGAAGCGGCCGGCTCCTGCGATGACGGTCGAGGGACTATCTCGCGTGTCGATTGCTCGCTGTCCCAGCAAGCTGCTCAGCCGCAGATCTCGAGAATCGTCAATATGTAGATGCGGATCATGTCGAGGAAGTCGGGAATGTCGACGCGCTCGTCGGGCATCGTGTTGTACCGGCCTCCAGGGCCGCAGACGATGCCTTCCATGCAACCATACGCATAAAGATGCCCGGCATCGGTCCCATAGAAACAGCTCGGCGCAACCGGCCCGGTCGGCTGGGCCTCGCCCCGCACCGCGCGATAGGCATTGTTGATCGCCTTCACAATCGGGCTTTCTGGCGCCACCTCGAAAGGCGGCATGGTCGGCACGCCGGCGCGATCCTCCGACATGATCTCGGCCTTCAGCCCTCGAAAGCGCGCCTGAAGCGCATCGAGCTCACGGCGGATGTCGGCGATGGCGCCGGCCTCGGTCTGCCCCGGCGCATAGCGTCCCGACCCTTTGATGCGGACGAAGTCAGCAACCTGCGGCGTGCGCCATTCGTGCAACTCGCGCCCCAACGCGCCGTGGACGACACCGACATGGACACGGTTGATCTGCTCGTGCGCGGGCGATCGAGCGCCTGAGAACTTCATCGCGTTGAGACGCGGAATGAGATCGCAGGCCGCGGCGATGGCATCGACCGCCTCCTCGCGCTTCGACAGATGGCGCGTATTGCCGACCAGCTCGATGATGAACATGAACGCGGCGGCGTGCATCGTCATCGCCTTCAAATCGGTCGGCTCGGAGTTGATGAAGTAATCTGCCCGCAGGCCCTGCTCGACCAGCGAATAGGTGCCGACCCCGCCCTGCAGCTCTCCGACAACGTAGGTGAGGATAACGTCGCCCCTCAGCTTCACGCCGGCGTCGATCAGCGTCTTGACCGCGCAAAAATAGGCGGCATCACCGGCCTTCATGTTGGACACGCCGATGCCATAGATGAAGCGATCGTCGACCTTGCCGGCCCAGGGATCGACCGTCCAGCCCTCGGTGACGGGGTTCGTATCGACATGGCCGTTGAACAGCACGCTCTTGCCGCCACCTGTTCCCTTCCAGCGGCCGACCGCGTTGACGCGGCCATCACTGCCGAACGGCGCCAGCTCGGCCTCTAGTCCGATCTCGCGCATCCGCTCGGCCATGAAGGTCGCGAGTTGCTTTTCGCCGTCCGTCCTGGAGTAGCTCTTGTGCTGGACCATGCGCGACAGCAGGTCCAGAGATCCCGCGACGTCGATCCGGTCGAGAAGCGCCGTGTGGTCCATGATGTCAGATCCTTGCAATCAGCCGACCGGCGTCGGTGAGGCGGCCATCAGCTCGCGTGTGTAGGGATGAACATGGTCTGCATCGAAGGCTTCGACGGGCAGACAATCGACCAGTTCGCCGCGCCGCATCACGGCGATGCGGTGGGCGATCTGGCGGATCAGGTTGAGGTCGTGGGTGATGAAGAGATAAGCGGCGCCCGTTTCGGCGCGCAGCGCGAGCAGCAGCTCGATGATCTGGGCCTGGACCGAGACGTCGAGCGGCGCCGTGATCTCGTCGCAGATCACGAGCTTCGGGCGAGCGGCGAAGGCGCGCGCGATCGCCACCCGCTGCTTCTCGCCACCGGACAGCTGATGCGGCCAGCGCGACGCGTAGGATGCGGGCAGCCGCACCTGCTCCAGCAGACGGGCGACGTCGACCGGATTGCCGCCATACAGCTTCAGCGGGCGCGACAGGATCTCACCGATCCGGTGGCGCGGATTGAGCGAGGAATCCGGGTGCTGAAACACGATCTGGACATCGCGCCGATAGGCCCGGTCCATGTCGTCGCCGCTGCGCAGCGTGCGGCCCGCGAAGGCGATGTCGCCGGAAAAGCGCGCCAGCCCGGTGAGCGCGCGGGCGATCGAGGATTTCCCGGAACCGGATTCGCCGACCAGGCCGAGGATCTCGCCGGCACGGACGGTCAGATCGACCGCGTTCGTCGCCGGCGGCGGTGCCGGGCGCAACAGGCCACGGCGTGCATAGTGCACCTCGATCTGGTTCGCAGCGAGCAGGACGCTCTCCTCCGGCCGGTCGTGAACCAGCCGACGTTCGGGCCGCGGCACCGCTGCGACCAGTGCGCGCGTGTCGGCCTGGCGCGGGCGGCGGAAGATTTCGGACGCCGGTGCCTGCTCCACCACGAGGCCATGCTTGATCACCGCGACGCGGTCCGCTGTGCGCGTCATCATGGCGAGATCATGCGAGATATACAGCGCGGCCACCTTGGTCTCTGTGCGCAGCCGCGTGAACAGATCGAGGATGCGCGCGCCAGTGATGACATCGAGCGCGGTGGTCGGCTCATCGAACAGGATCACCTCCGGCTTGCAGCCGAAGGCGGTGGCGATGATGACGCGCTGCTTCTCGCCGCCGGATATCTCGTGTGGATAGCGCCGCATGAGGGCGGCAGGATTGCGCAGTTCGACGTGGCCGAGCAGTTCGATGGCAAGCGCATCGGCCTCGCGCGGCCGCAAGCCGCGATGCCGGGCCAACGCTTCCGTAACCTGGCGTCCAATGGTCAGTGTCGGGTTCAGCGCCGTAGACGGGTCCTGGAACACCATACCGAGCCGGCGGCCGCGAACCTGGGTCAGCTGCTTCGCCGTCAGGCGTTGCAGGTCGATGTCGCCAAGCGCAAGCGAGCCCCCTTTTTCACAGGCGTTGGCCGGCAGATGTCGCATCAGCGCCCAGGCGAGCGAACTCTTGCCCGAGCCGGATTCACCGACCAGGCCGAGCACCTCGCCGGGCGCGATCTCCAGCGAGATGTCGCGCAGCACCGGCACGGGGCCGGCTGACGTGATGTAGTCGAGACCGTAATTGCTGATCGCAAGCGCCGGCCTCATCGCTCGTCCCTCGGATTGAGCGCGTCGCGCAGACCGTCGCCGACAAGGTTGAAGGCAATGGCGGCAAGTGCGATCGCGGCTGACGGGGCGATCAGCACCCAGGGAGCCTGGTGCATGTATTGGCGGGCATCGGCGACCATCAGCCCCCATTCGGAAGCCGGAGGCTGGGCGCCAAGGCCGAGGAAGCTCAAGGTCGCGAACAGCATGATGGCAAACGACACCCGGATCGTGGTCTCGATCACGATCGGCGCCATCGCGTTGGGCAGCATCTCGCGCAGGATCACCCACCCAGGCCCCTCGCCCCGGGCAATCGCGGCCTTGACATAGTCCTGATTGCGCACGGCCAGCGCGACCGCTCGCGTCACCCGCGCCATGCCCGGCGCGAACGCCACCGCAATCGCGATGACGGCATTGCCGGCGCCGTTGCCGAGCGTTGAGACCAGAAGCAGCGCCATCAGGAGGCCCGGGATCGCCATGATCGCATCATTGGTGCGCATGATGAACTCGTCGGCCCGGCCGCCGAGATAGGCCGACGTGGTGCCGATCACCGCCCCCGAGGCGCTGCCGATCAGCGTGGCCGCGAGCGCCATCGGAACGGTCGAGCGGGCGCCGACCAGGAGGCGGCTCAGCACGTCGCGGCCGAACTGATCCGCACCGAACCAGTTCTGCCAGCCCGGCGCACGAAAGCGGCCGAGGAAATCCATCTTCTCCGGCGCGTAAGGCGCAAGCCACGGCCCGAGCAGACATGCGAAAGCCAGCAACACCAACAACACGACACCGATGGCGCCCTGCGGCTTGCGCACCAGCCGACCCAGCAGTTCAATCATAGCGAATCCGCCTGTCGATCAGCGCATAGACGACATCGGCCGCGGTGTTGGTGAGCGCATAGGTCACAGCCATGATCATGGCGCCGGCCTGGATCGACGGCAGGTCGCGCGTGGTGATCGCGATCATCAGCGCGCGACCAATGCCGGGAATGGCGAAGATCTCCTCGATCACGATGATGCCGCCTAACAGATATCCGACGTCGAGCGCGACGATGGTGATGACCGGCAGCAGCGCGTTCCGCACGACGTGGCGCACCACCACGATGCGCTCGGGCAGGCCCTTCAACCGCGCAGCCCGGACGTAGTCGGATTGCAAGACGTCGAGCGTCTCCGATCGCATCATCCGCATGACATGGGCGACCAGAATGACCGAGACGGTAAGGACAGGCAGCGCGAGATGTCCGATCGCCGCGGCCACATCCTCCAGCGGCGATACGTAGCCGGTCGCCGGGAGCCAGGGCAGCCTGTCGCTGAACACCAAAGTCAGAACCGTAGCCGTGACAAACTCCGGCAGCGACACGCCGAGATAGGCGACCAGACTGGTGACGGTGTCGGTCAGCCGGCCCTGCCGGAGCGCGGCAAAGATCCCGAGCGGCACACCCACCATCAACGTGACCACGATCGCGCACAGCGCGAGCAGCAGCGAGCGCGACAGCGCGGTCAGCATTTCCGGCGCGACCGGAAGGCCGGTACGCATGGAGACGCCGAAATTGCCGACAGCAGCGCGCGATGCCCAATGAGCGAATTGCAGCCAGACCGGATCGTTCAGACCGAGCCTGGCACGCACCGCCGCAAGCGCGTCGGGCGAGGCATTCTCGCCGAGCAGGGTCTGGGCGGCATCAGCGGGCAGCGCCTGCGTGATGGCAAACACCAGCACGCAGACGATGATGACCGTGTAGACCATCAACAACAATCGACGCGCCAACCAGACGGGCGACACCAGCCGTCCTCGCGCTCAGGCGCGCTTCGGCGCGCCTGCGCCGAACGAGACCCTGTCGAGCAGATAAACCGACCCCCGCGGGTGCAGCACATAGCCCTCGACATAGGCTCGCCGCGCCGCCAGGATGTCGAAGAACACAGGGATGACCGACGGCACCTCCTCGTTCATGATCGTCTGAGCCCGATCATAGAGCGCGGCGCGATTGGCTTCGGCGGTTTCGGCCCGCGCCGCGTTGACGACCTCGTCAAAGCGCGGGTTATTCCAGCGCGTTTCGTTCCAGGCGGCGTCCGAGGTGTAGAGCAGCTTGAAGATCGCGTCTGCTGTCGGCTGCATGTTGTAGAAGCCGACGTAGAAGTTGCCCTTTTTCCAGACCTGATCGAGATAGGTCGCGTGCGGCATGGTCTGCACGTTGATGCGGAATCCCGCAGGCGCCGCCATCTCGCGGATCGCAACTCCGAGCTGCGTCCGCGTCTCCGGCTTGTCCGAGGCGACCAGCGTCAAGTCGAGGCCGCTCGCGTAGCCTGCGTCGGCCAGGAGCTTCTTGGCCTTGGCGATGTCCGGCTTCTTCAGCGGCATGTCCTTGTAGAAATGATAGGCCGGGCTCAACGGCGTGTCGTTGCCAGGCGTGCCGTAACCGCCGGCGACGAAGCCAGCCATCGCCTCGCGATCGATGGTCAGCGCCAGCGCCTGGCGGACGCGGACATCGTTGAACGGCTTCTGGTCGCAGCCCATGTTGACGTTCAGGAATTGGCCGGACGGTGTACGCAGCGCCTTGACGCCGGCCGCCTTCGCGAGGCGCTCATACTCGCCCGGCGTCGTCGACAGCATCAGATCGATATCCCCGGAGATGAGCGCGGAGGCCTCGGCGGTGCGGTCGGGATAGACCAGCACTTCGACGCGATCGAGATGAGGCCGCGCGGGATCGTAATAGGCGGGATTGCGCTCGACGATGATCTTGCGGTCGGGTTCGTAGGACGCGAGCTTGAACGGCCCGGTGCCGTTCGGCTTGGTCGCGAGGCTGCCGAGATCGCCCGCGATGGTCTTCGCCGGCACGATACGGGCGTTGGTGTAGGCGAGCGCGACGGGCAGGTCGGCGAAGGCGCTCGACAGCGAGAACTTGACTGTCAGCGGATCGACCGCGGTAATCTCCTTGATCGGACCGACATTGGTGCGGGCTGGCGAGGCCGTCTTGGCATCCAGGATCGCCTTGAAGGTCGCAACCACGTCGTCGGCCGAAAGCGCGCTGCCGTCGTGGAATGTCACATGGGGCCGCAGCTTGAAGGTCCAGTCGAGGAGGCCCGCATCAGCCTCCCAGGACAGCGCGAGATCCGGCTCGACCGTCATGTCCGGCTTCAGCCGGGTCAGATTCGAATAGAGCAGCTCGGTGATCAGATATTCCGGATTCACCCGCGCCAGGAGCGGATGGATCACGGCCGCCCCCTGATCGACGGAGATGCGCAGCACGCCGCCGCGCGTGGGTGCCTCGGCAGCGCGAGCAATTTTCGGCAGACCGGCCAGCGCGATCGCGGTTCCGGCCAGGACATGACGGCGGCTCAGGGACGGCATGCAGGGTGGTCCTCACTGATATCAGCAGCTTCGGGACAGAGATCGGGACGGAATTCGACGGACAGATAGGCCAGCACCGATTTTGCCAGCGCGACAATGTCGGGCAGCGTGGTCGATTCGCCGGGCGCATGAATGCGGCTTTCGGGACGGCCGAGCCCGGTCAGCAGCACCTCCTGCATGCCGGTCTGCTGCACCCAGCCGAAATCGGAGCAGCCCGACGCGCCCCACGTGGCGAAATCGTCAGCCGCATAGCCGAAGCCCGCGGAGAGCGCGCGCTGCCAGCGCGGCCAGTGCGGGCCGGTCGGATCGGCCGTCGGCATCAGATGGCCGGTGAGGATCACCTCGACATCGAGGCCGCGGGATGCCTTCGCGATGACTGTCTCGATCTCGGCGCGTGCGGCTGTAAAATCTTCCTCCGGCGCATAACGCCGGCACAGCAGGATCTCGAACAGCGACGGGATCTGCCCGCCGCATTGGCCGCCATGCGCCGCGGAGATATCGAGCTGCGCCGTCAACGGCCCGGTCGCTTGTGGCGGCGGCGGCAGGCCTGAGGCGCGCTGCGCGATCGAGGGCTTCAGTGCCGCGAGCGCGTTGAGGATGGGCAGAGCCGCCTCGATGGCATTGGCACCTTCGCTGCGTTGCTCGCCGGCATGCGCAGCCTTGCCGTTCACGCGCACCAGCAAAGTGAATAGTCCGAAGCAGCCGGCCCAGATTCGCGGCGCGGCACTGCCGTTGAAGTTGAGGATGTGACCTTCGAGACGGCCCTGCTCGGCCAGATAGCGCACGCCCGGATAGAGCCCCGCCTCCTCGTCGGTGCACAACAGCAGCATCGGATCGTAGGCCAGCGGCAATGCCGTCGCGTCGGCCGCACGCAGCGCCAGCAGAACCGCGGCGATCGTCCCTTTCATGTCGGCAGCGCCGAGGCCGATCAGGCGATCGCCCTCGCGCGTCAGGCGGAGCGGATCGGTGGCCCAGCCCGGCGCAGCCGGCACGGTGTCGACATGGAAATAAAGCCCCAGGACCGGTTTTCCGGAGCGACGGCGCGCGATGAGATTGGTCCGAGCGCCATGAACCGACAGGCCCGGGGTACGCCATAGATGCTCGGGCACCGCAACACGTTCGCACTCCAGGCCGAGCGGCGCGACCAGCTCCTGCATCAGGTCGGCGAAGGCATCGTACCCGCTGCCAGGCGGAAACGACGTATCGACTGCCACCATGCGCGCGAGGTCATCGACCGCCATCGCGGCGGAATGATCGAGGACGGCAAAGGCATCGGCCAGAGTTGGCGGTGTCTGCCCCGTGCGGGATGCGGTTGAAACCATTGCGGCGCGCTCAAAACTATATTCTATATAGAAATAGAATTCTTGGCGTTGTCAATTCCAGGAAAGAGGCAAGCGTTGGTCAGCAGATCGGCAGAGGTGCCCGGTGTCGGTCCGGAGGGACTGCCCGTACCCCTTTACGAGCACGTGAAGCGGCAGATCGCCGAAGCTATTCTGATCGGCGAGCTTGCGCCGGGGACGGTGCTGCCCGGCGAGATCGCGCTTGCCACCCAATATGGCGTCGCGGTCGGCACCATCCGGCGGGCGCTGGCCGATCTCACCGCCGGCGGCATGCTGATGCGCCGGCGCAAGACGGGCACAGTGGTGACCGGCCGCGCATCGCAGCATGGTCTGCGCTTCTTCTTCCAGTATTTCCGGCTGCAGGGCGCGGACGGCAGCCTGCTCCAGTCCGAGGCCGAGGTTCTGTCAGTTGCGATCGAACCCGCGACCACAGCGGAAGCTGCGCTGTTTGGCGTCCCCGACGCCGAACCTCTGCTCCGCCTGCACCGCGTGCGGCGCGTTGCCCGCGCGCCGATCCTGCATTCGCGCATCGTGCTTGTCGCCAGCCGCATTCCCGGCTTTCCACTCAAGCGCACCAAAGTGCCCGCCCTGCTCTACCGTCATCTCCTCGAGGCCTACGGCATCCGCATTTCGGCCGTGCGCGAGAAAGTCGCGGCTGAGCTTGCAAATAACGAGGATTGCCGCCTGCTCAAGCTCACCTCGCCGAGCGCGGTTCTGGTCATCAACGAGGAAGCCTATGACCAAACCGGCGCGCTTGCGATCTGCAGCCAGCATCGCGCAACCACGGCAAACCACCACTATTCGAACGAGATCCGCTAATGGCCATTAAGCAAGCCGCCACTACGTAATTTGTACCCAGGTTCCATTGCTTGCGGATGAGCTCACCGCAGCTTCGATGAATTTTACACCGGCGAGGCCATCCTCGATGGTTGGGAAAATGACCGCCGGATCCGGCGCCTTGCCGGCCTGTCTTGCGCGAATGGCGCGCGCTGCCTCGGCATAGATCGTTGCAAAACCTTCGAGATAACCCTCGGGGTGCCCCGACGGCACGCGGGTGACGCGGGCGGCGTCGCCCAGCGCGCCGGCACCGCCGCGGGTCAGGAGTTGCTTGGGCTGTCCGTACGGCGTGAACCAGAGATAGTTCGGATTCTCTTGTGCCCATTCGAGGCCGCCCTTGGTGCCATAGACGCGCAGCGTCAGGCCGTTTTCATTGCCGACTGCGACCTGGCTTGCCCAAAGCATGCCTTTGGCACCTCCTTTCCATTTGAGGAGGATCTGGACATCGTCATCGAGACGCCGGCCTCCGACGAAGGTGGAGAGTTGGGCGAGCAGCTCGTCAAGCTCAAGTCCCGTGACAAAGCAGGCGAGATTGTAGGCGTGGGTGCCGATGTCGCCGATGCAACCGCCAGCACCAGAACGGCTTGGGTCCGTGCGCCACGCGGCCTGCTTATGGCCGCTTGTCTCCAATCGCTCGGTCAGCCAATCCTGCAAGTATTCGGCCCGAACGAGCCGGATCTCGCCGAGATCCCCGTTTGCGATCATGGCGCGGGCCTGTCGCACCATGGGATAGCCGGTGTAGTTGTGGGTCACGACGAAGACCTTGCCCGTCGTCTTGACCAACTCCACCAGTTCCTCGGCCTCGGCGACGGTCGTCGTGAGCGGTTTGTCGCAGATGACGTGGATGCCGGCTTCAAGGAACTCCCTGGCAACCGGCCCGTGCATGTGGTTGGGGGTCACGATCGACACCGCCTCGATGCCGTCCGCCCGCGCGGCCTCGGCCTTGGCCATCTCCTCGAACGAGCCATAGGCGCGGTCGTCGGCAATACCGAGCTCCTTCGCCGAGGCTTTGGCCCGGACCGGATCCGACGCCAACGCCCCCGCCATGAGTTCGAACTGATCGTCGATCCGCGCGGCCATGCGGTGGACGGCGCCGATGAAAGCCCCCTGGCCGCCGCCGACCATGCCCAGCCGGATACGACGCTGACCTGCGCCCTCGCTGCCTGCCTCAATGACCATGACTTATTCCTCGCTCAGGACAGGCCGAGCATCTTGCGGTTCATCCGCTCGTCGGTGCCGGAGCCCGCGAAATCGTCGAAGGACTTCTCGGTCACCCGAATGATGTGCCTTCTTATGAATTCCGCGCCCTCGCGCGCGCCTTGCTCAGGGTGCTTCAGTGCACATTCCCATTCCAGCACCGCCCAGCTGCCGTAGTCGTACTGAGTGAGCTTGGAGAAGATCGCGGCAAAATCGATCTGCCCATCGCCCAGGGAGCGGAAGCGGCCGGCGCGGTCGACCCAGCTCTGGAACCCGCCATAGACACCCTGGCGGCCCGTCGGGTTGAACTCGGCATCCTTGACGTGGAAGGCTTTGATGCGCTCATGGTAGATGTCAATGTAGTCGAGGTAGTCGAGCTGCTGCAGCACGAAGTGCGAGGGGTCATAGAGCAGGTTCGCGCGCTTGTGGTTCTTCACCCGCTCGAGAAACATCTCATATGAGACGCCGTCATGAAGGTCCTCGCCGGGGTGGATCTCATAGGCGAGATCAACCCCGTGCTCGTCAGCATAGTCGAGGATCGGCTGCCAGCGCCTGGCAAGCTCGTCGAAGGCAGCCTCGATGAGGCCAGCTGGACGCTGCGGCCAGGGATAGACATAGGGCCAGGCCAATGCGCCGGAGAACGTCGCGTGCGCCGTGAGCCCGAGGCGGTGTGATGCACGAATTGCACGCTTGACCTGGTCGACGGCCCATTCGGTGCGTGCCTGGGGATTGCCGCGCACCTCCGGCACGGCGAAGCCGTCGAATGCAGCGTCATAGGCCGGATGAACGGCGACGAGCTGGCCCTGGAGATGGGTTGAGAGTTCGGTGATGGACAGGCCGTGTTCGGCCGCGATCCCCTTTACCTCATCGGCATAATCCTGGGACTCCGAAGCCTTGTTGAGGTCGAAGACCCGCCCATCCCAGCTCGGAATCTGAATTCCCTCATAGCCGAGCGAAGCGGCCCATCTGCAGATCGCGTCCAAGGAGTTGAACGGCGCCGCGTCCGCGGTGAACTGAGCGAGGAATATCGCCGGTCCCTTGATCATTTTCATCTCGTGCTTCCTTCTCCCTAGACAGTCCAGCAGCACGTCCCGCCGATCTTGATATTTCACCAAAACCAGATGCCGGCATCAAGTCCACGCCCGGCCCATTTTCATCCCGCCCAACGTCAGTCACCTCGCTTCACGCACTCTTTCCCGGATACGACCAGGATAGCTGGTTGATATTCATCGCAATCATCGGACTCGCCAGCTCTTGGCGCTGGTGTCCACGCCTGCTGTGGTTCTGCAGTTCCGGAGCGAGCTACGTCGTCGGCCACGCACTTATGCCGCGTGCTGGGCTAGCTCAAGTCCGCAATGATGTCGTTTTACGAACCTGACATTTGGTCGACCGCTGAGGCGGTATCCACCGCCCAGCTACTCCACAAAATTGTGCTGCTGCCAGCGCAGCAGATAGGCCTGCAATCGCCAGATCACCGCGGATAGCGCAACGCCGACCAGCATCAGCACGATGACGGCGACCATCATTCCCGATGCCTCCGCCCGCGCTTCGGATTCGATGATCAGACGTCCGATTCCCCGTTCCGCACCGATGAACTCGCCGACGATCACTCCAATCAGGGCAAAGGAAATCGCGGGTGTCAGCGACGCGAAGACCCAAGCCATGGTCGAGGGGATGACCACCGTGCGGGTGATCTGCCACTCGCTGGCGCCGAGCAGCCGGGCCGCGTTGACAAAACCCTCATCGATCGAGCGCGCCCCTTCGAACGTATTGAAGAAGACGAGGAAGACGACCACGATCCACGACGTTACGACCTTCGAGGTATCGCCAATGCCGAAAGCCAGGACGATGATTGGCGCGAGCGCAATGCGGGGAATCGAATTCACTGCCGTGATGAACGGCTGGAAAATCGCGCTCAACCGGTCCGAGCGGCCCAGCACGAGGCCCGCGGCAAAGCCGCTGCTGACGCCGGTGAGGAAACCGAAGAACGTATTCTTCAGGGTGACGGCGGTCGCGATCCAGAGATTGTTT
This sequence comes from Bradyrhizobium sp. STM 3843, assembly GCF_000239815.1. Classification (GTDB taxonomy): domain Bacteria; phylum Pseudomonadota; class Alphaproteobacteria; order Rhizobiales; family Xanthobacteraceae; genus Bradyrhizobium. The sequence continues at coordinate 29,023 of NZ_CAFK01000006.1, read as the reverse complement.
TCCGATCGCGCCATGCAGCGGCCGAATTCGCCATTGAACCAACCGTTGAACACGCCGAGCTTGGACTTGAGGCAGCTCAGGATCAGGAAATGCTCGAAGATCTCGGACGGCTTGGACACGAAATAGGGGTCGAGCAGATCCGGCACCAGCCAGGGCAGACGGCCGTGCAGATCGTACCCCCATTGCCAGATCGACAATAGGCTGACGCAAATCAACGCCTGCCAGGCCAGGGTTCTGCCGGGGCGACGCGCTCGTCTCATCGGCTGCGGCTCTTCATGAATTCTTCGCCGAGCGAGTGCCAGATGAATTGGAACAGCTCGGCATAACGCGGCGTCTCCCGAATCTTCACGGCATTACGCGGGCGGGCGAAATCCACCGCGAAGCTTTCCTTGATCTGACCGGGCCGCGCGGAAAACAGGATGATGCGATCTGCCAGCGTCAGGGCTTCGCCGAGATCATGGGTCACGAACAGCACGGTCTGCTGCTCGCGTTCCCAGATACGAAGCAGCACATCGTGCATCTCGATCTTGGTGTGGGTGTCGAGCGCGCCGAACGGCTCGTCCATCAGCAGAACCTGCGGTTCAACGACCAGCGTTCGCATCAAGGCGGCGCGCTGGCGCATGCCGCCCGACAAGGCAGACGGATAGGCATTGCCAAAATCCTGCAGCCCGGCTTGCTTCAGACAAGCACTGATACGCTCCTTTCGCTCTGCCGCCGGGACCCCCATTAATTGCAGGCCGTAGCCGATGTTCTCGGCGACGGTACGCCACGGAAACAGGGTATCGCGCTGGAACACATAACCGACGTTCGGGGTCGCGTGTCCGGGAACGACGGGCGTCCCGTCAATCAGGATTCGACCGCTTGTCGGCTTGACCAGCGTCGCGATCATGTTGAGGACGGTGCTCTTGCCCGAGCCGGAGGGCCCCAGCAAGGCGACGAATTCGCCGCGCCGCACACTGAAGGACACGTCGCGTACCGCCTCGATGGCCGTGCCCGCCAACTGGAACGTCTTGCACAAGCCGCTCACGTCGATGCGCTGCATCTCGGGCGATGCAACGGACCGCGCCTCATGCATGAGTTGCACCGTCAAGCCGGATAGGCCTTGCGTGCCGCTTCGATGAAACTGTTATTGACGACGTCGGTCATGGCAATCGGCTTGATGCCGGTCATTTCGCGAAACCAGACCTTCTGGCCGCGCGCAAAGCTGGCCTCGTCGATGAGGCCGTCATAGTCGGTAACCTTCTTCATGATCGCGATGTCGAAAATGTTCGCATCGCGCGACGTGCTCCCGACGTAAGGCTCGATCGCATCATAGATCTCTTCGGGAGAGTGCGCCTTGATCCATTGGGTAGCGCGCCACAACGCCGTGACGAACGCCTGCATCTTCTGCGGGTCCTTGTCGATGGTCGCCTGCAGGGTGAAGTGGGACGTGACCGGAACCTTGCCACCGATGTACTTGGCCCAGACCGTCTCGTCCGTTCCATCGAACAACAGCGCGCCCCAGCCCTGCTCGATCGAATCCTTCAGGATCGATGGCGAGTTGATCAAGACGTCGACCTGTTTCGTTTTCAGCGTGCCCATCATGGTGTCGACATTGCCGGTACCGATCCAGGTCACCTTGTCGTCCAGACCCATGGTTTCCATGTAATAGGAGGCCCAGACGTGATTGGTGCCGCCCAGCGACGACACCGCAACGATCGGCTTTCGTCCGTCGGGCCGTTTCCAATTCGCCAGCGCGTCGAGGGTGGTGATACCCTGATCGAAGAGATCCTTGCGGATGATGAATATCGCGGCGTTGCTGCGGGTATCGACCGGCATCAGGACCCGCGCGCTGCGGCCGTGATTGCTGAGCTGCATCGGGTGGGTGATATCGCCGATACCGATATCGCCCTGGGATGAGGCGATGATCTCACGCGTCTTCACCCCGCTGCCGCCCTGGATCAGCTTGCAGTCGAGACCGGCCTCCTTGAAGAACCCCACCCGGTCGGCGACGAATTGAGACTGATAGATCGGAATGGCCACCGGATAGATCACGCGGCCGGACGGGGCATCCGCCCACGCCCGTCCCGCTGCCATGGAGGCACCGGCGCCAGCGACGATCGTCAACGCGGCCCGTCTGGTGACCCGAGTTTTCATCACGCGTGCTCCCTCTCCTTGCCGACCACCTTGTCCAGCGCGTTCAGCACCGCATCGCCCATCTCCTGGGTCGAAAGTCTTTTTGCGCCGGGTTCGGCGATATCGGCCGTTCTCGCGCCGGCAGCGAGGGCCGTATCCACGGCCTTCTCCAATAGCCCGGCATCATCGGGCCGATTGAGGGTTAAGCGCAACATCATTGCGACGCTGAGGATCGAGCCCAGCGGATTGGCGATGCCCTTGCCCGCAATGTCAGGCGCGCTACCGTGGACCGGTTCATACAGCGCCTTGCGGCGGCCCAGCCGGTCCGGCGGCCCGAGCGAGACCGACGGCAGCATGCCGAGCGAGCCCGACGCCATCGCGGCGCAATCTGAGAGAATGTCTCCGAAGATGTTGCAGGTCACCATGACGTCGAACTGCGACGGCGCCCGCACGATCTGCATGGCGGCGTTGTCGACATAGAGGTGTGTCAGCTCCACGTCGGAGAATTCGGCTTCATGCAGCGCCGTGACCTCCTCGCGCCACAGCACGCTGGTTTCCAGCACATTGGCTTTGTCGACGGAGCAGACCCGGCCCTTGCGCGTCCGCGCCAGTTCGAACGCGGTTCGCGCCACCCGGCGGATCTGGCTGGTGGTGTATTGCTGGGTGTTGAAGCCGCGGCGCTGGCCGTCGGGCAGCGTTTCGATACCGCGCGGCTCGCCGAAATAGATGCCGCTGGTGAGCTCGCGGATGATGATGAAGTCGACGCCCTTCAGCACTTCAGCCTTGAGCGGCGCGGCGTCCGCCAGCGCCGGATTGGCGACGATAGGCCGGAGATTGGCATAGAGATCGTACTTGCTGCGCAGCGACAGCAGGCTACCCGCTTTGCGTGCCGCCGGAGGAACCTCTGTGGTTTCCGGGCCCCCCGTAGCTCCCCAGAGAATCGCGTCGGCCTCCTCCATCGCCTCGGCAGTGTCATCCGGCAGCACCTTGCCCGTCGCCAGATAGGGGATCAGGCCATATTGCGCTTCGCGCAGCGCCATCGGAATGCCACGTCGTGCCGAAAACCATTTCAGAATGCGATGGGACTGGTCGGTCACCTCCGGACCGATGCCTTCGCCGCCCACCACCGCCACCTTGATCATGTTCGAGAGCGTGTTCATTCCGATTGTCCTGCAAAGTGAATCCACGGCCGCGCGGCGCGGTCGGATGCCTGAAAGGCGCGGATCTCGTGCTCCCGCCGCAACGTCAGCGAAATCTCGTCGAGACCTTCGAGCAATCCCGCACGCCGGCGCGGATCGATCTCGAAGACGTGCCGTACGCCCGATGGCGAAGTGACCGTCTGCTCTTGCAGATCGACACTGAGACGTCCCGCGCCCTGACTCGCTTCGATCTCCGCGGCGAGGCCGTCGATGGTCGCTTTGTCCAGCACCACCGGCAGGATGCCGTTCTGGAAGCAGTTGGCAAAGAAGATATCGCCGAAGCCGGATCCGATGATGGCGCGCACGCCCATTTCCTGCAGCGCCCACACTGCCGCCTCCCGCGACGAGCCGCAGCCGAAATTGGGCCCGGTCACCAGGATTTCGGCGGCGCGATAAGGCTCGCGATTGAGGATGAACTCCGGATTGTCCGAACCGTCAGGCAGGTAGCGGAGCGATCCGAACGCCCATTTGCCGAGACTGCCGCGGACGGAATTTCCGATCATGCGGTTGATGCTGATGATGATGTCGGTATCGACATTGGTGCGCATGATCGGCGCGGCAATTGCTGTCAGTTTGGTGAAAGGCTGCGCCATCTAGCGCTCCATCGTTCGGACGTCGGCGATGGCGCCCGATACCGCCGCCGCCACGGCCATGGCCGGACTGGCCAGATGGGTGCGGGCACGCGGCCCTTGCCGGCCGATGAAATTCCGGTTCGACGTCGACACCGAACGCTGACCCGGCGGCACGGTTTCGCCGTTTGCGGCGAGGCACATCGAGCATCCCGGCTCGCGCCATTCGAATCCTGCGTCGGTAAAGATCTTGTCGAGCCCCTCGGCCATCGCATCGCGCCTGACGGTCTCAGAACCCGGCACGACCCAGGCCCGCACACCCGGGGCAACCTTGCGGCCACGCGCGATCTCGGCCGCGGCGCGCAGATCGCTGAGGCGGCTGTTGGTGCAGGAACCGATGAAGACCCAATCCACCGGCGTGCCGGCGATCGGCGCGCCCGGCTCAAGGCCCATATAATCGAGCGCGATCTCGACCGCGCTGCGGCGTGCCGGATCAGCGATGTCTGCGGGATCCGGGATGCGGCCATCGACACCAAGGACATGCTCCGGACTGGTGCCCCAGGTGATCTGGGGGATGATCGCCGCGACATCGATCGACACCTCGCGATCGAACACCGCGTCGCCATCGCTCTGAAGCATCCGCCACGCCACAACGGCGCGCTCCCACATGTCGCCTTGCGGCGCATAGGGCCGGCCGCAAATATAATCAAAGGTCGCGTCGTCCGGCGCGATCAACCCCATCTTGGCGCCGAGTTCGACCGACAGATTGCAGATCGTGAGCCGTCCTTCGATCGGCATGTCCCGGATCGCACTGCCGGCATATTCGACGGCATAACCGGTGCCGCCGGCGGTCCCGACATGGCCGATCAGGGCCAGGATGAGATCCTTCGCCGTTACACCGAACGGCAGCCGGCCATCGAACGTCACGCGCATGGTCTTGGGCCGGCGTTGGATGATGGTCTGGGTCGCCAGCACGTGCGCGAGTTCGCTCGAGCCGATGCCGAAGGCCAGCGCGCCGAGGCCGCCATGGGTGCAGGTATGGCTGTCGCCGCAGACGATCAGGCAGCCGGGCAGACTAAGACCGAGCTCCGGCCCGATCACATGGACGATGCCCTGCCCCGGCTGGTCGAGGTCGAACAGCCGAATGCCGCTGGCGGATGTCTCGGTCCGCAGCGCCGCCAGCAGCTCCTGCCCGGTCTTGATCGTGCCGGCACGCCCGGACGCCGTCGAAATCGCATGATCAGGTGTCGCGAAGGTCAGTTCGGGATTGTGGACGGGAATGTTGCGGCTTTTGAGGTCGATCAGGCCGCGGGAGCCGCCGAGGTCGTGCAGCAAATGGCGATCCACGTGAAGCAGATCGGTATCATCGCTGACCCGCGCGATGACATGCTGGTCCCAGATTTTGGCCAGCAGCGTGCGGCCACGCGTGTCCACGATCCGTCCTCCCCTGTTCGGCATCTGACGTGCCGTCCGCCTCCGCCGCAACGAAAGCATTGCCTCGATCGTTGCGACCGATAGCCATATTGGGAAGCAGGATAGAGGTCGGTCCCGGAAATGTGCAGTGACGGTTGGGCAGCCCGCCATCGCGCCCGGCGATGGCAGGCCGCCGCTTGAGCTTTGTCAGCTCCTGCCGGGCACGACCGTCAGCCGGTCGGAAACGCTGCTCGTGAAGGGACGCGCATCATCCTTGGCTCGCAAATGCTTCACCAGCAACTTCGTCACCGAAGGCAGCGACTTGTAATCGCGCACGCCCATCAACAGTTCACGTCGCGCCCAGGACTCCTCGAGCGGGACGGTGACGAGGCTGTCGACGCCGTACCGGCCGCGCACGATCTCGAGCGGCACGATACCGACCCCCATCCTCGCATCGATGACGCGAAACAGCGCATCGAAACTGCTGACGCGGATTCGTACTTTGAGGTGCTGCCCGAGAGCCGCGGCCGCTCTGACACAGAGCGTCTCGATCGAGCTGCCCTTCTCCAGGCTGACGAAGTCAAAATCGACCAGCTCACGGAAGTGAACGCTGCTGCGGCCCGCCAGCGGGTGGTCGCGCGTGACCAGCGCGACCAGGCTGTCACAGCGATAGGGCAGCAACTCCAGATCCTGTCCGTCGATGTTGCCCCCGAAAATGCCGATATCGGCCCGGTTCTCCACCACCGCGCGCACGATCGCGGGGCTGAGATCCTCCTCGAGGTCGATGCGGACCAGCGGGTGCCGCTCGAGGAAGACGCTAAGCTCGTCCGCCAGGGCTTCGAGGATCGCGGACTTGTTGGCGCAGATCCGGATCAACCCGCGCTTGCCCTGCCGGTATCCCGTCAATTCGGTCTCGAGCTTGCTCAGGTTTCCCAGGATGATGCGGGCGTGCTCCAGCAGGGCAAAACCGGCTGCTGTCGGCTCGATCCCCTTCGAATGGCGATGCAGCAATTCCACCTTGAACAGGTCCTCGATATCCGAGATGCGGCGGCTGACTGCAGACGCGGCGATATTCTTCTTTTCTGCCGCTTTCGCGATACTCTGCTCCTCGACGATCGCCACGAACAATTGCAGTGTCAAAAGATCGATTTTAGCCGTCATCGATCGTATCCTCGACCGTTTCCTCACGATCGGTCACTATAGCGCTTTTTCAATCGCAGCGAACTTCCTGTGCCCCTGCCAAATTCCGGTCTCCACTGAAAGCCCGGAGGGCGCCAAGCCCCTTCCATTCCAATTGCAGATAGTCGATGTCCGCGCCTGCCTTCATCTCAAGGTAACGTCGCCTCCATCACCCCGTTGCGCGCGCGTTCGTCGCTTCGCTCCTCGTGATGACAGCGCGTAGGATGGGTTGAGCGCAGCGAAACCCATCAATGGCGGCGCTCATATCGGTTGGACCATGATGGGTATCGCTTCGCTCAACCCATCCTACAGAGCGGCGATTTACAGTCCCAGATACGCCCTGCGCACATCAGGATTGACCGCGATCTCGGCAGCCTTGCCGTTCATCAGCACGCGGCCGGTCTGAAGGATATAGGCGCGGTCAGCGATCTCCAGGCACTCGGCCATGCGCTGCTCGACAATGAGAACGGTCATGCCGGCGTCGCGGATGCGCTTGACCGCCTGGAAGATTTCGTCGACCAGCTTCGGCATGATGCCTTGCGACGGCTCGTCCAGCATCAGCAGCCGGGGCCGCGTCATCAGCGCGCGGCCGATGGCGAGCATCTGCTGCTCGCCGCCGGACAGCGTCTCGGCGCGCTGCTCCAGCCGCTCCGACAACCGCGGAAACAGCTTGAACACGAACTCCAGCGGCTCCTCGCGGTTGCTCTCGCTGCGATAGAGATAGCTGCCGAGCCTCAAATTGTCGCGCACGGAGAGCCGCGGAAACAGCCGGCGGTTCTCGGGCACATAGGCGATGCCCCGGGCGGTGATCAGGTGCTGCGCCAGCCCGTCGATGCGGCTACCGTCGAAGGTGACACTGCCGGCGCGCGGCCGCTCGGCGCCCGCGATCGATTTCAACAGCGTCGATTTGCCTGCGCCATTGGCGCCGGCGACGCAGACGATCTCGCCCTTCTCGACCTCGATCGAGACGTTCGAAATCGCGACCAGCCCCTGATAGGCTGTGGTGACGTCACGCACCGACAGCATGGCGGTCCCCGAGGTAAGCAGTGATGACTTTCGGATCGCGAACGACGTCGGCGGGCTTGCCTTCGAGCAGCACCTTGCCGAGATCGAGCACGATGGCGCGATCGACCAGCGGCATCACGATCTCCATGACATGCTCGACCATCAGCACGGTGACGCCGGTGTCGCGCACGCGCCGCACGAGTTCGACACCCTTCTGCGATTCGACCGGCGTGAGGCCGGTGAGCACCTCGTCGAGCAGCAACAGCTTCGGCTCTGTCGCGAGCGCCCGCGCGACTTCGAGCCGGCGCTTCTCGGACGGCACGAGATCGCTGGCGAGCACGTCGGCCCGCGCATCGAGGCCGCAGAACGCCAGCACCTGATGGGCCTTGCGCCGCGCGTCGCGCATCACGGTGGTGCGCACAAGCGCGCCGACGATGACGTTCTCGATGACCGTCATGCTCTCGAAGCTCTTCACCACCTGGAAGGTGCGGCCGATGCCACGCTGGCAGCGCTCGGCTGCCGGCAACGCCGTGACATCCTCGCCGTCGAACACGATCGTGCCTTCGGTCGGGCGGAACGCGCCGGCGATCAGGTTGAACAGGGTCGACTTGCCGGCGCCGTTCGGCCCGATCAGCCCGACGATCTCGCCGCGCTGAACCGAGATCGACACGTTGGAGTTGGCGACAAGGCCGGCGAAGCGCTGGGTGACGTTGCGGGTCTCGAGCAGGATCGTCATGACGCCACCGCCTCCCGGACCGGCCTGGCATCGGCCTTGGGCTTGCGGGCAAACAGGCTGACCAGGCCTTGCGGCCGCGCCAGCGAGATCGCGATGATCAGCCCGCCATACACGATCAGGTCGACGCCGCGCCCAGAGCCGCCGATATAGGAGCGCGTCAACTCGGTGAGCGGGATCAGGATCACCGCGCCGAGCGCCGGGCCCCACAGCGTACCGATGCCGCCGAGCACAGCGGGCAGCGCCATCAATAGCGAGAACTGAAAGCCCATCACGCTCTCAGGATCGATGTAGGAGACGAACTGGGCGTAGAAGCCGCCGCCGACCGCGACCAGGAACGCCGAGACCGCGGCGGCGCCCATCTTGGAGTTGAACACGACCACGCCGAGGCTTTCGGCCGCGTCGGGATTATCCTTCACCGCGCGCCACCAATAGCCCCATTTGGAATCCTCCAGCCACCAGGTGACGAACCAGGCGATGCAGGCGAGCGCCAGCGCGAAATAGAAGTAAGGCAGCTTGGAGCGGGCGAACTGGAACGTCAGCCAGCTGTCGCGCTTCATCGGAATGGTGATGCCGAGCGCAGCCCCGGCCCAGTCCCAGTTCTGGAACAAGAGCAGCGTGATCTCGGCGATCACGATGGTGGCGATGACGAAATAATGGCCGCGCAGCCGGAAGCAGGGATAGCCGAGCACCATCGCCACCAGGGCGGATATCAGCCCGCCCGCGACCATGCCGAACCAGGGCAGCACGCCGAACTTGGTGTAGAGCAGCGCGGTCGTATAGGCGCCGAGCCCGAAATAGAGCGCATGCCCGAGCGAAATCTGGCCGCAATAGCCGGACAGGATGTTCCAGCTCTGCGACAGCGCCGCGTACATCAGGGTCAGCACCATGATGTTCTGATAGTAGACGTCCTTGACGAACAGCGGCACCAGCGCGGCCAGCCCTGCAAGGCAGGCTGCAACGATCAGGTCGCGGCGACGGCGTTGAGCGAAAGCCTGGTCCATCAGATCGATCCGAACAGGCCGCGTGGCCGGATGAAGACGACGAGCAGATAGACGGCATAGATACCGACGGTCTTCAACGAGGCCGGCAGGATCAGCGTGGTCACCGCCTCGACCAGGCCGACGATGATGCCGCCGGCAAAGGCGCCGAACACGCTGCCGAAGCCGCCGAGCGCCACCGTGACATAGGCGATGGTCGCAAATGACGCGCCGACATCGGGGAAGACGTAGAAGAAAATCGCCATCACGGCGCCCGCAAGCCCGACCAGCGCCGCACCGAGGCCCCAGCCGAGCGCGAACACCTTGTTCTTGTCGATCCCGACCAGCGCCACGGCGCCGGCATCCTCACGGGTCGCTTCAAGCGCCCGGCCGAAATCGGTGCGATTGATGAAGAAGTAGAGTCCGGCAAAGGCTGCGATCGCGATCAGCGCGCCGACCAGTTGCGGCTCCGGCAGATAGATGCCGCCGACCGAGATCGTCTTCCCGCCGAGCCACGAATGCGTGACGCTGCGGTAATCGGGCGTAAAGAAATATTGCGCCAGGCCGCGCATCAGCACCGCGAGGCCAAAGGTGGAGAAGATCTGCACCATGCCGGTATTGGCCTTGGCCCTGACGGCAAATCTCACGATTAGGAGATAGACTACCGCCCCGAAGATGAAGAGCGCGGCAGCGACCAGCGGCGCCGCGAGTAGCGGGTCCAGCGCGAAATACGCGAACAGGAAGAAGGTCACATACATCGCGATCATCAGGAATTCGCCATGGGCGAAATTCACCACGTCCATCAGCCCGAAGATGAGCGCCAGCCCCACGGCGATCAGGCCGTAGAGCAGGCCCATCAGGAGGCCGGAGGCGAGACTTTGAATGATGGTCTCGGCTGTCACTGGCTTCGCTCCATGCTCGAGACCAGTCTCGATGTCGTCCTGGCGAACGCCAGGACCCATAACCACGAATTTCTCGGTAGAGCAGGATAACAACCAATCATCGCAAAAACGCTGCCTGTGGTTATGGGTCCCGGGTCGCGCTTCGCTTGCCCGGGACGACGTGAGAAGCCGCTTCAACAACCAGTCCGATCGCTTACTTCATCGGCCAGATGGCCTGGGCCACCGCCGCCTGCTCCGGAAAGATCGTCACGAACTTGCCGCCGACATATTGCAGCAGCACCGGGTCGGCGTCGTTGTTCTGGCCGCTCTCGTCGAACTTCACCCGCTTCCACGGCATGATGGTTTGCTCGCCCGGCATGTCGGTGGCGACCAGCGCGTCGCGGATCTTCTCGCCGTCGGTCGACTTGGCGCGGTTGATGGCATCCGCCATCACGATCAGCCCCATGAACTGGCGCGACGAGAAGTCGTTGAGGTCCTTGCCCGACTTCGCCTTGAACATGTCGTTGATCTTGCCGACCATCGGCCGCTTGGCCGCGAGGTCGAGCGAGAACGAGCCGCGCGAGATCACGCCTTCGAGCTTGTCGCCGACCGCGTCATAGAGCGCTTTCTCGGAGAAGCCCGCATCCTGGGCCACGATCGCATTCGGCTTGTAGCCGAGCTCGGCCATGGTCTTGACCAGCAGGATGCCGTCAGTGGTGTAGCTCGACGGCATCAGCACGTCGGCATTGGCAGCCTTCAGCTGCTGCACCTCGGCCGAGAGCGAGGGCGAGTTGGCGCGATATTTGATGTCGGCCACCACCTTGTAGCCGCGCTCATTGGCGAGCTTGAGCTGCGAGTTGCCGGAATCGGTGCCGAAGATCGTGTCCTCATGGAACAGCGCCAGGGTCTCGATCTTGGTGCCCTTCTTCTTCATCGCATCGAAGAAGTCGAACATCGCCTTCGAGAACATCTCGTCATGCGGCGCCGCGCGGAAATAATACTTCAGCCCGCGGCGATGCAGGCTCGGCGAGGAATTGTCGGCCGAGATATAGGGGACCTGGTAGCGCTCGCAGGTCTGGCTCGCGGTGACGGCGACCGCACTCTGATAGGAGCCGATGACGGCACAGACGTTCTCTTGCGTGATCAGGCGCTCGGTCTCGGCGCGGCCCTTCTGCGGGTCGGCCTGGTGGTCGGCGAAGATGAGCTTGACCTTGGCACCGCCAAGGCCCGGCAGGCCCTCGGTGCGCGCCAGCGGCAGATCGTAGTCATACTTGTTATTGATGATCTCGGCCGCAGTCTCGAAGGCGCGCTGCGCGTCGACGCCGATCTGGGCGCTGGCGCCCGAGAACGGATAGATGACCCCGATCTTCACCTCGGAGGCTTGCGCGCGGGCCGCAATCGGCCCGAGCGCGGCAGCGGCAGTAGCTCCCAGCAAGACATTTCGGCGCGTGATGGACATTGCAAGTTCCTCTGATCAAACGGCTGGATCGATGAAACGATTGATGGCCTCGGTAAAGCCTCAAGAAGCGGCAAAGGCTGCTCATTATTTCAGAGCACGGCAAGGTCCTTGTTCTTGAGATCGGTGATCAACATCAACCCCGGCGCGTGCGTGATCGCAAACGGCAACCTCGCCGCTGCTATCACCGCCTGTGGCGTGACGCCGCAGGCCCAGAACACCGGGATCTCGTCATCCGCCACCGGCACGGGATCACCGTAGTCCGGCTTGCTGAGATCGGCGATGCCGATGAGATGCGGATGGCCGAGATGCACCGGCGCGCCATGCACGGCCGGGAAGCGCGTGGTGATCTGCACCGCGCGGATCGCCTGCGCCGGCTTGAAGGGTCGCATCGACACCACCATTGGTCCGGCGAACGGACCCGATGGGCTGCAGGCAATGTTGGTGCGGTACATCGGCACACGGCAGCCCTGCTCGATATGGCGGATCGGCAGGCCGTCGGCCATCAGCGCCTCTTCGAACGAGAACGAGCAGCCGAGCACGAAGGCCACGAGATCGTCGCGCCAATGCGCGCAAATGTCGGTCGGCTCCTCCACCGCTTCGCCGTCGCGCCAGACGCGGTAGCGCGGCACGTCGGTGCGGATGTCGAGATCGGCGCCGAGCGCAGGAATGAACGGATTGCCGACATCGGACATGCCGACGATCGGGCACGGTTTCGGATTGAGCTGGCAGAACCGATGGAAGGCGCCGGCATATTGCTCCGGCAGAATCGCCAGATTGCCCTGCACGAAGCCATTGGCGATGCCGGCGGTGCTGCCGAACTTGCCCGCCCGATACTCCAGCCGCGCCTGATGGCTCGGCAAGACCGCTACCTCATTACCAGCATGCTGCACTGCCGCTGAAACAGTCATTTGAGCTGTTTGCCTATTATCTCGACAAACGTACTGAACCCCAGCCATGCTATAAAGTCTAATCTTCGTTTTTAATCGGAATCGATAAATCCGATTGATCTGACGCGAGCAACGATGCTGGATTTCCGTTCGATCGAGACTTTTCTTTGGGTGGTGAAGCTCGGCAGCTTCCGCGGCGCCGCCCAGCGGCTCAACACCACCCAGCCCGCCATCTCCCAGCGCATCGCCCAGCTCGAGCGCGAGCTCGGCGTCAAGCTGTTGAACCGCGATCATCGCGCCGCCTCGCCGACGCCGAGCGGACGGCAGATGCTGGTCTATGCGGAAAAGCTGATGGGCTTGCGCACGCAAATGCTGGCCGAGGTCGGCGACCGCTCGGCGATGCGCGGCGTGCTTCGGCTGGGTGTCGCCGAGACTATCGTACACGACTGGCTGCCGCGGCTGATCAAGCGCGTCAATGACAGCTATCCGAACCTGTCGCTGGAGATCGAAGTCGACGTCACGCCGAACCTGCATGCGCGGCTGCTCGCCCAGGAGATCGAACTCGCCTTCGCGCTCGGCCCGCCTTCGGCGCCGGGCATCCGTAACCGCGTGCTGTGCGACTATCCGGTCAGCTTCCTGGCGAGCCCCGCGCTTGGTCTCGGCGGCGCGCCGCTCACGGTCGAGCAGATCGCAAGATTTCCGATCATCACCTTTCCGCGCAAGACCCAGCCCTACGAAAACGTGCGCTCGCTATTCAACCGCCCTGACCTGCCGCCGATCCGGCTGCACGCCAGCGCCTCGCTGGCGACCGTGATCCATATGGCGATCGAGGGGCTCGGCGTTGCCGTCATCCCTGCCGCCATCGTCGCGCGCGAGCTCGCCGACGGGCGCCTGCAGGAGCTTGTGACCGACATGCGGATTTCACCGCTGACCTTCACCGCGAGCTGGCTCGCCTCGCCCGAGATGATCGCGATCGAGCGCGTCGCCGAGCTTGCAGCCCAGACGGCACAGACGAGCAGCCACGCGCCAGCATCGGTTGACGCCGAATTGGTCGCAAGCCATTGAGATCACGCCGGGTGACATGGATGACGCAATGAGCCGAGCCGCGACCAATCTGCAGATCGATTCCGCCCGCCTCTGGGGCAGCATTCACGAGACCGCCAAGTTCGGCGCCACCGCGAAAGGCGGCGTCCGCCGGCTGACCTTGAGCGAGGAAGACAGGCAGGTGCGCGACTGGTTTCGCAAAGCCTGCGAGGACGCGGGCCTCGAGGTGCATGTCGATACGCTCGGCTCGATGTTCGCACTTCGTAAGGGCCGTGACATGTCGAAGCCGCCGATCGGGATCGGGTCGCATCTCGACACCCAGCCGACCGGCGGCAAGTTCGACGGCATCCTGGGCACGCTCGGCGCGCTGGAAGTGATCCGCACCTTGAACGATGCCGGCATCGAAACCGAGGCGCCGATCTGCATCGTCAACTGGACCAATGAGGAAGGCTCGCGCTTCGCGCCGGCGATGATGGCCTCGGCCGCCTATGTCGGCGATTTCACCGTCGACGACATTCTCTCGCGCAAGGATGCCGAAGGCGTCACGGTCGGCGACGCCTTGGACAAAATCGGCTATCGCGGCGAGACCAAGGTCGGCACGCAAAAGTTTTCAAGCTTCGTCGAGCTGCATATCGAGCAGGGCCCGATCCTGGAAGCGGAGAACAGGACCATCGGCGTGGTCGATTCCGGCCAGGGCGTGTTCTGGTACGATGGCAGGATTGTCGGCTTCGAGAGCCATGCCGGCTCGACCCCGATGCCGCTGCGCCGCGATGCGCTGCTGACGCTGTCGCAATTTGCGCTCGCCTTGGAGCAGATCGCGATCAGGCTCGGCCCGAATGCGGTCGGGACCATCGGCGAAGCCGTGATCCAGAATCCCTCGCGCAACGTCATTCCCGGCGAGATCGCCTTCACGATCGACTGCCGCAGCAAGGATGCCGACACGCTCGACGCGCTCGACCAGAGCCTGCGTGCGGCGGCCGCCGAGATCGCGGCCAGGCGTAAAGTCGAGATCGCGATCGACCTGGTCTGGCGCAAGCCGCCGACGCATTTCGATCCCAAGCTGGTCGACGCTGTCGAGCATGCCGCGGAAAACCTCGGCTATTCGCACCGGCGCATCACCTCCGGCGCCGGACATGACGCCTGCAACCTCAACACCATCATGCCGGCGGCGATGGTGTTCGTGCCCTGCAAGGACGGCATCAGCCACAATGAGCTGGAAGACGCGACGCAAGCCGACTGCGCGGCCGGCGCCAATGTCCTGATGCACACGGTGCTGGCGCTCGCCGGCGTCGCGTCGTGATTTCTGGAGATTGACAGTGCGCGGAGTTTTCATCGACGCCAACGACTCGCTCGCGGAGATTTTCGAGCGGCAGCGCCAAGCCGGCGATCCGCCGGTGCGCGTGCACTTGAATCCCAACATCACGCCCGAGCAATGGCCTGAGATCCTCGACGGCGCCGAGATCGGCATCGTCGACCACACCGCATTGCCGACCGACGTCGCCAGGCAATGCAAGGGGCTGAAGCACGTGGTGTTCCTAGGGACCGGCGCGCGTAGCTACATGAACCCGGAAGAGCTGGCTGAGCTCGGCATCACCGTGCACCTGATCAAGGGCTATGGTGACACCGCCGTCGCCGAAGCCGCGATCGCTCTGATGTGGGCCTCCGCGCGCGGCCTCGCGCAGATGGACCGCGAGATGCGCGCCGGCAACTGGCTGCGTGACGACGGCATGCAGCTCACCGGCAAGACGCTCGGCCTGATCGGCTTCGGCGGCATCGCCGCGGAGGTCGCGCGCATCGCCTCCGGCAGCGGCATGAAGGTGATTGCCTGGAACCGCTCGCCAAAGAGCCATCCAGGCGTGACCTTCGTCAACCTCGACGAGCTGCTCGCGACCAGCCACGTCGTCTCGCTGCATCTTCTGCTCAACGACGAGACCCGTGGCTTTCTCTCGCGCGAGCGCATCGCACAAATGCGGCCGGGCGTGATCCTGGTCAACACCGCGCGCGCCGCTGTCGTCGACGAGGCCGCCATGATCGAGGCGCTGCGATCGGGGCATTTCCGCCATGCCGGCCTAGACGTTTTCAACATCGAGCCGCTGCCGGCCGATCACGTGCTCACGAGCATCCCGAACGTGACGCTATCAGCGCATTCGGCCTTCCGCACGCCCGAGGCGAGCGAGAACCTGATCCACGCCGCCTGGGAGCATTGCCGCCGGCTAGCGGGTGGATAGCATGCTTGCTCGGTGCACCCTCTCCCACAAGGGGAGAGGGTATACCGCCTGCTAGGCTACAAATGCCGAATAACGACGGCTTGCGGTTACGGCGTTCGCCGGGGCGACACCAACTAACAGCCTCTGCCTACCCTACAACTTTGCCGGTCCAGGATTGAAACGCCGTAGCCGACAGCCGCGATGCGCATTGCTGCGCCCTCTCCCCTTGTGGGCCCCCTTGTGGGAGAGGGCATCACCACGGGTTGCGACATACTCTCTTGGGTGAGGGGTTGGTGCGACGATCTTAGATCTTCGATGAGGAGAGAACCTCTCGCCCGGCAGCCTTCGGCTGCCACCCTCTCCCACAAGGGGGAAGATGGCACATCTCGCCCGGAGGAGCGTCTAACTACTCCACCATATCCGCCACCGCCTTGCCGCAGGCGGTCGTGTCGGCATTGCCGCCGAGGTCGCGGGTGCGCAGCGTGCGCTCGGCCAGCGTGCGCTCGATGGCGCCGACGATCGCCTGCGCCGCGGTCTTCTCGCCGAGATGCTCCAGCATCATCGCGCCCGACCAGATCATGCCAATCGGGTTGGCGATGCCCTGCCCCGCAATGTCAGGCGCGGAGCCGTGCACCGGCTCGAACACCGATGGGAAATTCCGCTCCGGGTTGATGTTGCCGGATGGCGCGATGCCGATGGTGCCGGTGCAGGCCGGGCCGAGATCAGACAGGATGTCGCCGAACAGGTTGGAGCCGACCACGACATCGAACCAGTCCGGATGCAGCACGAAATTCGCGGTCAGGATGTCGATGTGGTACTTGTCCCACTTCACGGTCGAATAGTTCTTCGCCATCGCCTCGACCCGCTCGTCCCAATAGGGCATCGTGATCGAGATGCCGTTGGACTTGGTCGCCGAGGTCAGATGCTTCTTCGGCCTGGATTGGGCGAGCTCGAAGGCAAATTTCAGAATGCGGTCGACGCCGGTGCGGGTCATCACCGTCTGCTGGGTGACGAATTCGCGCTCGGTACCCGGAAACATTCGCCCGCCCACGGAGGAATATTCGCCTTCGGTGTTCTCGCGCACCACCCAGAAATCGATATCGCCCGGCTTGCGGTTGGCGAGCGGCGACGGCACGCCCGGCATCAACCGGACCGGCCGCAGGTTCACATATTGGTCGAACTCGCGGCGAAACTTGATCAATGAGCCCCACAACGAGACGTGATCCGGAATCTTCGCCGGCCAGCCGACGGCGCCGAAATAGATCGCGTCGTGCTTGCCGATCTGTTCCTTCCAGTCCTCCGGCATCATCTCGCCGTGCTTCTCGTAATAGTCCCAGGAGGCAAAATCGAAATGGTCGAACTGCACGGCGACGCCATGCTTTTTCGCGGCGGCCTCGATCACGCGCTGGCCTTCCGGCATCACCTCTTTGCCGATGCCGTCGCCGGGAATGACTGCGATCCGATAGGGTTTCTTGGCGCTCATCGATGAGGTTCCTTGTTCTCCGGGCCGGTTGGGCCAGCCGCTGTCTGCGGCCCATGCAATGGCTCAAAGCAACGTAAAGCGCAACGCTGCGCTGCAATGTTGACCCCGCCGGCGGGTCACTTGAAATTCATCCCACCACCCTGCCTCCCCCCACCCTCAACTGAGTCATCCCATGGATTTGCATCTGTCCGGCAAGCGTGTCCTGATCACCGGCGCCTCCAAAGGCATCGGGGCCGCCGCGGCCGAAGCCTTCGCCGAGGAAGGCTGCCACCTGCGCCTTGCCGCCCGAAGCGGCGATCAGCTCAAAGCGCTTGCCGAACGGCTCCGCGCCAAACACCAGATCGATGCGGCGGCACACGCCGTCGACCTGCGCAAGCCCGAAGACGTCGCCAGGCTCGCGCAGGACGCTGAAGACATCGATATCCTCGTCAACAATGCCGGCGACATTCCCGGCGGCGCGCTCGACAAGATCGACGAGGCGACCTGGCGGCATGCCTGGGACCTCAAGGTGTTCGGCTTCATCAATCTTGCGCGCCTGGTCTATGCACGGATGAAGGCGCGTGGGACCGGCGTCATCATCAACGACATCGGCGTCGGCGGCGAGAAATTCGACGCCAACTACATCTGCGGCAGCGCCGGGAATGCGGCGCTGATGGCCTTCACCCGCGCGCTCGGCAGCAAGAGCCTCACCGACAACATCCGCGTGGTCGGCATCAATCCGGGACCGGTCGGCACCGACCGCCATGTCACCCTGCTCAAGACCCGCGCCAAGCATCAGTTCGGCGACGAGAGCCGCTATAAGGAATTCCAGAAAGGCCTGCCGCTCGGCCGGCCCGCGCACCCGCGCGAGATCGCCGACCTGATGACGTTTCTTGCCTCGGACCGCTCCAGTTACACGTCGGGCGTGATTTTCACCGTCGACGGGGGGATATCCGCCGGCTGGGGATGAGGGCCGGCCCGATCCGTTGGCGCATTTTGACAAATCGGGCTCCTGCCGTAGAAGGGAATAAGAAAAAGACGCTCCGGGAGACCCGAACAATGACCGACCAGGCGCTGCAGCCTGCCGCACAAGAAACCACGACTTTCGTCGATGTGGAGCGCCGGATCCGGGCGATCCTGATCGGCTCCGCCGGCAATCTGGTCGAGTGGTACGATTTCTACGCCTACACAGCCTTCGCCCTTTATTTTGCACCGGCCTTCTTCCCGTCCAAGGACCCAGTGGTCGAGCAGCTCAACGCTGCCGTGGTGTTCGCGGCGACCTTCCTGATGCGCCCCTTGGGGGGCTGGCTGTTCGGCTACATCGCCGACCATTTCGGCCGCAGGCTGTCGCTCACCGTCTCCGTGCTCTGCATGTGTTTCGGCTCGCTGATCATCGCGGTCACGCCGACCTATGCCTCGATCGGCTTCGCTGCGCCGGTGATCCTGGCTCTGGCCCGCGTGATCGAGGGCTTGAGCCTCGGCGGCGAATATGGCGCCAGCGCCACCTATCTGAGCGAGGTCGCCGATGCCAAGCATCGCGGCTTCTATTCGAGCTTCCAGTATGTGACGCTGATCGGTGGCCAGCTGACCGCGATCATCGTTCTTCTGCTGCTGCAGAAGGTGTTTCTGACCCCCGACCAGCTGAAGGCCTGGGGCTGGCGCATTCCGTTCGCGATCGGCGCGGGACTCGCGATCTTCGTCGCGGTGATGCGCCGGAACCTGCAGGAGACCGAAGCCTTCGTGGAAGCGAAGAAAAAGGTCCGCCCCTCAGGCTCGATCGTGCAGCTGTTTAAATATCCGCGGGAGCTGCTCCTGGTGGTCGGCCTCACTGCCGGCGGCACCGCGGCGTTCTATACCTTCACCACCTACATGCAGACCTTCGTGAAGCTCTCGGTCGGCCTCACCGAGGACCAGACCACCACGGTGATCTTCGGCTCGCTGCTGTTCGCCACCATCCTGCAGCCGATCTACGGCGCGATCTCCGACCGCATCGGCCGCAAGCCGCTGCTGATCTTCTTCGGCGTGGCCGGCACGCTCGCGACGATTCCGATCCTCACGCTGCTGAAGGAGACCAAGGAGCCGTTCATCGCCTTCCTGCTGATCTGCGGAGCCTGGATCTTCGTCGCCGGCTACACCTCGATCAACGCGGTGGTGAAGGCGGAGCTGTTCCCGACCAATGTCCGCGCGCTCGGCGTCGGCGTTCCCTACGCTCTGACGGTTTCGATCTTCGGCGGCACCGCGCCGGCGATCGCGCTGTATTTCAAGACCATCGGGCACGAGACCTGGTTCTATTATTATCTCTCGGGTGTGATTTTCCTGTCGCTCATCATCTATGCGACGATGCGCGACACCAAGCATGCCTCGGCGATGCATCGGCATGAATGAGGGCGCAGGATGGCCGGTGAGGACGATGTTCCGCCCGAGAGCAAGCTGACCCGCAGCAAGCAGCGCTGGGCGCGCGAGGGCAAGTTCCTGACCGGGAAAATGGTGCGCCCGGAGGACCAGCGGCTCCCCCCCGGCCAGCACCTCACACGCGATTGGCCGGTGCTCGATCTCGGCCTCACGCCGGAGATTTCGCGCGAGCGCTGGCGGCTCGATGTCTACGGCGCGGTCGAGAATCCGCTGTATTGGGATTTTTCGACCTTCCTGGCCCAGGAGCAGAGACAGTTCGTCTCCGACATTCATTGCGTGACCACCTGGTCGCGTTACGACAACCAGTGGGAGGGGCTTGCGACGCGCGACCTGCTTGCGGCTTGCCGGCCGCGCGACGAGGCTGATTTCGTCGTGCTGCATTCCTATGATGGCTACACCACCAATCTACCGCTGGAGGATTTTGCGGCCGGGGATGCGCTGCTCGCGCACAGCTGGTCCGGAGCGCCGCTGACCGCCGAGCATGGCGGCCCCGTGCGGCTCGTCGTGCCGCATCTCTATTTCTGGAAAAGTGCGAAGTGGCTGAAGGCGATCGAATTCCTCGATAAGGACGCGCCAGGCTATTGGGAGGTGCGCGGCTATCACAACCGCGGCGATCCCTGGGCCGAGCAGCGCTATTCGGAGTGAGAAGGTCAACCTCTTCATGAGGGAAGGCGCCGGAGATGAAGCATGGAGTTCACCTCAGAGACGGGCAAGATACCGAAAGGCTACGGCTATCTCCTCAAGCCGAGCGTCATCGTCGAGGCACTGACCAAGGCAAACATCGGAATTCACATCCATCTCGTTCGTAGCCACGGCAGGCGTCTGTTTGATGCGCGATACTGGCCGCCAAACGGCGATGTGCTGTATGAACGTCTCCACATCAAAGTGGGCACCGCGATCGAGCGAGACTTGCCCGAACTTCGTCGGCGAGCGAAGGAAGAAGCCCTTCCAGCGCTCATCCGATGGATTTCCGATATTGTCGCCCAAGACCTGCGGTCAGTGATCCGGCACGGCGAACAGGAGATTCAGCTGTTGCCTCCTCGAAACTGATCATCGCTGTGTCGGGCGCACGTGCTGTGTCATCGCTCGAGCGGCAGTGAACACGCAACAAACGGGGACCACATGATGCCGACAGAACGCTTCCAGTTTGAGGGCGCAGGTGGCGACAAGCTCGCCGCTGCGCTGGATCTGCCCGATGGCGCGCCGCATGCCTATGCGCTGTTCGCGCATTGCTTCTCCTGCGGCAAGGAGACCCACGCCGCGCGGCGGATCGCGATGGCGCTCGCCGCCAAGGGCATTGCCGTGTTGCGGTTCGACTTCACCGGGCTCGGCTCCAGCGAAGGTGATTTTGCCAACACGACGTTCTCCTCGAACGTGGCGGACCTTGTTCGCGCGGCCAATCATCTGCGCGAGACCCGCACGGCGCCCGCGCTCCTGATCGGCCACAGCCTGGGCGGCGCCGCCGTGCTCGCCGCCGCCGCAGAGATCCCGGAGGCCAAGGCCGTGGTCACCATTGCCGCGCCGTCCGATCCCGCCCATGTCACCGGCTTCTTCAAGGACAGGATCGAGGACATCCGTGCGCAGGGTTCAGCGGAGGTTTCGCTTGCCGGCCGTCCCTTCCGCATCAACAGGTCCTTCCTCGACGACGTCGCCGAGCAGCGCCTGCTCGACAAGGTCGTGCATCTGCACAGGGCGCTGCTGGTGATGCATTCGCCGGTCGACGACACCGTCGGCATCGACAATGCGACCCGGATCTTCGTTACCGCCAAGCATCCGAAGAGCTTTGTTTCGCTCGATCACGCCGACCATCTCGTCAGCAACAAGCAGGACGCGGCTTACATCGCGGACGTCGTCGCGAGCTGGGCCAGCCGCTATATCGACGTGCCGATCTCACAGCCGGCCGCCGCGGCGGCCGAGGATGGTCCGCGCGAGGTGATCGTGCGCGAGACCCGCGCCAGCAAATTCCAGCAGACGATCGCCATCGGTCCGCACCAGCTCACCGCGGACGAACCGGTCGCAGCCGGCGGTCAGGATTCAGGGCCCGGACCTTACGACTTCCTGCTCACGGCACTCGGCGCCTGCACCTCGATGACCATGCGCTTGTATGCTGACCGCAAGTTTCTGCCGCTCGATCGCGTCACCGTGCGGCTGAAGCACAGCAAGATCCATGCTGAGGACTGTGCGGAGTGCGAGACCAGGGTCGGCATGATCGACCAGCTGGACCGCGTGATCACCATGGAAGGCGCGCTCGACGAGGCCCAGCGTGCCAAGCTGATGGAGATCGCCGACAAGTGCCCGGTGCACCGGACCCTCACCTCCGAAATCCGCATCGTCACGCGGCGCGCGGATTGACCGGGCGTCAGCGCGCGGGCTCGCCCTGCAAGGCAGGTTCAGCATCATGCTTCAGCGGCCGGACCCGCAACGCCCCGCGCAAACCGAGCGCAGTGCCGGCAAGGATGCCGGCCACGGCCACGAACGAGGTCAGCGCCAGGGTCGACAGGCCTGTGAGCCCCTGCCCGACCGAGCAGCCGAACGCCATCACGCCGCCCGCGCCCATCAGCGCTGCACCAGCGCTCGAGCGCAGCATGTGACGGGGAGAGTGAAATCCTTCAAGCTTGAAACGACGCGTGGCGAGCGCTGTCAGCAGGCTGCCGGCGAACACGCCGCCGACCGTGGCGATGCCGAAATTCACCGTGAGCCCGGTCGAGAGCATGACGTATTGCAGCGCATCCGCAATCGGCGCCACGAAGGTCAATGACGCCACGGGCACCGGATTGAAATCGTCAGCGCCGAGATATCCGGTGGCGAACCATCCCGCCGCGATCAATAGTCCGACCACGAGCCCAGCTGCGATCTGGCCCGGCGCGCGGCGGAACGGCCGATGGGCGACGGCAAACACGATCAAGGCGCCGCCGAT
Organism: Bradyrhizobium sp. STM 3843; assembly: GCF_000239815.1. Classification (GTDB taxonomy): domain Bacteria; phylum Pseudomonadota; class Alphaproteobacteria; order Rhizobiales; family Xanthobacteraceae; genus Bradyrhizobium. Next base: position 6,561 of record NZ_CAFK01000006.1, on the reverse strand, counting down.
CACGATGGCCGGCAGCAGTCGCGCCGGCGCACCATGCAGCCCGCCGCTCGACAGCACCGCCGGCAGCGACGTCGCCGCGGTGGTGGTCTGCGAAGCCTGCAACAGCGCGATGCGCAGCGGCGCGATCAGCCCCTTCAATGTCATCTCGGCGAATATGCCGAGCACGACGATGACGACGAAGGAACGCAGATTGCCGCGGCCGAGCAGCACCAGCGCCCGCGAGCCGCAGCCGTTCGCCAGCACCATGCCGTAGCCGAACAACAGCCCGCCGGCGAACATCAACGGCACCGAGAATGACGGCTGCAGATAGATCGACTTGCCGAGATCGACCAGGCCTGCGGTCGCCAACAGCTGCGTCGCGACCATGGCGACGCCGATCGCCAACGCATAGGTGCGCACCAGGCGGCCGTCGCCGTCGGCCCACCAGCCGCGCAAGGAGCTCATCATGCAGAACCCGCTCAGCAGTCCGACCGCGCCATAGAGAAGACCGATCACGAGACCAGTCAGGACAGCCAGATCGGCGGGTTCGGGCAATGTCGGGGTCCTTGTTTTACAGCTTGGAAACGAGGGCTGAACGAGCGGCGCCGCACAACCGTCTTTTGCTTGACGCGCGCGGAATCTTTGACACGATGCGTGCTTAACTAGTTCAGAATGCTTGTTCCAACAAGCATCACGCGGGAGAAAACGCCGTGGCTGCGCATCCGGGGATTCGCCGGCGCCGGGAGATTTGGCGATGACCGCCGGGAGGCCGGCGACGCCGGGCGAACTCGCGCGCGCCTGTGCTGAGGCCATGTGGAAGGACGACCAGGCGAGCCAGGGGCTCGGCATGGAGATCCTCGAGGTCGGTCCCGGCCGGGCGACGCTGCAGATGACCATCCAGCCGCACATGGTGAACGGCCATGGCATCGCTCACGGCGGCTTCATCTTCACGCTCGCCGATTCCGCCTTCGCCTTCGCCTGCAACACCCACAACGAGCGCACGGTCGCGGCGCAAGGCAGCATCACCTTCGTCCGGCCGGGCAAGCTCGGCGACCGGCTGGTCGCGCGTGCCGTTGAGATTTCACGCACCGGCCGCTCCGGCATCTACGACGTTCGCGTCACCGCGGGCGACACTGTCATTGCCGAATTCCGCGGCCATTCCCGCAGCATCGGCGGCATGCTGGTGCCGCTCGGCGATACCGGCGGCCCAAGCTGATTCGGAGGACGAAGCGCCATGGCCCTCACCAAGCTCCAATCCCAGCCGGGTGGCTATGTGCCCGAGATGGACGATGCCGAACGCGCCTCGCGCGACCAGATCATGGCGCTGCAAACCGAGCGGCTCGCCTGGTCGCTCAAGCACGTCTATGACAACGTCGCGCATTACCGCCGCGCCTTCGATCAGGCCGGCGTGCATCCGTCCGACTTCCGCGAGCTCGCCGATCTCGCCAAATTCCCGTTCACCGTGAAGACCGACCTGCGCGACAACTATCCGTTCGGCATGTTCGCCGTTCCCCGCGAGCAGCTGGTGCGCGTGCATGCCTCCTCGGGCACCACCGGTAAGCCGACCGTGGTCGGCTACACCCGGGCCGACATCGCGACATGGTCGAGCGTGATGGCGCGCTCGATCCGCGCCGCCGGCGGCCGCCGCGGCATGATCATCCACAACGCCTATGGCTATGGCCTGTTCACCGGCGGGCTCGGCGTGCATTACGGCGCCGAACAGCTCGGCTGCACCGTGGTGCCGATCTCCGGCGGCATGACCGAGCGCCAGGTGCAGCTCATCAACGACTTCCGACCCGACATCATCACGGTGACGCCGAGCTACATGCTCGCGATCCTCGACGAGTTCAAGCGCCAGAAGCTCGATCCCAGGCAGAGCTCGCTCAAGCTCGGCATCTTCGGTGCCGAGCCCTGGACCAATGCGATGCGCGCCGAGATCGAGGACGCCTTCGCCATGGACGCCACCGACATCTACGGGCTCTCCGAGGTGATCGGCCCCGGCGTGGCGCAGGAATGCCTGGAGACCAAGGACGGCCTGCACATCTGGGAGGATCATTTCTATCCCGAGATCATCGATCCAGATACGGGCGCAGTGCTGCCGGAGGGCGAGATCGGCGAGCTCGTCTTCACCTCGCTGACCAAGGAAGCCTTCCCCGTAATCCGCTATCGCACCCGCGACCTGACGCGGCTGTTGCCGGGCACGGCGCGACCAGGCATGCGGCGGATGGAGAAAGTGACGGGACGCTCGGACGACATGATCATCCTGCGCGGCGTCAACCTGTTCCCGACCCAGATCGAGGAGATCCTGCTCGCCACCAACTGGTGCGGTGGCCATTTCATGCTCGAGCTGACGCGCGACGGCCGCATGGATGAGCTTACGATCTTCGCCGAAGCGAGGCCTGAGGCCTGGGACGGCAGCGGGCTGACCAGTCATGCCGATCTGATCTCGACCCACATCAAGAACACGATCGGCCTCACCGCCAAGGTGCAGGTCGTCGCCCCCGACTCGCTGGAGCGCTCCGCCGGCAAGGCGCGGCGCGTGAAGGACAAGCGGCCGCGGGATTAGCGACCGGGGCTACTTATGCTAGTTCCTCATGGTGAGGAGGCGCGTAGCGCCGTCTCGAACCATGAAGGCCCGGCCGGGGGCCTCATCCTTCGAGACACCGCTTCGCGGCTCCTCAGGATGAGGGAAATAGCGGAGCGAGCAGTGAATGAGTGAAGGCGCATTTCTCTACATCGTTCGTTGCAGCGACGGCAGCTACTATATCGGCACGACCAGGACATCCCTGGAAATGCGCGTCGCCCAACACAATGATGGAAGCTTTGGCGGCTACACCTCCACGCGACGGCCGGTCACGCTCGTCTATTCGCAGTGGTTTGAACGGATCACGGACGCGATCGAGAACGAACGCAGGCTCAAGAGATGGACGCGGGCGAAAAAGGAGGCCTTCATTCGCGGCGATATGGCCGCGCTTCGGCGGCTTTCGGAAAGAAAAACGCAGGTTGTGAATCCCAAATCATAAACCAAAAACATCCAATTTGTCCGAGCATTGCGCTCAATCCTCATGGTGAGGAGGCGCGCAGCGCCGTCTCGAACCATGAGGCCGAAGTCCGGGCCGCATCCTTCGAGACGCCGCTTCGCGGCTCCTCAGGATGAGGGGAAAGAGCTTGCTCACGCGTCTCCGGAAGGACCGTGGCCGTCACACGTGATCGTAGTCCACCACAACGCGCTCCGTGGTCGGCTTGGCTTGGCAGGTCAGCACGAAGCCGGCCTTGAGCTCCCACGGCTCCAGTGAGTAGTTCAGCTCCATTTCGGCCTTGCCCTCGACCAGCTTCGCGCGGCAGGTCGAACACATGCCGCCCTTGCAGGCGAAGGGCAGATCGACGCCGGCGCGGAGTGCGGCGTCGAGGATCGCCTCGCCTTCGGCGACCGGCACCTCGCGCCGCTTGCCGTCGATGATCAAGGCGGCAAGCGCCTTCGGCGGCGCCGACGCGGGCACCGGCACTTTCGGCCGCGGCCGGCCGCCGAGCCCGGAGACGAAGCGCTCGACATGGATGCGGTCTTCTGGAATGCCGAGCTCACGGCAGGTCGGCTCGACCTCCTCGCTCAATCCTGAGGGACCGCAGATGAAGACGTGGTCGATGCTGTCGGCCGGCACCAGCGCGCGCAGCAACACCCTCACCTTCTCGGCATCGAGCCGGCCGTGCAGGATCGGGATGTCCTGGTCCTCGCCGGAGATGACGTGAAACACCGACAGCCGGTCGAGAAAGCGGTCCTTCAGCTCCTCCAGCTGTTCGCGAAACAGAATGCCTGCGGTGGTGCGGTTGCCGTAGAACAGGAAGAAGCGGCTGTTCGGCTCGCGCGCCAGCACCGCCTTGACGATCGACAGGATCGGCGTGATGCCGGAGCCTGCGGCAAAGCCGACGTGGATGCGCGCCGTATCCGGCTGCAGCATCACGCCGAAGCGGCCGGTCGGCGTCATCACCTCGAGCTCGTCGCCGTGCTTCAATTCGTCGGTGACGAAGCCCGAGAACGCGCCGCCATCGACCCGCTTCACCGCGATGCGGATTTCACCATCGTCAGGGCCGGAGCAGATCGAATAAGAGCGCCTCACCTCTTCACCGCCGAGCATCGCGCGCAGCGTGAGATATTGGCCGGGCGCGAAGCGGTAATCGTCGGCGAGCTCTTTTGGGATCGTGAAGGTCAGCGACACCGCGTCAGGCGTCTCGCGGCGGAGATCGTTGACGGCAAGGCGATGGAAGCGTGGGGTGGACATCGAACTTATCCCTCCGTCATTGCGAGGAGCAAAGCGACGAAGCAATGCAGACTCTTTCCATCCCGGCATTCTTGATTGCTTCCGCCGTTGCCCTTCGGGCTATGGCGGACAAGTCGCTGCGCTCGCAATGACGGATGCACATGGGCTAGTGACACTTGAAATAATCGAACGGTTCGCGGCAGGTTTTGCACCGCCAGAGCGCCTTGCAGGAGGTCGAGCCGAATTCGGACAACAGCTCGGTATCCCCCGAGCCACATTGCGGGCAGGTCACCTGCTCCACGCCGAACAGCGCACGACGCGTGCTCGCAGGCAGCGGCGGCGCGATGCCGTACTCCTTCAGCTTGCGGCGGCCCTGCTCGCTCATCCAATCGGTGGTCCAGGCCGGCGACAGCACCGTGCGCACATGGATCTCACGGAAGCCGGCACGCGACAGCGCGAGCTCGATCTCCAATGCAATCATGTTCATCGCCGGACAGCCGGAATAGGTCGGCGTGATCGCGACCTCGACACGGTCGCCGTTCACGTCGACCTCGCGCAGCACGCCGAGATCGTCGATGGTCAGCACCGGAATTTCCGGATCGGTCACACCAGCGGCCGCGTCCCAGGCGCGCCGGCGCAGATCGGCATCGCTGCTCGCGACCGCTACCATGACGCACCCGGAAAGCTGCGCTGCATGTGTTGCAACTCGCTCAAGAGATGGCCGAGATGCTCGCTGTGGCAACCGTCGCGGCCGCCCTGCTGCATCCAGTCGTTCTCAGGCAGAACCAGCGTCGCCTCGCGCGCGATATCCGCCACGGCAGCCAGCCACTCGGGCAGCAGCTCGGTCGGATCGATCGCGATGCCGGCATCGATCAGCCCGCGCTCGCTGTCGTCGACCCCAAACATCTCGCCGGTATAGGCCCAGAGATCGTCGATCGCAGCCTGTGCCCGGGCGTGGCTCTCATCGGTCCCGTCGCCGAGCCGGATGATCCATTCCGATGCATGCCGAAGGTGATAAGCGCTTTCCTTCTCCGATTTCGCCGCAATGGCCGCAAGCGTTGGGTCGGTGGAGCGCATCATCTTCAGCCAGTAGCGGTCCGCGAAGGTCGAATAGAGCCATTGCCGCACCATGGTCTGTGCAAAGTCGCCGTTCGGACGCTCGACCAGCAGCAGATTGCGGTATTGCCTCACGTCCCGGAGATACGCGAGCTTGTCCTCGTCATTGTCGCGTCCCTCGACCTTGGCCGCGTAGCTGTAGAGCTCGCGCGCCTGGCCGATCAGGTCGAGCGCCATGTTGGATAGCGCCATGTCCTCTTCCAGCATGGGCGCGTGGCCGCACCATTCGGACAGGCGATGGCCGAGGATCAGCGCATCGTCCGCGCGGCGCAACGTGTAGAGCACCAGCGGTGTTTCGGAAACAGTGATGGAGGGCGTGGCCATTTACTATCCGCTGTAACTCCTCATCCTGAGGAGCCGCACAGCGGCGTCTCGAAGGACGAGGCCAAGAACCAATCGGGCCTCATGGTTCGAGACGGCGCTTCGCGCCTCCTCACCATGAGGAGAAACAGATCGAGCTACATATGCCCGACCTCGTCCGGCACCTCGTAGAAGGTCGGGTGGCGATAGATTTTCGACTGCGCGGGCTCGAACATCATGTCCTTGTCTGCGGGATCCGACGCGGTGATTGCGCTGGAGGGCACCACCCAGATCGACAGCCCCTCGCCCCTGCGCGTGTAGATGTCCCGCGCCGCCTGCAGCGCCATGGTGGCATCGGGCGCATGCAATGAGCCGCAATGCTTGTGCGCAAGTCCGTTGCGGCTGCGGATGAAGACCTCCCACAGCGGCGTGTTCGGCGTGGCCATCACACCCTCCCTGTTAATTCGCCGGCTCTATTCGGCCGCCTGCGCGGTTGCGCGATAATTCCGCTTCTGCGCATAGGCGGCGGCCGCCTCGCGCACCCAGGCGCCGTCGGCATGCGCCTTACGCCGCGCCGCCATGCGATCGCGGTTGCAGGGACCATTGCCGGCGAGCACCTGCTTGAACTCGTTCCAGTCGATCGGGCCGTGGCTCCAATGCCCGTCCTCGTCCTGCTTCATCTTGGGATCAGGAATAGTGAGGCCGAGATACTGGGCCTGGGGCACCGTGGCATCGATGAATTTCTGGCGCAGCTCATCGTTGGAGAAGCGCTTGATCTTCCATCTCGTCGAGGCATCGCTGTGCTGGCTCGCACTGTCGGGCGGCCCGAACATCATCAGGACCGGCCACCACCAGCGGTTCAGCGCATCCTGCGCCATGTCCTTCTGCTCGACCGTGCCGCGGCACAGCG
>NZ_CAFK01000007.1 GCF_000239815.1 Bradyrhizobium sp. STM 3843 | reverse complement strand
TGTTAAAGCCAAGCTGGCGAGTGCGTTTGGCGTCGTCATTTTGTTATCGATGATTGCAGGTGCCGTTGGTTACCTCAAGCTGACCGAGATGGTCGCAACCTCCGAGAGCCTTGTCGCGCGCGCAGATCGCAGAGGCGAGGCGATCGAGATGGAAAAGGAGATGCTGTTCCAGGTTCGCGCCGAGAAGAACAGCATTCTGGCGCAAGGGGCCGAGGCCGAGCAGTACATTGCCGCGCTCGGCAAGGCGCGCGAGGAAGTCAAAGCGATCAAGGACAAGATCTACGTTGCGGCCAGCGAAGACGGCAAGAAGCTGCTCGATAGGTTTGGGTCGGCTTACGCCAAGATGAATGCGGTCGAGGACGAGACGCTCAAGCTGGCGAAAACGGACAAGGCGGCGGCAGCCGAAGCCTCGATGCATCAAGGCCTCGCGGCGACCACCGAAGCGCTCGAAGCGGCCGAGGCCTATGTCGCTATGGCAAAGAAGACCATGGCGGCGCAGGTGGTGGAGTCGAGGGAGACGGGGAGCCGCGCCGAAACGATCCTGATCACCCTGGTTCTTGCCTCTCTGTTCATTGCGGTCGCGGCGGCGGTATGGCTCGCGCTCAACATCAGCCGGGCGCTGGCGCGGGCTGTCGGGCTTGCCGATGCGGTCGCGATTGGCGATCTTAGCCAGAAGATCGACGTGACCAGCAACGATGAGATCGGTGACCTGATTAAGTCGCTGAATTCCATGACCGCCAACCTCAACGCCACCGCCGCGGTCGCCAACGAAATCGCGAACGGCAACCTCACTGTCGACGCCAAGCGGCTGTCGGAGAAGGATACGCTCGGCATCGCGCTGGAGCGGATGGTCGAGAAGCTGCGTCAGATCGTCTCGGAGGCCCTGACCGCCGCGCAGAACGTCTCCGCCGGCAGCCAGGAGCTCTCCGCGTCCGCTGAGCAGCTCTCGCAGGGCGCGACCGAGCAGGCGTCGTCTGCCGAGGAGGCCTCCTCCTCGATGGAGGAGATGGCGGCGAATGTGAAGCAGAACGCCGAGAATGCCAACCAGACCGAGAAGATTGCCGCGCAATCCGCCAAGGATGCCGAAGCGAGCGGTGCTGCGGTCGGTCGCGCGGTGCAGGCGATGCAGACCATCGCGGAGAAGATCACCATCGTGCAGGAGATCGCGCGCCAGACCGATCTGCTGGCACTGAACGCCGCGGTCGAAGCCGCGCGTGCCGGCGAGCATGGCAAGGGCTTTGCGGTGGTTGCTTCCGAGGTGCGCAAGCTTGCCGAGCGCAGCCAGGCGGCAGCGGCCGAGATCGGCCAGTTGTCCGGCGAGACCGTGAAGGTGGCGCAGGAGGCAGGCCAGATGCTTGGCAAGCTGGTGCCCGACATCAAGAAGACGGCGGAGCTGGTCGAAGAGATCACCGCCGCCTGCCGCGAGCAGGATGTCGGCTCGGCGCAGATCAACCAGGCGATCCAGCAGCTCGACAAGGTCGGCCAGCAGAATGCCAGCGCCTCCGAACAGGTCTCCTCGACTTCGGAGGAACTGGCCTCGCAGGCCGAGCAGCTGCAGGCCACGATCGCCTATTTCCGGATCGACGAGCCTGCGGCCGTGCACGCGAGAGCCACTGCCTCGGCGCCGATCGATCGCGCTGTCGGTCAGCTGCGCGTCAAGGCTGCGAGCATGGCTGCGATCGAGCGCGGGCCCAAGAAGCCGCAAAGCGCAGCGCCGCGTCGCGCCGCGAAGGCGGCCAATGGCGGCGGCTTTGCGTTCGCTCTCGAGGACAGCGGCGATGAGCGGGATGCTGATTTTCATCGCTGATGCCGATACCGGACGGTGCGGCGCGGCTTTCGGATAGTCACGCCGCATCGGGGTTTTCACAGGTGCAAGGAAGGTCACCATGGCCGCCATCTCGCAATATCTGACACTCGGCCTCGCCGGTGAGACATTCGGCATCAGCATCCGCAACGTCCGCGAGATCCTCGACATGAGGCCGATCTCGCGACTGCCGCATGCGCCGCATTTCCTGCTCGGCATGATCGATGTGCGCGGCAGCGGCTATCCGATCGTCGACCTTCGCCTGAAGCTCGATCTGCCGAGCGTGCCGCCGACCGACGCGACGCGGATCATCATCCTCGACGTGCCGATCGAGGACCGCATTGTCGGCGTCGGCTTCGTCGCGGATTGCGTCTTCGAAGTGACCGATATCGATGAGAGCACCACCGAGCCGGTGCCCTCCGTCGGCGGCCGCTGGCAGTCCGACTACATCGCGCGGATCGGCCGCAAGGGCGAGAAATTCATCATCATCTTCGATCTCGCCCGGCTGATGTCGGACGCGGAGATGCCCGCGGTCCGTCAGGGCGAGATGGAAGCGGCCAGTGTCGTATCATGAAATGATTTCCGCTGTTCCTGCGACCCAGCTATCGGACCGCCATTTCCGTTCGATTGCGCAGCTGATCGAGAGCCAGGTCGGCATCAAGCTGCCCGCGGCCAAGCGGCTGATGCTCGAAGGACGGCTGCACAAGCGCGTCCGCGCCCTGAATTTTTCCGGCATCGGCGAGTATGTCGATAACCTGTTCGAGCAGGGCCAGCTTGAGCTCGAGCTCACGCATCTGATCGATGTCGTCACCACCAACAAGACCGACTTCTTTCGCGAGCCGTCGCATTTCGTGTTCATGAAGGATGTCGCGGTGCCTGAGCTCTTGAAGGCGCGCGGACGCAAGGACCTCAAGGTCTGGAGCGCGGCCTGCTCGATGGGCATGGAAGCTTACACCGCGGCGATGGTGCTGGACGACATGACGCGCGGCAGGACATTCCAGTATCGCATCCTGGGGACCGATATTTCCACCGCGGTTCTCGCGCTCGCCAAGGCCGCGATCTACACCCGCGACGCGCTCGCGCCGGTTCCTGCGGAGTTCATCAAGCGCTATTTCCTGAGGTCGCGGGATCGGACCAGCACCGAGGTCCGCGTGGTGCCGGAGCTGCGCCGGATGACCAATTTCATGCGCATGAACCTGATGGATTCCAGCTATCCCGTCGATCGCGACGTGGACATCATCTTCTGCCGCAACGTGCTGATCTATTTCGAGCGGGAGACCCAACGCAAAGTGATCGAGCAGCTGTGCTCGCATTTGAGACCGGGTGGCTACCTGATGGTCGGCCATTCGGAATCGATGATCCACAGCGTCGTGCCGGGGCTGAAGCAGGTCCAGCCGACGATCTTTCGGGTCTAGAAGGGAGCATGTGGTGATCGAGCCAAAGATCCGGGTGCTGATCGTCGATGACTCCGCCTCGGTGCGCCAGATCCTGACGACGATCCTCAGCGAGGATCCCGATATTGAGATCATGGGCACGGCCGCGGATCCGTTTGCGGCGGCGCGCCGCCTGCAGGACGAGCTGCCCGACGTCATCCTGCTCGACATTGCGATGCCGCGGATGGACGGCATCACCTTCCTGCGCAAGATCATGGCGCAGCGCCCGATCCCCGTGATCATCTGCTCGTCGCTGACGGAAGACGGCTCGGAGCAGATGCTCGAGGCCCTGGAGGCCGGCGCGGTGGACATCGTGCCGAAACCCCGCATCGACACCAGGCAGGCCCTGTTCGAGAGCTCGGCCCGGCTGCGCGAAGCGGTGAAGGCGGCCGCGCGCGCGCGGGTGCGGCCGCGCCCGGCGCGCCGGACCCTGGTCGAGAAGAAGCTGACGGCGGATGCGATCATGCCGCCGCCGCTGGCCACCCGCTCGCGGCCGGTGACCGAGCGCATCGTCTGCATCGGCGCGTCGACCGGTGGCACCGAGGCGCTCGCCGACGTGCTCGAGGCGCTGCCGTCGCAATGTCCGGGGATCCTGATCGTGCAGCACATGCCGCAGGGTTTCACGGCCGCGTTTGCGAATCGGTTGAACGGCACCTGCCAGATCCAGGTCAAGGAAGCCGAAGACGGCGAGCTGGTGCAGTCGGGCTGCGCCTATATCGCGCCGGGCGCGCGCCACATGCTGCTGCAGCGGACCGGCGTGCGCTATCACATCGCGATCAAGGATGGTCCGCCGGTGTCGCGGCATCGCCCGTCGGTCGACGTTCTGTTCCGCTCTGCTGCGCAATATGCCGGGGCCAATGCGCTCGGCATCATCATGACCGGCATGGGCGACGACGGCGCGCGCGGGCTGTTGGAGATGCGCCGGCTCGGTGCGGCGACGCGGGCGCAGGACGAGGAAAGCTGCGTCGTGTTCGGCATGCCAAAAGAGGCGATTGCCAAGGGAGCCGCGGAGAAGGTCGTGGCGCTCCGCCAGATCCCGCGCGAGATCATGCTGTGGCAGCAGGCCGGCCAGGCCGCAGTGACGGATTGAGGCGGTGACCTCCGCGACCGACATGACGGATGCAGGCGCAGCGGCAATGGCCGCCATCGCCGACGTGTCCTCGCGAATCGAGGAGGCGTTCGCCGAGGTCGGCGATCGTCTCGGCCGCAGCCACGCGATCTTCAAGGAGCTCGAGGACGGGCTTTCGGTGCTGTCCCGCGAGCTGTCGGGCGGACGGATCGAAGGCGCCTCGCAGGCGCTGCAGGACATTGCGGACCGCCTCAATGCGGTGGCCGAGGCGTTGCCGGCCGAGGCCGCGCTGCTCGCCAGTATCGGCGAGGAGGCGAAGCAGGCCTCCGCGGTCCTCAAGCTGCTGTCCGGCCATATCCAGACCATCACCATCGTGGCGCGCAGCGCCAGGATCGAGGCCGCATCGTTCGATGGTGACCGCCAGAGCTTTCTCGATTTCACCCGCGAGGCGTTCGAGCTGGGGCAGGCCGCGCAGCGCTCCGTCGAGGCCTGCGCGCGTGACGGCATTCAGCTCGCCAAGGCTGTCGAGGCGGCGCTCGGGCGGCAGAAGGAGTTCGAGGGCCTGTATCGCAGCGAGCTGCTGTCGGTCGCGGCCGGATTGGTGGCGGCACGTTCCGACCTCATGGCGCAGCAGGCGAGCGGCGCCAGGCTGACCGAGACGGCCGCGACGGCGGCGAGCCGGATTGCATCGGCGATCACCGAAGCGGTCATGGCGCTGCAATCGGGCGATGCCACGCGCCAGCGGCTGGAGCATATTAGCGAGGCGTTGGGCCGCATGGCTCAGCCGACCCCGACGATCGCGCCGGACACGGTCGCAGCACCTGCGACCTGGCTGGTCGGCCAGCTGCAGGCCGAGCAGCTCAAGGACACCAAGCGCGCCTTCGATCAGGACCTCGCGCGCACGGTGAGCGCGTTGGGCGCCATCATCTGTGATGCCGGCGGCCTGGTCGCGCAGAGCCGCGCCATCTATGGCGGCGAGGCCGAGGACGCGTCCTCGTTCCTGACCCTGGTGAAGCAGCGATTGGCGCAGGCCTCGAAACTGATCGCGGCTTGCGAGCGATCCGGAGTCTCGGTCGACGAGGCGCTCACCGTCGTCACCGAAACGGTGAGCCGCTTCCGCGAGGCGATTTCCGGCCTCGGCGAAGCCGTCGGCGACATCATCCTGATCGGCATGAATGCGAGCCTACGGGCGGCCCGCGCGGGCGTCAAAGGCAATGCCTTCGTGGTGATCGCCAACGAGCTCAAGGCCGCAGCCGATCAGATGTCGGCCGGTGCCGTCAGGCTCAAGCCTGTGCTCGACCGGATCGAAAATTTCGTCGGCGAGCTGCGTGAGCACCGCGCCCAGGGCGATGCGGCTGAGCTTGCCCGGCTCGAGCCCGCGGTGCTGAATGCGCTGCAGGAGGCCGAGGCCGGCAATGAGCAGCTGGTCGGGCTGATGACCCGGCTGGCGCGCGAGAGCGCTGCGTTTGACGAACTGCTGGGCCGGGCGCGCGATCGCATCACCGCGCTCGACCAGGCCTCCGCCCGGCTTCCCGGCACCGCCGCTTCGATCGCCGCCGAGAATGTCGCGCCCAGGCAGGTTACGCTGCTGCCGGCCGACCAGTCGCTGCTGGACGAGCTGTTCGCCCGCTACACGATGGAGCGCGAACGCGAGGTCCACCGTGAGGTGCTGCAGCGGCTTGGGCTGGCTTCCGCGATTCCCGTCAGTGCGCCAGCGGTCGCGGAGGAAGACGACGGCGTTCTGCTGTTCTGAGGCGGACAAATCGAAAAGCCTCGAGCACGCCCACACTAGGCCAAATCCGACGATCGATATACGCTTGGTGCCGACAGGCAGCGACAGGCGTTCCGCCGGGCTGCCGGTGCGATCGGATGAGGACGGCAAGCGATGGGGCGATTGAGCACGCATGTGCTGGATACGGTGCGGGGCAAGCCCGCGGAAAATGTAGCCATCGAGCTTGATGTGCTCCGGCCCGACGGTTCGTGGCAGCGCCTGAAGCAGGTGATGACCAATGCCGACGGCCGCACCGATCAGCCGCTGCTCGCGGGCGATGAGCTGAGCGCCGGCACCTATATGCTGACCTTCCACATGGGTGCCTATTTCAAGGCCGTGGGTGTCGCCATGGCGGACCCGCCATTTCTCGACGTGGTGCCGCTGCGGTTTTCCGTCGCAGACGCCAGCGCGCATTACCACGTGCCGCTGCTCGCCACGCCCTGGAGCTATTCGACCTATCGCGGAAGCTGAACGACATGACCGCTGATATCTATCCGCGCGACCTGATCGGCTACGGCCGCACGCCGCCGCATCCGCGCTGGCCGAACGAGGCCCGCATCGCCGTGCAGTTCGTCATCAACTACGAGGAGGGAGGTGAGAACTGCATCCTGCATGGCGACGCCGCGTCGGAAGCGTTCCTGTCCGAGATCGTCGGTGCGCAGCCTTGGGCCGGCCAGCGTCACATGAACATGGAATCGATCTACGAGTTCGGCGCGCGTGCCGGCTTCTGGCGGCTGTGGCGGATGTTCACCGCGCGCAAACTGCCGGTCACGGTGTTTGCGATCGCAAGCGCCATGGCGCGCAATCCGGACGCGGTCGCAGCGATGAAAGAGGCGCAGTGGGAGATCGCGAGCCATGGCCTGAAATGGATCGACTACCGCGACTACACTGAAGAGGCCGAGCGCGCGCATGTCGAGGAGGCAATCCGGATCCACGCCGATCTGGTCGGCGAGCGGCCGCTCGGCTTCTACCAGGGCCGCACCTCGGAGCATTCGCTTGATATCGTTATGAAGGAGCAGGGCTTCCTCTACGGCGCCGATTCCTATGCCGATGAGCTACCCTACTGGGTCGAGGGTCCGCAGGGTCCGCAGCTGATCGTGCCCTATACTCTCGATGCCAACGACATGCGCTTTGCGACGCCGCAGGGCTTCAATTCCGGCGATCAGTTCTTCGCCTATCTGAAGGACAGTTTCGATGCGCTCTATGCCGAAGGCGTAGAGGCTCCGCGCATGCTGTCGGTCGGCCTGCATTGCCGGCTGGTCGGCCGTCCCGGACGCGCGGCCGCCTTGGCGCGTTTCCTCGACTACATCATGAGCCACGACAAGGTTTGGGTCGCGACACGGCTCGATATCGCGCGGCATTGGATCAGGACCCATCCGCCCGCGGGCGGCTACCGTCCGACGCATATGCCGCGCGCGCTGTTCGTAGAGCGCTTCGGCGACGTCTTCGAGCACACGCCCGAGATCGCTGAGCGCGCCCATCGCGCGGGCCTTGCGGCGCTCGACGACACGGCGGAGGGGCTGCACATCACGCTGATGGGCGTGGTCCGCGCCATGAGCCGCGACGAGAAGCTCGCTCTGATCCGCGCCCATCCCGAGCTCGCAGGACGAGAGGCCGTCGCGGGCGAGATGACGGCCGATTCGATCGGCGAGCAGGGCCGGCTCGGCTTCACTGCGCTGTCACGCGCCGAGTTCGATCGCGTGGCCGACATCAACCGCCGCTACCGCGAAAAATTCGCCATGCCCCTGATCGTGGCGCTGGCGCTGCATGATGATCGTGCCTCGGTGATCGCCGAGATGGAGCGGCGGATCGGCAATGACAGCGAGGCCGAGATCGCCAACGCGATCGACCAGATCGGCCACATCACCAAGGCAAGGCTGATCCGCAAATTCGAGGCGGCAGCGGCTTCGGACCGGAGTACCTGATGGCTGGCGGCATCTCGGTTCACGCGGTGGATGTCGCCAATGGGCGTCCAGCGCAGGGCTTGCGCGTGGAGATCTGGCGCATGACGCCGGATCGCACGTTGGTGGCCGACGGCCCGCTCGGTGCTGACGGCACCTTGTCGTCGCCGGTGGTGCAAGGCGACGGTGTCACGGCCGGTGACTACGAAGTGCTGTTTCACATCGGCGCGTTCTTCTCGGCCCACGGCGGCAACGCGACTTTTCTGACCATCGTCCCGTTCCGCTTTGGTATTCAGAACGCGGAGGAACATTTCCATCTACCGCTGAAATTCACGCCCTGGGGCTATTCGCTTTTCCGCGGAGCGTAAGCTGCCGTCAGCCGGCAAGTCGTTTCGAAAGTCCGGTCGTGCGCTCCATGAGCGCCATCAGCGCCACCGTTGCGATGATCAGGATGCTCGAGAGCGCGGCGATGGTGACGTCGAGCTTGCCCTCGAGATCCTGCCACATCCGGATCGGCAACATGTCGGTGGCCGCGTCGCGCAGGAACAGCGACACCGGCACGTTGTCGAATGAGGACATGAAGGCGATGAACGCGCCGGAGATGATGCCGGGGCGGATCAGCGGCAGCACGATGCGCCGGAACGTATAAAGACGGCTGGCACCGAGGATCGCCGAGCTTTCCAACAAGGTCGGCTCGAGCTGCGCCAGTGCCGCCACCGTGTTGCGCACCACATAAGGCACGCAGACGATGGTGTGGCCGATGATCAGCGTCAGCAGCGAGACGGGCAGTCCGATCAGCGAGAAGAACATCAGCGCGGCGAGCCCGAAGGCGAGCGCAGGCAGCACCAAAGGCGACATGAACAGCGAGTCCAGCACGCGCGCGGAAACGCTTTTGGAGCGGGAGATCGCCAGCGCCGCGGCGACGCCGAGCAGGATGGAGAGGCCGGTCGCCCAGAGCGCGACCACGAGGCTGTTGCGTGCGGCGAATTGCAGCTGCCAGGCGTTCCATAATTCGACATACCAGCGCAGTGAGTAGCCCGGCGGCGGGAATTTCAGCGAGAAGCCGGAGGTAAAGGAGACGATCACGACGACCAGGGACGGCGCGACGACCAGGGCAAGCGCGAGGACGGCGATGACCGTCATCGCGATGTGGAAGCTGAGCGCCTCGAGATTGTGCTGCTTCCGGCTCATGTGGCATCTCCATTGATGCGCGCGCGCCGGCCCAGCGTCGAGAACAAAGCGACAATGGCAAGCACCGCGACCAGGAAAATGATCGAGATCGCCGCCGCAAACGGCCAGTTCTGCAAGGTCGAGGCCTGCTGATAGAGGTACATCGGCATGAACAGCATCTGGCCGCCGCCGACCAGCGATTGGGTGATGAAGGCGGTGATGGCCGCCGCATAGGTCAGGGTGCATCCGGCGATGATGCCGGGCATCGACAGCGGCAGTATCACCCTGAAGAAGGTGCGCCAGTGGCCGGCGCCGAGCGAGGCCGACGCATCGGCCAGATTGGTGTCGATGCGGCCGATCGCGGTGATCAGCGGCAGCACCATCAAGGGCATCTGCACCTGTGCCAGGGCCACCACCAATCCGCCCTGGGTATAGAGCATCCGCAGCGGCGTGCTAATCAGCCCGAGCGACTGCAGGGTCGAATTGATGATGCCTTGACGTCCCAGGATCACGATCCAGGCGAAGGTGCGCACGACGACGCTGGTGAGTAGCGGCAACAGCACGATCAGGATGATCACCGTCTGCAGCCAGTGGCCTGCGCGCTGATGGAGCCAGGCGATGGGATAGCCGAGCACAAGGCAGAGCAAGGTCACCTCGGCGCCGAGCAGCAGCGTCGCGCCGAGCACGGACAGGCTGAACGGATCGGTCAGGAATTTGACGTATTGGCCGAGGCCCCAGACGGTCGCGACCGCATCATTGTGGAGCGACAGATAGAAGAGCTGCGCCAGTGGCGCGATGAAGAACACCGCGAACACCAGCGCGAGCGGCGCCGCAAGCCCCAACCCGTAGCGGGTCACGTCGCCCGGTGCGATCGCCGCGCTCTTCATGGACTAGATCTTGATGTCGCGGTTGAACTTCTCGATCCAGGATGCACGCTGCTGGTTGATCGTCTTCCAGTCCTGGAACACAAACTTCTTTTTCAGTTCATCGGTGTCCTTCGCCAGCACCTTCGCGATCTCGCCGGTCATCGCCACCTTGGCATTGGTCGGAACGATCAGGTAGGGCGGCTCCGTCAGCGTTGTCTGCACCTCCGGCGACAGCGCGGCCTCGATCAGCTTGAAGGCTAACTCCTTGTTCGGCGAGTTCTTGACGATGTGGATCGTGGTCTTGAACGCGATCGCGCCTTCCTTCGGCGCCACGAACTCGACCGGCACGCCGCGGGCCTTGAGGATTTGGATCGCGTTGAAATTGCCGGGAGAGATGTCGATCTGGCCCTGCTGATAGAGCGTGGCCAGCGCACCCGGATTGGCGGCGACCGCGGCGAGATTGGGCTTCAGCGCTTCGAGCGCCTTGAAGCCGGCATCGACATTGGCTTCCGAGCCGCCATGCATCCGCGCCACCTCGACCAGCCACCCGGTGCCGAGTGTCGAGTTGAGATTGGTGATGCCGACACGGCCTTTGTAATCCGGATTCCAAAGATCAGCCCAGGAGGTCGGCGGCGTCTTCACCGTATCAGGGTTGTAGGTCAGCCCGACCACCTGGAAGAACGGCGCCGGGCCGTTGGGATCCTGGGCTTCCGGAATCAGGTCCTTGTAGTAGGCGCTGTTCTCGACCGGAAACGGCTCGACCAGATCCTGGCCGATCGCGACCAGTGCCGGACCGGGATCATGGAGCATCACGTCGATCGGCGGGTTGGATTTCGCCGCATTGACCTTGGCGATCTGGTCGACCGACAGCATCGGGTCGAGCACAACTGGCGCATCGCCGCTGGCCTTGCGGAAGGCCGGCACCAGCACGGCCTTGTGTGCTTCCTCCCAGCTGCCGGTGAAGGTCGCAAACACCAGCGGTCGCGCATCCGCGTAGCTCAGTCCGGGGAAGGCGTGCATGGCGCCGAGCGTCAGTGCGCTGGTCAGAAGCCGTCGTCGATCGATCATCATGTTTCACTCCCTGTCTCAACACTATTCCGGAAAGATGGTCGCAAGCCCCGGGCCGAGCGGCGCGATGCGCACCGTTGCGCCGGCGTCACGCAGCGATGTATCGCCGGTGCGGGCTTGCGAGATCTTGATGCTCTGGCCGTCGCGCATCCTGATCTCGTGAACCACGGTCGCGCCGAGCGGCAGTGCCATGCCGATCTCGCCGGCAAAGCCGCTCTCGTCGCTGACGAAGTGCAGGTGTTCGGGACGGAGGCAGACGACGACCTTGTCGGAAGCACGCAACGGCTTTGGCGCACGGCCGATGATCTCGCCGCCGGCTTCGAGCTGCACGCGCGCGCCGGTCGGGCCGGCTGCGATCACCGTGCCCTTCATCCGGTTCGCGGTGCCGACGAATGTGTTCACGAACAGAGTCTGCGGATTGTCGTAGATCTCCGATGGCGTGCCGAACTGTTCGAGCTGGCCGTGGCTGAGCACCGCGACGCGGTCGGCCATCGACAGCGCCTCTTCCTGGTCGTGGGTCACGATCAATGTCGTGATCCCGGCCATGCGCTGCAGCCGCTTGACCTCGATCTGCATGTCGAGCCGCAGGTTCTTGTCGAGCGCGGCGAAGGGCTCGTCGAGCAACAGGATCGACGGCTTGATGGCGAGCGCGCGCGCCAGCGCGACGCGCTGCTGCTGGCCGCCGGAGAGCTGGCGCGGCAGTCGCGCGCCTAACGCGCCGAGCTGCACCATCTCCAGCAGCCGCTGCGCCTCGCCGCGGCGCGTTGCCTTGTCGACGCCGCGCGCTGCGAGGCCATAGCCGACATTCTCTGATATCGTCAGATGCGGAAACAGCGCGTAGTTCTGGAACACGATGCCGACGGCGCGACGATTGGGCGGCAGCGCATCGACAACATCCTTGCCGATGATGACGCGGCCCTCGCTCTGGCCGATGAAGCCGGCAATGATGCGCAGCAGCGTGGTCTTGCCGCAGCCGGATGGCCCGAGCAGCGCGATGATCTCGCCGCCTTTCACATCGAGGTTGATATCAGACACCGCAAGCGTGCCGCCGGCGAAGCGGTGGGTGATCCGATCCAATACCAGCGACTTGGCCTCTGCTCCGCCCGCCATGTGCTTTGTCCCGCGCAACGGCGAGAAAAAAGCAAGAAGCGTGCCGCCTTTTCAGGCACCGCATGTTGCGCGTGTACAGGCCGATCTCGGTCGTTACGGCAATGCTCCGCCTGCAATCGCAGCGCTCGGGCGCGAGCCGCGCTCAGGCCTTGGTCACATGCACCGCCGGCGTCTCGCCGGCGTTCCACCGGCCGTAGATCGCGCGTTCGATCTGGGCGGCGAGCTGCAGCAGCAGCCCGTCATCGGCCTGCTTCGCGATGGCCTGAATGCCAAGCGGCAGCCCGTGCTCGTTTTTCGCCAGCGGCAGCGAGATCGCGGGAATGCCGCACAGATTGGCGAGCGGCGTGAAGGCAAAATTGCGCCAGAGATTGCCGAACCAGTCGAGCACATCGCGATTGTCGCTGATGGTGAGATATTCTGATGTGCCGATCTTCGGCGTCGGCAGCGCGGTGATCGGGGTCAGGATGATGTCCCAATCCTCGAAGAACGCGCCGAAGCCGCGCGACGTCGTATTGAACACCGCCTGCATCGCCGCCCGTTCGGCGAAGCTGGTATCCTTGCCCGCTTCCCAGATGCGGATGTTGACCGGTTCGATCAGCCCGGCCGGCGGACGCGTGAGCCCGCGCTGGCTGAGCAGATTGTTGATGACCATCGCAAAGTTCGAAATGTAGCAGGTGGTCTGCGCCGCGAAGGCGGCCGTATAATCGATCTGCGGCTGCGCATAGGCGACCTCATGGCCGAGGCTTTCCAGGAAGCGGCCGATGCGCTCAAGCTCGGAGATGATCTGCGGCGTCGCACGATAGTCGCCCCATTGGTGCGACAGCGCGATCTTCAGACGGGTAGGATCGCGCTTGATCTGCTCGACATACGGCTCCGGCGCGGTCCAATAGGGCATGAACTCGCCCGGCGCGCCGCCGCGGCAGGCATCGACGAAGGCGGCGGTGTCGCGCACGCTGCGCGACTGACAGCCCTGGATCGAGACCAGGCCGCTAAGATCGGACAGATGCGGCGCGATCGAGAACACGCCGCGCGAGACTTTCAATCCGATATTGCCGTTGACGCCCGCCGGGATGCGGATCGAGCCGCCGCCGTCGGTTGCATGCGCGATCGGCACGGCGCCGGCCGCCACCATCGCGGCACTGCCCGCCGACGAGCCGCAGGTGGTGTAGTCGGTATTCCAGGGATTGCGCGTGACGTAGACCGCGGGATTTTCCGCCGAACTGCAAACGCCGAATTCGGGTGTCGTGGTACGGCCGATCAGATTGAGCCCGGCCTTGCGCATCCTGGTGGTCAGGAAGGTGTCGGCACTGGCGCGATTGCCGCGCATCAGCAGCGAGCCCATCTCCTGCAGGCGCCCGGCCATGGTCGGTCCGAGATCCTTCATCAGGAACGGCAGGCCGCCAAACGGGCCGTCAAGATTGGCGCCGGCTTTTGCGGGATCAGCGAGCGCATCGTCGAACAGTTCGACCACGGCTGACAAAGCGGGATCGACCTTGGCGATGGCGGCGGCGGCCTGAGCAGCCAATTCTGTCGCGGTCAGCTCGCCGCTTTTCACGCGTGCTGCGAGCGCCACGCCGTCATGCCGGGCCCATTCCTCCCAGCTCATCGCCAAAGTCATACGTCGATCCCTCTCGAAGATGCGTGCACCCTGGAGTTCGCAACACGGCAAGTCAATCAACCGCGACAGCATGCGCCGCATACGAGGCGGACATGCCGCGCCGGCTGGTCCCGTTATGAGGAACCCGAGCATGCACACATGTCCCGATCAAGCGTATCGGAGGCTCGCGCGGCGAACTCGGTGTGCTCCCTCTCCCCCTTTTTCGGCGCCGCGACGAGCTTCGCTCGCGCTGAGAGGGTTGGGTTGAGGGGCAGCGAGGTGGTTTGCCCGACAGGCTGGTTCGCGTGCTTGTGCAGCGCGGTGCTGAGCTTTCGGTGTGCATGGTCGCGTGCGCGGAAAAACCGAATTCGTTCGTGGCTTCAATCCGATCACCCCTGTCCAGACCTCGCGCGAAAAATATTCCCGTTTCGCGTTTTCAGAATTTGTGGTCTGTTCGTCGCGTCCCGCCTCGATGAGAGGGGCGCTTCGCGATCGTCACGAGCGTTGGGTGCGGGATGCGATGGACGTGCAAGGCGCAACTGACGAGTGCGGCCGGCGCGGACGGTCAAGTCGCATGGTCCTGGCATCCCGGTGCTGATGCCGCGCGGCGCGCAAGCGTCGTCGCAGACGGGGGCAAGAAAGCCGGTCCCCGGGGAGAGTGCGAAGCAGCCGTAAACCGTCGCGCAGGGAAGGCCGGGTCATCTCGGCTGAACCTGTGGTTCCTGCCCCGTGCATTCTTGCTCGCACGGGGGCCATGGGAATCAGCCAAGGCCCGGTCTTCCCTGCGCCCTCCGCCGATGAGGGGGCGAACTCACCGATCATCGCTCGGGCATGACCTGCCGCGAGGGCGCTCTCGCCTGTGCTGGTCGCGCGCGTCATGCCCTGGATGTCATCCGGGCGCGACCATTCACTGCGGCAACAACCGGTTTCCCCCCGCTGGCAAAACCATTATGGTGCCGAACCATGTTGCCGCCGAGCGATTGTGATGTTTAATGATTTCAACGTTTTAGGGCGGTCGATGCGGGTCTGGAGAACGGTTTGACGCGCTATTTGTCGACACGGGGCGAAGCCCCCGTGCTTTCCTTCTGCGATGTAATGCTGACCGGGCTCGCCCGCGATGGCGGACTGTACGTGCCTGAGACCTGGCCGCAGCTCGCCCCGGAGACCATCGCCCAGTTCTTCGGCCGGCCCTATTGGGAGGTCGCGGTCGAGGTCATCAAGCCATTCGTCGCCGGCGAGATCTCCGATGCCGAGCTCGGGCGGATGGCCAATGAGGCCTATGCGACCTTCCGCCACCCGACCGTGGTGCCGCTCGACCAGGTCGCGCCCCACCAGTTCGTGCTGGAACTGTTCCATGGTCCGACGCTCGCCTTCAAGGATGTGGCCATGCAGCTGATCTCGCGGCTGATGGACCATGTGCTGGCCAAGCGCGGCGAGCGCACCACGATTGTGGTCGCCACCTCGGGCGATACCGGCGGCGCGGCGGTCGAGGCCTTTGCCGGCCGCGACAATGCCGACCTGATCGTGCTGTTCCCGCATGGCCGCATCTCCGAGGTGCAGCGGCGGATGATGACGACGACGGCTGCGGCCAACGTGCATCCGCTCGCGATCGAAGGCACCTTCGATGATTGCCAGGCGATCGTGAAGGGCCTGTTCAATCACCACAGCTTCCGCGACCAGGTCGCGCTGTCCGGCGTCAACTCGATCAACTGGGCGCGCGTGGTCGCGCAGGTGGTCTATTACTTCACCTCGGCGGTTGCGATCGGCGCGCCGGCGCGCCAGGTCGATTTCACCGTCCCGACCGGCAATTTCGGTGACATCTTTGCCGGCTACGTCGCCAAGCGCATGGGTCTGCCGATCCGCACGCTGCGTATCGCGGCCAACGTCAATGACATCCTGCCGCGCACCTTGAAAACCGGCATCTATGAGGTGCGCGAGGTGCACGCGACGACGTCGCCGTCGATGGACATCCAGATCTCCTCGAATTTCGAACGGCTGTTGTTCGAGGCAGGTGGTCGCGATGCCGCCGCCGTGCGGCGGCTGATGGACAGCCTGAAACAGTCCGGCCGCTTCGTGCTGCCGGATGCGATGCTGGCGTCGATTCGTGCCGATTTCGATGCCGGCCGTGCCGACGAGACCGAAACGGCGGCGGCGATCCGCGCCGCGTTCCGGGAGGCCGGTGATCTGGTCGATCCGCACACCGCCGTCGCGCTCGCGGTGGCCGACCGCGACAGCGCCGATACGTCGGTGCCGAACATCGTGCTGTCGACCGCGCACCCGGCCAAATTCCCGGATGCCGTGGAGACCGCCTGCGGGGTCCGGCCGCATCTGCCGGTCTGGCTCGAAGGGCTGATGACCAAGCGCGAGGATATCAGAATCATGCGCAACGATCAGGCCGAGATCGAGAAATTCATCCTCTCGGTGAGCCGAGCGGCAAAGCAAGGAGTCGCTTGAACCATGGCGATCGAAGTCACCAAGCTTCCCTCGGGTCTGACGGTCGTCACCGATACGATGCCGCATCTGGAAACTGCCGCGCTCGGCGTCTGGGCCGGTGTCGGCGGCCGCGACGAGAAGCCGGATGAGCACGGCATCTCGCATCTGCTCGAGCACATGGCCTTCAAGGGCACCACCACCCGCAGCGCGCGTGAGATCGTGGAGGCGATCGAGGCAGTCGGCGGCGATCTCAACGCCGGCACCTCGACCGAGACCACCGCCTATTACGCGCGGGTGATGAAGGCGGACGTGCCGCTTGCGCTCGACGTGCTCGCCGACATTCTCGCCAATCCGTCCTTCGTGCCGGAGGAGCTGGAACGCGAGAAGAACGTCATCGTGCAGGAGATCGGTGCCGCCCAGGACACGCCCGATGACGTCGTGTTCGAGCATCTGAACGAGCTTTGCTATCCGGACCAGCCGATGGGTCGTTCGCTGCTCGGCACCGCCAAGACCTTGAAGACCTTCGATCGCGACAAGCTGCGCAGCTATCTGGCGACGCATTATCACGGGCCCGACATGGTGGTGGCGGCGGCCGGTGCGGTCGACCACAAGCGGGTGGTCGAGGAGGTGACGCAGCGCTTCGCGAGCTTCAACGGGTCGCCCGCGCCGCAGCCGCAGCCGGCGAATTTCGGCGCGGGCGGCTCGCGCGTGGTGCATCGCGATCTCGAGCAGGCGCATCTGACGCTGGCGCTCGAAGGCGTGCCGCAGAACGACCCGTCGCTGTTCTCGCTGCAGGTGTTCACCAACATCCTCGGCGGCGGCATGTCGTCCCGGCTGTTCCAGGAAGTGCGCGAAAACCGCGGCCTCTGCTATTCGATCTACTCCTTCCACGCGCCCTATACCGACACGGGCTTCTTCGGGCTCTACACCGGCACGGACCCGGCCGACGCGCCTGAGATGATGGAGGTCGTGGTCGACATCATCGGCGACGCGGTGGAAACGCTGACCGAGGCCGAGGTTGCACGGGCGAAGGCGCAGATGAAGGCGGGGCTGCTGATGGCGCTGGAAAGCTGCAGCGCCCGTGCCGAGCAGCTCGCGCGCCATATTTTGGCCTATGGCCGGCCGCAGACCTTGCAGGAGATGGTGGCCAAGATCGATGCCGTCAGCGTCGAGAGCACGCGCGATGCAGCCCGCGCCTTGCTCACGCGCAGCCGGCCGGCCGTGGTCGCGCTCGGCAGCGGCCGGGGTCTGGACACGGCGGTCACTTTCGCCGAAGGTTTGAGCGGATCGAAATCGAAGGCGCAGCTGCACTGATGCGGCGCGCCTTCGCCGATGTCAGGCGCAATGACGGGCCGGGGGGCCCGTTGACGGCGCGGATGCGGCGACCACGTTGAAGCGCAGGGGGAGCATCACAGGTGGCCCTGTTTCGTTTGCCATCCAGCGGTCCGACCGCACTCGCCCCGCGCGGTGTCGGGCTGTTGCTGCGTGCGCCGCAGATGGCCGACTATGCGCAATGGGCGCATCTGCGCGACGTCAGTCGCGAGTATCTGACGCCCTGGGAGCCGATCTGGCCGTCCGACGATCTCACCCGCTCCGGCTTTCGGCGCAGGCTGCGGCGCTATGCCGAGGATATCGCCGCCGATCGGTCGTATCCGTTCATGGTGTTTCGCGAGGCCGATGGCGCCATGATCGGCGGCATCACGCTGGCCAATGTGCGCCGCGGCATTGTTCAGGCCGGCACGATCGGCTATTGGATGGGGCAGCCTTTCGCCCACCGCGGCTATATGACGGCGGCGCTGCGGCTGCTGCTGCCGACGCTGTTCGGCGAACTCAACCTGCACCGGGTCGAGGCCGCCTGCATCCCGACCAATGCGCCCTCGATCCGGGTGCTGGAGAAATGCGGCTTCACCCGCGAGGGGCTGGCCCGGCGCTATCTCTGCATCAACGGGGTCTGGCAGGATCATTACCTCTACGGCCTCCTGAACGAGGATTTTCGCGGCTAGAGCATGATCCGGAAAAGTGGAAACCGGTTTTCCGAAAAGATCATGCTCAATCAAGGAGATGAGATCATGATGCGGTTTCTTCCAATCGCATCATGATCTGGCCTGTCGTCGGTCGCAGCGGCGGCTACCGGTGAATTTTAGGTGAGAAATAGGTGCCTTGGCCTTGCCGCGATCGCGCTGTTAAAGCAAAGGCGGTGGCCGGGCGATGATGAGCCAGGGACATCAAATGCATGACTTCCGCGTAATCAGGTTTGCGACGTTGGCCGCTGCGGGGCTGGCGCTGGGTGCGGCTGGCTGGCCGCCGCCGGCGGCCGCGCAATCGCTGACCGATCGCTTCAAGAGCCTGTTTGGCGGCTCGAGCGACAAGCCGGCCGAGCAGACTGCGCCGGTCACCGCAGGTCCGCCGGTGGACCCGACGGAAGGGCTGAGCTGTCCGCCGGTCTCGATTCGGTCCGGTGCCTCGACTTACGCGGTGGCGGCGCCCGGCAAGCAGGCGGTCGGCAACGACGTGCGCTTCCAGGCAACCATCACCAAGACGGCGCGCGAGTGCTCGCTCAACGGCGGAGAGATCACGGCCAAGATCGGCATCCAGGGCCGCGTCATCGCCGGCGCCGCCGGCGCGCCGTCCACGGTGGAAATTCCGATGCGCATCGCGGTGGTCGAGGGCGGCGTCGGCGAGAAGGTGATTGCGACCAAGGCGTACCGCACCACCGTGCAGATGGCGGAGGACGGCAGCGTGCCGTTCAGCCTGGTGGCCGAGGACATGGTGTATCCGGTGCCGCCGCCAGGCAGCAACCCCGACAACTACATCTTCTATATCGGGTTTGATCCGCAGTCTCTGGCACCCGAGCCGAAGTCGCGTGGCAAGAAAAGGAAATGAGCGGCTGGCGGCGCTGAACGAGGCGGGGACAGGCGGTGCTTCTCGCACCTGACGCCGGACCAAACCAAGCTCAAACAAAAAAGCCGGCGCGATCGTCTCGCGCCGGCTTTCGAGGATTTGGATCGGCCGTGTATGGCTCAGTTCAGCTTCTGACGGACTTCCGTGATGCCCTTGGCGATCAGGTCATCGGCGAGATCGCCCTTGACCGACTTCGACAGCACGGTCGCGGCGGCCTGGACCGCGGCATCGGCTGCAGCAGCCCGAACGTCCGCAAGCGCCTGAGCCTCGGCGAGCGCGATCTTGCTCTCGGCGGCCTTGGTGCGGCGGGCGACGAAGTCTTCCATCTTGGCCTTGGCATCCGCGGCGATGCGCTCGGCTTCCGCCTTGGCGCTGGTCACGATGTCTTCGGCCTCGCGTTCGGCGCTGGCGCGGCGGGTCTTGTATTCCGCCAGCACCTTCGCCGCCTCTTCCTTGAGGCGCTTGGCCTCGTCCAGCTCGGATCTGATGCGCTCGGCACGATGATCGAGCGCGCCCAAGAACATGCGGTGGACGCCGAGATAGCCGAACAGCCCTATCAGGATGATGAAGGCGATCGCGACCCAGGTTTCGGGATCAGCGAGCAGATGCATCAGGCCGCTCCCTTCAAGGACGCATCCACGGCGGCCTGGACGGACTTGCCGTTTGCGGCCTTGCCGGTGAGCTGTTGCACGATCGCACCGGCCGCATCCGCGGCGATGGTGCGGACGTTGCTCATTGCGGCGGTACGGGTCGTCGCAATGGACTTTTCGGCGGCGTCGAGCTTGGCCGCAAGACTGTCTTCCAGGCTCTTGCGTTCCGCATCCGAGGCGGCCGTGAGCTTCTCGCGGGCCTCGGCGCCGATCGCCTGGGCACGCGTCCGGGCTGCCGCGAGCTCGCTCTCATATGCTTTCAGCGCGGCTTCCGAGTCGTCCTTCAGCCGCTGCGCCTCGGCAAGATCGTTCTCGATCGCCTTTTGGCGGGCGTCGATGACGCCGCCCACCTTCGGCAACGCGAGACGTGACACGATCACGTATAGCGCGACGAAGGCGATCAGCAGCGAAACGAGCTGGGAGGGGAAGGTTCCCGTCTGGAACGGAGGGAAACCATGCCCGCCCTCGGCCTCGGTATGTGCCGTCGTGCCGTGGGCAGCCTCTTGGGGCCCGCCATGACTTTCAGCCACGGGCTTCTCCTGTCGGCTCGGGCCGTCTTAGACGGCGTACAGCAGCAGCAGCGCGATCAGCAGCGAGAAGATGCCGAGCGCTTCGGTCACCGCGAAGCCGAAGATCAGGTTGCCGAACTGGCCCTGAGCCGCGGACGGATTGCGCAACGCCGCAGAGAGATAGTTGCCGAAGATGATGCCGATGCCGGCGCCCGCGCCACCCATGCCGATGCAGGCAATGCCTGCGCCAATGTACTTCGCTGCGACCGGATCCATGAAACGAACTCCTTTGAGGGGTTTGGTAAGAGGGGCCGGATCAGTGGCCCGGATGGATAGCATCGTTGAGATAGATGCAGGTGAGGATGGTGAAGACGTAGGCTTGCAGGAACGCGACCATCAGCTCGAGCGCGGTCAGGGCAACGGTCAGTCCAAGCGGCAGCAGTGCGCCGACCTTGCCGACGAAACCGAGCGCGCCAAGCATGGTGACGAAGCTGGCGAAGACCTTCAGCGTGACGTGGCCGGCCAGCATGTTGGCGAACAGACGGACGCTGTGCGAGATCGGGCGGGAGAAGAAGGAGATGATTTCGATCAGCACCACCAGCGGCAGGATCACCACCGGAATGCCGGAGGGCACGAACAGCTTAAAGAACTTCAGGCCGTTCTTGTAGAAGCCGTAAAGAATGACCGTCAGGAACACCAGGATCGCCAGGGCGAAAGTGACGATGATGTGGCTGGAGACGGTGAAGGTGTAGGGAATGATGCCGACGATGTTCGAGACGAAGATGAACATGAACAGCGAGAACACCAGCGGGAAGAACTTCATGCCCTCGGCGCCGGCACTGGTTCTGATGGTGTTGGCGACGAACTCGTAGGACAGCTCCACCACCGACTGGAAGCGGCCCGGCACCAGCTGGCGGCCTGCGCCCAGCGTCATGATGGCGATGACCGCCACCGCGAGCAGCATGTAGGCGGTCGAATTGGTGAACGCGATCTCCTGATTGCCGATATGGCCGATCGTGAAGATCTTGGTGAGGTCGAATTGTTCGATCGGATCGATCATCCGCGCGGCGTCTCATTGTTCACCGGCCACGCCGGCGCCTTGGGCAAATCACTCGATGGCTTCCGCGTGGCCTTATCGGCGGGTTTGGTCCGGAGCCACGCCTGCAGATCTCACCACGTTCAACACGCCGGCGGCGAAGCCGAGCAGGAAAAACACGATAAAACCGAAGGGCGATGTCGACAGCAACCGGTCGAAGCCCCAGCCGAGCACCGCACCGACAACGACGCCGGCGATCAACTCGGAAGACAACCGAAGACCTCGCGCCATCGCCGAAGCCCTGGCCGCGGTATCCCCGATTCCGTCTCCCGGTTGGTCAGTCCCGACCCTGCGGCTGTCGCGAAATTCGGACAACCGCTGATCCAGACTTCCGAGCCTTGCGGAAAGCGCAGCCTCATCGGGCGACTTCTCGCGATCCCCGTGTCCGCCGCTCTCGTTGGTGCCTTCCGCCATGATGTGGAGACCCGACAAGCTGCCGCGGGTTTTAAGGAATTGCGCCCCATCGCCCTTTAAAGCCGCGCGGACCATACTGACCGCATCCTGCCAAGTCAAGATTGCGTGTGGATGCGTTAGCTCCCTGATTTTACTCATTTTCTTGAGCTTGCGCCAGATCAGTCGGCGTCTGTCACCGCGCTGCATCAACAGCGTTTCGCCGTGATGCCTGCGTGGACCAACTGCTTCGAGACTCGTGTTGATTTCCAGCGGCCTTGTTCCTACGTCCAGATGCAGCGAAGTGAGGCGCAATGTCGCGGTGTATGAGTTCCTTTTTGGAAAGCCCGAGCCCGACACAATTTCTGCGTTCGCACACTTTATCCCGGCCGCTTCACAAAGGCGGAGGTCAGCATGACCCTCATGACGTCGTCTCTGCGCAACCTTACCGCGTCGTTGATCGCCGCCGTCTGCCTGTCCGGACCTCTGAGCGCGGCCGAAGAGGCGGCGCCTGAGACTGAGAACGGCCGCTACACCATGTCGCCCACGGCCGATGGCGTGGTCCGGCTCGATACGCGCACCGGCGCGATCTCCACCTGCAACAACAGTGCGGGCGCCGGCTGGTCCTGCTACGCCGTGCCGGACGAGCGCGCGGCAATGGATACCGAGATCGGTCGTCTTCAGGCGGAGAACGAACGGTTGAAAGGCCAGTTGGCCGCGCGTGACCAGACCGTCACCGGCAAGATCGACGAACCGCTGCCGAAGGATCAGGCGCTGCCGAAATCCGATCAGTTGAAGAGAGCCGAGCCGAAGCCGGGTGCCAATCCCCCTGATCCCAGATCCGCCGACGGTTCGCGCAAGCTCGAGATTCCGCTGCCGAGCGACCAGGACATGGATCGGGCGATGGCCTTCCTGGAGCAGGCCTGGCGCCGGCTGATCGAGATGGCGATGCGGGTGCAGAAGGACGTTTCGGGCAAGATCTGAAAGCCCCTCGTCTGCTTGGATCATGCCCTTGTGAGCAAGTTGCCGATGCCACTCAGATCATTGTCCCGAAGCGCGCCGTCGACCGTCACCGTGAATACGGTGACGACGTCACTCCTGACCGTTCAGACCACCGGCCGTGGCTTTACCGATCTCACCGACAAGGTCGCGTCGTTCTTGCGCGACACCGGCGCCAAGGAGGGCGCGGTGACCGCGTTCGTCCGGCATACGTCGGCCTCGCTGACCATTCAGGAGAATGCCGATCCGTCCGTCCTGGAGGATCTCACCACGGCGCTGTCGCGGCTGGCGCCGGAGAATGCCGGCTGGGCCCACGACACCGAGGGGCCCGATGACATGCCGGCGCACATCAAGACGATGTTGAGCGGGACCTCGCTGCAGATTCCGGTCGCGGGTGGCGAGATGCTGCTCGGCACCTGGCAGGCGATCTACCTGATCGAGCATCGCGCCCGGCCGCACCGGCGCGAGGTCGTGCTGCAATTCATCGGCGCCGTCTGATCGAGCGCTCCAAAACAAAACGGCCGCGGAATGATCCGCGGCCGTTTGCCTGGGTGGTATCGATCCGCCGGATAAACAGGAGATCAGGTCGAGCGGATGTCGACGTCCTTGGTCTCCGGCAGGAAGATGAAGCCCACAACTGCCGTGATCAGCGCAAACACGATCGGGTACCAGAGGCCGGCATAGATATCGCCGGTCGAGGCCACGATCGCGAACGCGGTCGCGGGCAGCAGGCCGCCGAACCAGCCGTTGCCGATGTGATAGGGCAGCGACATCGAGGTGTAGCGGATCTTGGTCGGGAACAGCTCGACCAGCATCGCTGCGATCGGGCCATAGACCATGGTCACGAAGATCACGAGGATAAACAGGAGCCCGATGATCGCCGCCACCTGCGGACGGAAGATGTCGAACGGATGCGCCATCTTCACGATCGCCGGGTTGCCCGCCTTCGGGTAGCCGGCCTCCGCGATCGCCGCGGTCAGCGCCGGGTTGCCGCTCTTGGCGTCAGTGTAGGGCACTTCCTTGCCGTTGAAGGTCACCTTCACGCCGGAGCCGGCCGGGCCCGGTACGGTCGAGTACTTGACCGACGACTGGGCGAGGAAGGCGCGGGCGGTGTCGCAGGCGGCGGTGAAGACCCGGGTGCCGACCGGGTTGAACAGGTCGCCGCAGCCAGCGGGATCCGCCACGACCTCGACCTTGGTCGCTTCGATCGCCTTCTCCAGCGCCGGGTTGGCGTTGGTGGTGATCATCTTGAAGATCGGGAAGAAGGTCAGCGCCGCGATCAGGCAACCGCCCATGATGATCGGCTTGCGGCCGATCTTGTCGGAGAGGATGCCGAAAACCACGAAGAAGCCGGTGCCGAGCAGCAGCGACCAGGCGATCAGGAGGTTGGCGGTATAGCCGTCGACCTTCAGGATCGATTGCAGGAAGAACAGTGCATAGAACTGGCCCGTGTACCAGACCACGCCCTGGCCCATGGTGCCGCCGATCAGGGCGAGCAGCACGATCTTGGCGTTGCTCCAGTTGGCGAAAGCTTCCGTCAGCGGCGCCTTCGAGCTCTTGCCCTCATCCTTCATCTTCTGGAACACCGGCGACTCATTGAGCCGCAGACGGATCCAGACCGAGACGCCGAGCAGCAGCACCGAGACCAGGAACGGGATGCGCCAGGCCCATTGCGCGAACGCCTCTTCACCGGTCAGCGTGCGCGTGAACAGGATCACCAGCAGCGACAGGAACAGTCCCAGCGTCGCGGTGGTCTGGATGAAGGACGTGTAATAGCCGCGCTTGCCGTCCGGCGCGTGCTCGGCGACATAGGTCGCAGCACCGCCATATTCGCCGCCGAGCGCAAGGCCCTGCAGCAGCCGCAGGCCGATCAGGATCACCGGGGCCGCGAAGCCGATTGTTGCGGCGCTCGGCAGCAGGCCGACGATGAAGGTCGACAGACCCATGATCAGGATGGTGACGAGGAAGGTGTATTTGCGGCCGACGATGTCACCGATGCGGCCGAACACGATGGCGCCGAACGGGCGCACTAGGAAGCCGGCGGCGAAGGCGAGCAGCGCGAAGATGTCGCGCGTGGCCGGCGGATAGGCGCTGAAGAACTGGGCGCCGATGATCGAGGCCAGCGACCCGTAGAGGTAGAAGTCATACCACTCGAAGACGGTCCCGAGGGACGACGCCAGAATGACGAAGCGCTCGTCGCTCGTCATCCCTCGTGCTCGCGCTTGTGTGGCTACTATTGTTGACATCGGCATTCGCTCCCCAGATCGTTGGTTACTTTCGCTTCGCCCGAAACGCCGGGCCGCATGCGGCCGCGCGCGAAGGACATTGCCGCCTAAGTAACATCGCAGTGAAACCGGCCCCAATACGACTTTCGGCCCTGGCCGGCCGTGGCGTACAAAACATGGGGACATTGCGGCGGATCAAGATTGGCTGGCGGCGCTACGCTATCGATGCTGCGTCGCACAAGGGGCGGATTAACCGCCTTTTCTGCGTGTGGAATTGGGTGCTTGCATGCGACCATCGGTCGGGTGTGTATTTCCAGGACGGCTTGCGATCGTCGGGATCGGCGCATCGCCAGCTCTTTGAGAGGCTTGCAAGATTTCAAAATATGGCGGCTGCCAGCACCCATCTCGTCATCGCCGATGATCACCCGCTGTTCCGCAATGCGCTGCGGCAGGCAGTTGCAAGCGTGGTCAGCGACGCCGTCGTCGAGGAGGCCGGCTCGTTTGAGGATCTGACGGCGCTTCTGGAGCGGGATTCCGAAGTCGACCTGATCCTGCTCGATCTGACCATGCCCGGTATTTCGGGGTTTTCCGGCCTGATCTATCTGCGGGCGCAATATCCGGCGATTCCGGTGGTGATCGTCTCCGCCAGCGACGATGGCGCCACGATCCGCCGTTCGCTCGACTTCGGCGCCTCAGGTTTCATCCCGAAGCGGTTCGGCGTCGACGCGCTGCGCGATGCGCTGGTCAAGGTGATGGCAGGCGACGTCTGGGTGCCGCCCGACACCGATCTGTCGGCGCCAGCCGACCCGGACGTGACGAAATTGCGCGATCGCCTCGTGACCCTGACGCCACAGCAGGTGCGGGTCCTGATGATGCTGTCGCAAGGGCTGCTTAACAAGCAGATCGCCTATGAGCTCGGCGTCTCCGAGGCGACCATCAAGGCGCATGTCTCGGCAATCCTGCAGAAGCTCGGGGTCGAAAGCCGCACCCAGGCCGTGATCGCCGCGGCGAAGATCGCAGGCAGTGCCTGGCGGCAGGATGCACCGACGGGGAAGTGACGCGCTGTTCGACCGTTGACTCAAGCTGCCGCGATCCTGCGCTTGAAGCGCCGACATTTGGTTGTGGCCAAGTATTTCGGTTTAGCAGGATGCTTGCGGCCGCCTTTCCAGAAGCCTCCTGCGGGTGGTCTCTCATGACGAGGGCTGTGCCCCCCGAAAGATGGAACCGGCGCGTGATCCGCCAAGCTTGTCTTGATGGAGTGGGATTGTTACTTACGTGCAATGGCAGCGAGTTCCACACCTTGGCCAAAGCAGAGCCTGCGCAGCTTGCTCGCGGCGCTGATCTCGCTCGCCTTGGTGATGTCATTCTTCCATGGCTGGAGCCACGACGGCGAAGTTGCCGCGGCGACCGTCGTCTCCACGCCCGCGACCTGCAGCACACCCGCTACCTGCAACCCCTTGGGCAAGATTCACGCTGACGGCGGTGTCCCCCAGGGCGACCACTGCCTTTCTCACGTCATGTCCGTCGCGCCGCAGGAAGATGCCGTCGCCATAGCCTACGTCACCTGCATTCATCGCCTGGCCGCAGTGTCCTCGCCCAAGGCAACCGATCCCGCTTCTCCCTTCAAGCCACCCCGCGCCTGATCCGGCTCTCTTGGCCCCGGTGCGCTCGCTGCATTCACGCGGCGGGCACTCTCACCTTTGATCGATCAGGCATGCGCGCAGGCCCAAGCGGCCGACGCCGGCCGGAAAGGCGCAGATGAAGCGGATATTTGTCTTTGTTGCCGGCGCAGCGGCCGGCATTGCGGCGCTCGTTGGAGTGGCTGCACTCACGGGATGGCCGGCAGCGTTGATGGCCGACCACGAACATGTCGAGGCGGCGCGTACCGAATCGCACGCCGAAGACCATGGAAACGGCCCGCGCCGCCTTGACCTTGACGAGCCGCAGATCCGCGAGGGCGGAATCACGCTGGCGCAAGCTCAGGGCGGCACGTTGCGGCGCCACTTCCTTGCACCGGGCTCGCTGATCCCCGATGCCGACCACGTCGCGCGCGTTTCCGTTCGCGTGCTCGCCACCGTTGCCGAGCTGCGGAAGAAGCTGGGGGACAGCGTCGAACAAGGCGAGATCGTCGCCGCGATAGAGAGCCGGGACGTGGCGGAAGCCAAGAGCGAATATCTCGGTGCGCGCGTCACCAATGAGCTCAGGCAGACGCTGCTCAGCCGTCAAAGACCCCTGATCGAGAGCCACGCCGTCTCCGAAAACGAATTCCTGCGCACCCAGAACACCGCGAACGAAGCCCAGATCAGGCTCGACAGCGCGCGCCAGAAGCTGTTTGCGCTCGGACTATCGGAAAGCGAAATCGCCGATCTGCCGAACCAGCCGCCGGCAACGCTTCGCAAGCAGTTTTTGCGCGCGCCCATCTCGGGGCGCATTTCCGAGCGGCGCGTCGATTTGGGCGGCCTGATTGGCCGCGAAGGTCAGGAGAGCGAGCTTTTCGTCATCGTCAATCTCGACGACGTCTGGGTCGACCTCGCCGTCTCTCCGGAAGACATCGCTGCGGTGCGCGAGGGCGGCTCCGTGAGCATTCGCGCCATCGGTATCGACGAGGAGGTCAGCGCGAAGATCATCTTCGTCAGTCCCTTGCTGGACCGCGAGACGCGCAATGCACGTGTCATCGCGAGCCTGCCCAATCCGGACCATCGCTGGAGGCCCGGCACCTTCGTGACCGCGGAAATCCCGCTCGGTGATGCGCCATCCAGGGTCATCGTGCCCCGCGGCGCGCTGCAAACGATCAAGGGCACGCACGTGCTGTTCGTGCGCGATGCGAACGGCTTTGAAGCGCGTCAGGTGCGTACCGGACGCGAGGATGATGACAACGTCGAGATCGTCAGTGGGCTTGCGCCCGACGAGACGATCGCGGTCGCCAATACCTTCATCCTCAGGGCCGAGCTGGAAAAGGCCGACGCAGCGGGTGACGAGCACTGACATGATCGAAGCCATCATCGACCTCGCGATCCGCCGGCGCTGGATCGTCGTCACGCTGGCCGTCATCGCCGCCGCGGCCGGCATCTTCGCCATGACGAAACTGCCGATCGACGCCGTGCCCGACATCACCAACAAGCAGGTGCAGATCAATACGATCGCGCCGGCGCTGTCGCCCACCGAGATCGAGAAGCAGGTCACGTTTCCGATCGAGACGGCGCTCGCCGGGGCACCCGGTCTGGAAAGCACGCGCTCGCTGTCGCGCAACGGGTTTTCGCAGGTCACGGCGGTCTTCACCGAGCGGACCGACATCTATTTCGCGCGTCAGCAGATCGGCGAGCGCCTGAATGAAATCCGTGGCCGGCTGCCGCAGGGGATCGAACCGAGGATCGGGCCGATCTCGACCGGCCTTGGCGAGATCACCATGTGGACGGTGCACTTCTCCGCCCAGCCGGCAGAGCGTGACGGCATGCCCGGCCTGCAGCGCGATGGCCACTTTCTCACCCCCGATGGGGAGCTGCTCGACAGCGAGGTCGAGAAGAATGCGTATCTGCGCACGGTCCAGGACTGGATCGTCAAGCCGCAGATCAAGCAGGTCCCGGGGGTCGCCGGCGTCGACGCAATTGGTGGCTTTCTCAAGCAGTACCAGGTCAACCCGGATGCGGCAAAGCTGATCGCGCTCGGGCTGACATTCTCGGATGTCGCGAAGGCGATCGAGGCGAACAATGTCAGTCGCGGCGCGCGCTACATCGAGCGCAACGGCGAGGGCATCGTGGTTCGCTCCGGCGGCCGGCTGGAAAATATCGACGAGCTCGGCGCCGTCGTCGTCACCACGCGCGGCGGCGTTCCAGTGCGCGTGCACGATCTCGCCACGGTCTACATCGGCGGGGAGACCCGCACCGGCAGTGCGAGCGAGAACGGCCGCGAAGTCGTGGTCGGCACCGCGCTGATGCTGATCGGCGCCAACAGCCGGACGGTCTCGTCGGCCGTCGATGCCAGGTTGCGCACCATCGCGCCGACCCTGCCGCCGGGTGTCGAGATCTCCACCGTGCTCGACCGCACCACGCTCGTCGACGCCACCATCGGCACGGTTGCGAAGAACCTGACCGAGGGGGCCCTTCTCGTGATCGCGGTGCTGTTCATCCTGCTCGGCAATTTCCGCGCCGCGCTGATTACCGCGCTCGTCATTCCGCTGTCCGTGCTGATGACCGCGGTCGGTATGTGGCAGGGTCGCATCAGCGCCAATCTGATGAGCCTTGGCGCCCTCGACTTCGGCCTGATTGTTGACGGCGCCGTCATCATCACCGAGAACAGCCTTCGCCATCTTGCCGAGAGACAGCGCGAACTCGGCCGGCTGCTGACGCGTGACGAGCGGCTTGCCAGCATACGGGCCTCTGCAGCCGAGATGGTGAGGCCGAGTCTCTACGGACAGGCGATCATCCTCCTCGTCTATGTGCCGTTGCTCTCCTTCACCGGCGTCGAAGGCAAGATGTTCGAGCCGATGGCCCTGACGGTGATCCTGGCGCTCGCCGCCGCCTTCGTGCTGTCGCTGACGCTCGTTCCGGCCCTGATCGCCATTAGTCTTCGTGGTCCCGTGCAGGAAAGCGACAACCGTTTCGTCGCCGCCGCCAAGCGTGCCTACCGCCCGTTATTGCGGTTCGTCACCGCCGCTCCGCTGCCGGTGGTTTCGGCTGCCTTCGTGCTGTTTGCGGTGGCCCTGTTCGGCTTCACCAGGCTCGGCCAGGAGTTCATTCCATCGCTCGACGAGAAGAACATCGCCATGCATGCCATCCGAATTCCGGCTGCCGGGCTCAGTCAGTCCCAGGCGATGCAGCTGGCGGTGGAAAAGTCGGTCAGCCGGTTTCCACAGGTCGCTTTCGTCTTCTCCAAGACCGGCACCGCCGACCTCGCCAGCGATC
The DNA here is from genome assembly GCF_000239815.1 of Bradyrhizobium sp. STM 3843. Classification (GTDB taxonomy): domain Bacteria; phylum Pseudomonadota; class Alphaproteobacteria; order Rhizobiales; family Xanthobacteraceae; genus Bradyrhizobium. The sequence continues at coordinate 16,776 of NZ_CAFK01000007.1, read as the reverse complement.
CCATGCCGCCGAATGCTTCCGACACCTTCATCATCCTGAAGCCGAAACAGGCCTGGCCCGACCCGTCACTGACGAAGGACGAGCTGATCGAACAGATTTCGCAGGCCGTCAGCCGGCTGCCGGGCAACGCCTATGAGTTTACCCAGCCGATCCAGATGCGCTTCAACGAGTTGCTGGCCGGTGTGCGCGGCGATATCGCTGTGAAGGTGTTCGGCGACGAGTTCGAGCCGATGCTGCGGGCTGCGGACGAGATCGCAGCCAGCCTGCGCGCCGTGCGCGGCGCCGAGGATGTCAAGGTCGAGCAGGCCTCGGGTTTGCCCGTGCTGGAGATCAAGGTCGACAAGGCTGCGATTGCGCGGCGCGGCCTCAGCGTCTCGGCGGTGCATGACGTCATCGGGGCGGCGGTCGGCGGCCAGGAGGCTGGGGTGATCTTCGAGGGCGACCGCAGCTTCGAAATCATCGTGCGCTTGCCGGAGAGCGTCCGCGCCGATCTGGAAGCCCTGAGCAACCTGCCCGTGGCGCTGCCCAAGGCGACGCCCGCTTCGCCCGTGCAAAGCCTGCCTCTCAATCGCGTCGCAAGATTTTCCTTCGCGGAAGGCCCCAACCAGATCAGCCGCGAGAACGGCAAGCGCCGCATCGTCGTGACCGCAAATGTCCGCGGCCGCGATCTCGGCTCCGTCGTGGAGGAGGCCAGGCAGCGGATCGCCAGTCGTGTGAAGCTGCCTGCCGGCTATTGGATCAGCTGGGGCGGCCAGTCCGAAAATCTCGACGCGGCGAGGACACGTCTTGCCATCGTCGTGCCGGCCTGCTTCGTCATGATCTTTCTGCTGTTGTTCAGCGCCATGGGCTCGGTGCGAGAGGCGCTGCTGGTGTTCAGTGCGGTGCCGCTCGCGCTCACCGGCGGCGTCTTTGCGCTGTGGTTGCGCGGCATGCCGTTCTCCATACCGGCCGCGGTCGGCTTCATTGCCTTGTCAGGCGTCGCAGTGCTCAACGGCCTCGTGATGCTGAGCTACATACGCCAGCTCCGCGATCGCGGCCTGCCGATTGAGCAGGCCATTGAAGAGGGCGCGTTGACGCGCTTCCGGCCGGTCATCATGACGGCGCTTGTTGCTTCCCTGGGCTTCCTGCCGATGGCTTTCGCGACCGGCACCGGTGCCGAAGTGCAGAAGCCGCTTGCGACCGTCGTCATTGGCGGCCTGATCAGCGCCACGCTGCTGACGCTCGCGGTGCTGCCGGCGCTGTATGCCCGGTATGGCAAGGCGGCAGATGCAGCTGCTGCGGCAGGCACTGCGAAAGTTGTCTCAGGTACGACAACGTGAGATGCTTTCCGCGAGAACCTGGCTCCGACGAACACTCGTCCGCCAAGGTGTCTTCTTACTCCGCCGCCACCATCTGCTGAATTCGCCATTGCCCTAGCAGGGCGCGGAGCGAGGCCGGTTTCACCGGCTTGTTGAGCACGGCGACGTTCTCCTCGCGCGCGGCGGCGCGGACGTGCGGGCTGCGGTCGGCGGTGATCAGGATGGCGGGCAGCGTCTCGCCGAAGCGGCGGCGGATGTCGCGGATCGCGGCGATGCCGTTGCCGCGATCCAGGTGATAGTCGACCAGCAGTCCGGTGACGGGAGCACCGCGTGCTTCGATCACTTCGATGGCGGAGTCGGGATCGGGAACCGCAATCACCTCGGCGTGCCAGGCGGTCAGCAACGTCTTCATGCCGTCGAGAATGGCGGGGTCGTTCTCGATGCAGACGATCAGCGCGCCTGCGATCGGCGTCTTGGCGAGCGGCGTGGCGCTGGTCACCGCGGCGGTGTGGTTGACCGCCTTGGCAATCGGGACCGTGATCGAGAATACCGAGCCGCCGCCCGGTTGCGAGTCGAGCGCAATGCCGTGGTTGAGCACGCGCGCGATCCGCTCGACGATCGACAGTCCCAGCCCCAGCCCGCGCGCGATTCGAGCGCCCTGTTCGAGCCGGTGGAATTCCTTGAAGATCTCGCCGCGCTTCTGCGGCGGAATGCCGACGCCGGTGTCGTAGACGCCGATCTGCAGCGACTGGCCGCGCCGGCGGCAGCCGACCAGCACGCGGCCATGCGGGGTATATTTGATCGCGTTGGAGATGAAGTTCTGCAGCAGACGCCGCAGCAGCAGCCGGTCGGATTCGACCGGCAGCGAGCACGGCACGAAGGTGAGCTCGAGTCCCTTGGCGCGCGCGGCAGGCGCGAACTCGATCTCCAGCGAGCGCATCAGGTCCGCCATCTTGAAGCTCGAGATCGAAGGCGTCATCGCTCCCGCATCGAGGCGGGAAATATCGAGCAACGCGCCGAGGATTTCTTCGATCGCCTCCAGCGACTCATCGATATTCTCGACCAGCCGGGATTCTTCGCTCGCCTTCTGCCGCTCCACCAGGCTCGTGACATAGAGGCGCGCGGCGTTGAGCGGCTGCAGAATGTCGTGGCTGGCGGCGGCAAGGAAACGCGTCTTGGAGATGTTGGCGTCTTCCGCAGCGCTCTTGGCCAGCGCCAGCTCCGAGTTGAGCCGGGTCAGTTCCTCGGTGCGGTCACGCACGCGCTTTTCCAGGGAGGCGTTGGCGCGCTCCAGCGCCTCGGCTGCTTCGAAGGACGGGGTGACGTCGGTGAAGGTGATGACGAGGCCGCCGTCGGGCATGCGGTTGCTGCGCACCTCGATTACCATGTGGCGATCGGCCAGGCGCTCCAGATAGGGCTTGCCTTCCGTGGTGTAGGCGGCCAGCCGCAGCTCCAGCAGCGCCTCACCATCCTCGCCGGTCGGCGCGCCGATCGAGCCCATGAATTCGAGGATTTCCTTCAAGGGACTGCCGATCTGCACCAGATGCGGCGGCAGGCCGAGCAGGTCGACGAACTGCCGGTTGGAGCAGATCAGCTGCAGATCGGGGTCGAAGACGGCGATGCCCTGCCGCACATGGTTGAGCGCGGTCTGCAGGATCTCGCGGTTGAAATGCAGTGCGGCGTGGGAATCGTCGAGCAGCTTCAAGGCCGCCTTGGCGGAGACCGTGCGCTTGCGGAGCAGCAGCGACATCACGAGCCGTGAGGAGGCGGCGCCGATCGAGGAGGCGATCAGGCGCTCTGCATGGCGCAGCAGCTCGAAATCGGCAGGGGCTGCCGGATCGAGCACGGTGCGGTGGTTGGCGGCGAAGGCCGCAAAGGTGTCGCGTGCCCGGTCGGGCCCGAGATATTGCGCCACCGTGCTCTGGATGTCCTGCACCGTGACGGTGGAACGCCAGCGGCGGAAGCTCGGTGCGATCGGCGTGAGTTCGGCGGGTACGAACAGATCGGCCTGCAAGAGCTCGATCGACGATGGCTGGCGTGCCAGCGACAGCAGCACATAGACCAGGAAGTTGAGCGAGAGGCTCCAGAGTACGCCATGCAGCAGCGGCGGCAGATCGGTGCCGAGCAGCGCCTGCGGCCGCAGCGCGTCGATCCCGAACGGGCCGTGCTGCAGGAACAGGATGCCCGCGGTCGAGGTGTCGAGGAAGCTCGGGATGAACAGCGTGTAGAGCCAGACCGCGAAGCCCGTGATCATGCCGCCCATGGCGCCGCGCGCGGTGGCGCGCCGCCAGAACAGCCCGCCGAAGAACGCCGGCGCGAGCTGCGCGACGGCCGCAAAGGACAACAGCCCGATCGCGGCGAGCTGGGTGTTTCCGAGCGCGCGATAATAGAGATAGGCCATCACCATGATGGCAAAGATCGCGATCCGACGGGTGCCGAGCAGGAAGCCGGCAAAGCCGCGGGCTTCACGGGTGTCCTGCTGGCGCTGCAGCACCAGCGGCACCACGATGTCGTTGCAGACCATGATCGAGAGCGCGACGCATTCGACGATCACCATGGCGGTGGCCGCCGACAGGCCGCCGACGAAGACGAGGATCGAGAGTGTGGTCGCGTTGGCCTCGATCGGCAGCGCCAGCACGAACATGTCGCTGTCGACGGCACCGAACGGGAAGGTGATGAGCCCGGCGAGCGCGATCGGGATCACGAACAGGTTGATGGCGACGAGGTAGAGCGGGAACAGCCAGCGCGCCCGCGTCACCTCGGCATCACTGGCGTTCTCGACCACGCTGACATGGAATTGCCGCGGCAGCAGCATCGCCGCGCAGAACGACAGCAGCGTCATGGTCAGGAAATTGCCGATGCCGGGAATGTATTCGATGGTGCGCTCGGCTTCCGGCGATCGCATCGCGCGCTCGATCAATTCGTGCGGCGAGAACATGATGAAGGTGACGAAGACGCCGGCGGCGAGGAAGGCGACCAGCTTCACGATCGACTCGGTGGCGACCGCCAGCATCAACCCGTGCTGATGCTCGGTGGCGTCGGTCTGGCGGGTGCCGAACAGCACCGCGAAGGTCGCCATCGCGAGCGTCACCAGCAGCGCCATGTCGCCGACCAGCGGCATGCGCGAAAACGCCTGATCCTCGCTGAGGATGGTTTCGAGCGAGGAGGCGACTGCCTTGAGCTGCAGCGCGATATAGGGCACCGATCCGATGATCGCGATCAGCGCCACCGTCGCCGCCACCGCCTGGCTCTTGCCGTAGCGGGCGCCGATCAGGTCGGCGACCGAGGTGATGTTCTGCGATTTCGCCAAGTGAATGACGCGGCGCAGCAGCGGCGTGCAGCAGCCGACCATCAGCACCGGCCCGACATAGATCGCGAGGAAATCGATATTGGTGCGGGTGGCGAAGCCGACCGAGCCGAAGAAGGTCCAGGAGGTGCAGTAGATCGCCAGCGACAGCGGATAGATCAGCCGCGAGAGACGGCCGCGCCCGTCCGAAGGCCGCCGGTTGCCGTGACTGGCGACCAGGAACAGGAAGCCGATATAGCCGAAGGCGGCCGCGATCACGGCCCAGTCATGCAGCATCGCTTGCGTGTCTCCCGACGTCTCCTTCAGGCTTTCGGGATTGTCCCGTTAGTGCGGGAAATCTAGCGCTTTGCACGGGGCGAGGCGACAGCGATCTTGGCGCGGGCATCGCAGAACGTTGTTCATGCTTAGCGGCGGCCGTTGTTCGAGCGATGTCTGAAAAGGGGCAAGCTGGTTCCAAAACCCTGGGCGTCATGCCTGCGGAGGCGGGCATCCAGTACGCCGCGGCCTCTCGATTAGAACGGGCGTCTCGGAGTACTGGCTCGTCCGCCTGCGCGGACGATGACAGCGAAAATGACGCGGCCCGGTGCCCCTAATCAGCCGCGCTCCTGAACGGTCGGCTGGCTCTACGAGGCTCACAAACGAGCGCGTAGCCCGGATGAGCGAAGCGACATCCGGGACAATTGAGTCATATCTCCCGGGTGTCGCTGACGCTCACCCGGGCTACCCACCGAACCGGGCTACCCACCGAACCGGGCTACCCACCGAACTACTCCGCCGCCAGCGCCTTCTTGTTCAGCGGCAGGCCGAGCCGTTCCCAGACCTGCACCAGCGCTTCGGCGAGGCGGTCGATCAGGCCGTCATCGTGATAGGGCGAGGGCGTGATGCGCAGCCGCTCGGTGCCCTTGGCGACCGTCGGATAGTTGATCGGCTGGATATAGATGCCGTGCTCTTCGAGCAGCAGATCCGAGGCGAGCTTGCACTTCTCGGGATCGCCGACGAATAGCGGCACGATATGGGTGTCGCTCGACATCACCGGCAGGCCCGCGGCCGACAGGATGGCCTTGACCCGTGCCGCGCGGTCCTGGTGGCGCTCGCGCTCCCAGCTCGAGCTCTTCAGGTGGCGGATCGCAGCCGTGGCGGCCGAGCAGATCGGCGGCGGCAGCGCTGTCGTGAAGATGAAGCCCGGCGCATAGGAGCGCACGGCGTCGATGATCTCGCCCTTGGCCGCGATATAGCCGCCGAGACAGCCGAACGCCTTGGCGAGCGTGCCTTCGAGAATGTCGATCCGGTGCATCACGCCATCGCGCTCGGCGATGCCGCCGCCGCGCGGGCCATACATGCCGACCGCATGAACCTCGTCGACATAGGTCATCGCGTTGTAGCGCTCGGCGAGGTCGCAGATCGCAGCCAGCGGCGCCACGTCACCGTCCATCGAATAGAGGCTCTCGCAGGCGATCAGCTTGGGCCTGTCAGGGCCGGCCGCGATCAAAAGCTCCTCGAGATGCCCGACATCGTTGTGGCGCCAGATCTGGCGCTCGCAGCCGGACTGCCGCACGCCTTCGATCATCGAATTGTGGTTCAGTGCGTCCGACAGGATCAGGCAGTTCGGAATCAGCTTGGCGAGGGTGGCGATGCCGGTCTGGTTGGAGACATAGCCGGAGGTGAACAACAGCGCCGCCTCCTTGCCATGGAGGTCGGCGAGCTCGGCCTCGAGCTGCACCAGCGGGTGGTGCGTGCCAGCGATGTTGCGGGTGCCGCCGGCGCCGGTGCCAACCCGGGTCGCGGTCTCGACCATCGCGCCGACCACCTTCGGATGCTGGCCCATGCCGAGATAGTCGTTCGAGCACCAGATCACGACGTTGCGGGCGCCGCTCGGCGAATGCCAGAGCGCGTGCGGGAACCGGCCGGCGAGGCGCTCCAGATCCGCAAACACGCGGTAGCGGCGCTCGTCATGCAGGCGACCAAGGGCGGCACTGAAATACTGGCTGTAGTCCATCGCGAAACCTGACGTGGCGCGCTGCAATGCAGCATCTGGAACGGACCCTCGCGGCGGCGGGGGTTTGGAAGACTTATTAGAGCGTTTCCAGTCGGGCTGTCGAGTTGGAATCCCCGGGCCGGCCGTGGGCGATTTGTCCAAGGTAGGATGATTGCGACTGAACCGCGCTCGCATTGCGGCGGCGCTGCGGCGAGGTCGGAGCCGCCCGAGCCGCCGGTCCGCTGCTCAGGTTGTGCGATAGTGAAATACGCCGTCGATCGCTTCCGCGGTGAGGCGGCCTTCCACCAGCATGTAGTTGACATGCGCGATCAGCTCGCCAGCCGCGAAGCCCATCTGGTGCGGATCGAGCGCGTGCTTGTGGAACACCACCGGCACCAACTGCGCCGAGGTTTTGGGTTCTTGCAGGCAGGCTTCCGCAATCATCCGGCAGCGTTCCTCGTGATGGTCGGCCAGCTGCTTGATCCGTGTCTTCAGCCCGTAGAACGGCACGCCATGGCCGGGCAGCACCAGGGCATCATAGGGCAGGGTGGTGGTCAGGCTTGCCAGCGAGGCCAGATATTCACCCAGCGAGTTCTGGTCCGGCTCGACCGCCCAGACGCTGACATTCGGCGAGATCTTGCTCAGCACCTGATCGGCGGACAGGAACAGCTTGTCCGAGGCGCAATAGAGCATCACCTGGTCGAGCGCATGGCCGCCACCGGTGATCACCTTGAAGCGGCGGCTGCCGATCTGGATCTCGTCGCCATGGGAGATGCGCCGGTAGGACGGCGGCAGGATCGAGACCCGTTTCAGATAGTCCTGGCCGCGGCCGAGCAGCTTGTCGGTCAGGGTCTCATCCATGCCGTGGCGGCGGAAGAACTGGCGCTGCGCGTTCAGCCGCTCCTCGCTGCCGCGGTTCTGGTGATAGACCGACTGCAGGTACTCGACCTGCGACATCAGCAGCGGGCAGTTGAAGCGTTCGACGATCCACCCCGCAAGCCCGACATGGTCGGGGTGCGAATGGGTGACGATCAGCCGGGCGATCTTCACATGCTGCAGCGGCCCCTCGAGCAGCCTGGTCCAGGCTGCGATCGATTCCTCATTGCCGAAGCCGGAATCGACCGCGGTCCAGCCATCGCCATCGGCCAGCAGATAGATGTTCACGTGGTTGAGGCGGAACGGCAGCTTCAGCCGCAGCCAGAGCACGCCCGGCGCGACCTCGACGACCTGATCCTCCCCGGGGTGGCTTTCCCAGGGGTATCGCAATGCCTCCGCCGAGGAGTGCACGGGGTGTGTTTTGGAATGCATGCCATCGGCTTAAACGCCGTGGCGGGCGAGCGCCAGCCGAAAATTCGCGGGCGGGTAGCGGCTCGGCGCAAGGCTTGAACCACACACGACGTCCGGGGCGCTCGCAACGCGAGTGAGCCCGGAATCTCGAGATTCCGGGTTCGGTCCTCCGGACCGCCCCGGAATGACAGCGTCCTAAGCCGCCCTGATGTTGCTGAGGAAGGCGTCGATCTCCGCGCGCAGGCCGTCGGCCTCACGCCACAGCGCTTCCGATGCGTTCAGCACGTCGGCCGCCGAGCTGCCGGCCTTGGCCGCCGCGCTGGCGACGCCGGTGATGTTGCCGGAGACCTCGGTGGTGCCGCCTGCCGCCTGCTGGATGTTGCGGGCGATCTCGCGCGTGGCCGTGCCCTGCTGCTCGATCGCGGCGGCAATCGAGGTGGTGACATCGTTGATCTCGGCGATGGTCCCGCCGATGTTGCGGATCGCCGTGACCGCTGATGATGCGACCTGCTGCATGCGGGCGATCTGGCTGCGGATCTCGTCGGTGGCTTTCGCCGTCTGACTGGCGAGGCTCTTCACCTCGGAGGCCACCACGGCGAAGCCACGGCCGGCTTCGCCGGCGCGCGCCGCTTCGATGGTGGCATTGAGCGCAAGCAGGTTGGTCTGCGAGGCGATCACCTGGATCAGGTCGACCACCACGCTGATGCGGCTCGCATTGTCGGCCAGGCCCTGCATGGTGGCGTCGGTCGCGCCGGCCTCGGTCACCGCCTTCTTGGCGATCCCGGCCGAGGTCACGACCTGGCGGCTGATCTCGGCGATCGAGGACGACAGTTCCTCGGTGCCGGCCGAGACCGTCTGCACGTTCGTCGAGGTCTGTTCCGCCGCCGCTGCCACGGCGCTCACCAGTGAATTCGACTGCGCGGCGGTGTCCGACATGCCCTGCGCGGTGGTCTGCATCGCGCCGGCCGACCTCTGCAGATTGGCGAGCGTGCCGCGCACCGCGGCTTCGAATTCAGCGATCCGCGCCTCCATGCGGGCGGCGCGCTCGGCCTTCGCGGCGCGGTCCTTGTCCTGGGCGGCGGCGAGGGTGCGGGCACGGATCATGCTCTCGCGGAACACCTCCAGCGTTGCCGCCATCGCGCCGATTTCGTCGCTTCGGCCGGCGTGCCGGAGCTCGGTGTCGAGATCGCCGCTCGAGAGCCGCTGCATCGCCTGTTGCAGCCGGCTGATGCGGCGCAGGATGCTGCCGGCGACATAGAGCCAGACGAACAGCGCTGAGCCGATCAGCGTCGCAGCTCCCGCGCCAATCATGACAAGAGTTGCGAGCTTGATTTCCTGACCCGCGGTCGTGGTTGCGGTCGCGGTCGCATTGCGGACGCCCTCGACCAGCTGCTGCACGCTGATCTCGAGGCCGACATTGAGCTTGCGCGTCTCCTCCAGCACGGTCTGGCCGTAATCGAAGGCGTCGAGCTCCTTCTCGCGCAGCTTGAACACGCGTGTCTTGCCTTCGCCCAGCGCAGCAAGCTTTGTCGCGGCGTCGCGCAACGCCGCCGTGGTGCGCGTATTGGGCAGCAGCTCGAGATTCGATTGCAGCTGCGACACCGCCTGCTTGAACGCCTTCTCCGTCGCATCCAGCGCATCGGCGTCGTTCGCGGACAAGGCGGAGGCCAATTGGGCGGCGATCAGATTGCCGCTGGCGATGACGTTGCCGATCTGCTCGACGAAGCGCGCCGCCGCGGTGGCGTCGTCGACGGATATTTCGAGCGCGCCGACCACCGCATTCAGTCCGGCCTGGGCGTCCAGCATGGGCGCGCTTGCGGCTTCGGTGAAATCGGCCTGAGCCCGGCGCAGCGCGTCATATTGCCTGTTATGGGCTGCGACCGCCTTCAGCCGTTCGCGCGCAGCCGAGACCAGGCTCTGATTGGCGTCGTTGATGTTCTTGATGGTCTCGGCGAGCGGCCCCAGCACGCTCTTGTCGGCGCCGAGGCTTGCGATCTCGTTCAGCCGCTGTTCGGTGAGCTTCTGGATCTCCTGCATCTTCTTGAGGCGATCATTGAGCGCGTCGTTGTTCTGCGATCCCAACAGCGCAGGACCAAGGCTGGCGAGGCTCTGGCTCTGCGCCAGCAGCTGCAGGCTGGCGGTGAGGCGGGGGATGTCGCGGTCCGATAGATCGACCATGGTGGCGCCGACATGCCGCAGCGCCATGCCGGCGCCGACGCTGATCGCGATCGTCATGGCCGCGATCACGGCAAAAGCCGCAAACAAGCTGCCCTTGATGCCCGATTGCGGCCGCAGGTGGCCGAACATCCTGCCGATGCTGAAGCAAACCGCCATTCTGTTTCCCCCGCGACGCAACGATTGCGCGCCTGAATTTTGCGGGCAGTATCGCGGTGGCGAGTTAACAAATTCCGGGAAATCACGGGAGCGCAGCCGAGAATTTGCGTCGTTTCGCATTTCACCCGGCGGGATTTAACCGAAAAGCAACGGCTGCTTATTTCCGCGCAGCGCGACGATCGAGGTCGAGGCGCGGCAAACGCCTGCGTGACCGTTGCAAATTAAAAGGGCCGGCATTGCTGCCGGCCCCCGCCGCCCTGTTAAATGATTGGATGCAGCTCAGTAGCGCCCGACCACCGGAGCGCCCGCCCAGTTGAAGCGATAGTTCACGCCGGCCTTGAAGGTGTGGTCGTCGGTCGTGAAGCTGCCGGTCGCCACCAGCGCCGGCGGCGCGGTGAAGCTGGCGCTGCCGAAATTGTAGTAGTCATACTCGACCTTGGCCGACCAGCTCGGCGCGAACATGTATTCGAGGCCGGCGCCGACCGTGTAGCCGTTGCGATGATCGCCGGTGGTGCCGAAACCGACCGGCAGGCCGGCCAGCGTCACGCTCTCATTGTTGTCGGAATAGGCGTAGCCGCCCTTCACATAGACCAGGCCCGGGCCCCAGGTGTAACCGAAGCGGCCGGTGATCGAGCCGAGCCCGCGCTGGCTGTTCTTATAGGTGTAGCCGCCCGGAAACACGGCGCCGACGCTGCCGCCGACCCAGCTGTACTGGCCTTCGGCACCGATCACCCAGCTCGGGGCGAACTGCCAGTCAGCACCGACCTGCAGACCGCCGAGGAAGCGGCCGTTGGAATTGTTGCCGGTGGCAAGGCCGGAGAAATTGTTGTCGCTGGAAAACGCGCCGCCGATATGCGCGCCGACATAGAAGCCGGTCCAGTTGTAGATCGGCGCCATATAGGCCGGAGCCTTGGTCGCATAGGGATAGGAGCGGGCGCCGAGATCGGCGGCGCGAGCGGACTGAGCTCCGGCCAGGGCCGCGAGAGCGACAGTCGCGAGCAGGAACTTCTTCATCGTACATCTCCAACGCATACAAGCGCCACCTGCGGCGCAATCGATGCGTCAGCTGATAGATCGGTTTTGAATCAAATGCTGTCACTGCCGCAACACAGTGGCCTCCAACCCAACCTGTTGGCAGGCAAACGTTTTTTCGTGGTTAGCGGAGGTTTAACGATGCCTGAAGCGAGCGTTAAGATCGGCTCGCCTCGTGTCGCTTTGAGACATCAGGGTTAAGGTCCGTTAAGGGCCGCGTGAAGGGTTGCGACCGCATCAGCCAACTGATCACGGTGCAGGTCGTCTTTGGGAATCGCGCCTGCATCGGCGGCAATCTCGCGCAGGATCGCGGCCAGCAGTCCGTAGTTGAGATGCAGATGAACTGATTTGCGGACGTCCTCGGATCCCGGACGTTCCAAGGTCAGCGCCAACCCTGTCGGCTCAAGCCTGGCCTGGAAGCGGGACGAATGCTCGAAGGTGCCGACATAGAACTTGTCGGGATATTCGAGCGCGATCTCGGCCTTGTCGGGAACCGGTTTGGACATGATGCCCTCGTTGGAGGTCGCATCATCGCCGAGCCGCTTCGCTCCGCCTTGCGCCAGATCATGTCTGCTGGTTCGGCGCTTAGGCGCTCTCGCGTTTCTCCGCAATTCTACGGAATGAAATGTTTACCCTTCTGCAGACGGGTTGGGATGACAATCGAAGCCAGTATCGTGCGGCGATTCGGAAATGGCGGCTCGGCCGTCGTCGGCCGAATGGAAATGCCATTTTAGGAGCGAGGCCGGTTGCCGCATCGGCCGCTCCAAAATTGTGTTTGTGGTCCGCAATGAAAACCCGCCTGTCGATCTCCGCCGTCATCGCTGCATTCGGCCTGCTCGTGGCCGTCGGATTGGCAGCCGTGGTTCTGACCGGGGCCTATGCGCTCGGCGAGCTCAGGGTCGGGGGACCGCTTTACTCCGACATCAAGCTCGGCAACGATCTGGTCGCCGACATCCTGCCGCCGCCGGAATATGTGATCGAGGCCTATCTGGAATCCACCTTGGCGCTGCGCGAGCCGAAGAACCTTGAGGCGCACCAGACAAAGCTGGCCCAGCTGAGGAAGGATTACGACGAGCGCAAGGCGTATTGGACGTCGTCGGCATTGCAGCCATCCTTGAGATCGATGCTGGTCGAGACGTCGGATGCGCAGGTACGCAAGTTCTGGCAGACGCTCGACTCTGATCTGCTACCGGCGCTCCGTGCCGGGGACGGCGCGAAAGCCGAGGCCGCCTATGCCCGGCTGACGGAGGCTTACACGGCGCATCGCAGCGTGATCGACGACATCGTCACGCGCGCCAACAAGTTCAATGCGGACATGGAGACGACCGCGGCCGAGCGCGATCATTCGATGTCGTGGATCGTGTGGGGTGTCGCGGGTCTCGTCTTTGTGCTGGTGATCGGCGGTCTCGCCGGCTTGATCCGCGGCGTGGTGCGGCCGCTGACGCAAATGACCAGGACCATGCGCCAGCTCGCCGATGGTGATCTCGACGTGCAAATCCCGTTCGCTGAGCGCGGCGACGAGATCGGCGCGATGGCCGGAGCACTCGCCGTCTTCAAGACCAGTGCGATCGAGAATGCGCGGCTGCGGGAGCGCCAGGACAAGGATCGAAACGAGCTCGACGAGCAGAAGCGCCGTTCGATGCTCGACATGGCCGACGTGATCGAGAGCGAAACCGGCTCCTCGGTCGAAGCTGCCGCCGGCGCCTCGCGTGACGTCGAACAGGCTGCCTCGGGGCTGTCGGAGCTTGCCCGGACGTTGTCCTCGGAAGCCCAGGCGGTGGCGGCCGCGTCCAAGCAGTCGCTGTCCAATGCGCAAAGCGTCTCCGCGGCGGCCCAACAGATGGATTCGGCAATTCGCCAGATCTCGGGCCAAGTCGCCCGCGCCAGCGCGATCACCAAGAGCGCCGTTGCCGGCCGCGAGAAGGCCAGGACAACGATCGAGATGCTGTCGAGCGCGGTGGCCAAGATCGCGGAAGTCTCGAACATGATCGGCGGCATTGCCGAGCAGACCAACCTGCTGGCGCTCAACGCCACCATCGAGGCCGCGCGCGCCGGGGAGGCCGGACGCGGCTTTGCTGTGGTCGCAGCCGAGGTCAAATCATTGTCGGACCAGACCGCGAAGTCGACCGACGAGATCGCGCGGCTGATCTCGGAGGTGCAGAGCGCCACCAGCGCTGCGGTCAGTGCGGTCGAGGACATGGGCAGCCAGATCTCGGAGATCGACCAGGTCGCGGCATCGGTGTCGGCGGCGATGGAGGAGCAGCATGCGGCGACCTCCGAGATCAGTCGCTCGGTCACTGCGGCGGCCGCGGGCGCCGAGCAAGTCTCGGCCAAGATATCCAACGTCGGCCGGGACGCCGGGGCGGTCGATGCTCGCGCGACCGAGGTTCGTCAGGCAATCGGCCAGGTCGGCGCCAGCCTGTCCTCGTTGCGCTCGACCCTGACCAAGGTGGTGCGCACCACAACCGCCGAGGCCAATCGCCGCCAATGGCCGAGGTTCAAGTCGAATTTGCCGGTCGAGCTGAGCGGGTCCGGCACCGGCCGGATCAAGGCCGTGCTGATCGACATCTCCGAGGGCGGTGCCTGGATCCGTTGTCAGCACAATCCCGAGATCGGGGCGACGGGCACGATCCGTATTGACGGTTTCGACCGGCAGCTTCCTTACGTCGTGCGCGCCCGCGATCAGGACGCGCTGCATGTCGAGTTTGAACTCGGCGCCGAGCAGCTGGCGTATCAGAAATGGTTCGACGCCCACTTCAAGAAGCAGGCGGCGTGAGATCGCCGTTTTGTCGTCCGTCGGTGCAGCGCGGCTTCAAAGGAGCGGCGCTCTAAGTCGCCCGATGACAGGCTCCGGGGTAGCCGCTGCGGCAAAATGGCTTTGCCATGTTGTCGCGAGCGGCGTCCCGGAATTTTGCTGTTAGTCGGCCCGCCGGACCAGGTCGCTGATCCGAACCGGGAAGCGCCGGACCCGAACGCCGGTAGCGTGCCAGACCGCGTTGGCCACCGCGCCGGCCGAGCCGGTGATGCCGATCTCGCCGACCCCCTTGATGCCGAGCGGGTTGACGTATGGGTCATGCTCCTCGACCGTGAAGGCCTCCATCGCCGGGATGTCGGCATTCACGGGCACATGATATTCGCCGAGATTGGCGTTCATGATGCGCCCGGTGCGGTGATCGGTGATCGCTTCCTCATGCAGCGCCAGCGACACGCCCCAGATCATGCCGCCGAGCAGCTGGCTCTGCACCATCTTGGGGTTGATGATGCGGCCCGCAGCAAACGCGCCGACCATGCGGCTGACGCGCACCTGGCCGAGATCGGGATCGACCTTGACCTCGGCAAACACCGCGCCGTGCGAGTGCATGGCATATTGCTCATTGGCCGCCGCATCTGGCGCGCCGGTGCCGGAGGCGTCGATCTCGGCAAGGCCAGCGCGTGCGAGGATATCGCCATAGGCTTCGCCGCGGCTCTCGTCGTCGCGCCGGAACAGCCGCCCGTTGCGCGCGATCACGCCGGCATTGCCGGCCCCGAACAGCGGCGAGCGCTGGTCCGAGGTCGCAAGCTCGGCCAGCTTGGCGATGACCGCTGCACCCGCATTGTGGATCGCGGTGCCGACGGTCGCCGTATGCGCGGAGCCGCCGGCGATGCCGGCGTCCGGCAAGTCCGAGGTGCCGGCCTTGTACGCGACCTGGTCGATATCGAGCGCCAGCGCATCTGCGGCAATCTGTGCCAGCGCCGTCCAGGCGCCCTGGCCCATGTCATGCGAGCCGGTTTCCATGGCGCCGGTGCCGTCGCGGCGGATCACCGCACGCGCTTGGCCGGCGAACATCAGCGCATGGAAGGTCGCCGTCCCCATGCCCCAGCCGACCAGGAAGCCGTCCTTGTCGCGCATCATCCGCGGCTTCAGCGGCCGCTCCCACCAGCCAAAGCGCTGGGCACCTTGCGTGTAGCATTCGCGCAGGGCTTTCGAGGAGAACGGCTTGCCGGTGCCGGGCTCGATCTCGGCGTAGTTCTTGACGCGGAAGGCGAGCGGATCGAGGCCGCAGGCCTCTGCCATCTCGTCGACGGCGCTTTCCAGCGCGATCG
Organism: Bradyrhizobium sp. STM 3843; assembly: GCF_000239815.1. Taxonomy (GTDB): domain Bacteria; phylum Pseudomonadota; class Alphaproteobacteria; order Rhizobiales; family Xanthobacteraceae; genus Bradyrhizobium. The sequence continues at coordinate 1,460 of NZ_CAFK01000007.1, read as the reverse complement.
ATCCCGGCGCGATGCCGGGCGCACGCACGAACAGCGGCGTGCCGGTGTCGACCCGCACGGCGTCGTAGGTGGTCGCGATGGCCGGCGATGCGTAGAGTGTATGCGTCAGGTGCGCCGCGGATTCGTAGAAATCCTCGAAGCTGGAGGTGACAACCCTGGCGTGATGATGGATCGCCGAGAGCTGGCCTTCGGCATTCGCGCCCAGGCGCAGCGTCTGCCGCGTCGGCGAGCGGTGACCGAACGGGCCATAGAGCTGCTCGCGACGGACCACGAGCTTCACCGGGCGCCCCACTAGCTTCGCGGCGAGGATGCCGAGCACCTGCGGCCCCGCCATCAGGCCCTTGCCCCCGAAGCCGCCGCCGAGGAACGGGCTGCGGATCAGGATGTTCTCAGGCGGAATCCCGAACAGGGCGGCGATGCGCGCCTGCATCATCACGAGTCCCTGCGTCGGCGTGTCGATCACGAGCTTGTCGCCCTGCCATTCCGCCACGATCGCATGCGGCTCCATTGCGTTGTGGTAGTGCGGCGGCGTCTCGTAGACGGCCTCGATGGTCTTGTCGGCCGAGGCCAGCGCCGCATCGACGTCGCCGTGACGGCTTTCCGCGGGGAAGCCCATGCCGACGACCGGCGGGACGTAAGGTTTGTCGGCGTCCAGACCGATGCGCGCCGGCTCGGCCTCGTAACGGGGTGCGAGTAGCGCCGCGCCTTCGGTCGCGGCCTCCAGCGTCTCGGCGATCACGAGTGCGATCGGCTGGTTGGCATAGCGCACGCGATCGTTCTGCAGCGCCTCGAACCTGAAGGCGAACGGATTGGGCTTGCCGTCGGGATCGTCGGCGAGTGGCGGCCGGTTGGCCTGTGTCATCACCTCGACCACGCCGGGATGCGCTTTCGCGGCCTCGACATCGAGCGAGGCGACGCAGCCGCGCGCAATGCTGCTCACGGCGAGCACGGCATAGAGCAGGCCGCGCGGGTTGCTGTCAGCGGCGTAGCGTGCGGCGCCGGTGACCTTCAGCACGCCGTCGCGGCGGGAGATTGGCTGGCCGATATTCGAGCCGTGCCTGAGATGGGCGGGATCGCGGGAGAGATTGAGTTCAGGCGTCATGAAGAACTCCGGGAACGGAGGAGAAGGGCGAGGCGGGCAGCGCCGGCATGCGCGCGGGCGTGCCCTGGTGAGCGGCTTGCAGCGCACGCACGATCAGATTGCGCGCCAGCGGAATCTTGTAGGCGTTGTCTCCGGATGGCTTTGCGCCGGCGAGCGCGGCGTCGGCGGCGCGTTGGAACGCGCTCGCGTTAGCCGGCTGGCCGGCGAGCAGCGCTTCGGCTTCGCGCGGGCGCCACGGTTTCGCCGCGACGCCGCCGAGCGCGAGCCGTGCCTGCTTGATCGCGCCGTTCTCGATCACGAGGCCGGCCGCGACGGAGACCACGGCAAAGGCGTAGGAATTGCGCTCGCGCACTTTCAG
>NZ_CAFK01000008.1 GCF_000239815.1 Bradyrhizobium sp. STM 3843 | reverse complement strand
CGAGCGGTTGCCAATCTGGGAATCGCCTCAGTGCTCACGGTCTTTCTCGGGGCGTGCAGCAGCTTCAGCCTGTCGCCCTCGAGCCCGGTCGCGACCGAGCCTGGCGTCGAGCCGGAGGTGCCGGCGACGATCCGCCCTGACGAGCTCGTCGGCAAATGGGGGCTGGCCTCATATCAGAACCCGGCAGACCGCCCCCGCACCGAAAAGATGGCCGTGGCGCAGTGCAAGCAGCCTTATACGATCGGTGCCGGCACCGCGGGCGGGGTGGTGATGCATCTGGCTGACCAGGCGACGCCGCAGGAGCTCCGGCTGAAGGGTTCGTCGAGTGGCAAGAACTATATCGGTCCTTCGGGACCGCCAGGCGGCGAGCAGGATCGCGAAGTGCTCTCCTTTGACGGGCGTGTCCTGGTGACCCGCTTCGTCGACAAGGATGCTGCCACCCGCTACGGCAACATGGTGTATGTCCGCTGCGGGCCGCGGGCCTGATCGCAGCCAGCATCCGCTGAAATGAAAAACGCCGGCAATGTGCCGGCGTTTCCGTATCTCGCGATGTGCCGCCGCCCGCTCAGTTGAACATGGCGTCGATATCGTCCTGCGAGGCATGGCCGACGTCGCCGTCCGTCTTCGGTCCGTTCAACAGCCTTGCATCGCCCTCACGGGTGTCGACGATCGGCGGCGCATGGGCCTTGATGGCATCGACCCCGCCCCAGATCTCCATCATCACCACGATGTGGTGCTCGATGAATTTCATCGTGGTCATCACCTTGTTGATGCGCTGGCCGGTCAGGTCCTGGAAGTTGCAGGCCTCGAAGATCGAGACCACGCGCTCCTGGATGTCCTCGCTCAGGATCCTCTGCTGGTCCGCGGAGTCGACTTTGGCGAGCGCGCTGGCCGCCTGATCGATCGCCTCGGCCGCCTCGAGGATCTGCTGGGTGGCCTGTTCGGTGCCGCCGACCACGGCGCCGAGTTCGCCGTTGACCCTGGCCATTTCCTGTCCGTCGAAGCTTTTGGCGTGGAGCACGGCGATCTCGCCCTTGGTGCGGTTGATCGCGTCATGGATCAGGTCGAGCTCGACCTTGAGCTTCTCGCACTGCTCGATCTGCGCACGATAGGTCTCGAGCAGCGCGCGCGCTTCGGCGACCTCGCGGGCTGCGGATTCCTCGATTGCTGCGTTTGAAGAGTTGTTGCCGGCGCGCGTGGCATTTGCCATCTGCGCGCGGATTGCGCGGAGCTCGTCCATGATTTCCTTGTGCTGAGGCCCGATTTCGCCGCCCATGAATTGGGGCTCCGGCATATGGCCGATAATTCCTTCTTCGATACGAAAACGCTTGCGAACCGACATGAGATGATCCCTGTCCTTAACGTCCGTCTGTTCTAAGCGGAGGCTATTTAACATCGCGTTCACGGCCGGAACTGATAGGTGCACGCTTTTGCCGGTGCCGATAGCCACCGGTTAACCATGCGGCTGTGCCCTTCATTGAAAATAAACGCTAGCAGCCGAATCCGGCCCGACCTGGCGCGATGGTGAATCCAAAGCCGGTTCGCGTTTACCAAACCAACCGGGTTTTGATCTTAATTGGCGGTATGCGGGGGCGTGTTCTCCCCTCGCGCGCGATGAACGGTCTTCAAGACGAAACAGTACAGAGTACGTCGATGTTCAGGTCCATCCTCTCAGCGCTGCTCGCCGGCGCAGGTCTTTCTTGTGCAGCGATCGATCAGGCAGCGGCGATCGATGCCGCAGGATTTCAGCAGCCGACGGTGATCTATGGCGGACCACCGCAGCAGAGCGCACCGGTCCGCTCCGCCTATGTGGAGCGGTCCCGCATGGGCGGCGGCTTCATCGAATTCCTGTTCGGCGACCCGCAAGGGCGCGGCTATCGCAACGACGCGGAGCGGCCGATCTATCAGCAGCAGCCGTCCTATTACGAGCCGCAGCGTCCGATGGAGCCGGGTGCAGCACTTCCCGAACAGGAGGAGGCCTATGACCCGCAGCAGCGGCCGTTCGACCCGAAATACGAGAAACAACTCGTTGACTATGATGGCAAAGAGCATGCGGGCACGATCGTGATCGATACGCCCAACAAGTTCCTCTATCTGGTTCAGGGCGATGGCAAGGCGTTGCGATATGGGATCGGGGTCGGCCGTCCGGGCTTCACCTGGGCGGGCGTGAAGACCATCACCAATAAGCGCGAGTGGCCGGATTGGACCCCGCCTGCGGAGATGCTGGCGCGCCGGCCGGACCTGCCGCGGCACATGGAGGGCGGCCCACAGAACCCGCTCGGCGCGCGCGCGATGTATCTCGGTTCATCGCTCTACCGCATTCACGGTTCCAATGAGCCCTGGACGATCGGCACCAATGTGTCGTCCGGTTGTATCCGGATGCGCAATGAGGACGTGATCGACCTCTATGGCCGGGTCAACGTTGGTACCAAGGTCATCGTGCTCTGAGCCTCAGCCGGGCATGAAGCGCAAAAAGGCCGCCCGCGCGGGCGGCCTTTTCTTATCTCAGCTCTGATCTCGACGGCCAGGCAGGCGGGACTACGCGTAATCGCTGCCGTCGCCACCGTCGTTGCCGTAGTCGTCGGAATCCATATCCATGTCGTCGCGGTCGTTGCCGCTGTCGTCATTAGAGGCCTGGTCGAACAGGCCGGAGCGGCCGCTGTCGCCGGAGCGGCCGATATCATCGATGCCGGCATCACGCGCCAGCGAACTGCCCGATTGATCGCTCCAGGGCGAGGTGGTCTCCGGGCGTTCCTCGATGATGGTGGTGTCGCCGAAGGCCTGATGCTGGCCGCCGCCCATCATGTTGCGGATGCTCCCCAAGAGCAGCGAACCACCGACCATGCCGGCTGCCGCGGCTGCCGCGGTGCCGAGGAACGAGCCACCGCCGCCACCGCCGCCGAAGACGCCGCCGCGCGGCTGACCGTAGCCGCCGCCTTGGTCATAATAGTTGGGCTGGCCTTGATAGTTCGGCTGGCCTTGCGGCATCACCTGGCCGCTGTTCCACACCGGACGGCTCGGCGCATTCGGAGGCGGCACGTTCGGGACCGAACCGCGGGATTGGCCTGAGCCGAAGATCGTGTCCCGCATCGAGTCCAGGAAGCCGCCAGACTGGCTCTGCTGCGGCGCCTGCGCCTGCTGTTCCAGCTCTTCGATACGGGCGTTGGCGCGCTTCAATGCTTCGTCCTGCACCAGCACGGTCTGCACCAGCGGATAGACTGCGTGCGGCGCGCGCTGCAGGCCTTGGGAGATAACGGCGGCAGCCTCCGGATCACGCGGCGCACTCTCCAGCTTGGCGAGCCGGTCGAACAGATCGTCGATCAGTTGGCGTTCTTGCGGGGTCATCAGATCCTCCTGCCGCTTGCCTTGAACCGCTGTGGCAAGGCGCGAGCGGAATCTATGGGTGCTTTGTGTCGGGGCCAGTGGGGGTCGGATTAATTTTCTGTATGCGACGATGTGACCGGACGCCCGCTCGTGGCCGCTAGTCCAGCCGGACCGCGTGCGCGGCGAGCAGCTTCGGAAAATCTTCACCCGAGAGATAAGCGTGTTCACGTTCGCGCTGCACGGTCAGCGGGTCGAGCTCGACCAGAACGTCATCAACAAAGCCGGGATGGCACATGACGAGGCCGTGCTCGGGCAAGCCGTCGAGAAACCCGTGCATCAGCGTGCCGAAGTCGGAGGTCCGGTTGAAATCATAGGCGCCGGCAAAGGCCGGGTTGAACGTGAGGTCGGCGCGCCTGGCGCGGCTCCGGAATTGCGCGCTGAGCAGGTCGAGCAGCAGCGCCTTGGGCGCGGTCAGCCTTTGTGCCAGGGGCGCATTGCGCCCGCCCTGGCGGACCCAGGCCGACGGCGCCGACTGCTTCACCGCAGCCAGGAAGCCGTCAGAAACCTGCGGGTAGAGCTGTGCATGTTGGTGGCCGTCGACGAAATCAGGTACCTGGCCGAACAGCTCGCCAAAGGCAGCCAGCTGCACCATCACTTCGGCGTGGATGATCTCGGGATCGAGCCGCCGCAGCAGCGCGGCGCGGAGCAGCTTCGGGAACGGCGGAAACATGCCGCCGTCATTGGGGCGGAAATGCATCGTCAGCGGACGAAACGGCGCCGTCAGCGTCACGTGCAATCCGATCGCGCAACGCGGGCTGTCGGCGGCGACCTTGCGCAGCTCGGCGGCCTCGTCACGGCTGATCGCCGGACCCACCGTCATGACCGAGGTCGCATTCAGCCGTCCGCGCCCGATCAGGTCACGGATGGCGCGGTTCACCCCGGGACTGATGCCGTAATCATCGGCGCACAGCCAGATGCGCCGGTGCGCCTCGTTCATTCGGCGGCGGTCCTTTCGGCATGACCGGAGGCCGCATCTGCAAGGCGCTTTTCGCTGTGCTCGGCAACGAAATAGATCGGCCGGGCTTTCAGCTCGGAGAGGATCTTGCCGATATACTCGCCCAGCACGCCGATCATGATCAGCTGGACGCCGCCGATCGTCATCAAGCCGACCACGATCGAGGGATAGCCCGGCACGGATTTGCCGGTCGTGAACGTCTCCCACAGGATCGACAGACCGAACAGGAATGCGGCCGAGGCCAGCAACAGGCCGAGCAGGCTGGCGAAGCGCAGCGGCGCCACCGAAAACGACGTCAGGCCTTCGATCGACAGGCCCAGCAGCCGCATCAGATTGAATGTTGTCGCGCCGTGTGCGCGTGGCGCCGGCTCATAGTCGACGCGGATCTGGCGGAAACCGATCCAGCTCGCCAGCCCCTTGAAGAAGCGGTTGCGTTCAGGAAGCTGGCGCAGGGCGGCCACCGCGCGCGGCGAGAGCAGGCGGAAGTCGCCGGCGTCTTCCGGGATCTTCTGTCGTGCGCCCCAATTGATCAACGCGTAGAAGCCGTGCACCGCGATGCGCCGCAGCAACGGCTCGTTATCGCGATGGGCCTTGGCGGTGTAGACGACGTCATAGCCGTCGTTGATCCAATGCGCGACCAGCTGCTCGACCAGCACCGGCGGATGCTGCCCGTCGCCGTCCATGAACATCACGGCGCCGCGCCGGGCATGATCGAGCCCCGCCATCAGCGCGGCTTCCTTGCCGAAATTGCGCGAGAGCGAGATGACCTGGATGTCGAGCGCGTCGGCGGAAAGATTGCGCGCCACCGCAAGCGTATTGTCGGAGCTGCCATCGTCGACATAGACCACTTCGCAGGCGAGCCCGAAGCGCTGCCGCAGCGTGCGTGACAGGCTGTTCAGGCGCTCATGCAGCGCGATCAGTCCGGCCGCCTCGTTGTAGACGGGGATCACGATCGACAGCCCCTGCGCAGCGGCATCGGCCTTGGTCGTGGACAGGTCCGAAACGTCAGTCCCTAGCATCATCGGTCAGGTTCCCAGGCCCCCGGGCAATACCCGCAACATATGGTAGTCGCGACAACCTGTCGCTACGATGAACGGCGACTTATGACCGCAGGAAGGCGTCCAGCTTCGCAAATAGCGGGTTTTCGCGGTCCAGCACATAGTCCAACGAGGCGACCGACACCGTGTCGGCGCCATGGCTGCGCAGGAAGCTGCCGAGGGCGTAGATCTGCGCCGGCGGGCAGTGCAAGGTCAGCATGCCCGAGGAGGTCGGCTCGCCGAACGGGGCGACCACGCCGAACCGGTTATGCGCTTCGGTCAGCATGGCGGCGTCACAGCCTTTGAAGCGGGTGCGCACCTCGCGGTATTTGCTGGCACGGGCGCGCGCGTGGATGTGGTCGAGAATGACCCGGGCGCTCTCGCGCGCGCCGTCCGACCAGTCGGCCTCGCGCGAGGCGACCAGATTGGCCTGGCTGCGCAGGATCACGCCGTCGTCGAGCACCTTCAATCCGTTCGCGGCCAGCGTCGTCCCGGTGCTGGTGATATCGACGATCAGTTCGGCGGCGCCCGCGGCGGGCGCGCCTTCGGTGGCCCCGGCACTCTCGACGATACGGTAATCCACCACCCCATGCGCAGCGAAGTAGTTGCGGGTGAGGTTGATGTATTTGGTCGCCACCCGCATGCGCCGGTTGTGCTGGGCGCGAAAGCCGGTGGTGACGTCGTCGAGATCAGCCATGGTGCGGACGTCGATCCAGGCCTGCGGCACGGCGATGACAACATTGGCGTGGCCGAAGCCAAGCGTGTCGATCAGCAGCACCCGCTTGTCGGCATCCGTGATGTTCTCACGCACGAGATCCTCGCCGGTGACACCGAGATGCACCGCGCCGCGCGCAAGCTGCGAGGCGATGTCGCTGGCCGAGAGATAGGCGATCTCGACATTGTCGAGACCGGCGATGGTGCCGCGATAATCACGCGCGCCGCCGAGCTTGGACAGCGCAAGGCCGGCGCGGGCGAAAAACGCTTCCGCGTTTTCCTGCAGCCGTCCCTTGGAGGGGACGGCAACGACGAGGGGCGCGCTCATGACACTCTCCCGCGCGCGGCGATACTCGAACCATTCGCTTGCGCCAGCGCTTCGATCCAGATCGAGAAGCCGACCGCCGGGATCGGCGATGGGGCACCGAGCTGGCTCAAAAGGCCGTCATACCGACCTCCAGCCACCAGCGGCTCGGCACCGTTACCCTTGCGGTGCAGTTCGAACTCGAAGCCCGTGTAATAGTCCAGGCCGCGACCGAATGCGGTGGCGAAGCGGACCTTCTTGATGTCGATGCCGCGCTCGACCATGAAGCCGACCCGGGCCTCCAACTGATCGATCGCGGCGCCGATGTCGAGCTTGGCGTCGCTGCTCAAGCTCCGCAGCTGCGTGATCGCCTCGTTTGGAGCGCCGCTGATGGAAAGAAACCGCTTGAGCACGTTGAGCGCATCGCGGGGCAGGGCACCGCCCTTCAAGGTCGATTGTTCGAGGAAGCGGTCGGCGATCTCGGCCACCGTGCGGCCGCCGACGGCGGTGGCACCCGCAATCGACATCATGTCGGTGACCAGTGCCAGCGCAGCCTTCCGGTCACTGCCGGCGAGTGCGGCCAGCACGCCCTCATATTCGTTGCGGGTCGCCAACGAGGCCTGCGCGAGCCGCTCCAGGTCCTGCTCCAGGGTGATCTTGCGATTGAAATCCTTGATCAGTCGGCGCCGCCAGACCGGGTAGAGACCGAGCGCGTCGATCAAGGCGATGAACAGCGCCACGTCGCCGGTCCGAATCTCAACATCGGCGATGCCGACAGCCGCGATCGCCTCCAGCGCCAGCGCCAGCATCTCGGCATCAGCGGCCGCACGGTCCTGCCGTCCGAAGGATTCGACGCCGGCCTGAAGGAATTCGCTGGGCCTGCCGCCGCGGTAACGAAACACCGCTCCCAGGTAGCTGAAGCCGGCCGACTGGCCGGCCTCGGGTGAACGCAGATAGTCGCGAGCGACCGGGATGGTCAGGTCGGGCCGCAGGCATAGTTCCTCGCCATTGGCGTCGGTCGTGAGGTACAGGCTCTTGCGGATATCCTCGCCCGAAAGGTCCAAGAATGGCTCCGCCGGCTGCAGGATGGGCGGCTCAGCCCTGACATAGCCGGCCTGGGCGAAGGATTGCAGCAGTCTGTCCGCCCAGGCGGCGGTTCCGGTCATCATCGTCGGGTTCCAAATCGGGCTCGCGCTACGCGGGCGCGCGGCCCCCTTAGCATGCCAGAACCGCGGTTTCGACAGGGAACGGGCGCGGGTCAGCCCAGGAACGGAGACGGTCTTAACAGGGATTACCCCTGCCAGTCGCCAAGCACGGCCTGGATCAGCGCCAGCGCAGCGACGCCCGCAGTGTCCGCCCGCAGGATGCGCGGCCCAAGAGCGAGCCGGGCCAGCCGCGGCTGCCGCAGCAGCAGCGTCCGTTCCTCCTCCGCAAAGCCGCCTTCGGGACCGATCAGCACGTCGATGCCGGCGGCCGGCTCTCCCACGTCCCGAAGCGCCTCAAGCGGGCTCGCCACCTCGGCGGCCTCGTCGCAGAACACCAGTAAGCGTTGAGCCGAGCGCTGGCTGAGGAAGCGCTCGAGCGGCACCGGATCCGTCACCTCGGCGAGGCTGAGAATGCCGCACTGCTCGGCCGCCTCGATCACATTGGCGCGCATGCGCTCGCCATTGACCCGCGCTACCTGGGTGAAACGGGTGATGACCGGCTGCAGGCGGCAGGCGCCCATCTCGACGGCCTTCTGCACCATGTAGTCGAGGCGCGCGTGCTTCAGCGGCGCGAACACATACGCGACATCGGGCAGGCGATCCTGCGGTCGGGTCTGCTCCTGCACGGTCAGCTGTTCGGCGCGCTTGCGGCCGGCGATTGTCGCTTGCCATTCGCCATCGCGGCCGTTGAACACAAGCACGCGATCGCCCGTCGACAGCCGCAGCACGTTGCCGAGATAGTTGCTCTGGTCGCGTTCGAGCGCGACCGTCTGGCCCGTGCTCAAGGCCGCATCGACGAACAGGCGCGGAGCGGAGAAGTCGTAAGCGGGCATGCGATTTGTTCGGGATGGTGGGAGTGAGATTGCGCGGAACCCGCGCTTCTAGGTAGAAGGTGGCGGAAGTCTCGACTCCTGTGAGGAGGTTGTCTTGATCGTCCGCGTGCTGATCCTGGCGCTTGTCGTTGCAGTGATATTTCGGGCACAAGCGGCTCTGGCGCAAGGCACTTTTCCAGCGCCGTTGCCTGGCCATACAGGTGATTCGGCGCTCCCATCGGGGAATGGCCCCGGGGCAGCGCCTATCGATCATCTCACCAGCCCGTTTTCCGGCGCGACCGGCCCAGTTGGTTCGAGCGAAAGCTGCAGGACGGAGTTCTTTCCGCTGCGCGAGGAGGCAGAGCGGCGTGGCAAGCTGATCAAGGCCGCAAGCGACCGGCATGCGCCGCCTGACGAAGTCTGCCGGCTGATCGGTGCGTTCGAAGACGCCGAAGCCAAGATGATCAAATACGTCGAGGCTACCGCGCAGGCTTGCAGCATTTCCGTGCGGGTGGTCGACCAGCTCAAGGGTGGACACGAGACGACGCAGCGTCTGCTTCAGAAGGTCTGCGACGCTGCGAAGCGCATGCGCCCGGCCGGGCCTGCCGGTCCGAGTGGCGATTTCGAGCCGTCGCGGCCTCCTCTTTAAATTCTAACTAGTTCCGAGCATTGCTGGCCGATTGCCTCATTCAGGGGGGACGGCGCAATGCTGGCCGCGCCCCGCTCCTGACAGATTTCCCGGGTCTATTTCCGAACCAAAGTCGCGTGCTCCCGGCCGACGTTCCTGCGAGGACGTCCGGGAGTGACTGATGCGCGGGCGGAGGACCGAGTTGATGATCAAACGTTCGTTGAGACCGCTCGTGGCCCTCGCCGCGATGGCGCTGGCTGGCCAGGCTTTGGCGCAGGGATCATCCCCTGGGGCTGCCCAGACCGGCTTCAAGCCGCCCGAGAGCTGCCTCAAGGAATTCACGCCCTTGCGCGACGAAACGCTGCTCCGCGGCAGGCTGATCAAGGCGGCGGGCGAGCGCCATGCCCCAGATGCGGAGGCTTGCCGGCTGGTGCATGATTACGAATTGGCCCAGAGCAAAATGATCGATTTTGCGATGGCGCATGCACAGACCTGCGGGATTCCGGCCAAGATCACCGATCAGCTCAAGGCGGGCCATGAGAGCACCGTGGCGCTGATGAAGAAGGTCTGCACCTTGACGCAGCGGGCGCCCGCAGGGCCTGGCGACCGCGCTTCGTTGATCGAGCCCGTCGGTTTCAGGATCGCGACCCGACCCACGGCTAAAGAGAACAATGCTGAACCGTCGACACTGGCTGCCGTGATTCGCTTGCCCGAACTCTGATCGCAGTTGCACGGGCCGGGTTTGGTCCGAAACGGCCCTTTTGGGTGGTGGACTGCGTCCCTGCGCCGCGCTGCTCACGAATTCGGCGGTTGTTTACAACTGAGAGGAATCGTAAAAGCCCCTGAATCCGATCGCGCTTTGATCCGGAAGCTTGAAGGACAGCTTGGTCTTGCCGGAGAACCAGCCTTGATCATCCGCAGCTTGATTGTGCCGCTCGCCGTTGCTGCCGTGCCCCTGTTCGCGGGGCAGGCGGCTGCGCAGGGCGGGTTCCCTGCGCCGTTGCCGGGGCAGACGCAGACCAGCAGTTCACCCTTTCCCCCGGTCAATGGCAATGGCGGCGCCAGCGTCGCCGCGCCGGCGGCACCGTTCCCAAGCGGAGGCACGGCGCCGTTCGGAGGAGGAGGCGGCTTCGGGGCGGCTCCTCCCATGAGCCGCCCGCAGGGGGGAGCAGCCGATAACTGCATGAAGGAGTTCGTGCCGCTGCGCGAGGAAGCCGAGCGGCGCGGCAAGCTGATCAAGGCGGCGAGCGACCGCCATGCGTCGCCCGATGAAGCCTGTAAGCTGATCGGCAATTTCGGCGCGGCCGAAACCAAGATGATCAAATACGTCGAGCAGCATTCGGCGAGTTGCGGCATTCCGTCCCAGATCGCCGATCAGCTGAAGGCGGGTCATAAGAACACCGAGGCGCTGCAGAAGAAGGTCTGTAACGTCGCCGAGCAGATGAAGCAGCGCGGACCGGCCGGTCCGACCTTGAGCGATGTGCTGGGGTCATCGGCTTCGCTGCCTGAGGCCAACACTGAGAAAAAGGGCGGATCGGCGTTCGATACGTTGACCGGTAACGTTCTCACGCGATGAGCGACACGGCCGCACGCGTTGCTGACGCGACCGGCAACTGGGTCGATACCACTGCACCGCAATGGGCGCGGCCCTATCTGAGGGTCGCGCGCTACGATCGGCCGATCGGATCATGGCTGCTGCTGATGCCGTGCTGGTGGTCGGCCGCGCTCGCGTCCGGCATCGCGCACGATCTTTCCCGGCTGCCGCTCTGGATCGTCCTGTTTTTCATCGGCGCCTTCGTCATGCGCGGCGCCGGCTGTACCTGGAACGACATCACCGATCGCGATCTCGATGCCATGGTCGAGCGCACGCGCTCCCGGCCGATTCCGGCGGGGCAGGTCACCGTCAAACAGGCGCTGGTCTTTCTGGTCGCGCAGGCCCTGATCGGCCTGGTCGTGCTGCTCCAGTTCAACTGGTTTGCAGTCGCAACTGGTATCGCCTCGCTGCTGATCGTCGCCGTGTACCCGTTCATGAAGCGCATCACCTGGTGGCCGCAGGTCGTGCTGGGTCTCGCCTTCTCCTGGGGCGCGCTCATGGGCTTTGCCGTGGCGTTTGCGCGCATCGACCTGACTGCGCTTCTGCTCTACGCCGGTTCGATCTCGTGGGTGATCGGCTACGACACGATCTACGCGCATCAGGATGCCGAGGATGATGCGCTGATCGGAATCAAATCGACGGCGCGCCTGTTCGGCGCACGCACGCATCTTGCGCTGGTCGTGTTCTATGGGCTCGCGGTGGCGCTGATCGCGGCTGCGCTGATCTTGGCGGGCGCGCATCTGGCGGCCTGGATCGGGCTGGCGGTCTTCGCGGCGCATCTGGCCTGGCAGATCGGCCGGCTCAGTATCGCCGATACGGCGCTATGCCTGCGGGTGTTCAAGTCCAATCGCGACGCGGGCTTGTTGCTGTTCGCCGGCCTCGTTGCTGACGCCGTCCTCCGTTCGCTGAATTAGTTCCGGGCGATGATCTCGCGCTCGCCGTGATGAACGGTCGCGCCATCGAGCAGCTCACCGGTGCGGCGGCGCATCAGGAAGCGCGGGCGGCGCGCGCGAATCGCGTTGCGGCGCCGGCGCCGTGGCGTGGCCTCTTTCGTCTTGTCGTGAAGCTGCGGCAGCGCGAAGGTTTCGCTCCACATCGCCCAAGCGGCCTCGATTTCGTTGTCGTCGATGCTCACGCCGAGCGGGATGCTCAGCGAGGGGTCGCGGTGCACCAGCACCAGCATGTGCGCATCGTCGATCTGGCGCAGCGCGATGCCGCGGAAATCGCTGACGCGAACGTTCACCGCCATCCGCATGCCGCTGACGGCGCGGCGCAGCACCACCCGTTCGCGATGAAGTTCGACCTGCCTGATACCGCCATCGGCACGGATATCGTGCGTCGAGAACGAGACGGGCAGGGAAAGAGGGTCGAGCCGCAGGTTGCGGCCCGACCCAGCGGAATTGCTTCCGCCTGTTGCTGTTTGACGCCTCACGGCTTGGTCTCCCCGCCGGGATTATGTTCCCGGTCGATGCGTGTGACCTTGCCACGGCACCCGCCCGTTTCTGCTTAAAAAGCCTGGTTAATCAGGCGTGACGCGGCCTGCTCTTGTCGGCATGATTGACAAGAGCTTGGCTCGCATGATTGACGAGACCTTGCTGATTTGCCGACAATCTGACGCATGGTCCGCGGCTTACGGCTTGAAGTCCGCAAACCTCGGGCACATCTGGTCCGGATTGGCCACCTTCCACGCCATCGCACCGCTTAGGATCTTGTTCGTGACCGCTTCATCATCAGCTGCTTCGTCGACGAAAACCGTGCAAACCGACCTGTTCGATCAGTCTGCGCTCAGCGCGCTGGCCGAGCGCCTGGTGGAGGCGGCGCGCAAGGCGGGCGCGGATGCCGCCGACGCCATCGCGGTGCGCGGCATTTCGCAGGGAGTCGAGGTGCGGGATGGCCGCGTCGAGGAGTCGGAACGCTCCGAAGGCGACGATGTGGGTCTGCGGGTGATCGTGGGCCAGCGTCAGGCGGTGGTCTCGACCAACGATGTCAGCGGCGACGGCGTGGCACGCCTTGCCGAGCGCGCGGTGGCGATGGCGCGCGTTGCGCCCGACGACAAATATGTTGGCCTCGCCGATCCGGCGCTGCTCGCGCGCGACATTCCCGACCTCGATCTGCTCGATCCGGTGATTCCGTCGACGGCGGAACTGGAGCGGCGGGCTCAGGAGGCCGAGGCGGCGGCGCTGGGCGTCACGGGCGTGACCAGGTCCGGTGGTGCCTCGGCGTCCGCAGGCATCGGCGGCATGGTGCTGGTGACCAGCGGCGGGTTCCACGGCGCCTATCTGCGCTCGAGCCAGAGCATTTCATCGACCGCGATCTCCGGCGAAGGCACCGGCATGGAGCGCGACTATGATTACACGGCCGCGCCGCATGGCGCTGACCTGCTGCCGCCGGCGACCGTCGGGCGCAGCGCCGGCGACCGCGCGGTCGCCCGCGCCAATCCGCGCAAGGTGGAGACCTGCCAGGTGCCGGTGGTGTTCGATCCGCGGGTGTCCGGCTCGCTGGTCGGCCATGTCGTCGGCGCCATCAACGGCGCCTCGATCGCGCGCAAGACCAGTTTCCTCAAGGACAAGCTCGGCGCGCAATTGTTCGCCAAGGGCATTCGCATCATCGATGATCCCTTGCGCAAGCGCGGGCTGCGGTCGCAGCCCTTCGATGCGGAGGGCGTCAAGGTCAAGACGACCGCCCTCGTCGACGAAGGCGTGCTGACGACGTGGCTGCTCGATTCCGGCACCGCGCGTGAGCTTGGTCTCGTCACCACCGGCCACGCCCATCGCGGCGTCTCGTCCTCACCCTCGCCAGGGCCCTACAATCTGCATCTCGAAGCGGGCAGCGTGAGCCCGGCCGAACTGATGTCGGATATCAAGCAGGGTTTCTATGTCACCGATCTCATCGGCTCTGGCGTCAATGGCGTGACCGGCGACTACAGCCGTGGCGCTTCCGGGTTCTGGATCGAGAACGGCGAGATCACCTATGCCGTGAGCGAGGTGACGATTGCTGGCCATTTGTTCGAGATCTTCAAGTCGATGGTTCCCGCCAACGATCTGGAATTCCGCTATGGGGTCAATGCGCCGACCGTGCGCATCGAAGGATTGACGCTTGGCGGCCGCTGATCTCGAAACTTCCGACACGACCAGCCTGGCACACGATGCCGAGCTCCTGACCCGAAGCGTACGCGAGGCCGGCCAGCTCGCGCTGTCGTTGTTCGGCACCGACCTGCGGAGATGGACCAAGGGCGTATCGTCGCCGGTCTCGGAGGCCGACATCGCGGTCAACGACCTGTTGGAAAGCCGGCTGCGCGCGGCCACGCCGGAGTACGGGTGGCTCTCGGAGGAGAGTGCCGACGACGAGGTGCGGCTCGGCAAACGTCGAGTCTGGATCGTCGACCCGATCGACGGTACGCGCAGCTATCTCGGCGGGAAAGAAGATTGGTGCGTCAGCGTGGCCCTGGTCGAGGACGCCGCGCCAATCCTGGCTGCGGTGTTCGTCCCCGTCACCGACGAGTTCTTCTTCGCCGCGCGCGGGCAGGGCACCACGCGCAATGGCGAGATCGTCAGCGCCTCCGCGGGCACCGCGCTCGACCTGTCGCGTGTGGCCGGACCGAAACCGCTGGTTGAGAAGCTCGTGTCCGGATCGACCCGGATTGAACTTCATCCGCGAATCGGCTCGTTGGCGCTGCGGTTGTGTCGTGTCGCGCATGGTGTACTCGATGCCGCTTTTGCAGGCGGACAAAGTCGCGATTGGGATCTTGCGGCGGCTCATTTGATCGTGCAGGAAGCGAATGGTAAAATGACCGCATTGTCCGGCGATCCGATCCTCTATAATCGTCGGGATGTGGCGCACGGGGTGCTGGTGGCAGCCGGACGCGATCGACATGCTGAAATCGTCACGCATTTTCGAGACGCGTCCAAGCTCTGAGCCTGCGATCTGCGCCGATCAAATCGCCGCACTAGGAACTGTTTTCATGCCAGATAGCGCCTCTCAGCAGCTGCTTCACCTCGTTCTTGGTGGCGAGCTCGTCAACCTCGAAAAGAACGAGTTCAAGGATCTCGATAAGGTTGACGTCGTCGGGGTGTTCCCGAATTACGCGACCGCCTATGCAGCCTGGAGGGCCAAGGCCCAGCAGACCGTCGACAACGCCCATATGCGCTATTTCATCGTGCATCTGCATCGGCTGCTCGATCCGGGCCAAGACGCCAAGAACGACGCAAAGCCCGCGACTTGAAACAACTCATCCGTAATACGCTGCGCAGCAACTGGTTTCAGCGTGCTGTGGGCTTCCTCGCGGCCGAATACCTCCGCCTGGTGTGGCTGACCAACCGCTTCACCTACGAGCCGCCGGACGTCTACAGTATCGTCGAGCCGCAGATGCCGGCGATCTTCGCGTTCTGGCACGGCCAGCACTTCATGACGCCGTTCATCAAGACCAAGGAGAGCTATCGCGCCAAGGTCCTGATCTCGCGGCATCGCGATGGCGAGTTCAACGCCATCGCCGCCGAGCGGCTCGGCATCGGTACGATCAGAGGCTCCGGCGATCATGGCGCGGCCTTCCACCGCAAAGGCGGGGTCGGCGCCTTCAAGGAGATGGTGCGCGCGCTCGAGGACAATTATAACGTGGCACTGACCGCCGACGTGCCGAAACGCGCGCGTGTGGCGGGCCTCGGCATCATCATGCTGGCGCGGGAGTCGGGACGACCGATCATGCCGTTTGCGATGGTCACCAGCCGTTTCATCCGGCTGAAGAATTGGGACAGCACGACCATCAATTTGCCATTTGGTCGCGGCGCATTGGTGGGAATCAAGGAAATCAGCGTGCCGCCCGACGCAGATGCCGCCACCATGGAACAGCTTCGCCTGGACCTCGAGGCGACGCTGAACGAATGCACGCGCCGCGCCTATGAGATCATCGGCCGTCCCGAGGACTGCCCTCATGGAGCACCCAGTGCCTAATACGTTGCCGATGGCATTGCGCGTCTACCGCGGATTGTCCTCGGCTGCGGCTCCGTTTGCGCCTGCGGTGATTCGGCAACGGCTGAAGCGCGGCAAGGAGGATCCGGCCCGGATCGATGAGCGGCGCGGGCTGAGTCACGATCTTCGACCGCAGGGGCCGCTGATCTGGATCCACGGCGCGAGCGTCGGCGAAGTGCTGGCGGCGGCGGCCTTGATCGAGCGGCTGCGCGCGCGCAACCTGCGCATCCTCATCACGTCGGGCACGGTGACCTCGGCCGCGATCGTGGCGAAGCGCTTTCCGGCCGATGTCATCCACCAATACGTGCCCTATGATTCGCCCCGGTTTGTCGAGCGGTTCCTCGATCACTGGCGGCCCTCGCTCGCGCTGTTTATCGAATCGGATCTATGGCCGAATCTGATCCTGGCAGGGGCCGCGCGGCGACTGCCGATGGTGGTGATCAACGGCCGCATGTCGCCGCGGTCCTTTCCGCGCTGGCGGCGGATGTCCGGCACCATCTCGGCGCTGCTGGGCCGCTTCGATATCTGCCTGGCGCAGTCGAAAGCCGACGCGGAGCGTTTTGCGGCGCTCGGCAGCCGCAACGTGGTCACCACCGGCAATCTCAAGCTCGACGTGCCGGCGCCGCCGGCGGATCCGGCCAAGCTCGAGCGGCTGCGTTCGGTCACGCGAGGCCGCCCGATGATCGTCGCCGCCTCGACCCATCCGGGCGAGGACGAGATCCTGATCGCGACGCATCAAACGTTGTCCGGGTTCTTTCCCTCATTGCTCACCGTCATCGTGCCGCGGCATCCGAACCGCGGTCCCGGGATCGCGAACCTCGTCGTTGCATCGGGGTTGCATGTCGGATTGCGCTCGCGCGAGGAGTTGCCGATGGCGGCCACTGACATCTACGTCGCGGACACCATGGGCGAGCTCGGCCTGTTCTATCGGCTGGCGCCGATCGTGTTCATGGGCGGTTCGCTGGTGGCGCACGGCGGCCAGAACCCGATCGAAGCCGTGAAGCTGGGTGCGGCGATCGTGCACGGACCGCATGTGTTCAACTTCGGCGACGTCTATGAGGCGCTGGATAGCGCCGGCGGCGCATGGGTCGCCGATGGACGGGAAACCCTGGTCCGGCAGTTCGGTCAGCTTTTGGCCGAGCCGGATGCCCGTCATGCAGTGGCGACGTCGGGCGGTCAGGTTGTCGCGCAACTCGGCGGTGCGCTGGGGCGCACGCTCGCTGCGCTCGAGCCCTATCTCCTGCAGGTGCAGCTCGAGATGGGAGCTTCCATTGCGTGAGCCGGCCTTCTGGCATCGGCCGACGTCCTGGCAATCGCTTCTGCTTCGTCCGCTCTCCGCGCTCTATGGCGCTGTGGCTGCCCATCGTCTGGAGCGCACGGGCATCGATGCCGGTATCCCGGTGATTTGCGTCGGCAACTATCATGTGGGGGGCGCCGGCAAGACGCCGGCCGTCCTGGCGCTGACCGGCATCCTGCGCGATCTCGGCGAGCGCCCGGTGGTGCTCAGCCGCGGCTATGGCGGTCGGCTGCGCGGTCCGGTGATGGTCGATCGCGGCAGGCACAAAGCGGCCGATGTCGGTGACGAGCCGCTGATGATGGCGGCGCATGTCCCGGTGGCGGTGGCGCGAGATCGCGTCGAGGGCGTCGTGCTGGCGAAATCTCAGGGTGCGACCCTGATCCTGATGGATGACGGTTTTCAGAATCCGGCCGTGTCAAAGGATGTCGCGCTGATCGTGATCGACAGCGAGCGCGGCCTCGGCAACGCCAAGGTGTTTCCCGCAGGTCCCTTGCGCGCGCCGCTGCAGCCGCAGCTCGTGCGAACCGATGCGCTCGTGTTGATCGGACATGGGCGCGCGGCCGATCCGGTGTCCACCGCGATTGCCGCGGCCGGCAAGCCGGTGCTGCCGGCCAGCCTGCAGCCCGACGCCGGGATCGTGGCTGGGTTGCTGGGTAAGCCGGTGCTCGCCTTTGCCGGGATCGGCGACCCCGCTCGCTTTTTCCGGACGCTGCGTGCTGCGGGCATCGACGTGCAGCGGGAGCGGGCTTTTGCCGATCATCACCCGTTCACCGCAGAGGAGATCCAGGCGCTGATCGCTGACGCCGGGAGGGAGGGGCTAGGCCTGGTCACGACGGAGAAGGACCTGACGCGGCTGCGCGGAAGGGACGAACTGGCGTCCTTGGCTCGCGAGATCGCAGCCTTCCCGGTCACGCTGGAGTTCGCGGACGTCGCGATGTTGCGCAGCTTCCTCAGCGATCGTCTGTTCAAAGCGCGTCAGAAACAATTTCACGCCGCAGGCTGAACCGCGGATGCCTGGTCTCGCGATCGTTCAGCTCTGCGCCTTCAACGCGCCGGGAAAATGCCGCTGCAGAACGGCGCTTGGCACCGCATAGGCTTCCTGGAGATCGACGCTCCAATATTTCAGCTCGTCCAGCGGAATCCGTGCGTCGGTCACGGCGCAGCGCACATAGCTTCCCGGCGAGATCACGCGGAAATCGCCATCGAGATATTGCACCTGGGCCTCGCCCTGACCCGAAGGACCGAATTTGTTGAGCACGTCCCTGTCTCCAATCCCTGCGCCCTTGGTACGCAAAAACCATTGTCAATCAATATGTAGCATAGATAAGTCGCGCTGTCCCTTCCGCAAACCCACCGATTTGTGATGCTTATCGCCGAAGCCCCGTGCTAGCTAGGCTGCGGATGGTCCGCCGCTGATCCCGCGTCTCACCGATTGATGCGTTCCTTTGCAATATCAGCCGTTCTGCTGCTCTGCGCTGCCTTGTCGGTGGCGCAGGCGGAGCCGTCAGCCTCGCCCAACGAAGTCGAGATTCCCTCCGGCAGCACGGTCCTGCATGCGCAGCTGTTCAAACCCGACGGTGCCGGGCCGTTTCCGACCGTGATCGCGCTGCATGGCTGCGGCGGCCTGTCGGGCCGGTCCGAGCCGGTACTGCCGCGCTATCGCGACTGGGCCGAGGAACTGGTCAAAAAGGGCAAGGCCGTGCTGTTGCCCGACAGCTACGGCTCGCGAGGGCTGGGCCCGCAATGCCGGGTCAAGGAGCGCCGCATCAGCGGTCGCCGTGACCGTGTGGCCGACATTATCGCGGCGCGGAAATGGCTCGCGGAGCAGGATTGGGCGATGCCCGATCGCATCAGCCTGCTGGGATGGGCGAGCGGCGCCAGCGCGCTGTTGTGGGCAGTGCGCCCGCAGCTTCCAGAACATGTCGAACCGGACTTCCGCTCGGCGATTGCCTTCTATCCGGATTGCCGCGCATCGTCCGGCCTCGGCTGGAGCGCGCGCGTTCCGACCTTGATCCTGATCGGAGGCAAGGACGACGTCTCCTCGCCGCCGGCCTGCCGGCAGATGATCGATGGCGCGCGGGGCCGCAGCGCGCTGACGCGCATCGTGGTCTATCCCGGCGCCTATCACGATTTCGACCGCGCCAATCTGCCGGTCCATGCGCTGGCCGGCACCGATGCGGCGGCCCCCGAGCGCGGCCACGTCGGCTCCGATCCGGACGCGCGGGCCGATGCACAGAAGCTCGTGTCCGATTGGCTGGCGCGCTGAGGAAGGCGTACCGGAGCTAGAAAAGGCTTCCTTGGTCGGCGGGTTTCGAGACGCGCTTGGCCGTAGCCGTCCGGGCTTCGCGTGCGGACCTGGGGTGGTTTTCAGCTCTCGCCACTGCCGGCCGATCGCCATCCGCCGTGGCTGCGACCCGGCCGTCGGCAAATTCCAGCGACAGCGCAGCGCCAGGGCTGACATCCGCCGCGTGATGCAGCGGATGGCCCGTCTCGTCGCGCACCAGGGCAAAGCCGCGCGCCAGCACGCTGCGATAGGACAGCGCCATCAGCAGCTTCTCGTTGCGCTCGACGCGCGCCGAAAGGCGCTGCAGCGAGGTCGAAAGCGCCCGGCGCGCGCGCTCTGCCAGGCGCAGGGTGCGCTCACGGTCGCGGCCGATGGCTTGGCGCTGCGCCTTGGCGTTGGCCGATTTCGAGGCCTTCAGTCGTGCCGACAGGCTTTCACAGCGCTCGCGCCGGCTGCGCAGCAGCGCGCGCGCCGACAGCGACAGCCGCTCGGCAGCAACCACGAGGCGGTGGTCGGCGTGGCCAATCTGGGCGTGCAGCACCCGTAAGGTCAGCCGGGCGCTCGCCGCGGCAAATTGGCGGAAATGCACGTGGGTGTTGGTCTTGAGCGCGCGGGGCAGCCGGCCCCCGGCGGTATCGAGGCGTTGGCGCGGAATCGCCAGCAGGGTGCTTGCATCAGGCAGCGCGCGCGCCGCGGCACGCAGTTCGTTGCGCCGGTTCTCCTGGCCGCGCTGCCAGCACATCCGCGTCCGCCGCGCCAGGCTTTCGATCTCCTGGATCAGGTCGCTGCGCACCGGCACGGCCATCTCGGCGGCTGCGGTCGGCGTCGGTGCGCGCTTGTCGGATGCGAAGTCGATCAAGGTCACGTCGGTCTCATGGCCCACGGCCGAGATCAGCGGGATTGCGCTCTCGGCCGCGGCACGGACCACGATCTCCTCGTTGAACGACCAGAGATCTTCCAGCGAGCCGCCGCCGCGCGCGACGATCACGACATCCGGGCGGGGAATGCGGCCGTGTTCGGGCAGCGCATTGAAGCCGCGGATCGCGGCCGCGACCTGCTCGGCCGAGCCGTCACCCTGCACTTTCACGGGCCAGACCAGGACGCGGCGCGGAAAGCGATCTTCCAGCCGGTGCAGGATATCGCGGATGACGGCCCCGGTCGGCGAGGTGACCACGCCGATGACCTCCGGAAGCCAGGGCAGGGGCCGTTTGCGCGCAGGATCGAACAGGCCTTCGGCGGCGAGCTTCCTCTTGCGCTCCTCCATCAGCGCCATCAGCGCGCCGATGCCGGCGGGCTCCAGCGCCTCGATCACGATCTGGTATTTCGACGAGTTCGGATAGGTCGTGAGCTTGCCGGTGGCGATGACCTCCAGCCCTTCCTGGGGCTTGAAGCGCATGCGGTAATGCGTGCCCTTCCAGATCACCGCCTCGATCTTGGCGTTCTCGTCCTTGAGCGAGAAGTAGCAGTGGCCCGAAGAGTGAGGCCCGCGAAAGCCGGTGATCTCGCCGCGTACCCGGACATGCCCGAACTGGTCCTCGACCGTGCGCTTCAGCG
>NZ_CAFK01000009.1:35788-81652 GCF_000239815.1 Bradyrhizobium sp. STM 3843 | reverse complement strand
GAGCTGGGTTCGCTTCACTCCATTCTGTCGGACAATTGATGCGATGGTGCGTTCGCGCAGCCTAATCAGCCCGAAGCAGGATAAATCAGTCTGTCTCCGGCTCGCACGGCTCCCTCCGTCAGTGTCGCCACGTGAACTTCGTTCGTGTCCATCAGATGATACACGGTCCGGCCGGCATTGATCAGATAATCGGCTACGATGCGGCGATGACACCGCCACCAGACGGCTTCCGCACACATGATCGCCGTGCGCTGCGCGGCCGACAGGTTTAGAAGGCAAGCCAGGCCGCGTTGGAAGTCGTCCGCAAGGGCGTAGTCTGCATAATGATGGAAGCTCTGGTTGGTCCAGAAGCCGTTCGTCTCCGGCCCAACGTCGCTGCTCTTGCGCAGGCCCCCGAGCTCGGCAATCCGCATGTAGTCGATCTGGTAGCCCGCAAGCTCCTCCGGCAGCACGTCCGCATTGTATTGCGGGTTGGTTCGGGAGCGCGGGAAGCGTCGGATATCGACCACGAGCTGAACCTGGCCGGCCCGTAGCAAGGTGACGAACTCTGCAATCGTGCGCCTGGAATGGCCGATGGTAAAGACAGGACAGGCGTCGAACGCGGTGGCAATCGCCTTTTCGGACGGCGAGCGCTGGATCATCGATCCGAACCGCTACGTCATTTGCCGCCCACCTTCGTCAACGCGCTCTCCTTATGCGCCGCGATGTGGTCGCTCTTGTCGCTCTTGATCTCGTATTGCGGGGAGTCTTTCGTGGCGTGCCGGCGGTGCCCCTTGTAGTCGAAGTCGCGCATATGAACCGCGATGATGCGCCCGGTCACGTGGCCCGCTTCCGAGTTCCAGGAGACGTGGTCGCCCTTTGCAAACTTGGTCATCGCTCGCCTCCGTAACAGCCGCGGCGGTTATCGGCATGACGCCTAGGGTCTAAAACGAACGAGGCGACAGCATCGTTCCAGGTCCCGCCCCCCAGGCTGGCGCGCGCAACCCGCCATGGCGGGGCTGCGCCGTCGAACTACGGATCGGCTCGGCTGATCCGACGGCAATTGGTCGGTTTGAATGGCCTCACGCAACCGAATGCTCAGCAACGGCGACGGGCTCATCGATCAGAGTGACCCCGCGCCATTGCCCTGAGATCACCAGGGTCCGCGCTGTGTCGTACAGCTCCTTCGCCACCGCAGATGCGGCCGGCGCCAACAGGTCCGGCTTGATCGAGTAGATGTAGTTGCGCCGGGTGATGCGCGCGTCCGAGATCGACAACGCCCGCCATTCATGGTGTTCCTTGCCGCCAACGTGCAGGGCCGACATCGGCTTGATGGTCACGCCAATGCCCTCGCTGACGCAGCTCATCACCAGCGAGAGCGAATCGATTTCGGCAACCACATTCGGCGTCAGATTGCGCCGCTCGAATTCCGCCGCAACGCGTCGTCGCAGGCCATGCGTTCCGGTCGGAAGGATCAATGGCAGCTTGGCCACCTCCGCGACACTGATGCTGCGGCGGGAGCGGGAGACGAGCGGGCTGTCGGCGCGCAGCAGCACGAACAGCTCTTCGTCGAGCAGGGGCGTCGCATCGAGCTTGGACGAGACGTCGTTGTTGAACAGGATCGCCAGGTCGAGTTGACCAAGCCGCATCATATGGGCGATGTGTCCGCTCATGCCCTCAACGACATTGAGCAGGATGCCGGGATATTTGGCGCGGATGCACTTCGTGAGCGGCAGTCCGATCGCGAGCACCGTCGTCGCCGGCAGTCCGACCGACACCATGCCGCTGACCTCGGCGGAATCCTGGCGGGCGATCGAGAGCGCATGCTCGAGCTGCCGCAGCATGAAGCGCGCGTGATGATAGAGCGCAAGGCCGTTCTCCGTGGGGATGACCCCGCGCGATGAGCGCTGCAGCAGCGGTTTGCCGACTTCCTCCTCCAATTTCGCGATCTGCTGACTCAAGGCCGGTTGTGCCACGAAAAGGCAGCGCGAGGCCTTCGACAGGCTGCCGCTTTCGACGATCTGGGCGAAATAGCGCAATTGACGCAGGTCCATGGGGCGCACCGGGGCGAAGATGAGTGTCAGAACGGCCATATGTCAGGCTTATAGCGACCAATCCAAAACAGTATTTTTGCTAATGTCAAATTCACTCTAGAGGGAAGGACAAGAACCCCAGAAGTCTCAGGGAGGACTTGCGAAAATGGCAGATGCCGCGGCCCATCGACAGACATCGGCCAAGCTGCCGTCCTGCCGCCTGCTGATCGCGGGGGAATGGTCGGATGGCGAGCGCACGGTCGCCGTGCTGGACAAATATCGGCTCGCGCCCGCCATGCACGCGCATCTGCCGGGACGGGACCAGGTTCGGGCCTGCGTCACGGCCGCGGAACGGGCGTTCCAGGCCAACACACTCAGCCCATATGACCGCGGCGTGATCCTCGACCGCGCAGCGGTCGAGCTTGAAAAGCGCGCGGCCGACCTCGTCGAGGTTCTCCGCCAGGAGGCGGGCTTCCCGCGGCGCGACGCGATGGGCGAGATCCAGCGCTGCGCAGCGACATTCCGTCTGTCGGCCGAGGAGGCGCGGCGGCTCGCCGGCGAAGTGGTGCCGATGGAGGGAGCGGCCGGCCAGAAGGGCCGCATCGGTTTCACCATCCGGGTGCCGCTCGGTGTGGTTGCCGCGATCACGCCCTTCAATGCGCCGCTGAATACGGTCGCGCATAAGGTCGCGCCGGCACTCGCGGCCGGCAATGCCGTGGTGCTCAAGCCCTCGCTGCACACGCCGATGACGTCGTGCATCATGGCCGAGTGCCTGGTCGCCGCCGGCGTACCGCCCGGGCTGATGTCGGTACTGCACGGCGACGCCGAGGTCGCCGACTGGCTGCTCAGCGAGCCCGCGGTGCAGTTCTATGCGTTCACCGGCAGTACCGAGGTCGGGCGCATCATCCAAAGCAAGGCCGGTCTGCGGCGGACGCAGATGGAGCTCGGCTCGATCGCGCATTGCGTGATCTGCGATGATGCTGATCTCGACGCCGCGCTGCCGAAAGTCGTCAATGCCGGCTTCCGCAAGGCGGGGCAGGTCTGCACCTCGATTCAGGTGCTCCTGGTGCAGCGTGCGCTGATCGACGAAGTCGAGCGGCGCTTGACCAAGCTCGTTGCCGAACTGCCCTATGGCGATCCCGCTGATGATCGCACTGTCGTCGGGCCCGTGGTCAGCGAAGCGGCGGCGCGCCGCATCGAATCCTGGATTGCGCAGGCCGAGCAGAAGGGCGCGCGACGCCTGGTCGGCGGCGAGCGGCGCGATGCGGTGGTTCCACCGACACTGCTCGCCGACGTCGACAGGGCGACGCCGCTCGGCTGTCAGGAGGTGTTCGGACCGGTGATGTGTATCGCTCCCTTTGACACGTTCGAGGAGGCGGTCGCCCGGGTCAACGACACCCCTTACGGGCTTGCCACTGGCATCTTCACAAAACGCTTGGACAAGGCGCTACAGGCCGCGCGGCAGTTGCAGGTCGGCGGGGTCCACATTAACGAGACCCCGAGCTCGCGCGTGGACCTGATGCCTTACGGTGGATCCAAGGACAGCGGTTTCGGTCGTGAGGGACCGCATTACGCGATCCGCGAAATGAGCGAGGAGCGCATCATCACGATCCTCGCCTGAAGCAGCGCGGGCCGCAACCTGACAAGGACAATACGATGACCAAGATGAAGGGCGGCGAAGTCATCGCCGAATATCTCGTCAAGCAGAAAGTGCCCTTCGTGATCGGCATCTGCGGACATGGCAATGTCGGCATCCTCGATGCGCTGTATCAGGTGCGCGATCGCGTCAAGCTGGTGTCGCCGCGCCATGAACAGTGCGCCGGCCATATGGCTGACGCCTATTTCCGGGTGAAGCACAGTCCGGTCGCGACGCTGACG
Source organism: Bradyrhizobium sp. STM 3843 (assembly GCF_000239815.1). Lineage (GTDB taxonomy): Bacteria > Pseudomonadota > Alphaproteobacteria > Rhizobiales > Xanthobacteraceae > Bradyrhizobium. Next base: position 77,762 of record NZ_CAFK01000009.1, on the reverse strand, counting down.
TCGACCGGACCCGGCTCCGCCAACATGGTGATGTCGCTGGCGACCGCATTGTCGGACTCCTCGACCTTTCTCGCGATCACCGCCAACGTGCCGACGTCGCAAGCCAATCGCGCGCCGTTTCAGGAACTGTATGCTCATAACCAGGCTGACTTCGCCCAGGTCTTGCGGCCGGTGGTGAAACGTTCGTTCCAGCCGAGCCGCGTCGACATGCTGCCGCTGGCGCTTCGCCAGGCGTTCGACACCATGGTCACTGGCCGCCCGGGGCCGGTCAATCTCGACATTCCCTATAACGTCTTCCAGGAGGAGGCCGATGTCGAGCTGCCGCCGCTGTCGCATGCCCACGGCGCGCATCGGCCGAGCGCGAGCGAAGCCGATGTTGCCCAGGCGCTGGATCTGCTGGCGGCCGCGAAACGGCCGGTGTTGTTCATCGGGCAGGGCACGACGCTGTCGGAAGCCGGTCCTGAGATCAGCGTGCTGCAGAACCGCTACGGCATTCCGGTCATCACCTCGCCGAATGGCATGGGCTGCGTGCCCGCCGACGATCCGCTGACCCTCGGCTTCATCGGCCGCAACGGCGCCTATCCGGCCAACCAGGCCGGGCGCCATGCCGATCTCGTGCTTTGCATCGGCACCCGCTTCGACGACCGTTCGTCGTCGAGCTGGCATCAGGGCTATTCCTGGAATTTCCCGACCACGAAGCTGCTGCAGGTCGATATCGATCCCGCCGAGCTCGGCCGCAACTATCCGCCGACGCTCGGCATCATCGCCGATGCCAAGACCTTTGCCGCCCAGCTGCTCGCGGCGCTGCCGGGCCGTTCCGAGATCAGCTCTGAGAATTTTGCCGCATGGCGCGACGAGATCGGCAAGTGGAAGGCCGAGTGGGAGGCCTTCGTCCGGCCGAATTTCAGCGCGGTGACGACGCCGATCCGCCCCGAATATGTGGTGGGCGCGTTGCAGGACGTGTTGCCGGACGACGTCATCCTGTCGCTGGATTCCGGTGTGCACCACAACTGGTTCATGCAGTTCTGGCAGCCCAAGCGCGCGCAGAGCATGATGAACAGCTGGGGCTACTCATCGATGGGCTTTGGCGTGTGCGGCGTGCTCGGCGCGCAGCTTGCCGCCCCCGATCGGCCCTGCGTGGCGGTCGTCGGCGACGGCGGCTTCATGATGGCGCCCTACGTCGTCGCCACCGCAGTCGAATACGATCTGCCCTGCGTCTGGGTGGTCTGGAACAACTTTGCCTGGAGCGCCATCCGCGACCTGCAATACGGACTGTTCGAAGGCCGTGAGCTCGGCACGGCTTTCTACAAAGGCAATCAGGGGCCGGGGGGCGATCGTTACAACCCTGACTTCGCGGCCTGGGCGCGGGCCTGCGGCGCCGACGGCGTCACGGTGACCCGCAGCGCCGATCTGCGCGGCGCGGTCGAGACCGCGGTCAAGAACCGGCGCCCTTGCGTGATCGACGTGCATGTCGACGCCGAAGTGCGTCCGCCGTCCACCGGGACCTGGGAGCTGCCGCCCATTCCATTCAAGGAGCCGGCGTTCGGCAAGCCGTACAGGCGCGACTGATCAACAACGACAACAAAGTCCAGGAAAGGACGAGGGAGGAGCATGATGTTGAAGGGTGATCTGAATCGCCGGTCGTTCATGGCCGCGTCTGCAGGCGCGGCCGCCACGTCCGCGCTGGGCTGGGGCGGACCGGCCAGGGCGCAGTCCGAAGGGCCGGTGCGGATCGGCATGATCTATTCCAAGCAGGGGCCGGGCGCCTCGATCGGCGAATATCTGCAGCGCGGCAGCGCGCTCGCGGCCGAGCAGGCCGGCAACAAGGTGCTGGGTCGCCCGATCGAGCTCGTCTGGCTCGACGAGCCCAATCCGCAGGTGTCGCAGCAGAACATGCAGCGGCTCGTCGATGAGAGCAAAGTGGTCGCGGTGGTCGGCGGCAACTACTCGTCGTCGGCGCTCGCGATGATGAGCGTCGCCAACCGCGAGAAGGTGCCGCTGATCCTGACCGGCGCTGCGGCGAGCGAGATCACCGGCAAGAACTGCAGCAAATATACGTTTCGGACCCAGGCCACCGTTCCGGTGCAGATGCAGGGCCTGATGCCGTATGTGTCCAGCATCGGCAAGAAAGTCTATTTCATCACGGCCTCCTACGCCTTCGGCCAGGACATCCTGCGCGCCTCGCGGGCGCTGCTCAAGCAGGTCGGCGCCACCGAGGTCGGCGTCGACGAAGTGCCGATCAATACCGCCGATTACAGCTCCTACATCCTCAAGATCCGCCAGGCCAAGCCCGACGTCATCGTCGGCGGGCTCGTCGGCGGCGACTTCTCCAACTTCCTCAAGCAGTGGAACGAGATGGGGATGAAGGACCGCATTCCCTATGCGGCCATTGCCGTGACGGACACGGATTTCTGGGATGTCGGCCCGCAGGCCTCGACCGGCATCTACATCAAGCCCTGGTACTACAACAACCCGAAGAATACAGCGGCCGAACGCAAGATGATCGAGGACTTCAGGAAGAAGTACAACCAGCCGCCATCCGACAAGACGTGGTCGGGCTGGATCGGCATGCGGGCGCTTCTGGAGTCGATCGAGGCGGCGAAGTCGACCGACGCCAAGGACATCGTCACCCATCTCGAGCAGTGGAAGAATACGGAGGGCGAATTCCCCTTCTTCTTCCGTGACTGGGATCATCAGCTGGTGCGTCCTGCCGTCATCGTACAGATCAAGAAGCAGATCACCGACAAGTGGGACTATTTCGACGTGCTGAAGAATACGTCGGCGAGCGCGGAAGAGACTGAGAAGGCCTTCGGCGCGAAAGAGGAGATCGGCTGCAGCTTGCCGTCGCTTTAGAGCGACGGTGGTCGCTGCTGTCGCAGCGCCCGCGACCGAGAGGCTTGAACGATGCTCGATACACTTGTTTCACAGGCGGCCAATGGGCTCGTGCTCGGCTTCATCTACGTGCTGATTGCCGTGGGGCTGTCGATCACCTTCGGCCTGCTCGGCGTGATCAATTTTGCCCACGGCGCCTTCTTCGCGCTGGGCGCCTATGTGGCGTGGCAGCTGTTCCAACTATTCGGCTGGGGTGCGGTGATCATCGCGCCGCCTCTGGTCGGGCTTGTTGGCATGGCGGTGGAGGTGGTGATCATCCGCCGTCTCTACGGCAAGGAGCCGCTGCTCAGCCTGATCGTGACCTTCGCGCTGGCGCTGCTGATCGAAGCCGTGATCCGTTACATCTGGGGCGCCGACGGCAAACCGTTCAATCCGCCGCCGCTGTTTTCCGGCATCATCGAGCTCGGCCCGCTCCTGATCACCAAATACCGGGTCGCCGTGCTCGGCGCGACCACGGCGACCCTGCTCGGGCTATGGGCGTTCCTTGCCTTTACGCCCTACGGGCGGATCCTGCGTGCGGGCAGCCGCGATCCGGAAATGGTCGAACTGCTCGGGATCAACCTGCCGCGGGTGCTGACGGCGGTGTTCGGCCTCGGCTGCATGCTTGCTGCGATTGCGGGCGTGCTCGCGGCCCCCTTATGGACGGTCTCGCCGTCGATGGCCGCCAACGCGGTGATGCCAGCTTTCGTCATCGTGGCGATCGGGGGACTAGGCTCGTTCCGGGGCGCCGTCGTCGCAGGGCTTGCGGTTGGCGTCGTCACCTCGCTGACAATTCAATTCTGGCCCGAGGCGGCCGCGGGCTCGATGTACGCGCTGATGTTCGCAATCATGCTGCTGCGGCCGCGCGGGCTGTTCGGCGAGCGCTGGGAGCGTTTCGAATGACCAGCAACAAATCACTCTGGCGACGGCTTTGCAGCCATCCCATCATCGTCGCCGCGGCGATGCTGCTCCTGGCCTCCGGGCTCGCGCTTGCCGTGGGTATGCCGATTCATCGCGTCACCCAGATCGCGATCTACGCGCTTTACGGTGCCGAGGTGAATTTCCTGATCGGCTACCTCGGGCTGGTGCCGTTCGGCGCATCCTTCTTCTTCGGCTGCGCCAGCTATGCGCTCGCGATCGGCTCGGGATGGATGGCGGGCGGCAATGAATTCACGGGCATCGCGATCGCCGCGATCTTCTCGCTGCTGCTGGCGCTCGTCGTGGGCGCAGTCATCCTGCGGCGGCGCGGACTATATTTCTCGCTGCTGACATTGGCGTGTTCGCAGATCGCGTTCGAGATCGCCTTCAAATGGACCTCGGTCACCGGCGGCGAGAACGGCCTGCAGAACGTCGCCCGTCCGCTGTTTCCCTCCGCGATCGGCTTTCATGTCTTCACGCTGGCTGTCGTCATCTGCTCGCTCTGGGTGCTCTGGCGGCTGGCACACGCCCCGTTCGGCCGGCTGATGCAGGCGCTGCGCGACAATGAGCAGCGCGTGGCAAGCCTCGGATTCGACACCTACCGGACCAAGCTGGTCGCCGTCATCATCGCCGGCGGCGGCATCGGCGTCGCAGGCGGGTTGATGGCGTTGCTGCTGCAGGGGGTCTACGCCAACAATCTGAATTGGGAGCATGCCGGCGATCCCGTGCTGATGGCGGCGCTCGGTGGCGTCCACCACTTCCTTGGGCCCTTGTGGGGAGCCGCGGTCTTCATCGTGCTGGAGGACCGGCTCAGCGCCGTCACCGAGAACTGGTGGCTGATCTTTGCACCCATCATCATCGCCTTCGCCCTGCTGTCGCATGAAGGCATCCACGGTATCTTCCAGCGCATCATCGGCCGCAATCGCTGGACCTTGACCCGCGACGCCATTTCGGCACGGCCGCAAAGCATCACGCCGTACGCACCGGGGCACGCGGCCCAGGCCGCCGCCCCAGATGCGCCAATTCTCGCCGTCCGTAACCTGTCGAAGCATTTTGGCTCGATCGTTACGCAGAAGGACATTTCCTTCGAGATGAGCCGGACCGGTCTGCACAGCCTGATCGGCCCCAATGGTGCCGGCAAGACCACGCTGTTCAACCTCCTGACCGGCGTGCTCAAGCCGGACGGCGGCAGCATCCTGTTCGAGGGCCAGCCGATCAATCAGCTGCCGCCACACCGTCGTGCGCGGCTCGGTATTGCGCGCTCGTTCCAGATCCTGAGCGTGTTCCCGAACCTCACCGCCTTCGAGAATGTGCGGATTGCCGTGCAGGCCGCAAACCGCCAATGGTCGGGCTTCTGGCGCGACGCCTACAACGATGAGGCCGCCAATGCGCGGGTGTGGTCGCTGCTCGATGCCGTAGGCCTGGCCGATCGCGCCGCCGAACTCTGCTCGTCGCTCGCCCATGGCGAAAAGCGGCTGCTCGAGATCGCGGTGTCGCTCGCGATCGATGCCAAGCTCCTGCTGCTCGACGAGCCCTTGGCTGGGCTAGCCGAGTCGGATCGCAAGATCGTGGGTGAATTGATCCAGCGGCTTTCGAAATCTCATGCCGTGCTGCTGATCGAGCACGATATCGATCGCGTACTTGCGATGTCTGACCGGATCACGGTGCTGCATCAGGGACGGCTGATCGCCGACGGCAAGCCTGCGGAAGTGGCAAAAAACCCCGAAGTGGTTACGGCCTATCTCGGCACTGCGCATGGCCAAGCTCCGTCCGTGCCGGCGCGCGGCGCGACCATCACGCTGCTTCCGAACGCTCCTGCGCCGGAGCCGCTGCTCCGGGTGGAGGCCGTACGCGCCGGCTATGGTGGCGGCACTGTGCTTGACGGGCTGGATCTCGTGGTGCGGCCCGGCGAAGTTGTCGCGCTGCTCGGCCGCAACGGAGTCGGCAAGACCACGGCGCTGCGCGCCATCACCGGGACGGTGCCGCCGAGCAGTGGTCGGATTGTCTTCGACGGCACCGACCTCGGCCGGCTGCGGCCGGACGAGATCAATCGGCTGGGCATCTCGCTGGTGCCCGAGGGCCGGCGCCTGTTTCCGAATCTGACGGTGCAGGAGAACCTGAAGCTGGCGGCGCGCTCCGGCGGCGCGTCGCGGGATGATGTGTTCGACCTGTTTCCGAAGCTGCGCGTGCTGCTGCGTGCCCGCGCCGAGAACCTCTCCGGCGGCGAACGGCAGATGGTGGCGATCGCGCGTGCCTTGATGGTGCCGAGCCGGCTCATCCTGCTCGACGAACCGTTCGAAGGTCTCGCGCCGGCCGTGGTGCAGGAGGTGAGGGAGGCCGTCTCGAAGCTGAGATCGCGCGCGAGCCTGGTCATCGTCGAGCACCATGCCGAAAGCGTGCTTGCGATGGCCGATCGGGCCTATGTGCTGGTGAACGGACGCGTCGCCTATGCGGGCGACGCAGCCGAACTCGCGGCCAATCACGAACTCCAGGGGCGGCTGCTCGGCATCACGGATGCTGCGGACGCCGTGCAGCTTGCGGTCGGCCGGGCATGAGCGGTCTTGTCCTCGTCACCGGGGCTGCCGGCCTGCTTGGACGTTTCGTGGTCCGCGAGCTTCTGGCGCAGGGCTATCGCGTGCGCGGCCTCGACCGGCGCGCCGGCGAGGCCGACATCGAATGGCATGTCGGTGACGTCACCTCGCCCGATCTGGTGGCGCGCGCAATCGCCGGGACCGACGCCGTGCTCCATATCGCAGCCGTGCCGAACATCTGGTCGGGCGACGGCCAGACCATCATGCGCGTCAATGTGCTCGGCACCTACACCGTGTTCGAGGCTGCCGAGGCTGCTGGCGTCCGCCGCGCGGTCTTCTGCTCGAGCGACTCCGTCGCGGGCTACACGGTCAGGGAAGGGCGCATGCTGCCCCCGCTCTATGCGCCCGTCGACCTCGACCATCCGTTGCAGGCCACCGACCCGTATGCGGTGAGCAAGATTCTCGGCGAAGACCTCGCCCATGCCTACGCGTTGCGCGGCATGGCGGTGATCAGCTTGCGCACCGTCTTCGTCGCCTATCCGGAGATGGAAGGTGAGATCGTCGCGCGCGCCAAGGACCCCGCCAACTACCGCGGCCCTATGGTCGGCGGTCCGTCGGCTGCCGGCGGCGGACCGCTGCATCACCACATCGATCCGCGCGATCTCGCGCGGGCATTCCGGCTTGCGTTGCAGATGCCGCTTGAAGCTGGCGGTTTCGAGCGTTTCTATCTGTCGGCGCAGGTTACGTTGTCGCCGGAGCCGACACTCGACCGGCTGCGCCGGCTGCATGGAGATGCCGTGAAGATCCGCGCGCCGGACGTCTATGCGAAACAGCCTTTCGCGCCGCTCTACGACTTGACGCACGCCGCTGAGCGGCTGGGCTTCACCGCAGAATATGACCAGCGGCATCTGCTGGCCGGCCCGACTATTTAAGGAGAAGACAATGACGATCGTGGTTCCCGAGCCGAATGCATTCGCCAAGGCGGAAAAAGAAAAGAAGGCGGTGACGCGCAACCTCGCCGAGCTGTTCTGGACCCAATATCCCGGCCATTACAATCAGGCGCTGTCGAAGGCGATCGTCACGCCGGAAACCACGGGCAGCCGCTTCTTCGATCACCGCATCTCGTCCTACGAGCCGGGCGCGCATGTCGAGAGCCATTCGCACAAGGTGCAGGAGCAGATCTATCACGTGCTGTCGGGCGAAGGCATCCTGATCCTCGACGGCGAGCGCCGGCTCGTTCGCGCCAATGACGTCACCTACATCCCGCCCGGCGTGGTGCATGAATTCCACTGCACCGGAACCGATCCGCTGGTGTTCCTGGTCATCACGAGCCCGCCGACCGACGAGGAGCCGGCGCCGCGCTGAGGACCGAGACAATGGCAAACGGCAAGACGATCCTGGTCACGGGGGCCTGCGGTTGGCTCGGCAGCGCCATCGTGCAGGCGCTGCTCGATCGCGGCGACAGCGTGATCGCGCTGGACGTTATGGTCTCGCCTGCAATGGCAACGCTGGCCGCGCGCGAGCCGCGGCTCGTGACCGCAGCTGTCGACCTTGGCGAATGGCATCAGGTACTGCGCGCCTTCGAGACGTATCGCCCGGACGCGGTGATTCATGCCGCAGCCATCGTCGGCGTCATTCAGGCGGCGGACATTCCGCTCAAGGCGCTGCGCGTCAATGTCGAGGGCGCGGTGAATCTGTTCGAAGCGATGCGCATGACAGGCCTCAAGCGCGTGATCCATGTCAGCACGGAAGAGACCTATGGCGACTTCCAGGCGCCCGTCATCGATGAGGATCATCCGCAGCAGCCGACCAGCGTCTATGGCCTGACCAAGCTCGCGGCCGAGCACTACGGCCGGGTCTATAGCCGGGATCACGGGCTCGAATGCATCAATGTGCGCACATGCTGGGTTTACGGCCCGCATCTGCCGCGCCTGCGCATGCCCCGCACCTTCGTCGAGGCGGCACTGCGCGGCGAGCCGTATCATCAGGAGGACGGCGGCGCTTTCGCGGTCGATCAGGTCTATATCGCCGATACCGCCGCCGGCGTTCTGCTCGCGCTCGACAAAGCGCAGCACCGGTTCGATGCCTACAACATCGCAACCGGTGTTGCGCCGACGTTGCGCGACACGGCCGAGGCAGTCAACCGTGCCATCCCCGGCGCCAAGATCACCGTGGGCGACAGCGGACCTTACCGTCATGGCGGCAAGGTCTTGAGCGCCGTCAAGGGCGCGCTCGACATCGGCCGCGCCAAGGCCGAGCTCGGCTACCAGCCGCGCTTTGACATTCAGGCAGGGATCGAGGCCACCATCGCCGAAACACGCAAGGCGATGTCGAAGCCATCATCCTAGCCGCGCCGCGGCATCGACATCACCAGATTCATCGAACACGCATTTGCAAGGGATCACCCATGACCAGCTCTTCTCCGATCGTCCTCGTCTTCGGCGGCTCGCGCGGCATCGGCGCGGCTTGCGTGCAGGCCTTCGCCGCCACCGGCTGGCAGGTGGCCTCGACCTACGCGACCAAGTCGTCCGACGACGCGCCCGGACGGCAGTATCAGGTTGATATCCGCGACGCGGCCTCGGTGGCGCGCGTGTTCGAGCAGGTCGCAGCAGATCTTGGTGGCGCGCCGCAGGCGGTGATCGCCAATGCCGGCATCAATGTTCCGGCAGGGCCGGTCGCAAGCTTCAAGCCGGATGATTTCCGCCTGTTGATGGAAGTGAACGTGGTCGGCGCCTTCAACGTGCTCGCCGAGGCCGCCCGTCGCGTTCGCGACGGCGGCGCCATCGTCGCCATCACCACCTCGCTGGTGCGCCACGCCGTGCCCGGTACCGGGCCATATGCGGCGAGCAAGGCCGCGGTCGAGAGCCTGGTCCGCTCCATGGCCAAGGAGCTTGCGCCGCGCGGCGTTCGTGTCAACGCAGTTGCGCCAGGTCCGGTCGATACCGACCTGTTCAATGCCGGCAAGACCGAAGAGGCCAAGCAGCGCATGGCGGCGTTCAGCCCGTTCAACCGCATCGGCCGGCCGAACGAGGTGGCCGAGGTCGTGCGCTTCCTCGCCTCCGAGCAGGCGTCGTGGGTCCACGGCCAGATCGTGCAGCCCAACGGCGGCATGGTATGAGCCGGCAGGAGCCGCCAAGCGCCCGCCAAATCGATGACGTCGAAACCTATGACGTCGTCGTGGTCGGGGCAGGGGCGGGCGGTCTGACTGCGGCGACGATTGCGGCCGCCGATGGTCTGTCTGTGCTGCTCCTGGAACAGGCTGATGTTGTCGGCGGCACCACGGCAATCTCCGGCGGCATGGTCTGGATCCCGGGCAATCACAAGGCCGCTGCTGAAGGCCGCGCCGATACCCTTGAGGCGGCGCGGACTTATCTCGGCGAGACGGTGCCCGGCGCCGATCGCGTCAGGTTGGAGACATTTCTGAAGTTCGGCGACGAGGCGTTGCGTGATCTCGAGGCGCGAACGTCGCTGCGGCTCAAGCCGGTGCCGACCTATCCGGATTACTATCCCGATCTGCCGGGCGCCACCGCGGGCGGCCGGGTGCTGGAGCCTGTGCCGTTCGATGCGCGGGCGCTGGGCAAAGCCTTTGCGCTGCTGCGCGATCCATTGCCTGAATTCGTGCTGTTCGGCGGCATGATGATCAGCCGGCAGGACATCCCGCATTTGCGCCGTGCCGGCCGGTCGCTGCGTTCGACCCTGCACGTCGCCGGACTGCTCGCGCGTTACGGCTGGCAGCGCCTGCAGGCACGGCGTGGCACGACGCTCTATCTCGGCAACGCGCTTGTCGCCCGGCTGTTGCGCTCGGCGCTGGACGGCGGCGTCATCGTCCGCACCGGTGCATCCGTCGAACGGCTCGAGAAGGATGCCAATGGCCGGGTCGCGGTCCTCGATGTCGCGGAGCATTCCGGCCGCCACCGCAGGATCACGGCGCGCCGCGGCGTGATCCTGGCCACAGGAGGCCTGTCTTATGATGCCGAGCTGCGCGGCCACTATGTACCACGCGCGGCGGGGACGCTCTCCGCGACCGTCGATCCGGGCGTCGCACCGCGCGGCGCGCGCCTTGCGGCTGTGCTGGGGGCGCGGCTGTCGCCACCGACGGAACAAGGCGCCTTCTGGGTGCCGGCATCGACCTTCACCCGGCGCGATGGAACGCGCGGCATCTTTCCGCACACCGTCACCGATCGCGCCAAGCCCGGACTCATCGCGGTCGACGCGACTGGACGGCGCTTCGTCAACGAAGCCGTGTCCTATCATGAATTCGTACGCGCGCAGCTTGGCCATGGGGACGTTGCGATTCCCGCTTGGCTGATCTGCGATCACCGCTTTTTGTGGAAATACGGATTGGGCAAGGTTAAACCGTTCACGCGCTCGGTTGAGCAGGATGTCGCATCCGGCTATCTCAAGCGCGCCGATGGCGTTGCCGGTCTGGCCCGCACGGTCGGCGTTCCCGAAACTGCCTTTGTCGAGACTGTGTCCGAGTTCAACCGCCACGCCATGCGCGGCGACGACCCTGCCTTTGGGCGTGGCGGCAACATCTATCAGCGTTCGCTGGGTGATGCCGATCAAACGCCTAACCCTTGCGTCGCGCCGATCGTCGACGCTCCGTTCTATGCGGTCGCGGTCTATCCGGCCGATCTCGGCATGTCCGCAGGCATCGTCACCGACGAGCGCGCGCGGGTGCTGGCGGAGGACGGATCGCCGATCCCGGGCCTGTTTGCCTGCGGCAACGATATGGCGTCGATCATGGAAGGAGCGTATCCGGGGCCCGGGATTACCTTGGGGCCGGCGCTCACCTTCGGCTGGCTGGCCGGACGAACGGTTGCAGGAGCAAACATCTGATGGCAGCAGAGCCTGACGTCCTCGTCATCGGCGGCGGCAATGCGGCGCTCTGCGCGGCGCTGATGGCGCGCGAGGCCGGGGCCACCGTGCTGCTGTTGGAATCCGCGCCGCACAGCTGGCGCGGCGGCAATTCGATGCATGTGCGCAACCTCCGCTGCATGCACGATGCCCCGCAGGACGTGCTGGTCGATGCCTATCCGGAAGAAGAATATTGGCAGGACCTGCTCAAGGTCACCGGCGGACTGACCGATGAGCGGCTGGCGCGGCTTGTGATCCGCCACTCTTCGCGCTGCCGGCCCTGGATGCGCCGCCACGGCGTGCACTTCCAGCCGCCGCTCTCCGGCGCGCTGCATGTGGCACGCACCAACGCCTTCTTCATGGGTGGTGGTAAGGCGCTGGTCAACGCCTACTACCGCAGCGCAGATGAACTCGGCGTCGCGGTTCGTTACGATACCCCGGTGCAGAGCCTTGAGCTGAAGGACGGACGCTTCGTCGCCGCAGTCACCGAGCGCGGCGAGCGCATCGCCGCCAAGGCTTGCGTGCTCGCCTGCGGTGGCTTCGAATCCAATCTCGAATGGCAGCGCGAGGCCTGGGGCCGCAACGAGCGCGGCGAATGGCCGGCCGAGAACTTCCTGATCCGCGGCACGCGCTTCAATCAGGGCGTGCTGTTGAAATTCATGCTCGATGCCGGCGCTGACGCGATCGGCGATCCGACGCAGGCCCATTGCGTTGCGATCGACGCCCGCGCTCCGCTCTATGATGGCGGCATCTGCACCCGGATCGATTGCGTCTCGCTTGGGGTCGTGGTGAACCGGGAGGCTCAGCGCTTCTACGACGAGGGCGAGGATTTCTGGCCTAAGCGCTACGCGATCTGGGGACGCCTGGTGGCGCAACAGCCGGGGCAGACCGCGTGGTCGATCATCGATCGCAAGGCAGTCGGCCGCTTCATGCCGCCGGTGTTTCCGGGCACGCGCGCTGAAAGTTTGGAGGAGCTCGCACAAAAGATCGGTCTCGATATCGCGACCTTCACCGCAACCCTGAATGCCTACAACGCGGCCTGCCGTCCCGGCACATTTGATCATACCGTGCTCGATAATTGCCGCACAGAGGGGCTCACGCCACCGAAGACCCATTGGGCGCAGCCGATCGATGCGCCGCCGTTCTTCGCGTATCCGCTGAAGCCCGGCATCACCTTTACCTATCTCGGAATGAAGACCGACGAGAGCGCCGCGGTGCGCTTCGCCGGTGTGCCGAGCGCCAACCTGTTCGCCGCCGGCGAGATGATGGCCGGCAACGTGCTGGGGAAGGGGTATACGGCCGGTGTCGGCATGAGCATCGGCACTGCCTTTGGTCGCATCGCGGGCGTCAATGCCGCTGCGAGCGCCGGCTTCCACCATCCTGAGTTCAAGGAGGAGCTGGCCTATGCCGCCGCTCACTGAGACCGTCGAGGCCGCGGCCTGCACCACGACGCCCGACCTGACGTCGCTGCTCGGCAAGGACGAGCAGGAGATCGCGCGGGTCATGCAGATCTGCAACGCCTGTCGTTACTGCGAAGGTTTCTGCGCGGTGTTTCCGGCGATGACGCGCCGGCTCGAGTTCACGGCCGCCGACACGCATTATCTCGCCAACCTCTGTCACAATTGCGGGGCCTGCCTCTACGCCTGCCAATATGCGCCGCCGCACGAATTCGCCGTGAACGTGCCCCAGGCGATGGCGAAGGTGCGAGGGCGGACCTATCAGCACTATGCGTGGCCTTCCACCTTCGGGCGGCTCTATGAGCGCCAAGGCTTGACGATTGCGCTGGCGCTGGCCGGCGGTCTTGCGCTGTTTCTCGCGCTCGCGGCTGCCATGGCGGGCGGGCTGACCGACAAGCCGCTCGCCGGGAATTTCTACGCGATCTTCCCGCATAATCTGCTGGTCGTCATGTTCGGCGCGGTGTTCGTGTTCGCCGTTGCAGCCTTTGTAGTTGGCGTCGTTAGGTTCTGGCGCGATATCTCGCCGGCGCGTGACGCGGCTCCGCCGGGCGCAACCGAATTGGCCAAGGCGCGCGGTCCGGCCGCCGTGGAAGCGGTCACTGATATCGCCAGGCTGCGCTATCTCGGTGGTGGTCATGGCGAGGGCTGCAACGAGGATGACGATCGCTTCACGCAGTCGCGGCGCTGGTTTCACCAGCTCACGATGTACGGCTTCCTGCTTTGCTTCGCCGCCACCAGCGTTGCGACTCTCTACCATTATCTCTTGGCTTATGAGGCGCCGTATCCGTGGTTCAGCCTTCCGGTCATGCTCGGCACGGTGGGCGGTGTCGGCCTCTTGATCGGCCCCGCGGGCCTGCTCTGGCTCAATTTGCACCGCGGTGCTGAGCGGGGCGACGCCGCGCAGCGTCCGATGGATCGCGGCTTCATCGCGCTGCTGTTCGTGGTCAGTCTCACCGGTCTCGCGCTGCTGGCGCTCCGCGACACCCGATTCATGGCGCTGTGGCTCGCGGTCCATCTGGGCACCGTGATGGCGCTGTTCCTGACCTTGCCGTACGGCAAGTTTGCCCACGCCGTGTTCCGCACGGCTGCTCTGTTCAAATACGCGCTCGAGAAGCGGCTGCCGAACAGGATTGCCGTCGGCAGCGACTAGCTAGAAATCCGCGACCTTGCCGACCCTGAAGCCAAGGAAGCGATCGGGTTCAAATGGCTTGGGATCAACGATCGGAGTTGATCCAGCGACAAGGTCGGCGATCAGGTGCCCGGCGCCGGGGCCAATGCCGAAACCATGCCCGCTGAAGCCGGCGGCGAGAATCAAGCCTGGCAACGCCGACGTCGCACCGATGGCAGGAACGCCGTCGGGCGTCGAATCGATATAGCCGGCCCAGCTCGCGCTCACCGTCGTGTTGTTCAGCTCCGGTAGGAGATCAATGGCGCGCTGATGGGTCAGTCGAAGCGTATTGCGGTCGGGCGCCGGATCCAGGATGCGCACGCGCTCCATCGGCGTCGGCCGATCCAGCCGCCATCGACCGAGCGTCTCATGTCCCGCCCGAAGTCCTTCGAGGCCGCCCGGCAACAGACTGCGCCAGCGGCGCAGAAACATCGGCGCGAATTGCGGCGCGAACCGCAGCTGCTGGAGCGTCGGATCGATGCGGCCCCGGCCACTGATGGCGAGCGTGTAGCCCCCATCACCGCGGCGCGTCACCGAAACCGCTGCGGTGTGAAGCGCATCCGGCAGGCCTCGGGCTCTCGCAGATACCGACAGGATCGACGCGCGGATCGAGGCTTGCGGAAAGCGGATGTCGAGCTGCTGGCAGAAGGACGAAGCCCAGGCACCAGCCGCCAGGATGGCGACGCGGGTGCGGATCACGCCGTGCTCGGTCACGACCGCGCTGACCCGTCCGGCTTTTGTCTCCAGACCGCGCGCTGCGCACATTTGATGCACGGTGCTGCCCCGCTTGAGGATGGCGCGGGCCACCGCCGGTGCTGCGTTCGCCGGATCGGCGATGCCGTCGGTCGGCGAGAACACGCCGCCCTTCCAGGCGCGTTGCGTGGCCGCACCGCGTCGCGTGGCTTCGCCGCTGTCGAGCATGTGGGTAACGACGTCGGCCGTTCCTGCAAAATCGCGCCAGCGCGCCCAGCGACTGAGCTCGGCATCGTCATTGCTCAAATAGAGCAGGCCACAACGGGAGAAACCGGTATCCTCGCCACTTTCCGCGCCGAACGCCTCCCACAAGTCGAGGCTCCTGGTCGCCATCGGCAATTCGCGTGCATCGCGATTCTGCTGGCGGCACCACCCCCAGTTTCGACTGGATTGTTCGGCGCCGATCCGCCCCTTCTCGACCAGCGCGACGGTCAGGCCGCGTCCGGCGAGATAATAGGCCGCGAAGACCCCAACGATGCCGCCGCCGATGACGACTGCATCGGCCGATGCGGGAAGACGTGGCGAAGTCTCGACGTGGCGGAGGGGCGCAGGCATCGTGTCTCTCGGCAAGGCAAGTGCCCGCTTTCCGCGGCCCGCGAAGCGACGGTGCCGCGCTGCTGCACGGACTTGGAAAAATCGGCACTGGTCCTGCACCCTAGCCTGCCGGCCGGGACGCGGGCATCGGATTTGGCGATTGCCCAGCATTTTATGCCGTATCAAAGGAAGGCTGCGAAACGTTGTTTTGCCTAGATAATCATCGGCGGCGATGACCGGAACGGCTCGGCGGGAGGCAAGAAAATACGGTTTTGGCACGAACATTGCCAAATATTATGCTGTCAGCGCGCAAAGCCCATCACCCGGCGAAGGACATCGGCCATGAAGCTGGATCGGATCGACATCAAGATCCTCCACGAACTGCAGAAGAACGGTCGCATCACCAATGTCGAGCTCGCCGAGCTCGTCAGCCTGTCGCCGAGCCCCTGTCTCATCCGGGTGAAAAAGCTGCAGGCGGAGGGCTATATCGACGGCTACTCGGCCCAGATCAACATGACCAAGCTTGGCCAGACGCTGACGGTGTTTACCGAGGTGACGCTGAAGAACCACCGGCAGATCGATTTTGCGCGATTTCTGACCGCGGTAGACAAGATCGAGCAACTGATCGAATGCCATCTGGTCTCGGGCGGCTATGACTACATGATGAAATTCGTGACTGCTGGAATCGCCGAGTACCAGGCGATCATGGAGCGGCTGACCGACATGGACATCGGGATCGACAAGTATTTCAGCTACGTCGTGCTGAAATCGCCGATCGTCCGCTCGCATATGCCGCTCACCAGCTTGTTCCCGTTGTGAGCGGCTGGCTTCCATGAGCTGACCTGATGGGCCGCTGAGAGTTAGCAATATGTGCGCACCTGTTCGGCGCCTTGCCGCAAGGTGTCGAGCCAGGTCGGGTCGAGCTTAGGGACCGAGGAGAACAGCAGTTGGGTGTAGGGGTGTTGCGGGGCATTCACGCTGGCCGGCGTGAGCTCCTCCACCTTCTGACCGCGATACATGACGATGATTTCATCGCAGATCGCCTCGACGACGGAAAGGTCGTGGCTGATGAAGAGGTAGGACAGTCCGAGCTCGCGCTGCAACTCCTTCAGCAGATCGATGACAGCCGCGGCAACGACCGCATCGAGCGCCGAGGTGATCTCGTCGCACAGGATCAGCATGGGCTCGGCGGCCAGCGCACGCGCGAAGTTCACGCGCTGCTTTTGGCCGCCCGACAATTCGCCCGGCAGGCGCCGGCGCACAGCCTTCGGGAGGTGGACCAGGTCGAGAAGCTGGTCGATGCGCGCATCGCGCGCCTTGCCCTTCATGTCGTGATAGAAGGTCAAGGGGCGGCCCAAAATGTCCTCGATGGATTTCGCCGGGTTCAGGGCGGTGTCAGCATGCTGGAACACGATCTGAATTTGACGCAGTTGATCGCGCGTGCGGTCGCGGACATTCCTGCCTAGTTCGCGGCCATTGAAGGTGATGTTGCCGTCATAGCCCGGGAGGATACCGGCGATGGCACGCGCAAGCGTCGACTTGCCGCAGCCGGACTCGCCGATGATGCCGAGGTTGCGACCACTTTTCACACTGAGATTGATCGCCTCGATGGCCTTGACCAGTGGCCGTCCGCTTTGCTTTGGGCCGTATCCGGCGGTCAGCTGTTCAACCAGAAGCAGCGGATGCCTGCCGACGTCATCGCCGTCGGGCGCGCGCGCGTGGGTTTTCGGCTCGAAAGCTGCCAGCAATTCCCGTGTATATGGATGCTGCGGCCGCTCCAGAATCTCCCTGGTCGTGCCGCTCTCTTGGATCTCACCGCCTTTCAACACGACAATCCGATCGGCGATCTGGGCGACGACGGCGAGATCATGGGAAACATAGACGCAAGCGACGCACCTCTCGGCCGTGACGGCCTTGAAGGCGCGCAAGACCTCCACTTGGGTCGTCACGTCAAGCGCGGTCGTCGGTTCGTCGAAGATCACGACCTTCGGGTCGCCGATCAGGGCCATGGCGGCCGCAAGGCGCTGGAGCTGGCCGCCGGAGACCTCATGAGGATAGCGGTCGCCGATGCTGTCCGGCTGCGGCAGCGATAGGGCCTTGAACAGGCCGATGGCCTTGGCTCGCGCAGATGCAGGCGACATCAATTTGTGGATGCGCGTTACCTCGATCACCTGGTCCATGATGGTGATGGCCGGATTGAAGGCGGCGGCGGCACTCTGGGGCACGTAGGCGACCTTGGCACCGCGAAGGGCGGCGCGTTTGTTTTCCGGCAGGGTGACCATATCGGTGCCGTCGATCCGAACTTCGCCGCCTGAGATCCTCAGGCCCGGCCTGGCATAGCCGATGATGGTCATCGCGATTGTGGTCTTGCCGGAGCCGCTTTCGCCAATCAACGCCAGGACCTCGCCCTCAGCGATGTCGAGACTGACACCCTTGATGACCTCCACGCGTCGGCCCGCATCAGTGGTGGCCTCGACCTTCAGATCGCGGATCTGGACGAGACTTGTCATGCTTCGGCGCCCCGGTCACGGATCTTGCTCGGCAGGTTGTCGATCAGGAGATTGACGCTGATCGTGAGACTTGCGATCGCGAGCGAAGGAAAGATCACCGCCGGCGCGCCATAGGGCACGCCGCCGATATTCTCGCGCACCAGCGCGCCCCAATCGGCATAGGGAGGCTGCACACCTAGTCCGAGAAAGGAGAGGCCGGACAGCAGCAGAACGATGAAGACGAAGCGCAGGCCGAGGTCGGCGAGTACAGGACCGAGAATGTTGGGCAGGATTTCGGCGCCGATCAGATAGAAGATGCTTTCGCCGCGGATCCGGGCGACGACCATGAAATCCATCGTATTGACGTTGACCGCGAGTGCGCGGGCGAACCGGTAGGCGCCTGGCGTATATATGACCGACAGCGTTACGATCAGCACGGGGATGGACGAGCCGACGGCGGCGACCACGACAAGGCCGAACAGCTTGCTCGGGATCGAGTTCAAGGCATCGAGGAGACGGCTGAGGATCATATCCAGCCAGCCGCCGCTGACCGCCGCGATCATGCCGAGAACTATTCCGGTGAAGCCGGCCAGCGTGAGGGCGACCACGGAGATGCCGACCGTGTAGCGCGCACCCACCATGATGCGGGAGAACATGTCCCGGCCTAGATAGTCGGAGCCGAACCACAGTTCTCGACTCATGGGTCCGAAATAATCGGTGTCGACGATCTCGCCGACCGAATGCGGAATCAGGTGGGGCGCGAGAGCCGCAACCACGCCCCAGAAGAGAACGACCATGAGGCCGACCAGGCCGACCAGATTGATCCGATAGGCGGATCGTCCACTGGGGGAGGGAGCCGAAACGTCCGTCATCAAAGCCTCGGATTGGAAAGGATGGCAACGATGTCGGCCATCGTGGTGAGCAGAAGATAACCGAGGCAGAAGATCATCGCGCAGGTCTGGATCAGCGGAAGATCGCGGGTGGACACGGCATCCACCATCAGCTTTGCGATGCCGGGATAGTTGAAAATCGTCTCCACGATGATCACGCCGCCGAGCAGATAGGACAGTGAGAGCGCAACTGCGTTCGCGATCGGACCGAGCGCGTTGGGCAATGCGTGCCTCAGCACCAGCCGCGGTCGTGACGCCCCTTTCAGGAGCGCCATTTCCAGGTAGGGCGTATTGAGCGTCTCCACGACAGCCGCACGGCTCATGCGGATCATCTGGGCGGAGACAACGAAAGTGAGCGTCACGACGGGCATCGCGTAAGCGCGTAGCGCGTCGTGGAACGATCTGATCTCGCTGGTGAAGGAAAGGGCCGGCAGCCATCTCAGGTAAACCGCGAACAGCAGCACCGCCGAGGTCGCGATCATGAACTCCGGGACCGAGATGATGCCGATGGTGGCGACTGTAACGATCCGATCGTAAGGCGTGCCGCGCCATATCGCGGCGGTGATGCCGAGTGAAAGTGCAAATGGAACAGAAACCGCTGCCGTCAATCCGGCCAGCTTCATCGTGTTGATGAAACGTCCGCCGATCAGGCTGGCGACCGGCCTGTTGTTGGCATAGGAAGTGCCGAAATCACCCTGCATCAGGCCGGCGATCCATCTGAGGAAGCGGACATAGGCCGGATCATTGAGGTGCATCGCGTTGCGCAAGCCCGCGACGGCTTCCGGAGTCGCGGATTGCCCGAGAAGGATTGTCGCGGTGTCGCCGGGCAGAAGAGCGGTCGCAAAGAAGACGGCGAATGACACGATCACAAGCGTGACCACCGCGATGAGCAGGCGGCTCACGACGAGTGATGGGATCCGTGTTCTCACATTCGTGCCCCGATTCGAGATCCCGTCATCATCTTGGATCGCACGCGCCAGACAGCGTCCGGCCCGAACGTTCGGCGACCGGCCGTCTCAGGCCGTCAGCCACACATATTCGGCGAACGCATAACCCATCATGCCGCCGAGCGGATTTGGCTCCAATCCCTGCAGCTTGGCAGTCGTGGCATCCACATTCGAGAGGTAGGCCGGGATGATCGTGCCGGCCTGCTCGGCGACCATGACCTGCATGTCATTGTAGATCTCGCGGCGCTTGGCCTGATCGAGCGAGCTGCGGGCCTCGATCAGCATCGAGTCGAACTTTTCCGACTTGTAGCGGCTTTCGTTCCACGCGGCATCGGAAGCATAGAGCAGCGAGAACAGGATATCGGCCGTGGGGCGTGCGTTGATATTGCCGAAATGCACCGGAGATTTCAGCCAATAGTTGCTCCAATAGCCGTCGGAGGGCACACGCTGCACGTCGAGTTTCATGCCGATCTCCGCAGCGGTCGCCTGGACGAGCAAGGCCATGTCGATCGAGGAGCTGACAGCCTCGGATGCGACCACCGGAATGGTTTGTCCATACACGCCGGCCTTCTGGAAATGGAACTTGGCCTTGTCAGGATCAAACGGCTTCGGCTTGAGAGCGGCATTGTGGAAGAATTGGGTCGGCGGTACCGGCTGATCATTGCCGATCACGCCGAGGCCACGGATCGCCGACTTGATGATCTGCTCCCGGTTGATCAGGTGCTTCATGCCGTCGACAAAATCCCGGCTATTACCGGGCGCCATGTCCAGGCGGATGTTCAGGTCCGTGTAGGTGCCCGAGGTTGTCTTCGAGAGCACGAAGCCGTCCTTGCCGTCGAACAGCCGCAACGAACGCGGGTTGATCGCGGCGGCCAGCTGAATGTCGCCGGACAGCAGGGCATTGACGCGGGCATTCTCGTCAGGGATGGCGAAGAACTCGATCGAGTCCAGATACGGGCCGTTCTTGAAATAATTGGGATTACGGACGCCGATCGAACGTACGCCCGGTTCGAACAGCTCGCGCTTGAACGCGCCGGTGCCGTTGCCCAGAGAGAAGTCGGTGGTGCCATCGGCGACGATCGTGAAATGATGCATGGACAGGATCGTCGGCAGATCGGCGTTAGGGCTCGCCAGCGTGATCTCGACCGTGGTCTTGTCGACGGCCTTGAAGCTTGCCATCTGCGCCGCGATCTTCGCGACCTTCGATCCCGTCGCGGGATCGAGGTGGCGTTTCAGCGAGAAGATGACGTCATCGGCCGTCAGCTCCTTGCCGCTATGAAAGGTGATGCCTTTCTTCAGTTTCACCGTCCAGGTCTGGGCATCCTTCGACTCAATCGCGTCCGCAAGCTCCATCTGGGGAACGCCCGACTGATCGAGGAAGGTCAGCCGGTTGTAGAAGGAGCAGCAGCGCACATAGTCGGTGGAGAACGACGCCTTGGCCGGGTCGAGGGTATCGGCCGTCGAGGAGGACCAGCCGGCCGCCTTGAGTGCACCGCCCTTGACCGGCGTTGCGGCTGCGGCGCGTGAGGCGCGGCCGAGAACGGTGCCTGCGGCCGCGAGCGCGACGCCATTGGCGACCATCAGCTTCAAGAGATCACGGCGGGAAGCTCCACTTCGGATGGCGGTCTCCAGCATCGCGTCGTCGGAACGGGACCAATGCGTGATCGTGTCGCTCATGTCCTTCCCCTCTTGTTGCACCGATGACGCTTCGGCCGGTGTCGTCAGCCCGTCATGGCATCGCCGAATTTGCCTCCGCTTCCACGGCATCGGCCAGGTCCGCCAGCGAGATGAAATGGTAGTCCGGCTTGGTGAACTCGGCTGGCTCGATCGTTCCGCCATAGCCCTTCTGCCCATGGCGGCGCTCGATCCAGCAGTTGGTCAGCCCGAGTTTCCGGGAGATACCGATGTCGTGATACTGGCTCTGCGCCACATGCAGGATCTGGGCCTTACTGCCCCCATCAACGGCAACATAAGCGAACACGGCTTCGAAAAAGGCCGGATCCGGCTTCTCCGTGCCGGTCTCGTCCGGCGTGAACGTCGCATAGAAGGGCGCGCCCAGCTCTTTCTCGAAATGGTCGAGCGCCCAGCGGCGGGCATTCGTCATGGCGATCAGTTTGTACCGTCTCGCAAGCTGAGCGAGTGCCGCGCCGCTATCGGGAAAGGCTTTCCAGGTCCTGGCCGAATCTCGAAAGCGCTCGGCCAGATGCCGGTCCTGGGGCAGGCCAAGTTTCGGCGCGATGACCCCGTAGACCCTCACGAGATCATCGGGGAAGAGATCCGTAGCCTCGTCATAACGCGCGGCGCGGTAAAGCGCCAACGCCTGCTCGCCGTCGATAGCCGTTCCTGCTTCGGTCGCGATCTCGGAAAGGCATCCTTTGATGCCGCTTTCGAAGTCGATCAGCGTGCCGACGACGTCGAACGTCATATATTTGAATCTGCCAAGACCAGTGTCCAACGCTTTACCCTCGTGCCCAGTTTGAGGCGGCCGTTAGCTCGGCAGAAGATTCTGCCGGATCGACATGTCGGTCCAGGTGCGCGCGCTCCGGCTCTTGTCTTGAAAACGGCCTTTTTGCGCGGCTTGCGACGTTCTTCTCACGGGGAGTGTCGCGAGTTGGTCTTGAGCGAAGTCCCTGAAATGCACCGGCCCTACGGCACAAAATTGCAAATTTGGCTGGCTCCGCAACATTTCGATTCTCTGCCCCGGTGGGGATCATGTGGCGCGTGAGCGCATCGCCTCGCGCACGTCCGGGTCGGCCAGGGTTTGATCGAGCGTCTCTCGCGTCCGGTCCAGGATCGCGTCGATGTCGGCGTCGGTGCAGCACAGTGGCGGCGCATAGCCCAGCACGCCGGTCGGGAAGGCACGGACGACGAGACCGTTCGACCAGGCGCGGTCGAAGATGCGTCGGGAGGGGTCGGCGGCTGCGGGCAGGGGCGTTTTCCGCTCCTTGTCCACGACCAGCTCCAGCGCAGCCAGCATGCCCCGTCCGCGAACGTCGCCAACGAGCGGATGGTCCTTCAGGGACCTAAGCCCGGCCATCAGCCGGGCGCCCGCTTTCACGCCGTTCTCCAGGAGCCCGTTCTCATAGAGGCGCAAGACCTCGAGCCCCACGGCGGCACTGACCGGATGCGCCGAATAGGTATAGCCGTGGCCGACCGCAGATGCGCCCGCGCCGTCGGCGATGGTGTTGTAGACATGGTCTGACATCAACACCGCGCCCATGGGAACGTAGCCCGAAGTCAGTCCCTTGGCGACGGTCATGAAGTCCGGAACGATGTCCTCCTCGGTGCACGCAAAGAGCGGCCCGGTGCGGCCGAACCCGGTGATCACCTCATCGGCGACAAAGAGGATGCCGCGCGCCTTGCAGAAGTCGCGGATGGCTTTCATCCAACCCGTCGGCGGCACCAGGACGCCGCCCGAGCCTTGGATGGGCTCGGCATAGAAGGCCGCACAGCGCTCGGGGCCGCCGATCTCAGCGATCTTGGCCTCAAGCGCCGCAATCGAGGCCGCGATGATGGCGCGATCGTCAGGCCCGGCGGGATTGCGATAGACATAGTGGGACGGGATCGTGTGCTGCCAGGTGAACGGCACGCCGAAACCGGCATGGAACGCGGGCAAGGCGGTGAGTCCCGCACCCACGGTCGAGGAGCCGTGATAGCCGCTTTGCAGCGAAATGAACTGATCGCGCTCCGGCTTGTCCAGCGCGTGCCAGTAGTAGCGGATGAAGCGGACCGTGCTGTCGACTGCATCCGAGCCGCCGAGGGTGAAGTACACGTGGTTGAGGTCGCCGGGCGCGCGGTCCGCCAACGCTGCGGCCAGCCGGATCGCGGGCTCCGAGCCCAGGCTGAAATAGCCGGTCGCATAAGGCAGTTCGCGCATCTGCCGGGTTGCTGCCGCGACGATGCTGTCCTGCCCGTAGCCGGCGTTGACACACCACAGGCCGGCAAAGCCGTCTACGAGTTGATGGCCGGTGGCATCTGTGACCGTCGCACCCTTGGCCGAGGTCAGAACCCGCACGCCGGACGCCTCGTGGCCATGGTAGGAGGCCACCGGATGAATCAAATGAGCGCGATCGAGTTCGATGAGCGAGTTGCTTAGCATGACTTTCTCTTGTCTATCCGAGAGCCTGGTTGGCGAGCGCGAAGGTGGTGAAGGGAGCAGCAGACCGGGCGACGACGGGCCGGCGCATGGCGACACCGCCACCGACATGATCCAGCCCCTGGTCGATCAGCCATGGTCCGAGCCCGGTCGTGATGTCCGTGTCGATCCTCACGAACCTGCCGGCGCAGGACGCGAGGACATGAGCGATCAGGGCCTTGGCATCGCCGACGTCCTTGGTCACGACGGGACCGATGACTTCGCCCCGCCCGAATGGACGCAGCACGGCAAAGCCCGCGGGCGCCCCGGCCCGATCGAGCACGGCGAAGCTGCCGATCTTGGCGAGATGGGAGATGAGATCTGCCCGGTCCGCACCAAACGCCACGCGGTCGAGCTCGATGGCAGTCGGGATCTCGGCGGGCATGATCGGGCGTATGGCCGCTGGCAGGGGACTGGATCGTGCGATGCCCTGATGCTGCGCGATCACGCCGGTCCTTTCGAAATTCAGCTTCTGATAAAGCGGCAGGCCGTCATCGGTGGCGACGAGCCGCAGCGGACGATTGCCGGCGAGCGCGAGCGCAGCCTCCATCAGCTTGCGTCCCAGCCCGCGCCCACGCATGGCCTTGGCCACCAGGACCATGCTGATGCTCGCAGCATCGTCCCGATACGACGTCAGCAGCACGGTGCCGATGACGTCGTTTCCCGGGCGTGAGACGGCAGCAAATCCCGTGCTCAGCGCAAGCGCCGTCTGCCAGTCTTCGATCCGATGCGGCCATCCGGCCTGCTGCGAGAGAGCGAGTGCTCCCTTAAGGTGCTCCGGACCGAAGGCGACAAGCTCGATCGCTTTCGCTGTCATAGTGAGGCGCTTCCTTCCTCTGCGCGAGACGCGCCCCAAGTCTTAGGCGTTCAGATCTGCCAGATCTCCTGAAGCGCGGCCTGCGGACGACATCTTCCGCCGCAGCGTCGGACAAAGCAGCATCTTATGCCGATCCACCGGCCTAAGATTGCCGGCGGCTCGAGACAGCCATTCCCGTTGCCTGGATGAGGATGATGAGCTCTTTCCGTCCCAAATACGTGACGTTCGATTGCTACGGAACGCTGACCAATTTCCAGATGGCGGAGGCCGCGCGCGACCTCTACGGCGCTGTTCTGGAGGAGGCGGCCATGGTGGATTTCATCAGGGACTTCGCCGCCTATCGGCTCGATGAAATCCTCGGCGACTGGAAGCCCTACGCCGACGTCATCGCGAATGCGCTCGAGCGCACCTGCAAGAAGAATCACGTCGCCTTCAAGCCCGAGCACGGAGAGGCGGTGTATGCGCACGTGCCGACCTGGGGGCCTCATCCGGACGTACCGGCTGGCCTCGCCAAGGTCGCAAAGGAGATTCCGCTCGTCATCCTGTCCAATGCGATGAACGCGCAGATCGGCTCGAACGTCGCCAAGCTCGGCGCGCCCTTCCACGGCGTCTATACGGCGCAGCAGGCGAACGCCTATAAGCCGCGGATGAAGGCCTTCGAATTCATGTTCGACATGCTCGGTTGCGGACCGGAGGACGTGACGCACTGTTCGTCGTCCTTTCGCTACGATCTCATGACCGCGCACGACCTCGGCATCAGGAACAAGGTCTGGGTCAATCGCCGTCACGAACCGGCCAATCCCTATTACGGCTATGTGGAGATCGAGAATATCTCCGCGCTGCCCGGCGTGTTCGGACTCTGACGAAGGACGCCGGCGATGAAGTATGTGTCTTATTGGCACGACACGGCTCCGACCTTTTCCGGCGGCGTCGATGGTCGGGTCGAGGGGCATTATGATGTCGCGATCATCGGCGGCGGCTTCACCGGGCTTGCCGCGGCGCGCCAACTGGCCAAGGCCGGCGCCAGCGTCGTCGTGCTGGAGGCGGGCCGGGTCGGCGGCGGCGCCTCGGGCCGCAACGGCGGACACCTCAACAACGGGCTTGCCCATAGCTATCTCGCAGCCAAGGCGGAGCTCGGCAAGGAGCGCGCCATCGCGCTCTACCGCGCGCTCGATGACTCCATCGACACGCTGGAGGCATTGGTCGCGGAGGAGGGGATCGACTGCAACTTCCGACGCGCCGGCAAGCTGAAACTCGCTTCCAAGCCGAAGCATTTCGACAGCATCACCAGGAATTTCGAGGCGGTCCACAGCGAGGTGGATCCGGAGACGGCGCTGCTCACGGCGAGCGATCTGACGTCCGAGATCGGCGCGCGGTTCTTCGGCGCGATGCTCTCGAAGAAGAGCGCCATGATGCATATGGGCCGCTATGCGGTCGGATTGGCGCAAGCCGCAAAGCGCCGCGGCGCCGTCATCCATGAGAACGCCGCCGTCACGGACGCGGCGCGCGAGGGCAAGCGCCACCGCCTGACGACCGCGCGCGGGACCGTGACCGCGGAGCAGGTGCTGCTCGCGACGGGGGCCTATACGACGGCCAATTTCAGCTACTTCCGCCGGCGCATCATGGCGGTCGGCAGCTTCATCATCGCCACGCGGCCGCTCACCGCGGCCGAGGCCGCTTCGGTCATGCCGGGCAACCGAACCTGCGTGACCTCGATGAATGTCGGCAACTACTTCCGGCTCGCGCCGGACAACCGGCTGATCTTCGGCGGCCGGGCGCGCTTTTCCGCCACCTCCGACCAGCGCTCGGATGCCAAGAGCGGCGCCATCCTGATGGACAGTCTTGCGAGCATCTTCCCGCAGCTGTCCGGTGTCGAGATCGACTATTGCTGGGGCGGGCTGGTCGACATCACCAGGGACCGTTATCCGCGCGCCGGCTACCAGGATGGCCTGTGGTACGCCATGGGCTATTCCGGCCACGGCGCGCAGCTCTCCACCCATCTCGGGATGATCATGGCGGACGCGATGCTCGGCCGCGCGGACCGGAATCCGATGAAGGGCGTGGAGTGGCCCGCCGTGCCCGGCCATTTCGGCAAGCCGTGGTTTCTGCCGTTCGTGGGGCTGTATTACAAGGCGCTCGATCGTATTCAATGACAGCGATCGGGGCCGAGGGTCGGTGTCGGCCCACCGATATGAAACGTCTTCATATTCGGATAGTCTTCGCGACCACTCAGGATGATCAGGATGAGCAGAGTTGGAGTGTCGCGGTCTGCTCGCGCCTGATGTGTTCGAAGAGGACGGCATGGACAGCTCCGTTTCCAGCTCACTTGCGATCGATGCCTTCGCGGTGCGCCTGTCCGATATCGGCGCGGTCGACCTCGACCAGCTGCACGCGCTCTCGATCGGCGTCGGCTGGCCGCACCGCGCCGAGGACTGGCAGTTGCTGCGCAATGTCGGACACGGCATCGCCGCGTCGGACGAGATCGGGCGCGTGCTGGGATCGGCGATGTGGTTTCCACATGGATCGGGCTTTGCCACCATCGGCATGGTCATCACGTCGCCTCGTCTTCAGTCGCTCGGCGCCGGCGAACTGCTGATGCGACGTGTCCTGGAGCAGCAGCAGGGACGCGAGCTTCGTCTGAATGCGACGCGTGCTGCGCGGCGGCTCTATCTGTCGCTCGATTTCCGCCCTGAGAGGACGGTGTTCCAGTGCCAGGGCGAAGCGCGCGTGCCGCGGCAGACTCATGTCGTGCCGCCGGGTGCCGAATTGCGCCGTCTCGAGCAGGCGGACCTTGCCGCGATCGTTGCACTGGACGCGCAGGCGTTTGGCGTGCCGCGTCGGGTACTGCTCGATGCGCTTGTTCAGGAGTCGGTCGGCTTCGGCCTGTTCCGCGGCGGCCGACTGAATGCGTTCGCGCTCTGCCGCCGCTTTGGCCGGGGCCATGTCGTCGGACCGGTGGCGGCATCGTGCGATGAGGATGCGATCGCGGTGGTGGCCCCGCACGTCTCGGACCGTGAGGGACGGTTCTTGAGACTGGATACGCAACTGAGAGAGGGGCAGTTCGGCACCTTCCTGTCGCAGTCCGGCCTACGCGTTTTTGATACCGTCCTGACGATGTCGCTGGGCCGACAGTCCGCCGATCCCGGAAGCCGCAGCAGTGGTCAGCCCGTGACCTACGCGCTCGCAAGTCACGCGCTCGGCTGACGAGCCCGGGATCGCAACAAGCAAATGTGCGGCGCCGAGGTGATGTCACGGCGTCGCGTTCTCGCGGCCGGAACGGCCCGAGGTCTACTGAGAACAAGACCCTCTTGATAGGAGAGGGGGCAGGGAATGCCGGGTGATGGCCTCACCCATGGCCCGCCTGCAGCAAGAAAAGCAGGCGGCAGTCACCACAGGTGCCGCCGGATCAACCCGGCATTCCCTGCGCGGATGGCTTTACGGCTTATACGTGCTCTCCTCGGGGACCGGCTTTCTTGCCCCCGTATCCGCTCGAGGCGAAGCCTCGTCGCGTCGCGACAACGCTGACGCGTTGCGCGGGCATCAGCACCGGGATGCCAGGACCACACGATTTCGCCGTGCGTATCAGGTCGTTCGTCCGCGCAAAAAAGATCACGCTGCGACCCGACACGCCCACCGCATCCCGCACTCCACGTTCGTGACGACCGCGATACGTCCCTCTTGAGCGAGGCAGGACGGCGAGGATAAGACCATGATTTCTGAAAAAACGAAAGAGAAATATTTTCGCCCGGAGGGCTGGACATCAGGCGCAAATCAGTCGGGCCGTAAATGTAGGATGGGTTGAGCGTGAGCGAAACCCATCGTGATTGCTCTAAAAGAAGAGCGGTGATGGGTTTCGCTGCGCTCTACCCATCCTACGCACTACGCACCCGCGTTGACAGCAGCCGCGACAATCACTTGGGTCCGGGATTGGCCTCTTGCTGGCCGGTCGATCCCTGCTTCCCGCCTGCATGCGCATCCAGATAGGTCAGTGCTGCCTTCAGCTGGGCGTCGTCGGGCTTGCCGATGAGGTCCGCCTTGATCGGCGCCGACGTGGTGGATTTGACTTGCGACGCTGCGGCCTGCGTCGCGCCTGCGCCAGGGGCCTGCTTGAGCGGTCCGGGATTCTTGAAGGCGCCTTGCAGCGCGGCTTCGCGCAGCAGCGGACCGCCGCTGATCTGCTGATCCTTCGGCGCTTCGACGACCACATCAGGCGCGATGCCCTCATCCTGAATGGAGCGGCCCGAGGGCGTGTAGTAGAGCGCGGTCGTCAGCCGCACCGCGCCGTGTCCTTTCACGGGCACGATGGTCTGCACCGAGCCTTTGCCAAAACTTTGCGTGCCCATGATGGTGGCGCGGTGCCGATCCTGCAGAGCGCCGGCGACGATCTCCGAGGCCGAGGCGGAGGCGCCATTGATCAGCACCACGACGGGGACGCCGGGCAACATGTCGCCATGTGTGGGCGCATCGAAGCTGCGCTGGTCGTCCGCATGGCGGCCATGGATGCTGACCACCGATCCGCCGTCGAGCAGATCGCCGGCAACATCGACGGCTGCGGTCAACAGCCCGCCCGGGTCGTCGCGCAGGTCGATCACGAGGCCCTTCACGCCGCCGTTTGCTTTTTGCTTGAAGTCCGTGATCGCCTTCTTGAAGCTGTCGGACGTATCGCCGCCGAACTGGGTGATCCTGATATAGCCGATGCCGTCGGGTTTGAGCTCCGGTTTGACCGACGCGACCTTGATGATTTCCCGGGTCAGCGTGACATCGAACGGGTCCTGCTTGCCGCGCAGGATGGTGATCGTCACGTTCGAGCCGGGATCGCCACGCAACTGGTCGACCACCTTCTGCAGGCTGACCCCCAGCGTGCTGGTGTGGTCGATCGTCACGATCAGATCGCCCGGCTCGAGCTTCGCGCGCGCGGCCGGGGTGCCATCGATCGGCGCGATGATCTTGGGCACGCCATCCTGCTCGGAAATCTGCATGCCAAGCCCGCCGAATTTCCCGGCGGTATCGGCCTGGGAGTCCTTGAATTCCTGTTCGTCCATGTAATCGGAGTGCGGATCGAGGCGATTGAGCATCCCCTTGAGCGCGTCCTTGACCAGTTCGTCGGAGCCGACCGGATGGACGTAATCGTTGCGGACGAGCTGGATCACGCCGGCGAGCACCGCGAAATCCTGCCCGGTGAGGCCGGACTCCTGAACGGCAACCGCAGCGACCAGGGGAACGGCGATCGCGCTTGCGCCCGCAATGAAACCGGCGATCAGCAATCGGGATTTGATCATGACCGTATTGTGTCCTCACGGTTGACGCACACCTCGCCCTTCAGGAACGGGCGAGCGGGAACTTTGTTTCAGCCGGAAAAGCCGGCCGGCGGCGCAAAATTGCGTTAGCGGCCGGTCAAAAGATGGTCCGCTTGGGACGCCATAGCGCCCCTGCCGAGTGGTCGGCAAATTACGCTTTGCTCATCTGCGATCGACCTGGCGATAATGCCCTCGGGTTCGAGAACGACAGGGCAGTCAGCGGCCGCCAGTAGCCCGGATGAGTGAAAGCGAGATCCGGGACAAACGCAGGAGACCCCCGGATGTCGCTTCGCTTATCCGGGCTACGCAGTTCGCTCATCAATGCACTCGACTTGGTCGGATCACTCCAATCATGGCCGCGAACCGGCCGGCGATCTCTCAACAGTGCAACGAGATCAGGCGGGAAGACCAAACCGAACTTCGCCTGGGCGTCATCAAGTTCGATTTGCGTGTAGCCTTTGGTCCAATGGTCCGAATTCATGCACGTCGTCCGACTATGCCTTTCGGCAGCAGTGTAGGATGGGTTGAGCGTTAGCGAAACCCATCACTGCTATC
Organism: Bradyrhizobium sp. STM 3843; assembly: GCF_000239815.1. GTDB lineage: Bacteria > Pseudomonadota > Alphaproteobacteria > Rhizobiales > Xanthobacteraceae > Bradyrhizobium. Next base: position 47,543 of record NZ_CAFK01000009.1, on the reverse strand, counting down.
TGTCGGAGCAGGGTGATGGGTTTCGCCTTCGGCTCAACCCATCCTACTTGCTCAGTATCGCGGCGCCGCAGCTTTCGCATTTCCGCTTCCCACTGAGTTAATACATCCACCTTAACTACAAGCTGACAACGGTGGAGGAAGATGAATGAACACGGCGCAGATCGTCCCTGACAAAGCGATACCGTTCAGCGCTTGTTCAGCCTTAGGTGGATACCGATAGCAAGCGGGTTGAAGCACCACGTCCATGGTGGTGGGCAAACCGCTTCATAGCAGAGGCTCGTTCTCAATAGAGGCTAGGCTCGTTCATCAATCCCATCGAGGATCCCATGAAAATAGGCCGTGTTGGTTCTGCTCTCTTCGGCGCGACGGCGCTCGCTTTCACCTTTTTCGGCTGTGCCACTTACGCGGAGGCTTATCCGCTCTCGGTCCCGGCGGGCCCGTTCGGCGGATGTCCGCCGGGCTACTCGCTCGGCCGTGCCGGCCAAGCGTGCTGGATACGACGGGTCCGGCCCGGCCCATATGGCGGGTGTCCGGTCAACTACCATCTCGGTCCATACCGCGGCTGGTGCTGGGCAGACTTCGTCGGATAGGCGGGCGCGTACGGTGGGTTGAGCGGACGCGCAAGCCATCGCCCTCGAAAGAAAAATGCGTCTAAGACATGTCTTGATGCGTGTCGCTTCCGCCTTCACCCGTAGCAGTGAGGGCGGAAAACGCTTCCGGCCCTCCATGCTCCATGTGACCGGACATTGATGGAGCGAGTAGGGCGCGTTAGCGAAGCGTAACGCGCCGCACATAGCGGCACAGCGAAGTTGGCGGATTACGCTGACGCTAATCCACCCCGCGCTTGCCGCTCAAGCCCCTCCTTTACTTGATTGGATGATATGTTTCAGTGGTAGCCGCGCCAGAGTGGGATGAAATGCGCGCGCAATATCCGGCCGACACCATAGAGAACGGAGACCTTTATGGAGAACGAGCCGATGACAGATGAGACGACACCTTCCCGCACGAGACTGGCCTATGGTTCCAGCGGCTTGACGGGGCAGACGGTCACAGCCCCTGTCCGCCTGAGGCGAGCGCACTGCTGCTGCGGGGCGTTGCGAGCGGAAGCAACGGACGAGCCCATATTTGTCGCGGCCTGTTCCTGCCAACAATGCCAGCGCCGGACGGGATCAGCGTTTGGGATGAACACATTCTGGTTACCAGAGCAGGTAAAGATCCACGGAGAGTCGCATCGTTTTTCTCGCATCTCCGATCGCGGAGGGCGCGTCATTTTTCATTTTTGCCCGCAATGCGGCTCAACCGTTCATTGGGAAATTCCAGACCTGAGGCCAGGCTGGGTTGTTATTGCCGCAGGCGCCTTCGCCGACCCGCAGCTTCCTCCGCCCATGATTTCGGTATGGGAGCAGTTCAAACACGGATGGGTCTCTCCGCTGGCGACTGACCATTTTTGGGAACAGCCCGAGTAGAAACCTAACGCGTGTCTTCGCTTCACGGGTAGATCACCTCGGGAGAAGAGCAGCGAGGTCCGACAGGCAGACGAGAAGTGTAGATGCTTCGCCGAGCCCGGCGAGAACGGACGGCGTTTGGCTGCTAGCCGACCACAGCCGCGACATCGCCCATTTGCCCCACCGGCTCCCTTCGTGATCAGTGGTAGGGCGCGTTAGCAAAGCGTAACGCACCGCGCATAGCGGCATAGCGAAGTTGGCGGATTGCGCTCCGCTAATCCGCCTTTGCTACACTTTCTGCCGGCGCGATCTCGCAAACATCAAAGTGGAAGAGACATCTGCCGAGGCGCGCTCGGTCGTCCATGAAGCGTCGGCATGAGATTCAAAAGATGTTCCTTCGAGGAAGAAAGACGAAAGAGTCGGTAGGACGAAGTCTTCGGATGCAGCTGCACGAGCTGAGCCACAATCTCGAAGGCTTGATCGATCTCGTTCAGCGCAACCTGCGCATCTGCTAAGTCCAGTCCCTTACGACGAACGAGTTCGCCGACAATGAACAGAACATGAAATGCGCCTTCGATGATCCAGGCTTCCTCAAACGAACGTCTGGTAATTTGACGTTGATATGCGAGAGCTATCCTTTTCTCATCCTGGATTCGTTCAAAGCAGACATACGCCGCTCGTATGAGCTCCGCGGTCACCTTGTTGGGATTGAAAATCGTTTCGTAAAGCTCACCAAAAATCTCGTTGGTATCTGTCTTCGCTCTAGTGGGTTCCCCATTCGCGTAAGATAAGATCAGTTGGCCAGCCCGAATGGCGTCGATGATACGCATGCTGTTCTGGGGCGGTTGTTCGCCTCGCTTTCTCCGATAAAAGTACCCATAAGCGCTTAACGACGATGCGATCCGTAGCTGAATATCATCGTTGGCACGCAAATCTCGTCCAAAAATACGGTTCTGCGTGTTACTACCAACCGCGATTCTTTCGATCAACTCTCTATCCGAAGTCTCGATAACCTTTACGTTTATCGAACCTTCGGAAAAGTGCGCAGGAGGTGACCGGCCGACCGTATGAATAACAACAGCGGTCTGGCCGCCATTTACAATCTGCGGGTTCACAAGCTTGATCGGAAAGCATCCTCCCGGAACCATTATCATCTGGTCGCAAACGATCGTCATCCCATTATTCAGTAGCGAAAACTCCCCGGCTCTACCGGAGACCAGAGTGTCTCGTATCTCTCTGTTAACAGGGGCTCGACTGCCCAAGTAATAGCGTACATTCTGGGTGACTAAGCGGTTATCAAACTCATTGTTGGCAGGTACGTTCAGGAAGTCGTACAGTTCCGATAAAGTCAGTCGTGCAATTACCGCACGTGCGCTGGGCTCGCGATACTCAAAGCTGTTGTCTGCGGTGGCCCTGATGGTTTTGGAGAATCTAGGTTTTGAAGCTCGTACCACTCCATGCGACAGTTCGTATAAATGGCTTTCGAACAGACTGATGTCGTTGCGCGCGAGATGTGCTTCGAGTCGTTGACGTTCGGCCGATGCTAATGGCTTCTGATTCGAGAACAAATGTACACGTATCTGATACGTGTCATGCTCAAGGGCATCCCATATCTCTTCCACTTTTAATCTGAGGAGTGGGTTGCTGTCCGCGAGAAGTCCGTCTCGACGGTGCAATAGATCATCCACGAATGAAATGATCTTATCAATCGTTGCGCCAGGAAAGTTATTTTGAGATTTTTTATAAGTGGCTACGACTTTGGTCGATGCAATATCGATCGAACGGGCTTCGTGGTCAATAATGATGAAGTCGACGCCCCGATCGCGGCCGCCATCGATTATGTAATCGTCAGCTGCGTCTGGCAGGATGTTGAAGACATTTTCAAGTAAATAGCAGTGGAAGGCGTGCTCTCTGCTTCGAGAGAAATCGCTCCTGGTCGTGATGCCCTTCTCAATGAGAGACCAGTCTAGGAGGGTTGGCCCGTTTTTGGGAAAAGAAACTTGACGGATGGACATGTGCTTGTTTCCAGCAAGTCGTGTTTGTGAACGCATCCAACAATCGGAGTTGTGAGTTCGATCGTTGTTGTCCCGCCGTTGAGAATTCCGAATTCATTGCATTTCTACTCACGAAGCGAATCGTTATGGATACCGGTATAGATGCTAACGAGCAACAACTCTGAAGATTTATCGGTTATCCACAGCCGCCGCAGGAGGTGCATCTACGTCGCCCAAATGGGCCGATTACTGAGAAATCACCGCAGTTGGCGCACGGTGCGCCGGTCGCGTAGCTTGACCAGGCGTACTGGTACTTGTCGTGGCCGCCTCCAGTCAGACGATCACGTGCAAAGTCCTCGGGTACGTTGCAGATGAACGCCAATCGGTCCACATCGTTAAGTTGCGTTGCGATATGTGTCGGTATCAGCAGGTGATCAGCGAATAGGTTGGCTTGACCCTCTGCCGAATCTTCGTTCTCAGCGAACTGTATTTGGACAGTCGGATCCCTGGAAAAGCGCTTTGCTTGATCACTGTGCAGCAAGATGTGCCCGATTTCGTGCGCAATGATAACTCGTTCCTCCGAATGGCCGAGCTGAAATCGTTGCCACGTGGCTTGTTGGACGCGGAGTTTCAAAGTCGGGCGAAAGTCCACGCAGGCCGGCGAGGGGTCGGCACAATCGTCTATGATTTCGATTTTCAACCGGCCCTTGCGTCGCATGCCGTGAATGTGCGCAATGCTCTCAACCCCGTGAGCTTCCAACTCCGTGAGTATAACTTTTAAGTCGACCTGCTTGGAGCCCGGTACCGTTCCGATGCGCCAACATTTCATCGCGATCTCCGCGATGAAAGCCTCGCTCCGGAACGGTACCTTGTAGTCGACCAAGGACATCTATTATCTATCTAGTTGCCCATCAGGAACAGCCAGTGGTGCTACCGCATGTGTCGCACTTGAGACATGTGCCGTTCCTTACCAAGGTGAAGTTGCCGCATTCCGTGCAGCTTTCTCCCACATAACCTTTCGCCTTGGCTTCGGCCCGAGCTGATATCTTCGAATCGAGCTTTGAATAGTTCATTCTCACTGCATCTACGTCTGGTTCAGTCGATTCGACGACCATGGTATTTGTAGCTGGGGCTGGTTGGGCCGCCCGGGCAACAACTGCCAATCGATCAGTCCGAGATCGCGTTAATCCCTTAGATACAAGTCGAACGGCGTTATGCCCCCCTAGCTCTTCCGGCGATTTTCCCTCGTCCACTCCTTTGCCAAGTGCATCGAAATTGCTCTCGGAAGGGTCGACATGGGCGAGGTCGAAGCGGGAGAGATAGCTCACCGCGAGCTCGCGGAACACATAGTCCAGGATCGAGGTCGCGTATTTGATGGAGTCGTTGCCCTGCACGGGGCCTGATGGCTCGAAGCGGGTGAAGGTGAAGGCGTCGACATATTCCTCCAGCGGCACGCCGTATTGCAGGCCGAGCGAGACGGCGATCGCGAAGTTGTTGATGAAGGAGCGCAGCGCCGCGCCCTCCTTGTGCATATCCAGGAAGATCTCGCCGAGCCGGCCGTCATCATATTCGCCGGTGCGGAGATAGACCTTGTGGCCGCCGACCACCGCCTTCTGGGTGTAGCCCTTGCGGCGATCCGGCATCTTCTCGCGCTCGCGCATCACCACGATACGCTCGACCAGCTTCTCGACCACGCGCTCGGAGATCTGCGCCGCACGCGCGGCCATCGGCTTCTCGTAGAGCGCCTCGACCGCATCGTCCTCGTCCTCATCATCGCTGATGAGCTGCGAGTTCAGCGGCTGCGACAGTTTCGAGCCGTCGCGATAGAGCGCGTTGGCCTTCAGCGCCAGTTTCCAGGACAGCAGATAGGCCGACTTGCAGTCTTCGACCGTGGCGTCGTTCGGCATGTTGATGGTCTTGGAGATCGCCCCCGAGATGAACGGCTGGGCCGCCGCCATCATGCGGATGTGGCTCTCGACCGAGAGATAACGCTTGCCGATCTTGCCGCAGGGATTGGCGCAATCGAACACCGCGTAGTGTTCGGCCTTCAGGTGCGGCGCGCCTTCCACCGTCATCGCGCCGCAGATGTGGACGTTGGCCGCCTCGATCTCGCGCTTGGTGAAGCCGATCGCCGAGAGCAGGTCGAAGTTCGGCGTAGCCAGCGCCTCGGCGCCGACGCCGAGCTGGTCGCGGATGAAGTCCTCGCCCAGCGTCCACTTGTTGAAGACGAACTTGATGTCGAAGGCGGTCGGCAGCGCCTTCTCGACCTTCGCGATCGCCTCGTCGGTGAAGCCCTTGGCCTTCAAGGTGGAGGCGTTGATGCCCGGCGCATTCGACAGCGAGCCGTGACCGACCGCATAGGCCTCGATCTCGGCGATATCGCTCTCGCGATAGCCGAGCGCGCGCAGCGCCTCGGGGACCGCGCGGTTGATGATCTTGAAGTAGCCGCCGCCGGCCAGCTTCTTGAACTTCACCAGCGCGAAATCAGGCTCGATGCCGGTGGTGTCGCAGTCCATCACCAGGCCGATGGTGCCGGTCGGCGCCACCACGGTGACCTGCGCATTGCGGAAGCCGTTGTTCTCGCCGAGCTCCAGCGCATCGTCCCAGGCCTTGGTGGCGTGGGTGATGATGGAAGCCTGCGGGCAGGAGGCGTGATCGAGCGGCACCGGGGTGACCGAGAGCGCCTCATAGCCGGTGGCCTGGCCGTGCGCGGCACGGCGATGGTTGCGGATCACCCGCAGCATGTGCGCGGTGTTCTTCTTGTAGCCGGGGAAGGTGCCGAGCTCGCCCGCCATCTCCGCCGAGGTCTTGTAGGCGATGCCGGTCATGATCGCCGACAGCGCGCCGCACAGCGCGCGGCCTTCCTTGGAGTCGTAGGGAAGACCCATGGTCATCAGCAGGCCGCCGATATTGGCGTAGCCGAGGCCGAGCGTGCGGAATTCGTAAGAGAGCTCCGCGATCGCCTTCGACGGGAACTGCGCCATCAGCACGGAGATCTCGAGCACCAAGGTCCAGAGCCGGCAGAGATGCTCGTAAGCACCGACGTCGAAATGCTTCGTCGTGGTGTTGTAGAAGGTGAGCAGGTTGGCCGAGGCCAGGTTGCACGCCGTGTCGTCCAGGAACATGTATTCCGAGCACGGATTGGAGGCGCGGATGTCGCCGGACGCCTTGCAGGTGTGCCAGTCGTTCATCGTGGTGTTGAAGTGCAGGCCCGGATCGGCCGAGGCCCAGGCGGCGTAGCCGATCTTCTCCCAGAGGTCGCGGGCCTTGAGGGTCTTGGTGATCTTCTTGGTGGTGCGGCCCACCAGATTCCAGTCGCCGTCGGTCTCGACCGCGCGCAGGAAATCGTCCTTCAGCGACACCGAGTTGTTGGAGTTCTGGCCGGAGACGGTGAGATACGCCTCCGAATCCCAGTCGGTGTCGTAGACCGGGAAGTCGATGTCCTTGTAGCCTTGCTTGGCGAACTGGATCACCCGCTTGATGAAGTTGTCGGGCACCAGCGCGCGGCGGGCGAGCTTGATCTCGCGGCGCAGCGCCGGGTTCTTCTCGGGATCGAAGCAGTCGTCGCCCGAGCCCTCGCAATTGACGCAGGCCTTCAGCACCGCCTTCAGGTGCTTCTGGTTGATCTTGGACCCCGTGACGAGGGCCGCGACCTTCTGCTCCTCCTTCACCTTCCAGTCGATATAGGCCTCGATGTCCGGATGGTCGGCGTCGACCACGACCATCTTGGCGGCGCGGCGGGTGGTGCCGCCCGACTTGATCGCGCCGGCGGCGCGGTCGCCGATCTTGAGGAAGCTCATCAGGCCGGACGAACGGCCGCCGCCGGAGAGCTTTTCGCCTTCGCCGCGCAGGCTGGAGAAGTTGGAGCCGGTGCCGGAGCCGTATTTGAACAGGCGCGCCTCGCGCACCCAGAGGTCCATGATGCCGCCCTCGTTGACGAGGTCGTCCTCGACGCCCTGGATGAAGCAGGCATGCGGCTGCGGATGCTCGTAGGACGATTTGGATTTCGTCAGCTTGCCGGTCTTGTAGTCGACGTAATAGTGGCCCTGGCCGGGGCCATCGATGCCATAGGCCCAGTGCAGGCCGGTGTTGAACCATTGCGGCGAGTTCGGCGCCACCATCTGCTTGGCCAGCATGACGCGCAGCTCGTCATAGAACGCCTGCGCATCCTCTTCAGTGGTGAAATAGCCGCCCTTCCAGCCCCAATAGGTCCAGCAGCCGGCGAGGCGGTCGAACACCTGCTTGGCCGACCGCTCGCTGCCATAGCGCTCGCCCTCGGGCAGCGCAGCCAGCGCCTCGGTGTCGGGCACCGAGCGCCACAGCCAGGACGGCACGCTCTCTTCCTCGACCTTCTTCAGGCGCGCGGCCACGCCGGCCTTGCGGAAGTATTTCTGGGCCAGCACGTCGGAGGCGACCTGCGACCAGAACTCCGGCACCTCGACGTTCTCGAGCCGGAACACGACCGAGCCGTCAGGGTTTTTGATCTCCGAGGTGGTCAGCCGGAATTCGAGCCCGGCATAGGGTGACTGTCCTTCGGTGGTATGACGCCGTTCAATCCGCATCGGTCGTGCCCCAATCAAGTTTCCGGGCTGCTTTGCGTTGGCGCAGACCCGGGTCATTTTCATTCGCCGCGCCGCTGCCCGCCTGACGGGCGGACAACGAAACGCAACCGTGAGAACCGGTGGTCCGGTCCGTCTCTCTTTCAACGCCCAACTGTCCCCTGGGCCTTATCGGCAGCCCCTCAATCAGCGCGTTCCAGATCATCCCAAAAGCGGGGCAGACACGCCCTTCACCCGAGGCCATGAGGCCGGCGGAGTGGTCATTTCGGAACCCATCGGGAGGTGCCAGCGGGACCCGAAACAGAACTCGCGCCGACGGGGTGGAAGCTAGGATGACTCTGTCGCGCCCGTCAAGAACTAGTGCGAGTTCCTGAATCAAACACTAAATATGGGGGAAAGTGCGGGATAACCAGGGCCGATCCCGGCCTCGTGAAGGGCTTAAGTATCGGTGAGTCCGAGCGGATTCCAAACCCGAAAAATTTGTTGGGCGCGTCGTCCACAGCCGTTCGCCCCGCTGTTCACAGGGCAGCCATTCGCCTCCGTCCGACTACGGTTTTTGCCCTTGCATCGGCGGGACTCACCGGCGGTTACGGAGGCGGGGCTTCCAGGGGCTCAGGCGAGGGCCGATGGCGACGATTCGGCGGTCTCATGCTCGGCGCCCTGCAGCGCCAACCGCACCATCTGCGCCAGATCCGACCTGCGGTAGGGCTTGGTCAGCAGCAGGGCGCCCTGATCGAGCCGGCCATGCTCCACCATGGCATTGTCGGTATAGCCGGAGGTGTAGAGCACCTTGATCTTCGGCCGGCGCCGGCTGATCTCCTCGGCGAGCTCCTTGCCGTTGATGCCGCCCGGCATGATCACGTCGGTGAACAGAAGATCGAATCGCGCGCCGTCATCGACCTGCGCCAGCGCCTCGGCGCCGGTCGAGGCCGTGAGCGTCTTGTAGCCCAGCATCTTCAACTGCGTGACCACGAAATCCTGCACCAGGCGGTCGTCCTCGACGACGAGAATGGTCTCGCTGCCGCCGGGGATGGGCGCTTCGAGCGTCTCCTTGATTTCCGCACCGCCTTTGGCGGGCGGCAGATACATCCGGATCGTGGTGCCGCGGCCTTCCTCGCTGTAGATCTTGATGTGGCCGCCGGATTGCTTGACGAAGCCGTAGACCATGCTCAAGCCCAGGCCAGAGCCCTTGCCGGCTTCCTTGGTCGTGAAGAACGGCTCGAAGGCGCGGTCGCGCACCTCCGCCGACATGCCGGTTCCGGTATCGCTGACCGCGACCATGATGTAGGGGCCGGGCGCGACGCCGACATTGGCCGCCGCATAGGCCTCGTCGAGCACGACCCTTTGCGTCTCCAGCAGGAGCTTGCCGCCATCGGGCATGGCGTCGCGGGCGTTGATCGCGAGATTCACCAGCGAATTGGCCAGCTGCGCCGAATCGATATGGGCCAGCGGCTCGTCCTCCTCGAGGATCGAGTTGATCTCGATCTGCTCGCCCAGCGTCGGGCGCAACAGCTTGGCGATGTCGAGCACGGTGCTGTTGACGTCGCTGTCGCGCGGATGCAGCGGCTGCTTGCGCGCGAAGGCGAGCAGGTGCCGGACCAGTTCCGTGCAGCGGTCCGCCGCCTCGCTGATCAGCGTGGCCGTTGCCGCCGCGGCCGGGCGATCCTTGGTGTCCTCGATCAGGGACTCGATTGTGCCGGTGATGATGGTCAGCATGTTGTTGAAGTCATGCGCGACGCCGCCGGTCAGCTTGCCGATCGCATCCAGCTTCTGCGCCTGATGCAACAGCCGCTCGGTTTCGTGGACGGCCGTGATGTCATGATAGACCATCGCCGCGCCCGTGATCTGGCCTTCGGCGTTGCGCAACGGACGGCCGCTGATCATCAGCCGCACTACGTCATCGCTGTCGAGGCGATGAACCACGACTTCGGTGCGATCGAAGGACTCCCCGCGCAACGCGCGCGGCGTCGGCAACGCCGCATCCGGAACCGGGGTGACGCCGTCGCTTTCGAACACTCTGATCCGGCTTCGCACCTCGTTGAGGCTCTTGCCCTCGCGATAGCCGAGCAGGCGTTCCACTGCCGGATTGGAGAATATCGCGTTGTCCGAGGCGTCGATGACCAGCACGCCCTCGGCCATCGTATTGAACGTGTTCGCGAGCACTTCCGCCGAATGCTGCAGCTTCTCATGCGCCGCGACGAGGTCGGCGTGCTGCCTCTGGGTTTTTTCGGTCAGAGAGCTGGCCTCGGCTTCGGAGCGCGTGAGCGACGCCCGCAAGGTACGGTCAGCAATATAGCCGCGCCGCAGCAGAAAGCCGGCAACGACCAGCACGAAGGCGACGCCGGCAAGATCGATCCCCAGCAGCAGCGATCCGGTCCTGCGTGACGTTGCCGAGCGCAGTGTCAGCAGGCGCCGTTCCTCGGCGGTGAAACGATCGATATGCTCCGAGACCCTCGCCATCATTGCGCGCGCTTCGGCGCGCTTGGTGAAATCCATCATCCCCTCTGTGTCGCCCGCGGTGTGGAGGGCCATCGCCTCGGCGGCGATCTCGAGCCGGCGCTTGATCAGCGGCTCGGTGGTCTTGAGCAGCGCCCACTGCTCGGGATTGTCACCGACCCCCTGCATCAGCTCGGCGAGGGCGGACGGGATTTTTGCGCCGGCCTGGTCGAATTCGGCGCGCAAGGTCGCGGAATCGGTCAGCACGAATCCGCGCGCAGCCGACTCAGCCTCGCGGAGCAGCAGCCGCAATTCGGAGGCCTGCTGCAGCACCTTCAGCGTATGATTGACCCGGTCCGTATCGTGGCGCGACTTGACGTCGAGAGCCGTTGATACGGCTCCGATCGCCAGCAGCATTCCCAGACCAAGTGCAACTGCCAATCGCTGTGAGATCATCGACTCTGCTCAGTTCTTCTCGATAGCAAGGCCACGGACGGTTGCCGCACTGGTTCCGCCGCGCATCCAGAGACGATGTCCATAGGGAGATGATCTGCCGAGACGGCTTGCGTCGCAAGGGGCGAAGCATCGGGGTCGCAATGCTGCGCGGCTCGTCCGAGCGATGGCACTCGACGGTCTCGCTCAGAACCGCGGCCCGCAACTCTTCACCCGATCGAATGCGGCGGCGGATCCCGAATCACGTTTGCCGAGGACAATGACGCAGTGGCGAAGCGTATAGGACGGAATGCGCTGCAGCTCTGCACAGCGCCGGGCATATGACAGAGCAGATGCAAAAAATATTCGGCACAAAACTTCGACACAAAACAAAAAGGCGGCGCTGGGATGCGCCGCCTTCGTCGTCATGCCTGGGGTCGTCGCCTGCAGCCTACGGGCAGGGATGTCGCAGACCGTCATAGCCGAGATAGGTGCCCGACGCAGGGTCGTAGGAGCGGTAGCGCTGCGCGCAATAGCTTGCGTCGCCGCCGGCTGCGACTGCGACCGGGGCACTGTCATCGTAGTAGGAATAATCGGTGTAGTAGTCCGGGCTGTAATCATCATAATAATAGTCCGGACCGCCATAATAGGCGTAGGAGCCGAGCGCGGCGCCTACAGCGACACCCGGCCAGAAGCCGCCACGGTGATGCCAGCCGCCGCCATGCCAACCACCGCCGCCGCCGTGCCAGCCGCCGTTACCGCCGCGCCAGCCGCCGCCGCTAAAGCCACCGGTTGCCACGCCCGGGCCAGTTGCGACTCGGGTTCCTGGGCTCGCCGCGACGCTTGGGGCCGCAGCCATCGCGCCGCGACCGCCGAAGCNNCCNNCCCC
>NZ_CAFK01000009.1:0-35783 GCF_000239815.1 Bradyrhizobium sp. STM 3843 | reverse complement strand
ANNCNGCCACCCCGGCCGCCGCCGAAGCCGCCGCCACCAGGACCACCACCGAAGCCGCCACCACCACCACCACCGTGACCGCCACCGCCTCCACCGATCGCTCCGCCGCCGCCGCCACCGTGACCGCCGGGTCCTTGGGCGAAGCTCGCCGTGGACGCCGCCACCGGCAGAATCAGCGCCACCGCCAAAGCGGCGCCCGTCTTCTTCAGATTGAACATCGATCAGACTCCATCAGGGGGAAAATGACCTAACCTTAGGCGACGAGGGTCGTTCCCGATCGGGACCCACACCTTGCCGTGTGCTGCGGTTGAAACCGGCAGAACCCGCGATGCCAGCCACGGGCGCATCCGGGCGTGACACTGGACAAGTCGGCGGCGGGGTGGCATCAGGGCGCAACCCGCCTCCAATCCGGCTCGCTCGCATGAAACAGTTCCTGCTCAAGTTCTTCACCTGGTGGAACGGTCAGACCTTCGGCACGCAGCTATGGACGTGGCGGTTCGGGGAACTGGTCGGGCAGGACGAGCAGGGCAACCGCTATTACCGCACCGCCGGTGGCAAGATCGATCCGGTGCTGCATTTCGAGCGCCGTTGGGTGGTCTATAACGGGCTCGCGGAAGCCAGCCGTATTCCGCCGGCCTGGCACGGCTGGATCCACCACATGGTCGACGTGCCTCCGACCCAGGACGGCTACAAGCCGCGCGAGTGGGAGAAGCCGCATCAGCCGAACCTGACGGGAACGCCGCTCGCGTATCGACCGGCCGGTTCGACGCTCGCGAGCGGTCGCCGGCCGAAGGCGACCGGTGACTATCAGGCCTGGACGCCCGGCAACTGATCATCGGCCCATCTGACATTCGACGCCGGCAGGCTGTAGCTGCAGCGCACATGGCGTCGTGCGGAAGCGCCGTCGCAGCGTGAACCGTCAGCCGCTGCTGTGAATTGCGGGACTAGCGGGGATGGCGCATGCGCGCGCTGCCGAGGCCTCTTGCCGATGACGTGCGCATGCGGCTCAATGGCGTGGTCTTACGGAGGTGGGTTCTCCACCGCGACGGTTCGGGCACGGAATCGCGACTGTGTCCGATATGCAGCGGCACCCGAGCAGGACCTCGCGACCGGACGGAGCTCAGCTCCTCGGCGCCTCAGTCCGGCAATCGCCCGCAAGATGTGGTGTTGCCGTAAGAACAGGAAAGGCCGCCAGGGTGCCCTCGGGCAATCCGGCGGCCTTTTTCTTTGCGCTGCGAAGCTGCAAATCAGGCCGGCGAGACCTGCTGCAGCCGTTCGGCCGCACGGCGGGCCGCGGCGACGCGGCGCTGCTGGGACGGTGCAATCCGCTCCAGCATGGTGGCGAGCACCTCGTCGGGTGCGGTATCCGGCGCGCCGGCGCGGAACGGCGGCGCAGGGTTGTACTCCAGTCGCAGCTGGATCAGCTCGGCCGTCCGGCGATCGACCAGCTGTGAGACCAGCGTGAGCGCGAAGTCGATGCCCGCCGTCACGCCGCCGCCGGTGACGCGGTTGCGATCGATGCAGACCCGGTCCGTGCTGATCGTTGCGCCGAACAAAGGCAGGCACTCGCGCGCGCTCCAATGGGTTGCGGCACGATAGCCGTCGAGCAGGCCGGCGGCGCCGAGCGCCAGCGAACCTGTGCAGACCGAAGTGATGTATTGGGCGCCAGCGGCCTGACGGCGCAGAAAGCCGATCACCTCGTCGTCATTGACGATATCATCGACGCCGAAGCCGCCGGGTACGCAGATGACATCGGCCTGCGGGCAGTCCGCGAATGTCGTGGTCGGCATCAGCGTGAGGACCGAATCCGTGGGCACCGGTTCGATGCGCTTCCAGGCGAGATGCAGGGTTGCGCCCGGGATGCTGGAAAACACCTGCAGCGGACCGGTCAGATCGAGCTGGGTGACGCGCGGAAACAGCACGAAAACGACCGAGAGCGGCGCAGCCATGACGGGCCTCCTGGTTTGCTGAGTGAGAAGATGCTTGACCGCGCCGATTATGCGTGATGGGCTCGACGTCAGAAATGGCGGATTTCCCTCGTTTTATGACGTCCCGCGTAATCATCGTGAGACCAGTGCCATGATCGGCGTCCTCATCTTTCCGGATTTCCAGCTGCTCGACGCCGCCGGGCCGATCTCGGTATTCGAGATCGCCGGCCGCTATGCCCGCAGGTCCACGCCGATCAGGGTGATCGCCGCCGAACCGGGGCCGGTGCGCTCGTCTTCCGGCGTCGAGATGCTGGCGCGCAAGTTCGGGCCTGCTGCAGCGCTGTCGACCTTGCTCATCGCGGGTGGCGACGGGGTCGAAGCCGCCGCCCGCAACCCATGCGTCCTCCGCTTTGTGCAGTCCGTTGCCAGGCGCGGGACGCGCATCGCCAGCGTCTGCTCGGGCGCGTTCGTTCTTGCGGAAGCCGGTCTGTTGGACGGCAAGCGTGCCACCACGCATTGGCACCGCACCCGGCAATTCCTGGCGACTTATCCCGACGTCAAGCTCGAGCCCGACAGCATCTATATTCGCGACGGCAATATCTGGACCTCAGCCGGGATCAGTGCCGGGATCGACCTCGCGCTGGCGTTGGTCGAGGAGGATCACGGGGCCGAGATCGCGCAGGACACCGCGCGCCAGCTCGTGCTCTATCATCGCCGCAGCGGCGGCCAGTCCCAGTTCTCGTCACTGTTGGAATTGAAGGCGCCGACCGGCCGCTTCGGTCCGCTGCTCACCTGGGCGCGCGAGAATCTGGATGCGTCGTTGACAGTCGACAATCTCGCCGAGCGCGCCGGCATGAGCGCGCGGCATTTTACGCGCGCCTTCATCGCGGAGACCGGCACCACGCCGTCAAAAGCGGTGGAGCGGCTGCGCATCGAGGCGGCGCGCCTGCGCGTGCAGGCTTCGCATGAGCCGATCGAGCGCGTCGCGGAGACGACGGGATTCCGCGATCCCGAGCGCATGCGCCGCGCCTTCATCCGCGCCTTCGGCCAGCCGCCGCAGGCGTTGCGCCGCGCGGCGCGGGCGGGATAGAGTTTCGGCAATGGTCCGGGAGCTCGAAAGGATCGCACGATGGCCGGCTCCATGAGTTTTGCGATTCTGTTTCCAGCCCCTTATGTGATCGAAGTCTCCAGGCTGCGGCAGCAGCTGGATGAGGCGCATTTCGCCTGGGTCACAGAATGGAGGCGGCAACAGCAGGCCTTCGAGATCGAGAACATCCGCTTCACGCATGATCCGCATTGGAACAAGCGCTTCTTCAGCATGCAGGCGGCACGCGATGGAGGCCACTGGTTCTGGCAAGCCACGAGGATCGTGGCGACCTGCAGTGGATTGTCGGTCTAAAGCGCGATGAGATTAGGATGAATCGTCATCGCGCTTTAGCTTATTGTTTGAGCATGATCTCCGCGCAAACGCGTTCCGCGTTTGTCGCGAGGGAAAACCGCTTCGCACTTTTCCGGACCATGCTCTAGGCGATTGTTGGCATCCGTGACCGCGCGACCTATAGTCCGGCCGAGATCAGTTCGATTGCGATCTGGGGGCATGCGCACCACCATCATCACCGGCAGCGGGGCCGGCATCGGCGCGGCCGTGGCTCGGCGATTGGCAGGTCCGGGACAGGCGCTGATGTTGCACGGGCAGGGGGCTGACGAAGCCGGGCTGTCGAGGTTGCAGGCCGTCGCCGACGAATGCCGGCAGGCCGGTGCGACCGTCGCCTATCACTGCGGCGATCTTGCTATCGCCGGTACGGCCTCCGATCTGGTTCGCGCGGCGCGCGATACGTTCGGCGGCATCGACGCGCTGGTCCATGCCGCCGGCTTCGCCGACCGCCGCAGTTTTCAGGATCTGCCACGCGAGGCGTTTGACCGCTCCTTTGCGGTGATGCCGGGTGCCTTTCATGAGCTTGCAAGCGCGGCACTGCCGGATCTGACGCGGAGCGCACAGGGGCGGGTCGTGGCGATCTCGAGCTTCGTGGCGCACCGCTTCGTGCCGGGCGGCACCTTTCCCGCCTCGGCCGCAGCCAAAGCCGCGCTGGAAGCGCTGGTGAAGTGTCTTGCCATCGAGCTCGCGCCGACGGGGGCGACGGCCAATGTCGTCGTGCCCGGCTACACGCGCAAGGATGCGGGACGACTCGGCTCGCTGGATCCAGCGGCGTGGGAGAGGGCCGCCAAAGCCAATCCGCTGCAGCAACTCGCCGAGCCCGATGATATCGCGGCGACGGTGGCCTTCCTGCTGTCGCCGGAAGCCCGTCACATCACCGGCCCGGTGCTGCCGGTCGATGGCGGACTGACGTTGATGTAGATGGATGACGAGGTTGATGGCGGGCGGGGCAAACGAACAAGCAGCTGATGTCGTCGTGCTGGGGGCGGGCATCGTCGGCGTGTCCGCAGCCTATGCGATCCGCGAGCGCGGTCTCTCCGTCATTCTTGTCGATCGCAGGCCGCCGGGCGAGGAGACCTCCCACGGCAATGCAGGCATCCTCTCGAGCGGCTCGATCCTGCCGCTGAACAAGCCGTCGCTGTTCAAGACTCTGCCGTCCTATCTCACCAACCAGAGCGCGGCGTTGCGCTGGAATCCGTTCTGGACCATCCGCAACGTCGACTGGGTGCTGCGCTTCCTTGCCAATGCGGTCGATGCCCGGGTCAAGCCCCGCGCGGCCGCGCTACATGGGCTGATTGGCGCTTCGCTCAAGCTGCATCGCGACTGGATCGCGCGGGCCGGCGTGTCCGAGCGTATCCGCGAGACCGGCTGGCTCAAGGTCTGGCGCAGCGAGGCTGTCGCGGCGGCCAGGGCCGAGCATGATTTTCTCGCCGACTATGGCATCAAGAGCGAGCTGTTGGATCGCCAGGCCATCTCTGCGCTCGAGCCCAACATCGTCCCGTCCTACGCAGTTGGCTTGCTGCATTCGCAGACGGCGTCGGTCGACTCGCCGGGCAATGTCACCAAGGCCTATGCGCGGATGGTCGCGGGGAGCGGCGGCCTGCTGCGGCAGTCCGACATCAAGGCGCTGGTAACGGATGGCGATGGCTGGCGGGTCGTGCTCGGCGACGGCGTCATCCGCGCCCGCCATGTCGTGGTCGCGCTGGGGCCGTGGTCACCGGATATCCTCAAGCCGCTCGGCTACAAGGTGCCGATGGCGTTCGAGCGCGGCTATCATCAGGAGTTCACGCCGAACCCTGCGCGCAAGCTGCAGCGGCCGATCCACGATGCCGAGGGCAGCTTCGTGATGACGCCGATGGAGAACGGCATCCGCGTCACCAGCGGTGTCGAACTGACCGACCGCGATGCGCCCTCGAACGTCGCCCAGCTGACGCAGGTGGTGCCGCTGGCGCGCGCTGTCGCGGAATTCGGCGAGGCCGTTGCCGCGCCCTGGCGCGGCGCGCGGCCTACCTTGCCGGATTCGCTGCCGATGATCGGCCCTGCGCCGCGCCATTCCGGCCTGTGGTTTGCATTCGGCCATCAGCATATCGGCTTCACCACGGGGCCGGCCACGGGGGCTGCCGTCGCGGCGATGATCGCACAAGACAGGCCGTCCTTTGACGCCTCGGCGTTCTCCCCGAGCCGCTACCTGTGAGAACTGGACAAGAGCAGGCGCGCGGTCGCGCCGCTGCGGAGCGGGCATGAATTACGTCTGGGATTTCGCGATCCTCACCAAATACAGCCGGCTGTTCTGGATCGGGCTCGGCTGGACCATGGCTTACACGGTCGGGACAATCTTTCTGGGCACGGTGATCGGGCTGATCGTCGGCCTGGCCAGGCTCAGGCGCTGGCGGGTGATCGACTCGCTGCTGCTTGCCTATATCGAACTGTTCCGCTGCACGCCGCTGCTGGTGCAGATCATCTGGTTCTATTACGCCTTTCCGGTCCTGATCGGCGTCAACATCCCCGCGCATATCGCGGCCGTCACCGTGCTGTCGCTCTATGGCGGTGCGTTCTATGCGGAGATCGTGCGCGGCAGCATCGAAAGCGTGCCCCGCGGGCAGTGGGACGCGGCGCGCGCGCTGGGCCTGAAGTCGTGGCGGATGATGCGGCTCGTGATCCTTCCGCAGGCGCTCAAGCCGATGCTCGCGCCTTACGTCAATCAGTCGGTGACGCAGCTGAAAAACACCTCACTGGTGTCGGTGATCGCGGTGCCGGACCTCGTCTATAATGCAACCCTGATCAATGCGGATACCTACCGGCCGCTCGAGGTCTACACCATCATCGCGCTGATCTATTTCGCGATCCTGTTCCCCGCCACCTGGCTCGGGCGGTGGCTCGAGCGCGGCATGACCTACGACAAGGCGTGAGCCGCGCCATCAGATCTGTAGGGTGGGCAAAGCGAAGCGTGCCCACCATCAGTTGCGAGCGACTGAGCGGTGGGCACGGCGCATGCGCGCCTTTGCCCACCCTACAGCTTTGGATATCTATATGCTCAGTTCGACAGGCACGTCCTCGGGCTTCACGCCGGACAGCGACAGTCCCTTGACGAACCATTCGCGCATCTGGCCGATGCCTCTGTTGTAGTCGACCCACACTGAGAGGAAGTCGCGCCAGCGCTTGTCGGGTTCGCGTCGCACCGCCATGGCGGAGGCGACTGCGACCGAGGGCGACTGCAGGATCTTGTAGGTGCCGAGATTCGGGTTCTTGGCGATCGCGGTCAGCCCCAGCACCAGCGCATTGACGACGACGTCAACGCGGCCGGACGCCATCTCCAGCATCACCTCGTCGCGCGACTTCAGGGATTTGATCGTCGCATTGGGCGCAAAGCGGCGGGCCACTGCCTCATTGGCGGAGCCGACGTCGACAGCGATTCTGACTTCGGGCTTGTTGATGTCGGCCCAGGTCTTCGCCTCCAGGCCTTTCTTCAGCATGGCGCCGAACGGATGCGGAAACACGGTATTGGTGAAATCGACCACCAATGCGCGCTGCGGCGTCGGATTGAGCGCGAAGCCGAGGTCGATCTTGTTGGCCTGCAGGTCGAGCACCGAATTGCCGTAGGTGGATTCGGTATATTCCAGCTTCACATCGAGCAGCTTGGCGATGTCGTTGGCCATCTCGATCGAGAAGCCCGACCAGTTGCCGCTGGCGAGATCCTTGTTGAAATAGGGCAGTTCGCCCGGCAGCACTGCAATGCGCAGCACCTTGCTGGCGCGGACGCGGTCCAGCGTGTTGTCGGATGCGGCTTGTGCCGAGGCGGGACTGGCCATCGCGGATGCAAGCGCAGCACCGCTGCCGATCGCAAGGGCGTAGCGCAGCGCCTCGCGGCGGTCTTCGGAAATCTTTTGTTCGTCGGATGTGGTCACTTGATCCTCCTGCCCGGCAGTGCGCAACAGGGTAGCTTCGGCTTGCCGCGCCAGCAACACGCATATCGCGCGTTTCGGCAACCTGAGCGAACAGGCGAGGTCCTGCGGCCATCTCTGAGCGTGGCTCGCACGTGAGGCTGCATCATTCGGATGCAGGGCTGATCAGGCCATGATCGGCCTCGGGGCGCGGCTTGGCGCGCAGCCGCTCGGCCAGCGGCTGCAACAGGAGCGGCGCGAGATAGATCGGAAACTGGCTCATCGCGAAATAGAGCCAGGTGGTGCCCGGCAGCGCGCCTTCGGTCGCGGCCAGCATCAGTCCCATGTTCCGCTGCGACACCATCAGTCCGAGCGCCATGGCGCGGTCGCGGCCTGCGCCACGAAACAGCAGCATCGTGAGGGCGAACAGCAGGAAGAACATCCCGAAGGCGAGCGCTGCAAGCGCGAACATGTGCAGCGGATCGGCCCAGAGATCGGCCAGCACATGGCCCATCACGGCGGCGACGAAGACGAACAGGATCAGCACATTCAGCCCATCGATCGGCGCGCGGTGACGACGGATCGCCGCGATCCCCGCGGCGAGGCGAATGACGGCGGCCACGACGAGCGCGCCGGCAAGGATGCCGGCGAGCTTCAGGCCGAGCGCTAGCGGCGACAGCGTCAGGATTTTCCCGAGGAAGATATAGGCGAACACCGGTGCGGTGAGCGGCACCAGCGCCGTCGAGGTCACCAGCGTGATCAGGACCAGCGTCGCATCGAGGCCCATCAGCGCAGCCAGCGCCGGCGAGGCCATCATCGGCGACGCCATGGCCTGCAGCATCAGCGCCAAGAACAGATCTGGGCATAGATCAGGCGCGCGCGCATCGGCATGGGCGATATGCGCTGTTATCCCGACCAGCGCCGGGACCGCGATTGTTGTCCAAGCCGTTGCCGCTAGTACCAGCGCCGGCCTGCGCAGATAGCTGCGCAACGCCGAGAGATCGACGCGCATGAAGGAGATGATCAGCAGCAGGAAGATCGCCTCGGTGACGTAGGGCCGGAGCAATTCGCCAAGCGGCGGCAGCGCGATGCCGAACAGCACGAGCGCTGCGATCGCGCGGGTGCCCTGATTGCCGAGCCAGGTGAGAGCTTGAAGCGGGAAAACCAGCGCACCGCGCAGCCAGGATAACATCCGAACGTCCAGGGCAACGAGATCAATGTACGGCGCGACCATGCGTCAGCATGGTCACGGCGCAAAGTCACATCTCGTTACCGATGATGTCGGGTATCGCCCGCGCGTTCGAAGCGCGCGCCAGCACGACGCGCGCTTGATGACATGTGCCGCGCGCTACTGCGGGCCGGATCCGCTCACCACGATCTTCTCGTTGAGCTTCTGATCGACGATCTCGACGGTGCGGTCGATCTCGGGACTGGGCATGCCAAGCTGATGCGAGATCAGCTTCACCAGGAGATCGACCCGCTCAATGAAGGGCGCTCCGCTCGCCACCGCGCGTGCCGCCGATGACGGCTTCAACAGGCTTTCCGCCGCCTTGGCATATTTTTCGAACGGCACCTGGTCTTTCGGATCGGCGCCGAGCCGCCGCGCGACGGCATCGACATGGTCATAGATCGATTGCGAGCGCGCGAGGTCGCCATGGACGGCATTGCGGATCGACTGCGGGTCGGACGGCGTGATGCAGCGATAATTGCCGGTCAACAGCATCGACCATTTGGCCAGCGGCACGAACAGCGAGTCGAACACTTTGAGCTTCACCGGCACGTCCTGGCCATCCAGGGTCACCGCGTCGATATCGCGTTCCAGCTCGCGCAGCAGCGCGTTGTGCTTCTCATCTTCGAAGATCGCGGCCTTGAAGTTGGTCGGCAGGCCGACATGCAGCACGTTCGCGCCCTCTTCGGGCGGACGGAACGCCTGCGGATCAGGCGAGCACAGCGTCACCAGGCCAGGCGTGAAGCGCTCCCACACCCGCGGGTTGGTGTAGGCTTCCTCGAGATCCATGTTCGCCAGCGCCGGAATCCGCTTCAGATAGGGCAGGGGCGGCATGTTCATGATCGACAGGCAAGGCAGCTTGGCCTCGGCGATCTTGATCATCAGCACGCGAATGGTGTGGTTGGTGTATTGCGGCTCCTGCATCGCCAGGCCGACCAAGTCGTAACGCGACAGATCGACCTCGTGCGGAGGCGCGGCATCAAGGGTGCCCGGCAAAGTGCGCGAAAAGATCGAGCGATGGGTCGGCTCGTCGCGCAGCTTGATGCGGACCTCGGTGCCCTCGCGATTGATGAGCTCGGCGGTATTCTTCCGGCAGACCAGGGTCACGTTGTGACCCGCCATCAACAGCTTGGTCGCCAGCAACGAGCCGTACGAGGCTCCCAGGATCAGAATATTGCGTGCCATACCTTGATGTTCCCCAGACGATTCATTCGAATTTTCTGCCCGACCGCGACACCAGCGGGTGGCGATGAGGCCCAGGCCATCAACCGCAAGCCTGGTATACCAGGCCCTACATCACACGGAACGACCCGCCGGGCAAGCTGCCTCGCCCTCATTCAGCGTTCAACGCCCTGAGCCAAACCCCGATCTCCGCAGCCGCGACATTCGCCTGCGGTAGTAATTTGCCCATGGTGAAGAAGCCGTGGAATTGGCCAGGGAAGAACCGGTCCGTGACCGGGACGCCGGCATCGCGCAAACGCTGCGCATAATCATTGCCTTCATCGCGCAGCGGATCGGCGCCGGCGGTGAGCACATAGGCCGGCGGCAGGCCGGCGAGCGTCTCCGCGCGCGCGGGCGAAGCGCGCCAATCATGCTCATCGGCGGCGCTGGTCAGATAATGATCGCGAAACCAGCGAATGACGGAATGCGTCAGCAGCACGCTCGTCTCTGGCTCGCGATGCGAGGGATGGCTCATCGCAAAGTCGGTGGCGGGGTAGATCAGCACTTGGCCCGCGATCGTCGGCCCATCCGCGTCGCGCGCGGAGAGCGCGACCACGGCCGCAAGATTGCCGCCCGCGGAATCACCGCCAACGCAAAGCTGCGTGGGGTCGATCCCGAGCGCGGCTGCGTTGTCGGCGACCCATTGCGTCGCACTGATCGCGTCATCGATGGCGGCCGGAAATTTGTGCTCGGGCGCGAGGCGATAATCGACCGAGATCACGATCAGCTCGGCTTCATGCGCGAGCATGCGGCAGACGACGTCGTGCGAATCCAGGTCGCCGATGACCCAGCCGCCGCCATGGAAGAACACCAGGGCCGGCGCGAAGCCGCCAGCTTGCCGCAGCGTGGTCGGCCGATACAGCCGCGCCGGGATGGCGCCGTGGGGGGCGGGGATGGTGAGTTGCGTCACCTCGGCGAGCTCCGGCGGCTCCGGATTGGTGACGACCCGCGCGGCGAGGTAGTAGGCGCGGGCTTCATCGGGCGTCAGCGTTTCATAAGCGGGCCGGCCGGCCTCCTGAAAGGCCTTGTAGACGGCGGCCGCATCGGCATCGAGCGTAACGGGCATGGGGACCTGTTGTTTCCTCATTCTGCATCCGGTCGCGCCGGAGGCTTATCGTTGCGGCACTGGGAACCTGGCCGTGAGCAGACTATCTCATCCGGCGAGCGGCCCGACCAGCGCGCCCTGCGCCGACAGGTCGCCCTTTCCCCGCCGTATTCGGCATGTTAACGGGGTACCCGATCGAGAGCGGCGGATGGGACATTCCCCCTTTAAACTGTCCGAGAACCCGATTCGCCTGATAAAGCCGCGCGAGATGCATCGAATTATTGCTGTTACCGGTCTCGCGGCCTTGCTGGCCGCCACCTCCCTCGCGCTGCCTGTGCCGGTGCGGGCCCAGATCGGCACGATTTTCTCTGATCCCGTTCCCCGTCCTCCCGGCAATATTCCACGCCGTGGCGAGCCGATGCCGCCGCCGGACGAGGAGGAAGAGGTTCCGGAGCTCCCGCAAGGCCGGGTGTTGCCGGCGCCGCAGCCTCGGATGGCGCCTGGACAGGGCGCAGGGCTGCCCGGCCCGGTGCAATCGCAGCCGCTGGCGCCGCCGCCGGGGACCACCGTGGTCCCGCAGAACAATCCGCCTGTCGCCGCCGTACCGCCCGGCGGTCAGCCCGGGGCCGCGCCGGCGCCCGGCGCCAACTCCGGGGTGTCGGCTCTGCCGCCCGGCCAGCGGCCGCCCCGAGGCGCTCCACAGACCGGCGCGCCGCAGAATGCCGCCGTGCCGCCGAACGGCAACGTGCCTCAGACGCCGGCGACTTTGCAGCCGGGCGATGAGGTCGTGACCGAGCCGCCGGCCCAGAAGATCGTGAACAAGAAGGCCACCTTCTCAGGCCTCGACAAGATCACCGGCCGCATCATCAATTTCGACGAGGATATCGGCGAGACCGTGCAGTTTGGCGCGCTGCGCGTGAAGACCGACGCCTGCTATACGCGTCCTGCCACCGAAGCCGCCAACACCGACGCCTTCGTCGAGGTCGACGAGATCACGCTGCAGGGCGAGGTGAAGCGGATCTTCTCCGGCTGGATGTTCGCGGCGAGCCCGGGCCTGCATGGCGTCGAGCATCCGATCTACGACATCTGGCTGACGGACTGCAAAGATCCGCAGACCACCGTGGTCAGCGCGGCGCCTGACCAGCCGAAGCCGGCCGCAGCGCCTGCCTCACAGCCGGCGCAGAAGCGCCCGCAGCGTCAGGCCGCNCGCGCCCGCAGGCACAGGTGCCTCCGCCGCAATATCAGACCCAGCAGGTCGCGCCGCCACCGCCCCCACCGCCGCCGCAATCCGGCGGACCGTTCGGGATTTTCCGGTAGGCCGATCGGCAACGTCATCGTGGGCTGCGAACTGCGCTGGGACGCGGACGCACATGAGGGCGTTATTCGCGCCCCGTGATGATCGCGAGCGCCTCGGCCCCTGAGATCGGACGATTGAGCGGGAGCCTGGCAAAATTCGCCGCCGGACCGATCAATGCGCGTTCCAGCAGCGCCGTATAGCGTCGGCGCGGGATTTCGAGCGCGCCGAAGGTCTTCAGGTGCTCGGTGACATATTGCGTGTCGAGCAGCTCGAAGCCGCCGGCGATCAGCCGCGCCACCAGATGCACGAGCGCCACCTTCGATGCGTCGCGGGTCTGATGAAACATGCTCTCGCCGAAAAACGCCCGGCCCAGGCTGACGCCATAGAGCCCGCCGACCAGTTCGCCGTCCTGCCAGCACTCGACGCTGTGGCAATGGCCGATCGCATAGAGGCCGGTGTAGAGCTCGCGGATGCGCTTGTTGATCCAGGTGTCCTCGCGGCCCGGCTGTGGCGCGGCGCAGCCGTCCATCACCGCCTTGAAGGCCTGGTTGACCGTGACCGTGAACGCATCCGAACGGACCGTGCGCGCCAGCCGCGAGGCGATGCGGAAGCCGGTGAGCGGAATGATGCCGCGCAGCTCCGGCTCGACCCAGAACAGGCTGGGATCGTCGGCGCTTTCGGCCATCGGGAAGATGCCGCAGGCGTAGGCACGCAGCAGAACTTCCGGCGTGATTTCGGTCGCAGCAGAGTCGCGCGAAGTCATGGCCGAAAGCATAGCAGGGCAGCACGGCGTGCGCGACCGGCGTATGGTGTGCGTCGGCTCCGTCGCGCTCAGCTGGCCGCAGCGGCGGCAGGTCGCGGCGCCTCCTTGGTGCGCCGGAACCGGACCACGAACTTGGTGCCCTGGTGGTTCGGATCCGGCTGCACGGTGGCGTCGAGCTTGGTGGCCATCGCGCTGACGATGCGCTGACCCATGCCGGTCGAGCGCGGATCGCTGCCGGACGCTTCCAGTCCCACGCCGTTGTCGGCGATCGATAACAGGATCTCGTCGCTATCGAGCTTCAGCTCGACATGAATCGGACCGGGGCAATCGGGATAGGCGTATTTGACCGCGTTCATCACGAGTTCGTTGACGACGATGCCGATCGCGACCGCGCGGTCCGGATCGATCTCGACCGGCTCCGCCTTCAAGGTCAGCCGCGACATCCGGTTGCCCTCGGCGGAGCGGCGGAGATCCTCCAGCAGCGCATCGAGATATTGATTGAGCAGCACGCTCTTCAGGTCGTGCGAGGTGTAGAGCCGGCGGTGCACCTGCGCCACCGCCGCCACCCGCCCCATCGCATTGGTGAGCGCGGCCTTGACGTCATCCTGCGTGCTGGTGTTGGCCTGCAGGTGCAGCAGCGAGGCGATGATCTGCAGCGAGTTGCCGACGCGGTGATTGACCTCGCGCAGCAGCACCTCGCGCTCGGCGGCGAGCGCCGCATAGCGGTCGCGCGAGGCCCGGACCTCGGCTTCCGCTTCGTCGCGGGCCTTCTGCAGCCGCGCCTGGCGCAGGGCGCCTTCGGCCGCGACCTGCAACAGCGGAATGAACTCGCCCTGTACGTCTTTGACGAGATAATCGGCAGCGCCGGCCTTCAGCGCCGTCACCGCGATCTTCGAATCCTGCGACGCCGTGACGAACACCACCGGCGGCGGATCGGGCTGCGCCATGATCCGCTCCAGCGTCTCCAACCCGTCGAGGCCCGGCATGTACTGGTCGAGCGCCACGACATCGATGCCACCCTGTTCGAGCCGGGCGAGCCCCTCGGCGGCGCTGGAGGCATGTTCCACTGCAAAGCCCAACCGCGCCAGGCCGCGCTCGACCAGCCGGGCCAGCGCCGCGTCGTCGTCGATATAGAGCAGCGTGGGCGACGTCGAGCTCATAGGGTCGGCGGAACCTGAATGACCGAGAAGAACAGGCCGAGCTGGCGAATGGCGTTGGCGAAACTCTCGTAGTTCACCGGCTTGGTGATGTAGACGTTGCAACCGAGCTCGTAGCATCGCTTGATCTCCTGCGAGTCGTCGGTCGTGGTCAAGATGACGACCGGCGCGCTCTTCAGGAACTTGTTCTCCTTGACCATGCGCAGAATCTCGATGCCGGTCATGTCCGGCAGATTGAGATCGAGCAGGATCAGGAGCGCGCGGCCTTTTTGCACCACGCCGCTGCTGTCGTCTCCGAACAGGTACCTCACGGCATCTGTACCGTTGGTGAACGGGACGATCTCATTGTTGACGCCGGAACGGCGGATGTTCCGCTCGATCAAGCGGGCGTGTCCCTCATCGTCCTCGATCATGATGATCGTCACGGGCATGGTCATCGGTCTGAGTTCCGGTTGCTGGCGTTCCAGTTGATCGGGAGCGTTATCGTGAACGTGCTGCCTTGTCCGAGCTCCGATGCGACCGACATGGTTCCACCCAATCGCCGAACCAGTGCCCGCACATGTGCAAGTCCTATGCCCTGTCCCGGCCGGTCCTGAGCCCCGGCGCGACGGAACAGGTCAAAGATACGCTGGTGATCCTTGGGATCAATCCCCCGGCCATTATCAGCGATCTCGAAGATCGCAAAACCGAGCTTGGTGCGGGCGCGGATCGCGATGTCCCCGGGCACGCCAGGCTTCAGATATTTGATCGCATTGTCGATCAGGTTGGAGAAAATCTGCTCCAGCGCGAGGCGGTCGCTGACGATGGTCGGCAGCGGTTCGATCCGGATCGTCGCATTGGCCTCGGCAGCCTGATGAGCGAGGGTCGTCACGACGGCCTCGATCAGCTCGCGCGTGTCCATCCGGGTCGGCACGAATTCGCGGCGCCCTTCGCGGGTCAGGTTCAGGATCGCGGTGATCAAGCGGTCCATCTTGGCAATCGACGATTTGATGAAGCCGAGTGCCTCGGAAAAATCCTCCGAGAGCTGCTGGTCGGCGCCCTCGAGCTCGGGGTCCGTTCCTTCGGCCGGCGGCGGCGAAGCGGAGGCTGTGCGCGCCAGCATGGCGATCCGCCGGAAGATGTCGTTGCGCAGCTCCTCGAGCTCGCTGGTGAAGCCCATGATATTCACCAGCGGCGAGCGCAGGTCGTGGCTGACGATATAGGCGAAGCGTTGGATCTCGTCATTGGCCTCGCGCAGATCCGCCGTGCGCTCGTCGACTGTGGCCTCGAGATTGAGATAGTTCTCGCGCAAGCGCGCTTCGGCCTCGTCGCGGGCGCGGGTGGAACGGCGGACCAGCACGACGGAAAGGCAGGCGAGCAGCACCACCAGCCCGGAGCCCGTGATGGTCACGAGCGTCGCCAGGCTCTGGCTGTGATCGGCATTGGCCGACCGCTGCGCGAACAGTTGCGCTTCCTCGGCACGCATGAGGTCGGCGACAGCGCCGATATTGGCGTTGGTGTTTCCAGATGCCGCGCTGCGGACCAGCGCGGTTGCAGCCGCGTCGTCGCCGCCGGCGGCCAGTGCTTTCTCGCGCTCGAATTGGCTGAGCCGGGTTTCGATCTCGGCGCGCAGCTTGGCAAGATGGCCCTTCTGCATCGGATTGTCGGTGACGAGGCTCGCCAGCTTGTCGAGGTCGGGGCGGATCGCCGCTACGGCCTCGTCGTGTGCGGTCAGGAACTGGTCGTCACGCGTCAGCAGATAGCCGCGCGCATTGCTTTCGGCGCGGCGGACATCGAGCAACAGCGTGTTGACCTGATTCTCGACCTCGATGGTGTGGACCACCCACGCGCTATCCTCGCGTGCTTTGTTGACCAGCAGCACGGAGGCCGTGCTGATGGCGACCAAGACCAGGAAGCCTGCCGACAGCAGCAGGATCTGGCCCAGCGCGCGCCTGTGTCTCACCTCAGGCGCCACGACGCATACTCATTGTTGGCTGAAAAATGGATGCCCCCACGGGACCGAACTCCCGAACGGGCAGAACGCTTGTGCGCCGATTTAGTTCCCGGCGGGCGTAAAAAACGCGCGCGTCATTCGGCTTTCTGCCCAGCCAGATATTGCTCCAGCCAATGAATATGGTAGTCGCCGTCGATGATCGCGGGCTCGCGCACCAGCGCCCTGAACAGCGGCAGCGTGGTCTCGACGCCATCGACCACCATTTCGTCGAGCGCGCGCCGGAGCCGCATCAGGCATTCGACACGGCTCTTGCCGTGCACGATCAGCTTGCCGACTAGCGAATCGTAATAGGGTGGGATCACGTAGCCTTGGTAGACCGCCGAATCGATGCGGACGCCCAGCCCCCCTGGCGGATGGTACTGAAGAATCTTGCCGGGTGACGGGCGGAAGCTGACCGGGTTTTCGGCGTTGACGCGGCACTCGATCGAGTGGCCGTTGATGACGACTTCGTCCTGGCTCATCGGCAGATCGCCGCCGGCGGCGATGCGAATCTGCTCCAGCACCAGATCGATGCCGGTGATCATCTCCGTCACGGGATGCTCGACCTGGATGCGGGTGTTCATCTCGATGAAGTAGAACTCGCCATCCTCGTAGAGAAATTCGACGGTGCCGACGCCGATATATTTCAGCTGCTGCATCGCCTTTGCGACCGTCTGGCCGATCTTGGCGCGGCCTGCGGCATCCAGCGCAGGCGAGGGGCCTTCTTCCCAGACCTTCTGGTGACGGCGCTGCAGCGAGCAGTCGCGCTCGCCGAGATGGATGGCGCCGCCGCGGCCGTCACCGAGCACCTGGATCTCGATGTGCCGCGGCTTCTGCAGATATTTTTCCAGATAGACCGAGGCGTCGCCGAACGCCGACTTGGCCTCATTGGCGGCGGTGGTGAGCGCGAGCGCAAGATCGCCCTCGGTATGCGCGACCTTCATGCCGCGTCCGCCGCCACCAGCTGCGGCCTTCACCAGCACCGGAAAGCCGATCTGACGGGCGATGGCCATCGCGTCCTGGTCGGGCGTCACGGCTCCGTCCGAGCCGGGCACCACGGGAATGCCAAGGCGCTTTGCGGTCTTCTTGGCCTCGATCTTGTCGCCCATCAGGCGGATGTGCTCAGCCTTCGGGCCGATGAAATGCAGGTTGTGGTCAGCCAGGATTTCCGCAAAACGCGCATTTTCGGACAGGAAGCCGTAGCCGGGATGGACCGCATCGGCGCCGGTGATCTCGCAGGCCGCGAGCAGCGCGGGGATGTTGAGATAGCTGTCCTTCGAAGGCGGGGGGCCGATGCAGACGCTTTCATCGGCGAGCCGCACATGCATGGCATCAGCGTCCGCGGTCGAGTGGACCGCGACAGTGGAGATGCCGAGCTCCTTGCAGGCCCGCAGGATGCGGAGGGCGATTTCGCCGCGATTGGCGATGAGAATTTTGTCGAACATGTTGCCTCGATGGGCGAATGGTGAGTAGCGAACGGCGAGGAGGGGACGAGACGAGAGCCTAGTCGCTGCTCGCCATTCGCTATTCGCCTCTATTCAATAATCACCAGCGGCTCGCCGAACTCGACCGGCTGGCCGTCCTCGACGAGGATCTGGGTGACCGTCCCAGCCCGCGGCGAGGGGATCTGGTTCATCGTCTTCATGGCTTCGATGATCATCAAGGTCTGGCCGACCGCGACCTTGGCGCCGACCTCGACGAATGGCTTGGCGCCGGGCTCGGGCGCCCAATAGGCGGTGCCGACCATCGGCGACGGCACGACGCCCGGATGTTTCGACAGGTCGGCGCTCGCAGCAGCTGCAGCGGCGGCCACGACAACCGGCATGGCTGCCGCGGCGGACGGCACGGCAGCGGGCACAGCGGCAGCCACGGTGACGTTGCGGGCCACGCGAATCCGCAATCCGGCGCGTTCAAGCTCGATCTCGGTCAGGCTGGTCTCGTCGAGCAGGGCTGCGAGCTCGCGGATCAGCTCGCTGTCTTCGAATTTCGCGGGGGTCTTCTCATTGGGCTGGCGCGCCATGATGGTGATCCAAAACTCTTCTGCTTGGTGTTCTTTGGGGCGGCGAGACGTCAGGCCTTCGCCTTGGTGTTTTCGGCGCCAATCTTCTCCGCGAGACCGGCGATCGCGAGCCGATAGCCGTCAATGCCGAAGCCGCAAATGGATGCAAACGCTGCCTTCGCGGTGAAAGAATGGTGTCGGAAGCTCTCGCGAGCGTGAATGTTGCTGATATGCACCTCGACGGTGGGGATTTTCACCCCCATCAGCGCGTCGTGCAACGCGATCGAGGTGTGAGAATAGGCGCCGGCGTTGATGATGATACCGATCACCTGCTTGGCCCGGGCCTCGTGGATCGCATCGACGAGGACGCCCTCGTGGTTCGACTGACGGCATTCGGCCGTCAGGCCATAGGCAGCCGCGGTGTCGACGCACAGCTTCTCGACATCGGCGAGGGTCGCATGACCATAGGTCTCAGGCTCGCGGGTGCCCAACAGATTCAGGTTGGGTCCATTGAGAACATAAATCGTCCGCTGAGGGGTTTCGGCCATCCTAATCCCGGCAATTTGGCGGCTACTGGTCCAATTCCGATCGTCGCATCCCCGATGCCCGGATCGTTTGCGAACGTTGGAATTGAAGGACCACCAGCAAGTTCTTGATGCCAGTGGGCTTTGGATTTGACATTCGCTTTGCGGCCTGCCGCAGAATGGGCAGCGAATGTCAAATCCACTCCACTGGCTGGCCGGGGGTTATATGTAACAAAACTGCGAAGGGGAAGCCTTTCGCAGGGCAGGATCTTACCCGAAACCGCTCGCATCCCCTGCGAAGAGCCCGGGCGAAGCTGTGGAAATCGCTGATTAACCACGCAGGGCCGACCGCGACCCCGCAGGTGGATTGTCCCACCCATGAATAGGGCGGGCATCGCTGCCCGCCCCAAGTTTCGTCACCTGGAATCTCGTCACCCGCCTGGTCGGGATCAGGTGTCGAGAACCGCCACGATCTCGTAGGTGTTCGGATCGATCACGACGATCTGGTCCCGGACCAGGATGTAGTCAAATCCGCGCCATTCCGGATAGACGGTCACGACGTCGGTCGGAAGCTGATGGAAGTGCACGTCGCGCGGCACGCGGGTGCCGATCGAGACCGAGAAGTTCACGTTGGTGACCGGCTCGACGTGCTGGCTGCGGATCACGCTCGTGATCTTGGTGCGCTGCTCGGTCGAGAGCTTGGCGCCGGCGCCCGCCTGGCCGGTGGTGACCTGCGAGCGATCGCCGCCGGTCTTGGTCTCCGCGTTCATGTTGGTGTTGCTGCGGCCCTCACGGTTCTCCGCGTTGTTGGTGCCGGTCTTGCTGTCCCGGCCCTCGGCCTTCATGTTCTTGTCGTGGCCTTCGCGACCTTCAGCCTTCATGTCCTTGCCGCCCTTGGTCTCGTTCTCCGAGCTCATGCTCTTCGACTTCTGACCCTGCGGACCGCGCATGTTGTCTTCGGCCTGCTTGCCCTTGGTTCCCGCCTTCTCGTCAGATTGGCTCGACTTCATCTCGGACGAGCCGCCCGCTGAAGGCGACGCGCTGTCGCGATTCATCGCTGCACCCGCGCTGCCGCCTGCAGCTCCGCCGGTCGACGCGCCACCGTGCATCGCAGCGCCGCCGGATTCGTGGCCCCCGGCACCCGCGCCTTGCGCGTGCGCAAATCCGGCACCGGCAATCAGCGCGATTGCAGCAACGGTTACCATCAAGCGATTAGTCATTTCAGTCCTCCTCGTGTTTTCGGCATTGCCCGCGCCGACAACTGCAGGGGATTGGAGATGTTCCGTGCAGCGCGATTGGTTCCAG
This sequence comes from Bradyrhizobium sp. STM 3843, assembly GCF_000239815.1. Taxonomy (GTDB): domain Bacteria; phylum Pseudomonadota; class Alphaproteobacteria; order Rhizobiales; family Xanthobacteraceae; genus Bradyrhizobium. Next base: position 16,028 of record NZ_CAFK01000009.1, on the reverse strand, counting down.
GATTTTGTCGCCGCTCGCACTGTTCTGAACCGGCGCTCATCAAGGTGAACACAAGATGACCGCATAAAGAGAAAAGGCCGGCTGATTGGTCAGCCGGCCTTTATGGGACGATGAAGCGGTACGTTCAGTACGTAGTAGGATGTGAATCAGCAGGTCGCCTTGCCGCAGCGGGCAACACCGATCTTCTCCTTCAGGCCTTCGAGCCCGACGGCGCCGATCACGACCTGCTTGCCGATCACATAGCTGGGCGTGCCATTCATGCCCATCTCCTCGGCGAGCTTGAAATTCTCCTCGATCGTCGCTTTGGCTTCGGGGCTCGCCATGTCCTTCTCGATGCGCGCCATGTCCAGCCCGAGATCCTTCGCCACCGCCAGCGCATGCGCCTTGTCGGCGGGGCCGCGGCCGCCCAAGAGCTTCTGGTGGAAATCGAGGTATTTCTGCGGCGCCTGCATACGCACGGCGACCGCGACCTGCGCCGCCTCGACCGAGCCCTGGCTCAGCACCGGGAATTCCTTCAGCACGATCTTCAGCTTGCTGTCGTTCTTGATGAGGTCGAGCATGTCGGCCATGGCGCGCTTGCAGTAGCCGCAATTGTAGTCGAAGAACTCGACGAAGGTCACGTCGCCGTCCTTGTTGCCGAGCACGACACCGCGCGGCGAGTTGAAGATCGCGTCCGCGTTGCTGGCGATAGAGGCCTCGTGCTTGGCGGCTTCCGCGGCCGCCTGACGTTTGCTGAGCTCGGTCATCGCCTCCTCGAGCACCTCGGGATGCGAGACCAGGTAGTTCTTGATGATGGTCTCGATCTCGCCGCGCTGGCCGTCGGAAAAGCTCTCGGCGGACACCGCCTGCGGCGCGCCGCACAGCGCGAGTGCGAACAGCGCTGCAAAGGCAAAGAGAGGGCGAAGGGGCAGCATGTGAATGGCTCTCTGGGTCAAAACGGTCGTGTCCTTATCGTTGGTCGTGGTCGGGTCTGACGGGCGCAGCGCGAGATGATACCGCAAAGTCTATTCGCCTTTTTGGCCGGGAAGCGGTTTTGCCGAAACGATGTCGTCGGCCTTCACCCAGCCCGGTGAGCCGACCGCGAAACGGGTTTTGGCGCGCGAGGCGAGCTCGCGGGCCGTCTTGTTGTCGCCGCGAAGGAAGGCCGCTTGGGCGGAAGCGAGATCGGCCTCCGCATAATCGCCCTTGCGGCCATAGGCCATCGCGAGCTGGCTATAGCCGAGCGGCGCTTCGCCTTCGCGCGATACCGCAGCGCGAAGGATCGCGATCGCCTCGTCGGTATAGGCATTATTGTCGGTGCCGACCAAGGCCTGCCCAAGTAACATCTCGATGAGGGGGGCATGGTTGGAGAGCTGAACGGCCTTGCGCAGTGGCGCGATGGCCTCCGCCGGGCGGCCGCCCTCAAGCAGCGCCTGGCCGCGCACTTCATAGAAATAGGGGTTGTTCGGCTGGACCTGGATCAATGTGTCGATCTGCGCCAGCGCACTGCGCAAATCGCCATGCAGATAGGTCGAGATCGCCCGGGCATAGCGCGCCGGCAGGCCAGTATCCGACAAGGGGTAGCGCCGCGCGACGGTATCCGGCCGCTCCATGAAGGCCGAGATCTTGGCGCGGGCCATGTCATGACGCAGCTGGAGTGACGGCTCGTCCTTCTTGTCCCAATAGGGGCTCTGCCGGGCCAGCCCCTCCAGTGCCTCGACACGATCCGCCGGCATCGGGTGCGATTGCAGGTAGGGATCGGCGCCGCGGGCTGCGAACAGGCTCTCGCTGGTGAAGCGCTTGAAGGTCTCGTACATGCCTTTGGGCGACTGGCCGGTCGCAGTCAGGAACTTGACGCCGGCGCGGTCGGCGTTCTCCTCCTGCTGCCGCTGATACGACAACAGCGAGCGCCGGATCATCTCGCCGGGACCGGCGAGCGCGGCGGCGCCGGCATTGGCAAGCCCGCTGCCGCTGCCGCTGCGCGCGCCCATCGCAAGCGCACCAGCGCCGAGCACGGTGGCGATGATCATCTGCGTCTGCGCGGTCGCCAGCTGTTGGCGCAGCTTGGCGAGATGGCCGCCGGCGAGATGGCCGGTCTCGTGGGCAAGCACGCCGATCAGCTGGTTCGGGGTCTCCGACTGCATGATCGCGCCGTAATTGACGAAGATGCGGCGGCCGTCGGCAACGAACGCGTTGAACGAGGCGTCGTTGATGATGACCATCTGGATATTCTGCTTCTCGAGGCCCGCGGCGCGGAGAATCGGGCGCGTATACTCGCGCAGCAGCACCTCGGTCTCGGTGTCGCGCAGTATAGGCGGTCCCCCCTTGCCCTCCTGGGCCGAGACCGGGGCGACTGGGGCGAGCGCCAGCGCCGCGGCGACCACGGCGGAGACCAGACCGGACAGGTTCTTGCGAGGCACGATACGGAGCAACATCAAGGCGATCTTTGCAATTGGCGCGGGGCTCGATACGGGCTATTGCCCACCAAACCGCGGAATGCGGCTCATCTGCGGCGCAAAAAGGCTTAATCCCGGCGCGCGCCGCAAGGTTGAGCAGCCGGGCCCAAACAGCCGGGGTCAATAGCAGATATCGATGGTCGAGGCGACACTGACGAGCAAAATGGAACCACGGATTGCAAGCCTGCTTTCGCCCTCGCGGCGCAGCGATGTTCCGCCGTTCATGGTGATGGACGTGATGGCGGCCGCCGAGCGAATCGAGGCGGCTGGCGGCCAGGTGATCCACATGGAGGTCGGCCAGCCGGCCGCGCCGGCGCCCCGCACTGCGATCGCGGCGGCCCATCAGGCCCTGGAGACGGCGCGGATCGATTACACCTCGGCGCTGGGGATGAGCTCGCTGCGGGAACGGATCGCGCGGCACTATCGCGAGACTTATGGCTGCACCGTCGATCCGGCGCGGATCGTGATCACCACGGGATCATCGGCCGCGTTCATCCTGGCCTTCCTGGCGATGTTCGAGCCCGGTGACCGCGTCGCGGTGACCGTGCCGGGCTATCCGCCTTATCGCCACATCCTGGCTGCGCTCGGCTGCGAGCCGGTGCTGATCGAGACCAGCAGCGAGACGCGCCACGCGCTCACCGGCGAGGCGTTGCTCGCAGCGCACCGCAAGGCGCCGCTGAAGGGCGTGCTGGTCGCGAGCCCCGCCAATCCCACCGGTACGATGATGTCGCGCGAAGCCTTGGCGGGCGTTCTTGCGGCCGCCCATGGCGCCGGCATCCGCTTCATCTCGGATGAGATCTATCACGGACTGGACTATGCCTTCCCGGCGGTGACCGCAGCCGAGCTGTCGCCCGATGCGCTCGTCATCAATTCCTTCTCCAAATACTTTTGCATGACGGGCTGGCGGATCGGCTGGATGGTGGTGCCGGACGCGCTGGTTCGCCCGGTCGAGCGGCTGCAGCAAAACCTTGCGATCTCGGTGCCAACGCTCTCGCAAATCGCGGCGGAAGCGGCATTCGACGGCCGGACCGAGATGGACGCCATCAAGCATGGCTATCAGGAGAACCGTCGCATCCTGATCGAGGGGCTTCCGACCGCAGGCTTGCGCAAATTCCTGCCGGCCGACGGCGCGTTCTATCTCTATGCCGACGTGTCCGACTTTACCTCCGACAGCTTCGAATTCACCAAACGGATGCTGGAGGAGATCCACGTTGCTGCGACGCCAGGGCTCGATTTCGACCCCATCCATGGCCGCAGCTTCGTGCGCTTTTCTTATGCACGATCAGCTGACGATATGCGGGAAGCGGTGCGGCGGATCGGGCATTGGCTCGGATAAGCCAACCAGTGGTTTACCGGCGTTGCCGCCATTGACAGTGGCGCGCCAATTTGTGTCAGGTGCGCTTCGATGAGGGCCGATGTAGCGCCCTTGCACGCGTAGGATGAGGAACGCCATGGTGGCAGCAACCCAGGCCGGGACGTATGACCGGCCCCAGACGGCGAAGAAGCCCTGGTACAAGATTCTCTATGTCCAGGTCCTGATCGCCATTGTCATTGGCGTCTTGGTTGGCTGGCTCTGGCCAAGTGTTGCCACCAACGACTGGGTCAAGGCGCTTGGCGACGGCTTCATCAAGCTGATCAAGATGGTGATCGCGCCGATCATCTTCTGCACGGTTGTGTCGGGCATTGCGCATATTCAGAATGCGAGCAAGGTCGGACGAGTTGGCGTCAAGGCGCTGGTCTATTTCGAGATCGTTTCGACCTTTGCGCTGGTCATCGGCCTTATCGTCGGCAATCTGGTCCCGATCGGACACGGCCTTGCCGCCAAGCCGGATGCCTCCGCGGTCGCCAATTACGTGAAGCAGGCGGAGGCTCAGAAGACCGTCGACTTCGTCCTCAACATCATCCCTGACAGCGTGGTCGGCGCATTGGCGCGCGGCGATATCCTGCAGGTCCTGTTGTTCGCGATCCTGTTCGGCTTTGCGCTGATGGCGCTCGGCGAGCGTGGCCACCGGCTGCGCGATGTGATCGACGATGCCGCGCATGCGGTGTTCGGCGTCATCGCGATCGTGATGAAGGCGGCTCCGCTCGGCGCGTTCGGCGCCATGGCCTATACGATCGGAAAATTCGGGCCCGCCGCGCTCGGCAACCTGATTGGCCTGATCGCGCTGTTCTATCTCGCGGCTGCCCTGTTCGTGGTGCTCGTGCTCGGCCTGATCGCCCGCTTCATCGGCTTTTCCATCTTCAAGTTCATCGCTTACATCAAGGACGAGCTCCTGATCGTGCTCGGCACCAGCTCGTCGGAAAGCGCGCTGCCGCAGTTGATGGAGAAGCTCGAGCGGCTCGGCTGCTCGAAGCCGGTGGTGGGCCTCGTGGTGCCGACCGGCTATTCCTTCAATCTCGACGGCACCAACATCTACATGACCTTGGCGACGCTGTTCATCGCGCAGGCGCTCGGTGTCGATCTGAGCTTCAGCCAGCAGCTGACCATCCTGGTCGTGGCGATGCTGACGTCGAAGGGCGCAAGCGGCGTCACCGGCGCGGGCTTCATCACCCTTGCGGCGACGCTGTCGGTGGTCAGCCCGGCGTTGGTGCCGGGCATGGCGATCGTGTTCTCGATCGACAAGTTCATGAGCGAGGTGCGCGCGCTCACCAATATCACTGGCAACGGCATCGCTGCCGTGTTCGTGTCGTGGTGGGAAGGCGAGCTCGATCATGAGCGGCTGCAGAAGCGCCTGAACCAGGAGATCGATCCCTCCGACGTCGAGACCGCCGTCACTACCGGCTGAGCCTCTGCCGTCTCGCAGATATGAAAACGCCCGGCTGGATGGCCGGGCGTTTGCTTTTGAGAGGGTTGTCTGGCCGGTCGCTTACTGCCCGCCGCCGAAGCGGCGCGACCACCAGCCGGCGCGGCGCGGTCCGGGCGTCTCGCTCGGCGCCGGCGCGGCTTCCGTGGCCTGCGGTTCGACAGCAGGGGCGGGCGGAGGCGACGATGGCTCGCTCGCGCCGACATCGACCATGGGGGCGGGCGCGTCCTGCTTCGGCTGCGTGAAGAAGCTGACCTTCTCGCGAACCGTCGAACGGCGCGGCGTCTTGTCCGACTCCGCTCTTTGCGGCTCCTCCTGCTCGGCTTCCTGGGTGACGACAGGCTGCGGAGCAGGGACGGGCGCCGAGGCGACCGGTTCGTGATCCGTTGCGCCCGCTGTCGCCTCGGACACGGCTGAAGCCGGTTCGCCAGGCGCATCTTGATGCAGAGCTCCGCCGTTGCCGTCGAAATCAGCAACCGCCGTCTCGACTTCGGAGGCCGCAGGCGGCGCGAGATCATCGGCGATCGAGGCCGCGAGCCCGTCATCGGCGCCACCGCGGCGCCGCCGCCCGCCACGTCGGCCGCGCCGCCGCGGTCGGCGTTCGCCGTTGGGCTGGTCGCCCTGCGGCTCGCCGTGGGCAAAGGCGGGCTGCTCGTCCGCGTCCTCGTCGTCGGTTTCGGCGTCTTCGGCCGTCAGATCCGCGGCCTGGCCCGCTTCGGATGGATGTGCTGCGACGGCTCCCTCGGGCTGCGCGCCTTCGCGCGCCTCGCCACCTCGGCCGCGCCGGCGCCTGCGACGCCTGCGACGCGGGCCTTCGCGCTCGCCTTCGCCATTGGCACCATCTGCGGTCGTCTCGTCAGACAGACCTTCGGTCTCGTCCGTCTCCACCTCGGACTCGGTCTCGAGATCGAACGGCTCATCTTCGTCCTCGACGTCATCGGCGACCAGCGCCGGAGCGGACGCCTGCGCAGCGACCAGCGCCTTGGCCGCTTCGAGCGTATGCACCTGCTCGCCGCGGTCGATCACGAAGGCCTGCTGTCCGCTCACCGTCGGATCGGCGATCACCGCGAGCGAAACCTTGAAGCTGTTCTCGAGATCGCGCAGATGGCCGCGCTTGTGGTTCAGCACGTAGAGCGCAACCTCCGTGCGGGTGCGCACGACAAGGTTGTGCGTCGCGCCCCGCATCAGCACCTCTTCGAGGCTGCGCAGCAGCTGCAGCGCGACCGACGACACCGAGCGCACATGGCCGGTGCCACCGCATTGCGGGCAGGGCTCGGTGGAGCTTTCGAGCACGCTGGCGCGGATGCGCTGGCGCGACATCTCCAGCAGGCCGAAATGCGAAATGCGACCGACCTGGATCCGTGCGCGGTCCTGCCGCAGACAGTCGGAGAGCTTGCGCTCGACCGCGCGGTTGTTGCGCTTCTCGTCCATGTCGATGAAGTCGATCACGATCAGTCCGGCGAGATCGCGCAGCCGGAGCTGGCGGGCGACTTCCTCGGCGGCCTCGAGATTGGTCTTGAGCGCGGTGTCCTCGATATGGTGCTCGCGGGTGGCGCGGCCTGAGTTGACGTCGATCGAGACCAGTGCCTCGGTCTGGTTGATCACGATGTAGCCGCCGGAGCGCAGCTGCACCGTCGGCGAGAACATCGCATCGAGCTGGCTCTCGACCCCCATCCGCGAGAACAGCGGCTGGCCGTCGCGATACTGCTTCACCGCCCGCACGTTGGACGGCATCAGCATCTTCATGAAATCATGTGCCTCGCGGTAACCGGCCTCGCCGGCGACCAGGATCTCGTCGATCTCCTTGTTGTAGAGATCGCGCAGCGAGCGCTTGATCAGCGAGCCTTCCTCATAGACCAGGGTCGGCGCCTGCGACTTCAAGGTCATGTCGCGGACGGTTTCCCACAGCCGCAGCAGATATTCGAAGTCGCGCTTGATCTCGGGCTTGGTGCGGTTGGCGCCGGCCGTGCGCAGAATGACGCCCATGCCCTCGGGCACGTCGAGATCCTGCACCACTTCCTTCAGGCGCGAGCGGTCCTGGGCCGAGGTGATCTTGCGGCTGATGCCACCGCCGCGCGCGGTGTTGGGCATCAGCACCGCGTAACGGCCGGCCAGCGACAGGTAGGTCGTCAGCGCCGCGCCTTTGTTACCGCGCTCTTCCTTGACCACCTGGACCAGCATCACCTGGCGGCGCTTGATGACTTCCTGGATCTTGTACTGGCGGCGGGGACGGAACGGTCGCTCCGGCACCTCTTCGAGCACATCGTCGCCGCCGACGGACTCGACGACCTCTTCCTCGGCCTCTTCGCCGTCCTCGTCCTCGTCGTCGTGGTGGTCGTCACCGCGGGCGACACCGTTCTCATCCTGCGGGACGATGCTGACGCCGCTGCCCTCATGCACCTGTTCGGTATCGGCGGCGGTGTGCTCGTCATGATCGTCATGGACGTGGTCATCATGATCGTGCAGGTCCGCGCGCTCCGCGCCGTATTCGCCTGCAGCATCGGCTTCATGATGCTCGGCGCCCGGCGCCATGGTCAGATTCTCGGACCCGACTACGGGGATGTCGGACGGTGCCTCGCCCTCGGCTCGTTCGGCAACGACGCTCCCTGCGGCGTGCCCGCGTTCGTCATGCTCCTCATCATGGACGTCGTCGTCCGGATGATCATCATCGTCATCATGATCATGGTCGTCGTCGTGATGATGGTCGTCACCGGCATGATGCTCGTCGACCTCCCGCGCCTGGTGGAGACCGGCTTCGCCGAAGCCCTGCACGCGGTCGGATTCGGCCTCGTCGTCGTCGCCGTAGCCTTCGTGATGGGCCTCGAAGCGGTCACCCTCGGGTTCGTGCGCATGAGGCTCCAGATCGTGGGGCTCCACATCATGGCTCTCGAGATGATGCTCCTCGGGCTCATGGCCTTCGGCGTGCGGCATCGCTGCTGCCGCCTCGGTCCCCTCGACGATTTCGCTCTGGACGCGCTCGCCGCTGCCGCGACGTCGCGAACTGCGATGGCGATTGCGACGCCGGTTCGCGCGGCTCTCGTTTTCTTCCTCGGCTTCGCGATGCGCGCGCTCTTCGGCCTCGATCAGCGCCTGCCGATCCGCAACCGGGATCTGATAATAGTCGGGATGGATTTCGCTGAACGCGAGAAAGCCGTGGCGATTGCCGCCATATTCCACGAAAGCGGCTTGCAGCGAAGGTTCGACCCGCGTGACCTTGGCGAGGTAGATATTGCCGCGCAGTTGCTTGCGTTGGGCAGTCTCGAAATCAAACTCCTCGACGCGATTGCCGCGGACGACAACCACCCGGGTCTCTTCCGGGTGGGTAGCATCGATCAACATCTTGTTGGGCATATTGGAACTCTTGAAGGCGACGGACGCGGCTGGCCGCGAGCGCGTGGCGCGCTGTCGGACGACGCGACGGTCCACCTGATTCGGGGGTGAGGGGAAGGCCTAAACGCCTAACACTGCGCCGCGCCGACCGCAGAACCCGCGGATCGATCCGCCGGGCGGGACCTTGGCCCCGCATCGGTGCGGACATCCCGCGAGTGTTGGTCGGCAATACAGTATGGCGCATCAAGCGTCGGCCCGTCTGAACACGTGGGCGGCAGTGGGTACCGCCGGTCTCATGCTGAAGGCCAGATTGCGCCGAAACGCTTGCCTTGGATTTCGATACCAACCCCGTCGAGGGCGTGGTATCGGGCTATGCCGTGTCTGGCGCAGCGCCTGGGCGTCTCGGAATGAGTGGCCCTGGGAACCGGCCCCGCTCGGGTGCGTCACCGACCCCTCAACGAAACCGCGCGGGACGCGCAGGTTCTGAGGAGGGGACGGGTGCTGGAATCCTCGCGCTTTTCGATCATCTAGAGCACGAAGATCCGGCGTGGCACCGGGGAGGCTGAACGCGACACAACCGGCAGTAAGTATGAGTCTTCAGCCTCTTGTACATACGTGGAATGGAGAGTGCGTGCAAGGGAGGCGTCGCGGAACCGCAACAATCGCCGCAATTTACCCAATTTGAGGGAGGTGACTAAAGTTGGCATTTAACCCTGTGGTTTGATTGCGCTAAGAGAGCATGCGGAGGCGTGGAATCGTTGGCTGACCGGGCAAATCGTTCATTTTGGCTGGGATGCGCATGTCTGTGCGTCACGGAAATGTTATGCGCTGGCAATACCGCAGTATGGGCGCAGACGCCTGTGCCGGCCATCCAAGTACCCGCCATCCAGGCGCCAGCCGTTCCGATCGCCTCCGACGCCAGGCTTGCGGGTGATTCCCGGCAGACCCGCTTTGTTTTGGACCTGGATAAACCGGTCGCATTTCGCGCCTTTGTGCTGGGCGACCCTTATCGGGTGGTCGTCGACTTGCCACAGGTCAGTTTCCATCTTCCGACCGGGGCGGGCGCCGGTGGGCGCGGCTTGATCAAGGCGTTCCGTTACGGACTGGTCCTGCCGGGCGGCTCGCGAATGGTATTCGATGTCACCGGCCCGGTGCGGATCACCGCCGCTTCCGTGCTCGACTCGGTCAATGGCCAGCCGGCCCGGCTGGTGCTGGAGCTGGAAGAGGTGGATCAAGCCACTTTTGCCCAATTGATTGGGACTGAAAGCCGCCCGGCACCGACGCAGGCCCTTGCGAATGCCGGCGCGCTCGGCTCATCGGGCGGTCCGCCCTCCATTCAGGCGCCCGCGGCCACCACGCCGGCGACCCAGGCGCCTGTTGCTCCTCCCGATGGACGGCCGGTGGTCGTCATCGATCCCGGCCACGGCGGCGTCGACAATGGCACCCAGACCGGCGAGGTTCCGGAGAAAGACTTGGTGCTTGCGTTCGGCCTCGCGTTGCGTGACCGGCTGGAGAAGACCGGCAAATACCACGTCGTGATGACCCGCGACGACGATACCTTCATTCCGCTGGGGGATCGGGTGAAGATCGCGCAAAAACAATCGGCGGATCTGTTCGTCTCGATCCACGCGGATGCCCTGCCACGCGGCGAAGGCACCGCCCAGGGCGCCACGATCTACACGCTGTCCGACAAGGCCTCGGACGCCGAAGCCGAGCGGCTGGCCGAGGCGGAAAACCGCGCGGACGCCATCGGCGGCGTCAATCTGACCGACGAGCCGACGGATGTCGCCGACATCCTGATCGATCTGGCGCGGCGCGAAACCCGAACATTTTCCAACCGGTTCGCCCATCTGTTGATGAATGACATGAAAGCCACGGTGCATATGCATAAGCGGCCGTTGAAATCCGCTGGCTTCCGCGTGCTCAAGGCGCCCGATGTCCCGTCGGTGCTGGTCGAACTCGGCTACGTCTCGAACAAGGGTGACATGGGTAACCTGATCTCGGAGAGCTGGCGTTCGAAGACGGCGGACGCGATGGCACGTGCCGTCGATTCGTTCCTCGCCAAGCGTATCGCCAATGCATCCGGACCGCGCCCGGAGCCCAAATCGCCAGCCCGGCCAAAGCCCTAGTTTGGCCACAGCAACCGCCTTATAAGCGTACCGCGAGTGATTGGGAATCGGGACAGATTCCACTCTGGTGAACTTGTGATAGGCTTGCCTGTGCAAGGTTCCTAAAGACGGCTCATGCGGCGTCATTGCCGCCCGCGTGGTTCTTGACCGATGTGCCCTGTGAGGCGCTGGATGTCCGAGCCGAGAGACGAACGAGAGTTGAAACGGATATTTGCCGATGCGCTTTCTGGTGCGGTTTTTTGGCTTCCTGTTCGCCGCGGGGACTGTCGTTTTTCTGGTCGGCGTGGCCGGGGTCGCCGGGCTGATCTGGCATTTCTCCAAGGATCTGCCGGACTACTCGCAGCTGCAAGATTACGAGCCGCCGGTGATGACGCGTGTCCACGCCGTGGATGGTTCGCTGGTCGGTGAATATGCCAAGGAGCGGCGGCTGTACCTGCCGATCCAGGCCGTTCCCAAGCTCGTGATCAATGCGTTCCTCGCCGCCGAGGACAAGAATTTCTACGAGCATGGCGGCATCGATTTCACGGGCATGGCGCGCGCCGCCGTCGTCTACGCACAGAATTTCGGCTCGAACCGCCGTCCGCAAGGCGCGTCCACCATCACGCAGCAGGTCGCCAAGAATTTCCTCCTGACCAACGAGGTGTCGTTCACCCGTAAGATCAAGGAAGCGCTGCTCGCGATGCGCATCGAGCGAACCTATTCCAAGGACAAGATCCTCGAGCTCTATCTGAACGAGATCTATCTGGGCTCGGGCGCCTATGGCGTGGCGGCTGCTTCGCTCGTTTATTTTGACAAGTCCGTCAACGAGCTCACGGTGGCCGAAGCGGCCTATCTGGCGGCGTTGCCGAAGATGCCGGGCAGCCTGCATCCGATCCGCAACCATGACCGTGCCATCGAGCGCCGCAACTACGTGGTCGATCGTCTGCTTGAGAACGGCTGGATCAAGCAGGCCGATGCCGACAAGGCGCGCAAGGATCCGCTGACGATCGCAAGCCGGAACACCGGCGCCCACATCTTCGCCGGCGAATATTTTGCCGAGGAGGTTCGTCGCGACATCTTCGAGCGCTATGGCGAGAAGAAGCTCTACGAGGGCGGATTGTCGGTGCGCACCACGCTGGATCCGAAGATCCAGGTCATGGCGCGAAAGGCGATGGTCGCGGGCCTCGTCAAATACGATCAGGAGCAGGGTTGGCGCGGGGCGGTCAGCAAGATCGACGTGTCCGGCGACTGGGGCGTGAAGCTGGCCGACATCAAGTCGCTTGCCGATATCTCGCCCTGGCGCATGGCCGTGGTGCTTGAAATCAGCGACCAGTCGGCGCGGATCGGATTCCAGCCCGGCCGCGAACTCGGCGGCGCCGTCAGCAAGGAACGGCAGACCGGACTGATCACGCTCGACGGCGTCAGGTGGGCGCGCGCTGCCTCCGGCAATCTGCGCGGCAAGACGCCGACGGCGGTGTCGCAGGTGCTGCAGCCGGGCGACGTGATCTATGCCGATCCGCTCTACAAGGAAGGCAATCCCGTCGAGGGCCAGTACCGGCTCGAGCAGCTGCCTGAAGTCTCTGGCGCCATGGTCGCGATGGATCCCAACACCGGACGCGTGCTCGCGATGGTCGGCGGCTTCTCCTTCGATCAGAGTCAATTCAACCGCGCCACCCAGGCCTATCGGCAGCCCGGCTCGTCGTTCAAGCCGATCGTCTATTCGTCGGCGCTCGACAACGGCTACACGCCGTCGACCCAGGTGGTCGACGCTCCGATCGAGATCGACCAGGGGCAGGGCGGCGGCGTCTGGCGTCCGGAGAACTTCTCCTCGGGCAAATATCTCGGCCCGACGACGCTGCGCAACGCGCTGCGGCTGTCGTTGAACACGGTCACCGTGCGGCTGGCTCAGGATATCGGCATGCCGCTGATCTCCGAATATGCCAAGCGTTTCGGCGTGTATGACGAGCTGCCGAACTATCTATCCTACGCGCTCGGCGCCGGCGAGACCACCGCCATGCGCATGGTGACGGCCTATTCGATGATCGCCAATGGCGGCCGCCGCGTGAAGCCGACGCTGATCGATCGCATCCAGGACCGCTATGGCCACACCATCTTCAAGCACGATGCCCGCGAATGCCGCGGCTGCGACGCGCCGGATGGCTGGCACAATCAGGCCGAGCCGCCGCTTGTCGACCGTCGCGAGCAGGTGCTGGACACCATGACCGCCTACCAGATCACCTCGATGTTGGAAGGCGTGGTCAATGCGGGCACCGCAACCGCCCTCAAGGAGGTTGGCAAGCCGATCGCCGGCAAGACCGGCACGACCAACGAGGCCAAGGATGCCTGGTTCGTCGGCTTCTCGCCGGACCTCGCAGTCGCCATCTACATGGGCTACGACAAGCCGCGTCCGCTTGGCCGGGGCAACGCGGCGACCGGCGGCCATCTGGCGGCGCCGATCGCGCGCGATTTCATGAAGCTCGCGCTGGCCGACAAGCCGGCGACGCCGTTCAAGATCCCCGCCGGCATCAAGCTGGTCCGCGTCGATTCCAAGACCGGCATGCGCGCAGGTCCCGGCGATTCCGGCCGCACCATCATGGAAGCATTCAAGCCGGGTACGGCGCCGCCGGATAACTACTCGGTCATCGGTGTCGCCGATGCGGATCAGCGCGGTGTGGGTGCGATGCCGTCTCAGAGCGGCGGCCAACCGGACAATGGCGGCTTCTTCATGCGGCCGGGGACGGGCAGCCTGTATTAGCGCAGTGCGAAACCGGTCAGTTCGCGACGCACTGCGGTTGCGCTTTGCGTCGTGCGCCGCTACATCCCGGTGCAGGATTGTCGCTGCGGCTGTTTGAGCCGCGGCTCGAAGAGAGCGATATGCGCGCTGAGATCGAGAAAATTGTAGAAGAGATCAAGCAGTCGGTCGGGCTGCTGAGGAGGCATCTTTGACGTCGAGACATCGACGGCAAGGCTGGCTGAGCTGAACAAGCTCGCCGAAGATCCCAATCTCTGGAACGACCCCCAAAAAGCACAAAGGCTGATGCAGGAGCGGACCTCCCTGGAGGATTCGCTGACCGGCATCGGCAAGGTCGAGCGCGAGCTCAACGACAACATCGAGATGATCGAGCTCGGCGAGGCTGAGAACGATGCCGGTGTGGTCGCCGAGGCCGAGAATGCGCTGAAGGACCTGAAGAAGGAGGTCGCGCGGCGCGAGCTCGAGGCTCTGCTGTCCGGCGAGGCCGACAAGTTCGACACCTATCTCGAGGTACATGCCGGCGCCGGCGGGACCGAGAGCCAGGACTGGGCGCAGATGCTGCTGCGCATGTACGCGCGCTGGGCCGAGAAGCACGGATTCAAGATCGAGTATCTTGAGGAGTCCCAGGGAGAAGAGGCCGGCATCAAGTCGGCCACGATCCAGATCTCCGGCCACAACGCCTATGGCTGGTTGAAGACGGAGGCCGGCGTGCACCGGCTGGTCCGGATCTCCCCATTCGACTCCAACGCGCGGCGCCATACCTCGTTCTCGTCGGTGCAGATCTTCCCGGTCATCGATGACTCCATCAAGATCGACATCAAGGAGTCTGACGTCCGCACCGACACGATGCGGTCCGGTGGTGCCGGCGGCCAGCACGTGAACAAGACCGAATCAGCGGTGCGGTTGACTCATATTCCGACCGGCATCGCGGTGGTCTGCCAGGCCGGCCGCTCCCAGCACAAGAACCGCGCGCAGGCATGGGACATGCTGCGGGCGCGACTCTATGAGATCGAGCTGAAGAAGCGCGAGGAGAAGGCCGCCGCCGAACAGGCGGCCAAGACTGACATCGGCTGGGGCCACCAGATCCGCTCCTACGTGCTGCAGCCCTATCAGATGGTGAAGGACCTGCGCACGGGCGTGCAGACGTCCGATACCGCTGGCGTGCTCGACGGCGATCTCGACGAGTTCATGGCCGCGACCCTGGCACAGCGCGCCTTTGGCACCACGCCCGGCGCGGAAATCGAGGACGTGGACTAACGCGCCGGTCTGGCGACGGGCTGGGTCGCGACATCGGTTCGGCCCCCGACACTCAACGCGAGCTGCGCTGCCAGCGCTTCTGCCAATCCGAAAACCGCCCGCTGTCGTGGTCGCTGCCATGGCGCACCGCGTAAGCGGTGCCGTCACTTGCCACCATGATGACAGCGTCGAGCCCCTTGGCGCGGCGCAGGGTCTCGACCGCTTGTTGCGGGGTCTGCGCGATGGGACCTGCGACATTGAACGAGGTGTTGACGGACATCTCGACGCCGACATGACGCCCCATCGCCTTCAGATAGGCGTAGGTCAAGGGATCACAGCCCTCGCGCACGATTTGGATGCGCCCGGTGCCGTCGGCGTGGATCACGGCCGGAATCCTGTCGCGGGCATGCGGCTTCGCATGCGCCGTCAGCACCATGTAGTTATAGGCATTGTAGTCAGCGTCTGACGCCCCGTCCTCGAGCACGAAATGGTCGCGCGCCGCCTCCAACGTCGCCATTGGCGCCAGCGGGCGGATCGCCTCGCGATACTTCACCCGCGCATTGAGATGCTCGCGGACATCGGGATCGCAGGGGTTGGCGAGGATGGAGCGGTGGCCGAGCGCGCGCGGTCCGGTTTCGCCGGCGCCCTGATAAAGCGCGATCACGCCGCCTTGCGCCACCATGAAGGCCATGAGGTCCGCGACTGCGCCGCGTCCGGTTGGAGTTGCGACTTCGCCGATCTCCTCGGCCGCGACGTCATCGGCGCTGAGCGCGGCTTCGATCTCCGTCCGCGTCGGCGCCAGGCCGCAATAGAAGGCGTGATCCAGCGGCGTGCCGCGCGGTGCGCCCGCCAGGTGCGCAAACAGCCAGGCCGCGCCGATGGGAACGCCGGGATCGCCCGGCACCGGCGGCACCCACAGATGCAGGCGCGCCTTGCGCGCCTGCGCTGCCGCGAACCAGGCCTCGTCGAAATATTCGAGCAGCCGCATATTGCCGACCGCATTCAGCGCCACGCCGCCGGTCAGGATCAGCCGCCGCGCTCCCGTCGTGCGCAACAGATGATCGACAACATGGATAAGCGCGTCCTCGAACACCATCTGCGTGGCGGCGGCCTTGTCGAGCCGGTCCTGGGTGTCGGCGCGATGCTGGATGTCTTCGACACGCAGCACGGCGTCGGGATTCCACAGCTGCGACGGTTTGAGCGGTGCGCCGAGAATGTCGATCAGGGCAGGGTGGTAGGGCTCGTCGAACGGCGAGGCGTACCAATTGGCGAGCGCGCGGTTGAGCCTGACCTCGCCGTTCTCTGCGAGCACCAGCACGTCTCTCAGCCGCTGATAGTAGGGATTGCCGGCGCGATCCATGTT
>NZ_CAFK01000010.1 GCF_000239815.1 Bradyrhizobium sp. STM 3843 | reverse complement strand
CGGGGCGAGGTAATCCCCCAGTCCGCGCGACATGTGTGCACCACGGTAGCCCTTCATGGGGCGATGACAGAGAACGGCATGCTCCGGTTTATTCTTACCCGGCTGAGCCTCGTGGTTCCGACCTTCATCGGGATCACGCTGCTCGTTTTCGTGCTGATCCGCTTGATTCCCGGCGATCCGATCGAGACGATGGCGGGCGAACGCGGCATCGATCCGGCCCGCCTGACGCAATTGCGCAAGGACTACGGCTTCGATCAGCCGGTGCTGGTCCAATACGGTCTCTATCTGTCACGGCTGGTGCACGGAGACCTCGGCCGCTCCATCGTTACCCATGAGCCGGTGATTGCCGAATTCCAGAGCTTGTTCCCCGCGACGATCGAGCTGTCGGTTTGCGCGATCCTGTTTGCCGTATGTCTAGGATTGCCGGCCGGCATCATCGCCGCTGTCAGGCGCAACTCGATCTTCGATCACGGCGTGATGGGGATCTCGCTCACCGGATATTCGATGCCGATTTTCTGGTGGGGACTGCTGTTGATCCTGTTGTTTTCGGTTCAGCTTGGATGGACCCCGGTCTCGGGCCGGATCGCGGTGCAGTACTTCATCGAACCGGTGACCGGCTTCCTGCTGATCGACACGCTGCTGGCCGGTGACTTTGACGCATTTCGTTCGGCCTTGTCACATCTGGTGTTACCTACGATCGTGCTCGGTACGATACCGCTCGCCGTCATCGCGCGCATGACGCGGTCGGCTATGCTGGAGGTCCTGGGCGAGGATTACATCCGCACCGCCCGCGCCAAAGGCTTGCCGCGTTTCCGGGTGATCGCAATTCATGCGTTGCGCAATGCGCTGATCCCGGTGGTCACGGTGATCGGCCTTCAGGTCGGCGTGCTGTTTACCGGCGCCATCCTCACGGAGACCATCTTTTCCTGGCCGGGCGTGGGCAAATGGCTGATCGAGGGCATCAACCGCCGCGATTACCCGGTGCTGCAGGGCGGCACGCTCTTGATCGGCGCGATCGTCATGACCGTCAATCTGCTGGTTGACATCGCCTATGGGCTGATCAATCCGCGCATCCGGCACACAAGATGACCATTGAAATCCTCGAAACCCGCGTCGAAGCGGCGAAAGCGGACGCCCCGCCGCATCCGCTGTTGGAATTCTGGCTCGATTTCAAACAAAATTTCGGCGCGGTGGCGGGCCTTGTCGTGATCGCCATTCTCATTCTGCTCGCGCTCTCAGCCGATCTCGTCGCGCCACATTCGCCTGTTCTGACCAACAACGCGGTCTTTCTTAAACCGCCCTTCTGGCAGCAGGGCGGATCAATGGCCTATCCGCTCGGCACCGATGCGATCGGCCGCGATATCCTGTCTCGTCTCATCCATGGCGCGCGGCTTTCGCTGCTGATCGGCATCGCGGTGGTGACGTTGTCGGTCATATCAGGGACGATCCTCGGTCTGGTCGCGGGCTTTTTCCGCGGCGTGATCGAGATCGCGATCATGCGACTGATGGACATCACGTTGACGCTGCCGAGCCTTCTGCTCGCGATCGTGATCGTCGCGATCCTGGGGCCAGGCCTGATGAACGCCATGCTGGCGGTCGCGATCGTACTCCTGCCGCATTATGTGCGGATCGCGCGCGCCGCCGTGATCAGCGAGGTCGCAAAGGACTACGTCACCGCAGCCAAAGTCGCAGGCGCCAGCCGGCTCCGCCTGATGTTCAAGGAGGTGCTGCCGAATTGCGCGGCGCCCCTGATCGTGCAGGCGACACTGGGCATTTCCACTGCGATCCTGGACGCGGCTGCGCTCGGCTTTCTCGGCCTTGGCGCGCAACCGCCCTCGCCCGAATGGGGGACCATGTTGGCGGACGCGCGCGAATTCGTGCTGCGGGCCTGGTGGGTTGTCACGCTTCCGGGGCTGGCGATCCTCGTGACCGTGCTGGCCTTCAACCTGCTCGGCGACGGACTGCGCGACGCGCTCGATCCCAAGCTCAAACGATAGCGCACTGAAGGCGATCGGATGCCGCTCCTCGAAATTGAAAACCTGTCGGTCGCGTTTCCATCGAGAGCTGGAATGCTGCGCGCCGTGGATGGCGTCAGCTTTGCGCTCGAGAAGGGCGAGGTGCTGGGGATCGTCGGCGAATCCGGATCGGGCAAAAGCGTCGGCATGCTGGCCCTGATGGGACTGGTGCCCTATCCGGGGCGGGTCGAGGCCAACAGGCTGTTGTTCGAAGGGCGGGATCTGCAGACTCTGTCCGACCGCGAGCGGCGCGCCCTCAGCGGCAAGGACATCGCGATGATCTTCCAGGAGCCGACGACATCGCTCAATCCCTCGTTCACGATCGGCTATCAGCTGGCTGAGACATTGCGCATCCACGAGAGGATGGATCGCAAGGCCGCGCGGCGGCGCGCGATCGACCTGCTCGAGCAGGTCGGCATTCCGGCTCCGGAAAGCCGGCTGTCGTCCTATCCGCACCAACTCTCGGGCGGCATGAACCAGCGCGTCATGATCGCGATGGCGATCGCCTGCAATCCGAAGCTCCTGATCGCCGATGAGCCGACGACGGCGCTCGACGTCACCATCCAGGCCCAGATCCTCGATCTTCTGCTGTCCCTGCAGCGCGATCGCGGCATGGCGCTGATCCTCATCACGCACAACATGGGCGTGGTCTCGGACACGACCGAGCGGACCGCCGTCATGTATGCCGGCCAGATCATGGAGCAGCGCCCGACCTCGAGCCTGTTCGCGTCGCCGCAGCATCCCTATACGGCCGCCCTGCTGGCGGCGCGCCCAGAGGCGAGCGACGGCGGACGGCTCGCAACCATCCCGGGCGTGGTGCCGGGCGCTTACGATCGCCCGTCGGGATGCCTGTTCAGTCCACGCTGCATCCATGCGACGCCGCTGTGCGACAATTTGCGTCCTGATCTGCGACCCTGGCGTGACGGCCTGATCCGTTGTCACTATCCGCTGGGCGATCCGACACGGGATGAGCGCATCGCGGCCGATGGCGGAGCGCCGATCCTCAACTCCGAGGCAGTGTCATGACAGCGCTCGTCACCGCCACCGGTCTCAAGCGCAGCTACGAGATCAAGCAAGGTTGGTTCCGCGCACCGGCGCAGCTGCAGGCCGTGGGCGGCGTGTCGTTCGCGCTTGATGCCGGCAAGACGCTGGCGGTCGTCGGCGAATCCGGCTGCGGAAAATCAACTCTCGCAAGGCTCGTGACTCTCATCGAGAAGCCGAGCGCCGGCACGCTCGTTCTCGATAGGCTTGATGCGGTCAATCCTCCGGCCAGCGCTGCGCAGACATTGCGCCGTACCGTGCAGATCGTGTTTCAAAACCCCTATGGCTCGCTCAACCCGCGCAAGCGGGTCGGCGCCATCCTGGAAGAGCCGCTGATCATCAACACCACACTCTCGAAGCGGGAGCGGCGGGTGCAGGCGCTCGACATGATGACGAGGGTCGGGCTGCGGCCGGAGCAATATGGCCGCTATCCGCACATGTTCTCGGGCGGCCAGCGGCAGCGCATCGCAATCGCGCGCGCCTTGATGTTGCGGCCGAAGCTATTGGTTGCCGACGAGCCGGTCTCCGCGCTCGACATGTCGGTGCAAGCGCAGGTTCTCAATCTCCTGGTCGATCTGCAGCGCGAGCTGGGGCTGGCTTACCTGTTCATTTCGCACGATCTCGGCGTGGTCCGTCACATCGCAGATGACGTGATGATCATGTATCTCGGGATAGCAATGGAGCACGGGCCGAAGGAACGCATCTTTGCGCAGGCCTTGCATCCCTATACACGGGCCCTGCTTGACGCGACGCCAGGCCTTGGCCGCAAACGCCAGCGCATGGTGCCGAAGGGCGAGTTGCCCTCGCCGCTCGATCCGCCGAACGGCTGCGTGTTCTCGACCCGCTGTCCTCATGTGACAGACCTCTGCCGTGCGCAGCGTCCACCCTTGCGCCCGCTCGACGGCCGCCTGGTCGCCTGCCACTACGCTGAGCGTTTCCTCGACACGCAGGCGGCGTGATCGGTTAGTAACACCGGCTCACCCTGCCTGCATCTTGCTTGCCGCGGCGCTGTGGCGCCGGATCAAGTCAGCAACATCGAGCCCCGGAATGGCGCCGTCGATGACGCGCCAGTGGCCGCCGACCATCACCCGGTCGGCACGGTACGCACCACAGAGCACCAGCGCGGCGAGTGGATCGCCCGCACCCGAAAAACGCAGCTCATCGAGCTTGAACAGCGCGAGGTCGGCGGCCTTGCCGACCGCAATCACGCCGAGCTCGGGGCGGCCGATGCAGGCGGCCGAGCCTTGGGTCGCCCAGCGTAACGCATCCTTGTGGCTGACCTTTCCGACGCCATAGCGCGCCCGCTGCAACAGGAACGCGGCGCGCACCTCCTGCATCAGGTTGGACCCATCGTTGGACGCGGAGCCATCGACGCCGAGACCGATCGCGACACCAGCCTCTTCCATCTCGCAGACCGGGCAGCAGCCGGAGGCCAGGAGCTGGTTGCTGCAGGCGCAGTGCGTGATGCTGGTCTTGGCCCGGCCCAGTCGCGTCATCTCCTCCGCCGTAAAGAAGATGCCGTGCGCAAGCCAGGTGCGCGGCCCCAACCAGCCGCATTGTTCGAGGTAATCGAGCGGCCGGCAGGCGTGGATCTCCTGGCAGAAGGCGTTCTCGTCCTCGGTCTCCGCCAGATGCGTGTGCAGGCGCACGTCGAGCTTGTCGGCGAGATCGGCCGTCGCGCGCATCAGCGAGGTCGTGACCGAGAATGGCGAACATGGAGCCAGCGCAATCTGCACCATCGCGTCCGGTCCGCGCTGATGATGCTTGCCGACGACCCGCGCGCTATCGGCCAGAATCGTGTCCTGGTCCTGCACCACGCTGTCCGGCGGCAAGCCGCCATCCCGCTGCGAGCGGTTCATGGAGCCGCGCGTCAGCGACACCCGCAAGCCCAGCCGCTTGGCCGCCGCCACCTCGATGTCGACGGCATCCTCGAGGCCTTCAGGGAATACGTAGTGATGGTCGGTGGTCGTGGTGCAGCCGGACAGCATCAGCTCCGCCATCGCCAGCGTCACGCCGAGATCGAGCGCCTCCGGCGTCAGCTTCGCCCACACCGGATAAAGGGCCTGCAGCCAGGGGAACAATTCGCGGTCCATCGCCGGCGGGAAAGCCCGGGTCAGCGTCTGGTAGAAATGGTGATGCGTGTTGATCAGGCCGGGGATCACGACATGCGCGCCGGCCTCGACGACCGCGGCACCTGTGGTCGCGGGTTCGCGCCCTGCCCCGACCAATTCGACGATACGGCCCTCATTGACGACCACGCCGCGTTCGGCGCCGTCGGCGAGAATGGCAAGAGGGTCCTTGATCCAGATCGGCTGCGTCTTGCCCATGCTCCAACTCTCGCTGCCCCGCCTGTCGGCCGCTCACGGAAAATTACACCTGCACGTCAGGTTACACCTGCAATTGGAAGGCCAACACCGTCCTATTGCCAGTTGGCGCCGGTCTTGCAAGGATTTCCGCGGCGGTGGTCGCCTCACGAGCGTCAGTTGATCATGGATCTGAACACCATCACTGAAGTGGTTCGTCCGCAGAGCCGAGCAGACCTGCCGGCCTGGAAGGCGGGCGATGCCTGGCTCGCCGGCGGCACCTGGCTGTTCTCCGAGCCGCAGGCGCATCTGTCGCGGCTGATCGACCTCACCGATCTTCGCTGGCCCGCGCTGGTCGTCGGGGACACCAGCCTGACGATCGCCGCGACCTGCACGGTCGCCCATCTCGATGCGTTCCCCTGCCCTGCCGACTGGCAGGCCGCGCCTTTGATCGATCAATGCTGCCGGGCCTTTCTGGCCTCCTTCAAGATCTGGAAGACAGCGACCGTCGGCGGCAATCTCTGCATGTCGCTGCCCGCCGGACCGATGATCTCGCTGCTGTCGGCACTCGAGGGCATCTGCACGATCTGGAAGGCCGATGGCAGCGAGCAGAAAATGGCCGTTGCCGAGTTCGTCACCGGCAATCAGCGCAACGTGCTTGGCCCGGGCGATCTGTTGCGCCAGATCGAGGTGCCGCTTGCCGCATTGAAGCGCCGCGCGGCGTTCCGCCAGATCTCGTTGACGCCGGTCGGCCGGTCGGCCGCATTGGTGATCGGCACCATCGGACGTGACGGCGATCTGCTGCTGACCATCACAGCCTCCACCGTGAAGCCGGTCCAGTTGCGCTGGCCCACAATGCCCACGCGAGACGCCATGCGTGACTCGATCCTGCGCGACGTTCCAGACGGCCTCTATCATGACGACGTGCATGGCAAGCCTGCCTGGCGCAAGGCGATGACCCGGCGGCTCGCCGAACAGATTCGCGATGAATTGACGGGTAGCGCGCAGGCATGAGCTTTCTGATCAACGGCAAAGACGTATCGGCAACGCCGCGCCCCGGTCAGTGCCTGCGTACTTTTCTGCGCGAGACCGGCCATTTCGGCGTCAAGAAAGGCTGCGATGCCGGCGACTGCGGCGCCTGCACCGTGCTGCTCGACGGCGAGCCGGTACATAGCTGCCTGATCCCGGCGTTCCGTGCCGAGGACCATGCGATCACCACGATCGAAGGCCTGGAATCCGATGGTGGGCTGCATCCGATGCAGCAGGCGTTCGTCGATGCGCAGGGCTTCCAATGCGGCTTCTGCACCGCCGGCATGATCCTGACCTGCGCCTCGCTCAACCAGGCGCAACGGCAGGATCTCGGTGCTGCGCTCAAGGGCAATATCTGCCGCTGCACCGGCTATCGCGCCATCGAGGATGCGCTTGATGGCGTCTGTAACATCGAGGACGTGCCGGCCGGCGAGGCTTTCGGCCGCAGCCTGCCCGCGCCCGCCGGCCCGCAGATCGTGCGCGGCCAGGCCCGTTACACCTTCGACACTGCGGTCGATGGCCTGTGCCACGTCAAGCTCGCACGCTCGCCACATGCCCACGCGAAGATCGTTGCGATCGACAAGACCGCCGCCCTCGCCGTGCCCGGCGTGATCGAGGTGCTGACCCATGAGGATGCGCCGAGCGCGCTGTTCTCGACCGCGCGCCACGAGAAGGCTTGGATGGACCCTGACGACACGCGCGTGCTCGACGATACGGTCCGCTTCATCGGGCAGAAGGTCGCGGCGGTCATTGCGGAGAGCGAGGCGGCGGCCGAGGAAGGCTGCCGGCGGCTCGCGATCACCTATGAGCCTCTGCCTGCGGTGGTTGATCCCGGCGAGGCGATCGCACCGGGTGCACCGGTGATCCATCCCGGCCGCACGCCGCAGGATCGTGTCGCCAACGCCGCACGCAACATCGTCGCGGAAGGCCACGGCGAATATGGCGACGTGGCGGCCGCGCTTGCCGTCTCCGCCGTGACCTACGAGGGCACGTTCACGACGCAGCGGGTCCAGCACGCCGCGCTGGAGACCCACGGCGGGCTGGCCTGGCTCGACGCATCAGGCGTTCTCAACATCCGCAGCAGCACGCAGGTGCCGTTCCTGACCCGGCGCGCGCTCTCCGACATCTTCAACCTGCCGCCGGAGACAATCCGCGTGTTCTGCGAGCGCGTGGGCGGCGGCTTCGGCGGCAAGCAGGAGATGTTCGTCGAGGACATCCTGGCGCTGGCGGCGCTGAAGACGGGCCGACCGGTGAAGCTCGAATTCACCAGAGAGGAGCAGTTCATCGCCAGCTCGACGCGGCATCCGATGCGCGTCACGGTCAAGGCCGGCGCCGACAGAGACGGCAAATTGACGGCGCTGCAGCTCGACGTTCTCTCCAACACCGGCGCCTATGGCAACCACGCCGGGCCCGTGCTGTTTCATGCCTGCGGCGAGTCGCTCGGTGTCTATAATTGTCCGAACAAGAAGGTCGATGCCGTCGTCGCCT
The DNA here is from genome assembly GCF_000239815.1 of Bradyrhizobium sp. STM 3843. GTDB lineage: Bacteria > Pseudomonadota > Alphaproteobacteria > Rhizobiales > Xanthobacteraceae > Bradyrhizobium. The sequence continues at coordinate 99,075 of NZ_CAFK01000010.1, read as the reverse complement.
ATACCAATACGGTGCCAGCGGGCGCCTTCCGCGGCTATGGCCTGCCGCAAAGCCTGTTCGCCGTCGAAGCGGCGATCGACGAGTTGGCGCAGCAGCTCAAGATCGATCCGTTCGAGATCCGACGGCGCAATGTCGTCAAGCCCGGCGATCCCATGCTGTATCCACCGGATAACGGCTATCGCGACGTGATGTACGGTTCCTACGGGCTCGACCAGTGCCTCGACCTGGTCGAGCGGGCGATGTCGGAAACTACGTCGACGCCTGATCTCTCCGCTGAATGGCTGACCGGCGACGGCATCGCGCTGACAATGATCGACACGGTGCCGCCGGACGGCCATATCGCCGACGTCGCGATCGCACTGCGCGACGACGGCGGCTTCGCGCTCACCGTCGGCACGGCGGAGTTCGGCAACGGCACCAGCACCGTGCATCGGCAGATCGCGGCGACAATCCTGGCGACGACAGTCGATCAGATCACTCTCAAGCAGTCCGACACCGCGCATGGCGGCCACGACACCGGCGCCTATGGCTCGGCCGGCACTTTCGTTGCGGGACGCGCCACCCAGGCGGCGGCGGAGCATCTGGCCAACGAACTCAAGACCTTCGCCGCGCAGTTCTGGACCGTCGATCCCAATGCCTGCGCGCTGGCCGATGGCCGCGTCATGCATGGCCGGCAGCGCCTCTCCTTTGCCGAGCTTGCGCGGCAGGCAGGAGCGGAAGGTGTGAGACTGTCTGCCACCGGCAACTCGCAAGGCACGCCGCGCTCGGTCGCCTTCAACGTGCAGGGCTTTCGCGTCGCCGTGAACAAGCACACCGGCGAGATCAGGATCCTGAAGAGCGTGCAGGCCGCGGACGCCGGCCGCGTCGCCAATCCGATGCAGTGCCGCGGCCAGGTCGAAGGCGGCGTGGCGCAGTCGCTCGGCGCCACGCTTTACGAGGAGATGGTGATCGACGCGACCGGCCGCGTGGTCAATCCCAAATTCCGCGACTACCATCTTCCGTCCTTCGCCGACGTGCCGCGCACGGAGGTGCTGTTCGCTCAGACCAGCGATGCGCTGGGTCCGCTGGGCGCGAAATCGATGAGCGAAAGTCCCTACAATCCCGTGGCCGCGGCGCTCGGCAACGCGTTGCGCGCTGCGACCGGCATCCGCTTCACCTCGGTTCCGTTCAAGCCGGACCGGCTGTTTCCGCTGTTGCAGGAGAAATACGGCGATTGAGCAGCGGCAGGACGATCAAGCTATTGCCTCGGCCTGCGGTCATAGGACAGACCGAACAGGCCAGAGCGCTCGGTCTCGGTCTCGGGCTCCGGCTCCGCGGTGGGAGCAGGCTTTGCCTCGGCCTGCGGTGCCGCTGCCGGCGCGGGCGGCTTCGGCAATGTCTCGCATTTCATCGAATAGACCAGCTTGCCGTCCTCGGTCCGTCCGATCGGGGCGCAATTGTCGGCGCGCTTGGCGGCATCCTTCGCCACCGGCTTCATCTGCGCCCAGGCAGGCTGCGCCAGCAGCAGCATGACAAGAACCAGCTTCTTCATCGAACCGCCTCGTTTCATCCTGGCTTATTGAACTTGATCGGGCGCAGGAAGTCCACCGCCTGCCAACCGTACGACTAATGGAGACGATATGTGGGGATCGATCATATCGGAGTGGCTGAGCCTGATCTTCCGCTGGCTGCATGTGGTGGCCGCGATCGCCTGGATTGGCAGCTCGTTCTATTTCATCCACCTCGACCTCAGCCTGAAGCCGCGACAGGGGTTACCCGACGGTGTGTTGGGCGAGGCCTGGCAGGTGCATGGCGGCGGCTTCTATCACATGGTGAAGTATCTGATCGCGCCGGCGCAGATGCCGAGCGAACTGACCTGGTTCAAATGGGAGGCCTACACCACCTGGCTGTCCGGCTTCGCACTGATGATCGTGGTGTACTATCTCAATGCCGACCTGTTCCTGATAGACAAGTCGATCCTCGATCTGACACCGCTGCAGGCCGGCCTGTTCAGCTTCGGCTCGCTCGCCTTGGCGTGGCTGCTCTATGAAGCGGCCTGCCGCAGCGGACTCGCGCGCCACGAACTGCCGTTTGCAATCGGCGGCTATATCTTCCTGGTCGCGCTCACCTATGCCTTCACGCATGTCCTGAGCGGACGCGGCGCCTTCAACCAGATCGGTGCGATTATCGGCACCATCATGGTCGCCAACGTCTTCGCTTTGATCATCCCGAACCAGAAGAAGATCGTTGCAGCATTGCTGGCGGGCGAGGCGCCGGACCCAAAACTCGGCAAGGCCGGCAAGGAACGCTCGGTGCACAACAACTATCTGACGCTGCCGGTCGTCGTGCTGATGATCAGCAATCACTATCCGCTGCTGTTCGCCACCCGCTACAATTGGGTGATCGTCGCGATCGTGCTCGCGCTGGGACCGGTGATCCGGCACTTCTTCAACGAGCGGCACAAGGGGCGGCCCTCGCCCTGGTGGGTCTGGGGCATCGCCGCCGCCGGCATGATCGCGATCGCGCTGTTATCAGCGGCAGGTCCCCGCGACGCCAAGGGCGAGGCCAAGTCCGCGTCGGCGCCGGACACCCCCACTTTCGCGCAGGTGGAAGAGATCGTGCTGTCGCGCTGCAGCATGTGCCATGCCGCCGAGCCGGTCTGGGACGGGATCATCACGGCGCCCAAGGCCGTGCTGCTCGACAGCTCGGAGCACATCCAGCGCAATGCACGGCTGATCGCGCGCAACGCCGCCTGGTCGAGCGCCATGCCGCCCGGCAACATCACCGAGATCACACCCGAAGAGCGCGCGGTGCTCGCCGCCTGGGCATCGAACCAAGATTGACCAGAGGAACGCGTCGGCTTGGCCGGGCATGGAGCCGATGATGCAGCTCTCCTGCGGCCCTCAAGTCCCCAGAGCGACCGATTTGAAAAATGCCTGAAGCGGAAGCTTGGCGGACGGTACACAGCGGCAGCGAGCGCGACCATTGGCGCCGTCCATTGCCCATCAAGCCTCTACTCCGGGAGACCCGCCTTGCCCAACCCTTCAGCGATGCGCTGAAATTCGTCAAGGAAGACGACGTCATCGGACCACGCAGATCCATCCTGCAACCAAAGGGCAACTGTGTAGTTGGGCCTGAGCCGGCGAAGCTCGGCAATTGCCGCTTGAGCTTCATCCTGATGCCCGGTCAAGGCGCTAGCGGCGGCGAGATCCGCGTAAGCGATCCAAAACGGCTTTACTGCGATTGAGCGGCCGCACCAATCGATCGACTCGTTGTATTGAGCGAGGTGGGTGTGCGCATGGCAGACGTAAAAGTACCAGGTGTTTAGGAGGGGATCGCGGGGGCTGAGCTGAATCGCCACCTGGAGAGGTGCAAACGCCTCTGCAGAGCGGCCGACACGTATCTTGGCAGCGCCGAGCGCGCCATAGGCGGGAGCGAGACTCGGATTTATCGCGATTGCCGCTGCATATTCGTTCACCGCAACCTCGAGCTTTCTGCCCTTCGCCCGCTGGATCTCGCCCTTAACAAAGTGCGCCATCGCGTCACTCGGAAAACGGGAAAGAACCTGATCTACCGCATTCTCAGCCCGGCCTAGCTTTTCTCCAGGCGCATCGGTCCAACGATAGTTGACTTCCACTGCCAAAGTATCTGCCAATCCCACGAGAGCCTTGGGGTAGCCCGGGTCGATCTGCAGCGCGCGCTCGAACAGGGCGCTCGATTGAGCCAACTGTTCGCGTGAATAGGGTCTGTTGAGCACGGCCCATCCCCGCATCGTAAGATCGACCGCGTCCGGACTGTTAGGCCGCGCGATCTCGGCGTCACGGCTTTCCTGGTTGGTCAGTTCCAGATCCAGCCGCCGCGCCAGTCGGCCCGTGATCACGTCCTGAAGTTGCATCGACTTGGACCAATCACCGTCGACGCGCTCGGACCATATCTCTGCGCCGGTCCGAGCATCGATCAGTTGGGCATTAACCCGCACAATTGACTGGGTCCTGCGCAAGCTACCGTCGAGAATATAGCGTATGCCGAGTTCGCGGCCGACGCGCTTGGGGTCAACGTTCTTATAGGCGCGGGCTGTGCTTGGCGCGATGACCAAGCTGTCCTCGATGCGTGCGAGATCAGCGCTTAGATCGTCGGCAACACTTTCGGCGAAGTATTCCTGCTCAGGTTCGTTGCTCAAATTCGTGAACGGCAGCACGACAATTGATAGCCGATGGTTCGGCAATTGCAGCTCGCCCCAGCGGGTGTACCAGTAACCCACACCGCTGATCGTCATGAGCAGGAGAATCGCTGGGCCCACCCAGGCTCGCCACGACCACAGACCAGGCGGGAAGCGGCGCGTTATCTTCAGGAACGAAACATTGGGCAGCGGATCGGCGAACTGCAGAGCATAGGCTCGGATCGGGAGAGCGATATTTTTGAGATTCTGCTCGCCCAAATCGGCGAACGCAACAGCGAGCTTGCCACGGACTTGATCATAGGCGGCGGAAGATATGCAGATGCCACCGGGCTCTGCGATGCCCTCAAGCCGCGCCGCAATATTCACACCGTCGCCGAAAATGTCAGTCGGCTCGACAATGACGTCCCCGATATTGATACCCACACGGATAGCAATGCGTTTGGCTTCCGGGTCATCGATTGTAAGTTCCTTGACCCTAGCCTGGAATTGTAAAGCAGCTCGCACCGCTTCGACCGCGCTCGGAAACTCGGCCAAGAACCCGTCACCGGTATTCTTGACGATACGGCCACCGTGTTCGGCAATTGCAGGCGCAACCGCTTCCGTCAGGAGTGCGGTGAGCTTCGCATGCGTAGCCTCTTCATCGCGGTGCATCAGCCGCGAATAGCCCGCAACGTCAGCAGCTAATATCGCCGACAGCCTGCGCTCGACACGGATTGGTCGCTGCTGCTCCATGATCCGTAGTCCACCGAAAAGTAAATGTTACGACGGATCGGCCGTGGCACCAACGAGCTTGAGGTCAGGCAAGAACCGCCGCAAGAGCGCCCATCAAGTAGCGCGCCAGGCAAGCCGAATCCGGAAAGGAAGGGTGAGACCGATAATGAGAATGGAAACGAGTCGCTTGTCCGAACCGAAGCGTACCGGCGCTAAGTCATTGAAAAGATTGGAGCGGGTGAAGGGAATCGAACCCTCGTATTCAGCTTGGAAGGCTGCTGCTCTACCATTGAGCTACACCCGCATTGGGCGGTCTCCCTAACACGCCGCAACGCCCGCCTCAACCTCTCCCGACGCGCCAGCCGGTGTGTCCTGTGGGAACCAGAGGCCGCTTCTGATCACCCCACAGCACGCCGCCACCCTTTCCGCGCCGGGCTCGACCCCCTATATTCAGTTTTCCATCAACAACGAAAGGAGGTGATCCAGTGTCTTTCACCAAGCGCTGTCACCTCGCTGGGATCGCCCGCTGAGCCTGTTTTGAGGGCATGATCCGTCCGGGATCATGCGCCGGCTCGGCCTACGGGGCGGTCTCGGCCCTGGACCAGCGAGTTTCAAGATCGGAACGCGGCGGGTGCAAGCCCGCCGCGTTTTGCGTTTGCCGTCAGCCATCGTTGACGGAAACATCGTCCCACGCGGAATCGGCGCGCGCGAAACGCCGCGCCACCAGCCCGCCGAAGCCGAGCAACCAGAAATATGGCGCATATCCCGGAAGGAACGCCGCGATCACCGTCCCCGGCACGAACACCGTGATCGGAAAGATCGCGCCCACGACCTCGGAGCGCAGCCGGCCACGGCCGGCGATCCACCAGAGCAGCGCATTGAGCGTGGCGATGATCGTCAGATGGGTGCCGTAGAGCACCGCGACCGCGCTGCTCAACCGATAGTTGCTGTAGAGCCCGTTGGTGACCGGCAGCAGGACGATCGAGAGCAGAAAGAACAGATTGAGAATGACGGTCCCGCGGCCGGCATAGGGCTGGCGGGCCAGCCTGCGGTGATGACTGATCCAGAATACACCGGCGATGATGAAGCTCAGGATCAAGCCGGCCAGCCGGCCGGAATAGACGTGAGCCAGATCGTCCCAAGTCGGCAGTTTGTCAAAACTGGCCTTGGGCATGTCATAGGCCAGCAACGTCATCGCCACGCCGAAAATGGTGTTGGACAGCGATTCGAGCCGGCGCATCTCGAACAGGTCGGACTGAGTGTCGCTCATGATTAGACGGCGGAGGTCTGCGCAGCAGACGTTCCGGCCGCGGCAGGGGGGAGCCTCACCTTATAGCAAACTGCGGCGCAGGTGCCGAAGCTTCACGCGGCTCCGCCATTGTGTGGATCTGGGGAGAGTGGCCGCCGACAGCGCCTGCTTGCTTGGAGTCCCCGGAAGCGAGTTTGCCCAGATCACCCAGAGATCAATCTGAGGACTGAGGCGGGCCTCTACGCCATGCACCGCTGATCTCCTATCAGCGGTGCAACCAGAACTGCGTTATGAGCGTGATGCCGGACGCCGGTCGTGAGCTGCCGATCAATGGCAGGCGTACATATGGCCGTCGTAGCCGAGATAGCTCCTGGTCGTCGGATTGTAGCTGCGGAAGTGGGTGCAGGCGGGACCGGCAGCCGCGGTGCGGAGCTTCGCCTTGCTGTCAGCCAGCTGCTTCACCGGCGCAGGCTGTGTCGTCGGTTTCACCATCGCCAAGCGCTTGGGTGCCGGTACAGCTGCGGCCGGCTTGATGTTGCTTTCGCCCTCCTTCGCGGCGTGACGGCTCGCCTTCTTCGCTCCTGCCGTTTGCTGGGCGGCCTTCTTGGCAGGCGGCGCGGCCGGCTTGTCGGCAGCCGGCTTCGCAGCCGCCGTCTCCGGCGCGGGCTTGGAAGCTGCGGTTGCCGTTGTTTCTGTCTCTGTCGTGGAGGGCTTCGGCATCTCGGCCTTCGCAGCGGCCTCGCTCTGAAGCGCGGCCGGCTTCGCCTCCGCCGCGCTGGTCTCCGACGCTACAGCCGGCTTGTCGGCCACGGCGGGCTTGGTCTCGGCACCGACCTGCTTGTCGGCGGCAGGAGACTTCTCATCCGACGCTAGCGGTGTCTCCGCTGCCTTCTTGATGGCCTTTTTGCACTCCAGGGGGAAAACCAGTTCGCCGGACGCGGTCAAACCGATCGGCTCGCAACCGCCGAACGGTCCGCTGTCCTTGGCGGTCTCGCCCGTCGATGCCGGCGCGGCCGCGGCGCTCGACGCATCTGCGGTCTCGGCCCACGCCGCCCCGCATGCAACCTTAAGTAGAATGATGCCGCCAATCACTCCGGCAAGGCCGGCCTTCGGACTCGACTTACGCATGACACTGTACTCAACGAATTGCCTGGAACCAAAGGCCATCACGGCATTGGGGCAAGTCTGTGAACGCAAGCAGAAATTTGTGAGCCACAATCGCGATCGCCAGGCACTGTGCTCTATCTGCAATAGCGGTTGTGCTGTATCGGCTCTGGCCATGCTGGCGTATGCTCGGCAGCCAAGCGGACTAATCAGGGTAATATATTGCAGCAGCTGCTATCACTGCGTGCCGGCATCACCGCCCATCGTTATGGATGGTGACCTTGAGACACCTGTCCTATCGCCCCGATATCGATTGTCTGCGGGCCTTCGCTGTCATTTCGGTGATTGCCTACCACTATGACATCTCGCCGTTCCGGAGCGGCTATGTCGGCGTGGACGTTTTCTTCGTGATCTCCGGCTTTCTGATTACGAGAATTCTGCGGACAGAGATTCTCGCCGGCACATTTTCGATCGCGAACTTCTACCAGCGACGAGTGCGCCGCATCCTGCCGGCCGCGTTCGCGATGCTGGGCACGGTTCTGGTCTGCTCGAGCGTTTTGCTTTTGCCGCAGGACGCCGTCTCCGTTGCGCACCAGGCGCTGGCCGTCGCGACCTTTTCGTCCAACGTCCTGTTCTGGTCACAGCAGGGCTATTTCGATGCGGCTTCCATCACCAAGCCACTGCTTCACACCTGGTCGCTCGCTGTCGAGGAGCAGTATTACCTGCTCTTTCCGGCCGCCGCGGTGGCGGCGTTTGCGCTGCGCCGTTCGTTGACCCTGCTCAGCTTCGTGATCGCAGCTCTTGCTTCCTTTGCGATTTGCGTCCTGCAAACGCCCTTGCAGCCGGCAAGCGCGTTCTACCTGCTGCCGGCGCGCATCTGGGAGTTCGCCCTTGGTGCCCTACTAGCGATCGAGGCGCTGCCGGAACCCGCCACGGAACGGCTCAGGATCGCAGTGGCCGCGGCTGGATGGATTGCGCTCGGCGCGTCCGCCAACGTGTTCTCGTCGCGAACACCGTATCCGGGGACAGCCGCATTGCTGCCTTGCCTTGGCGCGGCGATGGTGATCTGGGCCAATCCGGCACCGAGCAAAGCCGTGCTGACGGCCGCGAAGCCGATGATCACGGTCGGGCTCTGGTCCTATTCGCTTTACCTTTGGCACTGGCCGCTGCTGTCCCTCACCTATGCGGCCTGGGGTCCACCGACGTCAGGCTTCGACAAATTCGTGCTTGTCGCCTTTTGCACGGCTCTGTCGATTGCAAGCTATCATCTGATCGAACAGCCGGCCCGACGGGCAGAGTGGCGGATCACGTGGCGGTGGCTTGGCACGACCGGGATCGCTGCGGTCGCCTTCGCCGCCATCATGATCTGGTCCGCGGGCTTTCCGTTCCGCTTCTCTCCGCAGGAGCTGACGATCGCAGGCTTTCTCGACTACAACTACCGACCGGTTTACGAGGAGCGCACCTGCTTTCTGGATCCGGCCCAGTCGGTCGAGGATCTCGCACCGTCCTGCGTCGCCCCCACTACCAAGCCCAACCTTTTCGTGTGGGGCGACAGTCATGCCGCACACCTGACCCACGGCTTGCGACAAGTCCTCCGGCCGGGTGCCGTGCTGAGGGCGACCATGGCCGGATGTCTGCCCGCCCTGAGCTACGGTCAGCCGGCCCGATGTGCACCTTTCAATCGGCGGGTTCTCGCGCTGATCAGCGAGATCAAGCCGGATGTGGTGCTGATCTCTGGCGACTGGGCCCGCTCGGTGGAAGCGCAGCAAACGCGTCAAAGCCTGCTCGCCGCGATCGGATCGATCACTGCATCGGGAAGCCGCGTCATCGTGGTCGGCCCCGGCCTGCAATATGACGCAGCGATGCCGCGGCTTGTCGTGTCAGCGATGCATTTCGGCGCGGCGCCGGACAGCCATCTCCAGTCCTTCGTTCGGAGCTCGGACGATATCCTGCGCAATCTGCTCAAGGACATCCCGGAAACGGAGTACATCTCGCCGGTTCGGTTGTTGTGCCCGAACGCCGCCTGCCCCACGCTGGCGTCAGGGGCGCCGATTGCGTGGGACCAGGGTCATTTGACGGCGCAAGGCTCCGTGCTGCTGGCAACGCGAATTGTCGAGACATCGGCGAGCTTGAAGTCGGTCCTGGAGCCCTCGCCGACTGCCGAGTCCCCGTGAGGCTAATCGTCCGAGAGAACCCTTGCGAAGATGGTGCGAGCGCGCTCGCCCATGCGCTGCGCGCCTGCCACCGTGAAATGGCCGGCATCCTGGAATAGCCACACGCCGTGCTCGACGACCGGACAATCCTGGTCGCAATAGACCTCGGACGGCCTGAGCAGCTCGACCTTCGCAAACGGCCTGATCGCCTCCGACAACACCGCATCGATGATCTGATTGGCGGCGATCGCCTCACCTTTCGGGACCGGAGCGCATGGCTTGGCCGGCGCGTGCCACAGGGGCCCCGGCAGCATGCGCAGCTGATCGAAGCCGCAGCTTACGGGCCGCACCTGTCCGCCGATGACGAGGAAATGCCGGCCCGGCCGGTCGAGCAGGCGGATCGTCTCGGCGAGATCCTCGGCCACGGCAGCATTGTGCGTCTGCGCCTCCGGCCCGTCGCCGAGGTCGAGATAATGCTGCCAGGCTTGACCGATCACGACGAAATCGGCCTGCGACTGCTGGATGCGCGGAAGCTCGCTGTCGCGTAGTTCCGCGCACACCTGCGCGCGCGGCCCCTGCGCAGTCAGACCGGCCAGCGTCGGACAGCCGCTCATGGTCGAGACATGGCCGATCATGCCACGCGCCTTCAGCGTGGTGTCGAGCGCGGCGACATATTGCTGGACAAAGGAATCGCCGAGCAGTTCGACCCCCCGCGTGCCTTCGAGATCGCCGAACGCGCACAGACGGCCGATGGTCCGGCTGCACTTGTTCAAGCCGAAGCCCTGCAGCCGGAATAGCGCGAGCTGATCGGGCGGCAGCCGCGAGACGACGCCGTCGGCGAGGAACGTCGCATGGGTGAGAGCGGCGCAGACGAGCAGCGTGGTCGCAAAGCCCGCCGCCTGGCTCCAGCGCGGCCAGGGCAGACGACGCAGCGGCTGCTCGACCAACGCGTACATCAGCGCGGTGAATGCGGTCATCAGCACGCATTGCAGGCCAAGGCCGGCGGCAGTCTCAGCCGCATCGCCGAAGATGAAACGGATGAAGAAGATGACGGGCCAATGGACGAGATACAGCGAATAGGACACACGGCCCACGGCGCGCACCGGCTCTGACGTCAAGAGCGGTGCGGGTACGTTGGCGGCGATGATGATGACGGCGGCGATGCACGGCAGCAGTGCGGCGAGGCCGGCATAGGCCTGGTAGCGGCCGATGACGAGAAGGCTGCCGAACAGGACGGCGGCGCCGCAGGCGGCGGCAATGGAGCGCACGCGAGGCAACGATGCGAGACGCGCTTCAAGCGGAATGGCAAGCGCGCCGAGTCCGAATTCGAACACCCGGAATGGGGTCAGGAAGAATACGGCTTCCGCATCGCGCGGGAGCCACACCGCAGCGGCAGCGAAGGAGATCAGACCGATAGCCGCGATGGCGCTGAACACATGCCGGCTCCGCCCTACCCACATCAGGACCAACGGCGCCAGCGCGTAGAACTGAATCTCCAGCGACAGCGACCACAAATGCAACAGCGCCAGCTGATCCGCGCTGGGCGCGAAATAGTCGCTCGCTTCCCGCCAATACTGGACGTTGGCGATCGAGAGCAGCCCGTGTGTCGCCTCCTTTGCCAGCTGGCGCATGGCTTCGGGCGACAGAAAGAGCCAGCCGACGGCGAAGCTCGCCGCGATCGTCACGATCAACGCCGGGAGGATGCGCCGCGCCCGCCGCAAATAGAAGTCGGACAGCGAGAAGCGTTGCGCCGTGACGTCGCGCAGAATCTGTCCGGTTATCAGATAGCCGGAGATGACGAAGAAGATGTCGACGCCGGCAAAGCCGGCCTCGAAGCCCGTGATCCTCAGATGGAACAGAACGACGATGACGACGGCGATCGCCCTGAGGGCATCGATATCGGCACGATGACTGCGTCCCAATGTAGTCCACCCCGCGTATTCTTCGAGGCGCACGAGATGCACAGACACGGATGGCAACAGCGGGAAACAGTCATGACGTCATCGGACCCATCCGGTGACGTCTGGCCGGCACTGGGGTGGCAGAATTGCTTCGACACGACCCACAATGCAGACATGATCGGGACCCTATCCGGTGGGACCAAGCTCATCGGACGGTGGTTGGCTCCGTATTGCCGGCAAGGGCGGATTGTCCGGACATCAGCGATCTTGAAATCGTCCTGGCCCCCCAAGTCCGGTGACGCTATTCGCCCGAGAGAAGCTTGGCGATGATCGCGCTGGCCCGTTCGCCCATCCGTTCCGCGCCGGCGACGGTGAAGTGGCCGGCGTCCTGGAAAAGCCAGACGCGGCCTTGCACCACGGGACAGTTCTCGTCGCAATAGACCTCGGACGGTCTTAGGAGCATGACATTGGCATAGCGCGCGAGCGCCTCGGCGAGACTCCGGTCGATGGCGCCTCCATCCGCGACGGCCGAGGTCTTCGACAGCGGCTCGCAGGGCTTCGGCGGCCGGTGCCATAGCGGTCCTGGCAGCATGCGCAGACGATCGAAGCTGCAGCCGAGCGGGCGGACCTGCGCACCGATCACAAGAAAACGGCGCCCCGGCCGATCGAGAAAGCGGATGGTGGCGGCCACGTGCTCGGCAAGTGCGGCAGCCGGCGTCAGCCCGTCCCGCACCCTTGAGACTTCAACATAGATCTGCCAGGCCTGACCGATCACCACGACATTGGCCGGCGATTGCTTGACGCGCTCAAGCTCGCGGTCCCGATACTCGGCGCATTGCCGTTCGCGCGGTCCCGGCAGCGTGACGCCGATCAGCACGGGGCACCCGCTGACCGTCGAGGTGTGACCCGCAAGCGCGCGCGCCTTCAGCGGCGCGTCCAGCGCCGCGACATATTGCTGGACGAAGGAATCTCCCGTCAGTTCGAGCGAAGGTGATCCATTGATGTCGCCGAACGCGCAGTCGCGATCCGTTCGCGTTGCACATGCCTCCAGGCCGAAGCTCTGCAACTTCAGCAATGCGAGCCGGTCGGCCGGCATCCGCTCTATGACGCCGTCAGCCCGGAAGCTTCCATAGGTGATCGCCACGCAGGCGACGATCACGGCAGCGAAGCCGGCCGCCTGCTTCCATTTGGCGAGATGGAGCCGCCGTAGCGGCTGTTCGATCGTGACGAACTGAACAGCCGTGAGGACCGCCATCGCCGCAAGCTGCGCCGCAATCCCGCCCAACGTTTCGGCTGCGGCTCCGAAGATGAAGCGGGCAAAAAAGATCACCGGCCAATGCACAAGGTACAGTGAATAAGACGAGCGGCCGACTGCCAGCACGGCCGGATTGGCGAGCAGGCGCATCGGCCGGTTGGCCGCGATAATTGCCGCTGTTGCCAGACACGGTGGCAGCGCGGCGATGCCGCCCGCCGCCTGGAAGCGGCCGATCGCGAACAGGCTGCCGATCAGCAGCACGTAGCCTGCTGCGGCGGCAATCATGCGGCCCGCCGATGACGCTGCGAGTCGCCCTTCGAGCGGGATGGCGAGCGCCCCGAGCACGAATTCAAACACACGGAAAGGCGTGAGGAAGAACACGGCTTCGGGATCATGTGGCAGCCAGATAAGCCCTGCGAGCAGCGACAGAAGCCCGGTCAGCGCGATCGCCGAGAACACGTGACGCGTGCGGCTCAACAGGACCAGCACCAGAGGCGAAACAAGATAGAACTGCGCCTCGACCGACAGCGACCATAGATGCAGCAGCGCAAGCTGGTCGGCGCTCGGCGCGAAGTACTGGTCGGCCTCGCGCCAATATTGGATGTTGGAAATCGACAGGAGGCCGTGGGTCGCCTCCTTGGCAAGCTGGCGCAGGAACTCCGGTGCGAGATAGAGCCAGCCGGCAAGCAAGCTCAGCATGATCGTCGCGATCAGAGCCGGCAGGATTCGGCGCGCCCGCCGCAGGTAGAACGCGGCGAAAGAAAATCGTCGCGCGGCGATGTCGCGCAGGATATGGCCGGCGATCAGATAGCCGGAGACGACGAAAAAGATGTCGACGCCGGCAAAGCCAGCTTCGAATCCGCCGATCCGCAGGTGGAACAAGACGACCAAACCGACCGCGATCGCCCGCAGGCCATCAATATCCGCCCGATACCCGCGTTCCACGTCCCACCATCACGCATTGCAGCGCGGTGGGTAAGCACATTGAGATACACACAGCAATATCCCGATACAGTCTAACCGATCAGCGGCAGCTGCATACCGGCTGCTGCGGCGGGCTTACCGAGCACCGATGTCCGCCACGACGAGAGATTGGGGAGAGCTTGGTCTAAAGCTGTCAGTAGGGATGGTGGGGGAGGCAGGACTCGAACCTGCGAAGCCATGAGGCGGCTGATTTACAGTCAGCTCCCTTTGCCACTCGGGACACTCCCCCGTTTCAACGGCATTGCCTGTCCTCCGCGAAAGCGGCGTACGGACCATCAGCGCCATCAAGACGGTAAGACCGCGGGGCCCTTGGAAGCGGGCGCGCGCGGCCGGGGCCGTTATGGTCGAAGGCGGCCCGCAAAGTCAACCAAGGGAATGGTCATTTTCCGCTCCCCGCACTGCCAAATTGCCAGAATCTGGTCCGCATGACACAAGCCATTTCATGAGCGAACGCGATCGAAGGTCCCCTGCCCGGCGTCCGGGCGGCAAGTCGGCCGGCAAACCCTTTGGAAAATCGGGCGGTTTCGGCCGGCCGCCCGCCTGGCGGGAGCGCGAGACCGGCCACGACGGTCCGGCGATCCTTTATGGCTGGCATACGGTGACCCTGGCGCTCGCCAATCCGAAGCGCCGCATCCGCAAGCTTTACCTGACCGAGAATGCGGCGCGCCGGCTCGCCGACGAACGGATCGCGACCCGGGTGACGCCGGAGATCGTCCGCCCCGGCGATATCGACCGGCAGCTCGGGCCGGACGCCGTCCATCAAGGCCTGCTTGCCGAAGCCGATCCCCTGCCCTCACCCGACATCGAGACGCTCGAGACGCTCGGCATGATCCTGGTGCTCGATCAGATCACCGATCCGCACAATGTCGGTGCCATCCTGCGCTCGGCCGCGGCCTTCGACGTGAAGGCGATCGTCACCACCGCGCGGCACAGCCCCGAAGCGACCGGCGTCCTGGCCAAGTCCGCCTCGGGCGCGCTGGAGCTGGTGCCCCTCATCACCGTGCAGAACCTCGCCCGCGCGCTGACGCGGCTGAACGAACGCGGCTTCCAGACCGTCGGCCTCGACAGCGCGGGATCCGCGAACCTCGCTGCGATCGAATTGCACCAGCCGCTTGCGCTGGTGCTCGGCGCCGAGGGCAAGGGCCTGCGGCAGCTGACGCGCGAGACCTGCAGCGCCGTAGCCCGGCTGGATTTGCCCGGCGACATCAAGAGCCTCAACGTCTCCAATGCCGCGGTGCTTGCGCTCTATATCGGTGCGAGCCGCCTCGGGCTCATGACCTGAACAGCAAAACGCCCGCTCGCAGCAAGCGAACGGGCGCCGAAGCCGAAGCGCGAGGCGCGATCAGTAGTAGCGGCGCAGCACCGGGCGACCGTGATAGTAGCGCGAGTGGCCCCAGCGATAGGCGGTGCGATGGCCGTAGACGGCGGGACCAGCGACGCCGGCACCGTGATAGTAATGGGTATAACCGTAGACCGGCAGCGCACTTTCCCGATAGGCCGGATAAGGCGCAAAGGCGCCGGGGCCGCTATAGGTCGGTCCCTGGTTCACGTAGTAGTATTGCGTGGTCGGCTCGACCAGCCGCTCATAGGCCGCGCCGCAGCTCCCGCAGTAAGTGTAGGGATATGCTGGCTGATAAGTATAGGCGGGCTGATAGTAATAAACGGGTGACCCGCATGGGGTATATCCGCAGGCCGCTGCGGGCGCAGTGCCCGCGACGGCCAGGCCGAGAACGGCCACAACTCCTGAAATGATCTGACGCATTACTCTCTCCTGTTCGATCAGACTTTTTATTTTGGTTTGAACGTCTTTCGGCTATCGGCGATGATCCGGGGATGGCCTACGGAAATCACGATGGCCTCCGCCTTCGCGCGGCGCCAGGATCACCTCCGGTGGATACATCGGCACTTGCGGCTGGGCCGGCTGCATCATGGACTCGGCGCCCCACGATCGATGATAGCTCTCGGCCGGCCTGGGAAGCTTGCGGTCGGCGGGCGGCTCGATCTCCATCCGTCCATAGCCCGGCTTCACTCCGAGGCTTGGGTAGTAGTGGCCGACATTGGGCTCGGCATCGATATAACGTCCGCCATAGATGGTCGGCTGCATCTGGTAGCCACGGCCAAGGCCGAATTGACCTTCCACGACGGCGTAGGACGCGTCGATGCCGTTGATGATCACCGGTACGCCGGGACGCATCGGAATAACGATCTCAAACCCTTCGCTGGCGAAGGATGCGGATGCCGTTCCAACAAGGATGGCCAGAGCTGTTGCGAAGCGCATGGAATTCACGTGGCGGTTGTCCCCTCACAATACCCGAACGCGCGCCGGCAAAGGTTAAAGCCACGCGTCAGTCTTCCGGTAAGCCTAACGCGCGCAGCATTCGTCTTCGTTAATGCCACCGATTGTCGCAGCAATCCGGTTGCCACGTGATTGCCATGTCGATGAAACGTGGTTGCGACAATCCGCGGGGCTGCGCTCGTGGACGAACCGTCTCAGGCGAAGGCCGTCATCAGGATGGTGCGGACGCCGATCCCGATGGTGACGACTGCCACCGCAGCTTGCAGGACATGATTGGCCACGGAGAGCCCACGCGCCGAAATCGCGAACGGCACCGCAATCACCGCCGACAGCGCCGCCATCCCGATCATCGATCCCACACCGAACAGCAGGATGTAGATCAGCCCGGCGGCCGGCGTCGGAGCCTCGGCGACCGCGAGCACCAGCAGGGCTGCGGATCCCGCCATGCCGTGCATCAAGCCAATGAACAGGGTCCGCCAACGGAAGCCGTGCGCGTGGGCGTGGACGGCGCGGGCATGCGGGAGTGTTTCGCCGGCGTGGCTATGGGCATGGAAATGCGCGGTGCCGTCGCGATGGCTATGCCGGTGGAAATGCACACGGTCGCGCCACAACCGCCATATCAGGTGCGCACCGAGACCGATCAGCATGATCCCGACCGCCGTCTCGAGCCGGCGGGACAAGAGCTCCGGAATGACATGGCCGACCAGCAAGGCCGCGCCGGCACACACGAACAGCGTCAAGGTGTGCCCCAGCCCCCAGGTCAGACCGTGCTTGACGATGTCGCTGATATCGCTCCGACGGGCCGCGATACTCGATACGGCCGCAACATGGTCGGCCTCCAGCGCATGCTGCAAGCCCAGCACAAACCCCAGTGACAAGATCGCCAGCATTCGCCCCGCCCGATAATCGCGACAGCCTAACACCACAACCGTCCCCGGCAAGCCGAAGCGGGGCGGCATCGTGCGCCTTATGTTCCTGCGTCTCACGCCAGTTTGAATAACGGCGTACCGGTCTGTGGAACCCTATCCCGATATCGGGCTTAGCAGGCGGGGCACAACAACGGAGTTTCCCATGAAAATGATCGCTATTGTTGGGGCAGCGGCAGTGTTGGCGACTGCCTTGTCAGGCCCGGCGCTGGCCAAGCACGTCAAGGGACACCACGGCGTCATGCGTGAGCAGACGATGCCGCAGCGGGCCGACGCCGGCTGGAACAATGGCTGGAATAACAACGGCTGGGACCGCCGCAACAGCGGTTTCTGGCCGGGTGACGTCGCTGCGGGCGCGGTGGGCACGGCCGCCGGAATCGCGGGGGCTGCGGTCGGAACTGCCGGCGCGATCGCCACAGCTCCGTTCCGCGCAGCCGACGCTTATGCCTATGATCCTGGCCCGTACCACTACACCCAGCCGACGTTCGACCGCGGCCCGAACGGCTACTACGGAAATTGGGACAGCTATGCCACCCGCAACGGCATCGCCTGCCGACCGGGCACGATGTTCAAGGGCGCCGACGGCGCGATGCATCTCTGCCAGTAACGAGCAGTCGAGATATTCGGCAAAGGGCGGCCTGCGAGCCGCCCTTTTTCGTTGCGATTGCTCCGAGCGCAATCGACCGTCGCCGGAGCAACGCCTGCAGGCCCTCGGGCAGAGCTTTCTTGATAGCGACATTTTCTCGGCAGCGACGTGCGGTGGTGCCGGCTGAGGGGATTGAACCCCCGACCTTCGGTTTACAAAACCGCTGCTCTACCGCTGAGCTAAGCCGGCGAACGCATCGTCAGGATCGAACCGCCCGCCGGGCAAAAATGAAGCTGACGGAGGCGCGCGGCGCCGTTCCTACCAGAGTTGTCCTGTCGAGGCTACTGCTGTCCGGCGCTCGGTTGTGTCGTTCGGAGCGCGGCTGCGAGACCTTAGCGGGTGCGTGCCTTGGCGGCAGTCGCGGCCGGCTGCCGTGGCACGGCCCATTCGGGGTCGGCAACGGGTCCTGCGGTATCCCCGGTTACGCCGAGCAATTGCCCGATCGCCGCATCTCGCGTCTGCGTCCAGCTTTGCGTTGCGCAGAACAGCCCAAGCAAACAGCCTTTTACGGCCAATTGGCCCGCGCTGTCGCGCCACACCGAGACGCCATAGGTCTTGCCGTCCTCGGCATTGTACACTTCGCCGGCGTAGCGGCCGTCGGGGCCAGGTTTCAGTCCGAGGAGAATCTGGTGGCCAAGCAGCGCCCGTGAACGCCTGGTCGGATCAGGATTGAGCCGATCGCGAAATGGCTGACCTTTGGCGTCGGCCATCTCCTTCATCCAGACGATGTAGCCGCAGATCCGCTCCGGCGCGGCGCCGCATCGCTCCAGGCGGACCCGGGCGCGGCCATCCTCCGTCAGCCAGGTGCCGCTGGGATCGACAGCCGTCACAGCCTGCCCGCGCCCTTCGGCCACCGAGAGCAGCGTGCTCAGGACGAGACGCAGGACCAGGCGAAACAGGAATCTCAATCTCATCTCGATGCACCTCGTCCTCGTGGAAGCCTCCAGCCACGCGTTGCCCCGCATGCAGGTCACCTGAGCTGCGCCACCAGGGCATCGGCCCCCTTGTCGATGCCTGCTTCTGCGGCTGCGAGCGCACCGACGCTGGCCTTCACGTCGTAAGGGCTGGGGTATTGCTTGCTGACAAAGGCGCTCAGGAGCCGTCCGCTCGGTGCATCGAGAACCTCGACGACGTAGAGTACCGATCCGGTCAGCAGCCCTTCACCGTCGCGCGCCGTCTGCACGCCATTGTAGACCGCGCCCGCCAGATCGAAGCGGGACATGGTCCCCAGCACGGGCGTGTTGGTCACCGCCCCGGTCAGGGTCAGCCGCACGCGCAACGTGTTCGGCTGACGCTGGCCGACGACCGCAAAGCGCGTGCTCAGGCTTTCCAGGAAGCGCGATCGCATATAGGCGGCAAGCTTCACCTTGTCCTGCTCGGACATGTCGCCGAACTGGTGGTCGCGGCCGCGATAGATCACGACCGGATCAAGCATGACCTTGTCGTAACTCCGCCAGTCGACCGAGCTGGCATAGCGATATGGCACGCGTCCGGACGAATCGGATGTGTTCGGTGCGAGGTAATGTGCCGAGGCGACCTCGGAATACGCCACGGGCGTAACGGTGTTGCATCCTGCAACGGCACTCGACCACAGCAGCGCCAGCACGCCGCGATGGCGGATCGGAAAACGCATTCTTGCCCTCCAGAGCGTAACGCCATCCTCCCCGGAGGGGGCGTTCTGATGCAGCACACAATAAAACCGACTAGACGGTTTGTAGAGTGGAGATGCAAGGCACTGGCGACAAGTCGGAGCATTCAAGCATCAGATCAGGTTTTCGAAGCCACCCGAGGGACGGTCTTCCCTTCGGCCTGCTCCAAAGCAGTCCATCGGCTGTCGTCTGAGAGGCGCGCGAACAGCCGCTCCAGGTCGTCGCCGGCGATCGGAGAGATTCGGAGCATGGCCATCAGCGCCAATCCGCGGGCCGCGGCCCAGCGAAGGACAGCCAGATCCGGGTCGGATGCTTCCGCCTTGATCTCCGCAATCCGTTCAGCGTCGCCTGCGCGCGCATCGGCCAATAGCCCGGGATCCTGGGCCAACGCGCCCAGCATGGCCTGCGCCACCGAATATTGCTGTGCGATCAGCTCGCGCGAGGTCGCGATTTGCGTGGCGAGCTCAGGCTGATCCGAGGAGTTGGCCGTCTTGCTCCTAAATTCCTTGGAGAATTCACCGAAATGGACGAATTGCTGTTCGAGCAGCGCCCTCAGCACCGCTTCCTTGTTTCGGA
The DNA here is from genome assembly GCF_000239815.1 of Bradyrhizobium sp. STM 3843. Taxonomy (GTDB): domain Bacteria; phylum Pseudomonadota; class Alphaproteobacteria; order Rhizobiales; family Xanthobacteraceae; genus Bradyrhizobium. The sequence goes on along the minus strand of NZ_CAFK01000010.1, from coordinate 79,466 downwards.
ATTGGTGCATCAGCCCGCCCTTGCTGAGCCCGCTTTCGCGCGCGATCGCATCCAGCGTCAATCGACCCGGCCCGTCGCGTGCGATGATGGTGAGAGCAGCGGACAGAGCCGCTTTGCGCGACCGTTCAGAACGGGAGGGATTATCCATGATCCAGCTTGGGTGGATGGCGGCGCATTCGTTGTGCGACTTCGGATTCGAAGGACACCAGGGCCATAGGCGGAAATCCCGTTGCCCCTGTCAAGCCGCGACAGCCCGAGTCATTGGCGTCCCCCCGCGGCGCAGGCTTGGACCTACGCGGACTCGCGAAGGTTTGATCCGATTGGGGTCGCTGGGCGGCGCAATCGAGGGCAAAATGCGGCAGTGGCGCTGTCGTATTTCATCCACGACTTTCAATCATCCCCAGAACCCACTGGTGGCCCTACTTGATCTGGGTTGGGGACTTGCTGCAATCATTGGCGAGGGCTGAGGGGTAACGCGCCATGGGCTGGAAAGAAGAACGTGACGCCTTGATTGCGCAGACGCTGGCCTTCGTCGAGCAGGTCACGGGCAAGCCCGCTGATTTTTCCAAGCTGGCTCCCGCTCCGGCCGCCGCCACGCTGCCCGGAGCGCAGGGCACGCGCCCCTCCGCAATTTCCAACGCCGCACCGGCCGGCGCGAAGGATAGCCACCCTGCCCTTGCCGCAACTGCATCCGACGAACTCGAGCGCGACATCGCGCTCGCAGTTCTTTCCCTCGAGCCGGCCGCAAATGGGACCAGCGAGACGGCCTCTGGATCACCGGTGCAGGCGGCGGCAAGCCCGGAGGCAGAGGAGCAGCTTGGCCGGGCCGAGGACGAGGCGTCTCCTGCCAATTCATTTCGGGCAGAGCCGTTCAAGAGCGCCGTCTCGCCGACTCTCGCCGCGCAGCTTGGAATGCAGCGGGACATGCAGGACGAGATCCGCACCCGCGTCGCGAAGTTTCGCGCCCATCAGGAGCGATTCAACCGCGAGCGGCAGGAATATTTCAGCTCGACCTTGGCGCGGCTGCGCGCCTCGATGGAGCGGACCTCGCGCGACGACAAATAGGCCGCGCGCTGCGCCGACATTCTCCCATCCCGGACCGGCGCATGAACGAAGGCATCAGCGCCTAAAGCATGATCCGGAAAAGTGCGGGGCGGTTTTCCCTCGCGACAGACGCGGAACGCGTTTGCGCGGAGATCATGCTCAATCAAAACCTAGAGCCACGCGCACAGCAGCACCACATTGGCGATGAAAGCCAGCAGCAGCCCGAAGCCGAGCACGAGCTGGATACACCCGCAAAAGATGTGGCGATCGGTCCTCATGGGGTTAACCATCCGGCGATTCTAGCCCCGGAGTCCCACGGATTCTTTTTTCCAAAGTTGAGGACTCGTTTACGACTCGCGGACGGAAAACGCCGCTTTCCTGCCAAAGGGCCGCCTGCGTCTCGGCGCAAGCCCTGTTCATCCTCGGTTCATCATCGAGTCGACTGGAGCCGTTCGGAATGCCCTACGCCCTGTTTTGCAACGATGCCAAATTGAGCAAGGCCTATCCGACGGAGGCCGACGTCTGGAGGCTGGCGCACCAAAGCGGGCTCGTGGTTGATGTTACGACGAGCGCGCGCCGCTCCGACGTGCATCTGCGTCTCGACAACGACTACGAGATCAAGCCCTGTGCGGTGGAGCCGGAAGAAGATCCCTGGCAGAACCGTGCCGATGCCGAGCGGCAGTTGCAGCTCGGCATCCTGTTCTCTTCCTGAGCACTGAGTCCGCTAACAGCGCAGAGACGACTTTTGCGCTCGCGGGCAGTGAGACTGCCCGCGATCAGTGGGTCGACCGAGGCCGCGCGTTATGGCGTCGCGATTGCAAGCGACGCCTGCTCGGCGGGAAGCGCCACACAGGCACGCTTGCGGCTCAAGCCCCGGATTGCGCCCGTCACCTTCAGCACCTTGCCCGACGGGCACGACGTGGTCTGAACGAGGGCCACCTCGTAGGGCGCCAGCATCAACGGCTCGGACTTGAGGATGGTTTGAGCAGAGCACGGCAACGCCGCCGCAGATAACAACAGCACCGACACCAAGATACGCATGGGGGATCATCCAACCAGACCGGCGAACGCATAATAGCAATCGTGGGCGAAAGTTTCACGAAGCTTTGAAAATATTTTTGATGCGGTGAGTCCGCGATCGCGGCAGCAGACTGAGCAAATCACAAGCAGCAACACGCCCGCAATTGAGGCGGGCGTGTGCATTGTTTGAGCTTTGATGCCGCGCCGATCCGATGGCTCAGCGGTCGATCATCGCGATCTTGCGCGTCAGTATTTGCTGGCGACCGGTCCGCCCCAGCCGAAGCGGTAGTTCACCCCGACCTTGACCGTATGCTCGTCGCTGTTGAAGCGGCTGCCAACGATCGGCGCCGGGCCGGCGGTGAAGGTCGTGTTGCCGAAATTGTAATACTGATACTCGGCCTTGGCCGACCAGTTCGGCGCGAACATGTATTCGAGGCCGGCCCCCACGGTGTAGCCATCCTTGTGGTTGCCGTTGGTCGTGAAGGCCGCGGGCGTGCCCGCAACGGAGACGCCGACACCATTGCCGTCGCGCCAAGCGTAACCGCCCTTGGCGTAGAGCAGCGCCGGTCCCCAGGTGTAGCCGATCCGGCCGGTCACGGAGCCAAGCTGGTTGGCGCCCGTCGATGAAATCACGGTCGCGCCAGGGAAGCCGAAAGTGGTGGTGTTGCGATCCATCCAGCTATACTGGGCCTCGATGCCGGCGACCCAGCTCGGCGCGAACTGATAGTCGAAGCCGCCCTGGACACCGCCAAGGAAACGCCCGTTATTGCCTTCAAGGCTGTTCCCGCCGGCAAACGCGCCGCCGACGTGGCCACCGATATAGAAACCCGTCCAGTTATAGATCGCCTGCGGCGGGGTATAGACCGGCGCCTTAGTATAGGTGCGCGCGGGCATATCGGCGGCGAATGCCGGGGCTGCCAAAGCCGTAAATGCGACGGCGCTCAACAAAACTCGGTTCATCGAAGTCCCCGTTATTCAGTTGCGACATCTATCGAACATCGTGGCCGCATTTGGGTTGCCCGATGGCGCTGACGCAGCTGTGATTGGGCGGCGTCTGTCACCAGGGGGCAACAAAGGCCTTTTGTTCCATAGGCTTCCCGAATTTTTCGTGAAGCGCGCGCCTTGCCTTAGACCCTGCCTTAGATTTGGTCCGGCGAGGGCAGGACTTGTTCATCCCTTCCCCTAATTGTGATGGCAAATGGGCGCCCGCAAGGCATGAAGCTGCAAATCCGGGTCGGGCCGCCGACATCCGCAGGCGAACCTCCCCAAGGAGGAAAGCGGATCTCGGCCCCGGAACTAGCGCGTCAAGGTTGCCAGCTCGGGAAAGGGTCCGTAGGCAGCCCCGGCACAGAGCTCGCCCGCATCGTCGACGACGCGGTCGAGGCGTCCGTCGACATAAACGATGGCGCGCTCGCGCGCCGGGCGATAGGAGCCGTCGGTGTCCCGGGCGGCATACCTGATGCAGCTGACATAGCGCAGCCGACCGCCCACCGTCCGCTGCACCGGCTCCGCCATCGCCGTATCGTGCAGACCGACCGGGTTGTTGAGGTAGGTCCGCATGAACGCCAGGATTTCCGTACGATAGTTGTTCGGGAACGGCTGAGCGGCAACCCCACGATCAGCGGTGAAAGAGATGGGGCGATTATCCTCAGTGCTGAGGAGGTTCCCAGTGGCAGTGGAGCAGCCCGCCAGCGCAAGCGAGAGCAGTATCGCCAAGCACCCTTTCGAGCCCCCCTCCGAGTTCCCCACGGCCCTGCTCTTTCCGAAGTCCCACCAAGCATCGCCTTCTAGACAATTTGGAGCGCCGAGCAAGTGTGCCCGCGCGGTCAGCCGGGCGGCAGGCCCGCCTCCGTCCGGTTGTCTGCATGTTCGGCGCAGACAAGGCGGCAGGCGGGCCGGCATTTCGCGGCTGAGTTTCAGCCGCGGCGCAGAGCGGGCGTGGTCCGCTTGAAGCTGACCTTCTGCACTGGCTTCTTGTGAGTGCTCTTGTTGAAGCCGATCTTCGCCTTCGGAGCGGCATGCGACTTCACCGAAGCGTGCATCGCCTTCACCTTCTTGTGATACCGATGAGCATAGTGCCGATGGGCGCGGTGATGGCGAGTGATCTTGGCCGAGCGGAGATGCGACTTGGCAACCGTCGGCTTAGCCTCGGAAGTCTTAGCCTCGGAAGTCTTGGCCTCGGAGCTCTTGGTCTTGGCCATCCCGGTCGTGAGCTGGGTGTTCGGCGTGCTCTGGGTCTGACCGGCGGACATGTCCGGCTTCACTTTACCGCCGGCAGCGAGCGCGGGTGCAGCCAGAATCGACGCGGCGAGCAGGGCAACTGACATCTTCTTCAGCATGGTCATCTCCTTCGGATGGGATCTGGAGGGACCGGCCGATCGGCCGGCCTCGTCGATCATGTGAAGGAGCTTAGGGGGCGGGCGCTGAACCCATCCTGAAGCGAGTTCCAGCTTAGCGTTCATCTCGATGACTGACTTGTTACCTAAATGACCGTCCTGTCACCTTCCCGCCGGTATATTGCACAGATCGCGGCGCAAAATCCGCGCAAATGGCCGGGAATATTTTCGCACTGCGAAGGTTCAAGTCGCAGTTGTTACCGTTGGATCGCCAATCGAACTCGGGAGATATGAATGAACAAGTCTGCGATCAGGATTGCCACGCTGGCGCTGTTTTCGATGGCAGTGGCCTCCGGGCCGATGCTTGCATCGAAAGCTTTTGCCGCGGGCAGCGACACGCCGTCGTCGCCGCCGGCTTCTGATTCGACCAAGAGCAAGAAGAAAGGCGACAAGAGCTCGAGCATCGAGGATCCGAAATTCCTTGCCGCCTATCGGACTGCCTACACCACGATCTACGACCGCGGCGACTATGCCACCGCGATCGATCAGCTCAAGGCGCTGCATCGGGAAGACGTCGCCGACGTCGCCAACCTGATCGGCTACTCCTACCGCAAGCTCGGCAACTACGAAGCCTCCAAGCAGTATTACGAGCAGGCGCTGGCGGACGATCCGAACCACGTCCGCACCTGGCAGTATTTCGGCCTGTGGCAGCTCGAACAGGGCAACCGCGAACAGGCCCAGTATCACCTCGACAAGGTGGCACAGCTCGCCGGCACCAACAGCGCCGAATATCGCTCGCTCGCTGCAGCCCTCGAGAAGCAGCCGGGCACCGGCCTCGTCTACTGATCGGCAATCGCTCGATCATCGTCTTGAAACAGAATGGCGCAACCTCCAGGGGTTGCGCCATTTGCTTTGGCGCATCATGATACCCGGACAATTGTCAAAAGCCGTTTTGATGGTGGGCTTCGGGGGAGGATTGCGGGGTGGACGCATGGCTTCGTGCTGCGCTTGATTACGTCCGTGACTGGCTGGAATTTCAGGTCCAGGTCTCGCAGCAGCCCGGCTGCATCATCGCCATCGCCCATCGCGGGGATATCATTGCGGAGCATGCCTTCGGCCATGCCAATCTCGACACCGGCGAGAAGCTGACGCCTCGGCACCGCTTTCGGGTCGCCTCGCATACCAAGGCATTCACGGCGGCCGGGATCATGCGATTGCGCGAGCGCAAGCGCTTGAGGCTCGATGATCCCGTCGGACAATATGTCAGCAAGCTGCACCCGGACGTCGCTGCTTGCACGATCGCGCAAATGCTGTCGCACACGGCCGGCCTGATCCGCGACGGCGGCAACTCCGGCCAGTTCACCGACAGCCGCTCCTATCTCGCACCCGAGGAGTTGCTCGCCGAGCTTGCGCTACCTCCCGCGATCGATCCGAATACGCGGTTCAAATATTCCAACCATGGCTATGGGCTGCTCGGCCTGGTGATCGAAAGCATCGTGGGCGAGCCCTATTCCGCCTGGATCAGGCGCGAGATCATGGAGCCCGCAGGGCTGCGCGAGACCGTGCCGGATATCACGCTCTTGGCCAAGGCCGCGCCATTTGCGCGCGGTCATTCGCGACTCGCGCCACTCGGCCGCCGCGTCGTCATCCCCGGCGACAATCCCACCCACGCGATCATGCCGGCCGCAGGCATCGTCGCGACCGCGGCCGATACTGCGCGCTTCTTCGCCCAGCTCGCCCCTCACGCAAAAAACAGCGTGCTGTCGGCCGCGAGCCGGCGCGAAATGACTCGCCGGCACTGGCGTGTTCCGCAGGAGGTCGAGGAAGCCTATTACGGCCTGGCATTGGCGAGCGGCACAACAGCAGGCTTCGACTGGTTCGGCCATGGCGGCGGCTTCCAGGGCTATATCTCACGCACATCAGTTATTCCGGCGCGCGAACTCGCCATCACCGTGCTGACCAACAGTGTCGATGGCTGGGCGCCGGGCTGGGTCAATGGGGTCAAGTTCATCCTGCAGGCATTCGCGACCCATGGCGCACCGTCGCGCCGCACCCGCGACTGGACCGGACGCTGGTGGACGCTTTGGGGCGCGATCGATCTGCTCCCGTTCAACGAACGGGTGATGATCGCCAGTCCCTACCTCATCAATCCCTTCATGGATGCGGCACAAATCGAGGTGACAGGCCGAGACAGCGGCCGGATCAGCGAGGCTGCCGGTTTTGCGAGCCACGGCGAGGCGGTGCGGCGCGTGCGTGAGAAGTCCGGCGCTGTCAGCGAGATCTGGCTCGGGGGTACGCGCGTCCGCCCCGAGCGGGTCGTCAGCGCCGAGATGGAGCGCAACTATCCGAAGGGCCGCACGCGCCGAAAAGGCGCGTGAGGCCGTCCGCCCTACTTCATCAGCGCTTCGACCTCGCTGCGGAAGGCTTTTCGCGAGTCGTCCCGCGAATAGAACATGTGGCCGCCCGGGTAGACCACGAGCTTCGTTCGTGGCGGCTGCGCGAAGGCCGGCAGCTGATCGAGCTTGATCTTCGATCCGTAGTAGGGCGTCGCGAGATCGAACAGTCCGTGACCGACCAGGAGTTTCAATTTCGGGTCCAGCGCCAGGATCTGCCGGAGCTCGCCGATCGATTCCGCAGGTCTCAGGCCGCGGCCGAAATCCCAGGCCTTGTTGACCGAACCGCTCAACAGTTCATAGGAGCCGTCCGGCCGCCAGTTGAGCTTGCCAGTGGTGAGGTCGACGATCGCGCTCGTCATCGGCGCGGTCAACCCGTCGCCCGAGGGATCGCTGAAATGGTAGAAGCTCGAATCCGGATAAGGATCGGGTGCCAGCACCGAAGCGTCGTAGCGCCCGGTGATCCTGCCGTCGCGGCGGTCGAATTCGCGGCGGAATTCCGCGATGTCGAACCGACCGGCAAGCCGGCGGCTGATCGACTGATCGATCCCGGTCAAGCTCGCAACCTTGTCGGCGAGCCGATTGGTCGCCTCGACATCCGCCGCGCCCTTCACGAGATCAAGCAGGAAGTCACTGCTGGCGTAGTGCTCGACATCGGCGAGATCAGCGCGTGTGACCGGCCCTTTTTGCTGCCGCGCCACCGCCGCAAATGTCGGCAGGCTCGCGACATATTGCAGGAGGCTCGAGCCGCTATAGTCGCGGAAGTCGAGCACCGGTGAAATCAGGATCAGTCCGTTGACGCCGACGCCCTGCTCCATCTGCAGATTGCGAACGAGCTTCGGTCCGCGGATGCCACCATAGCTCTCGCCGACGACAAACTTCGGCGACGACAGCCGATCATGTTTCTCCAGCCAACGCCGCACCACAAGCGCCAACGAACTGACGTCGCCATCCACCGAGAAGAACCTCTTGCGAGCGTCTTCGCTCGTGGTCACGAAACGGCTGTAGCCGGTACCGACGGGATCGACAAAGACGAGATCGGTAAAATCGAGCCACGTATCGGCATTGGGCTGAAGCGTCGGCGGGCTCGATGGGGTGACGTTGTCTGCATTGATCGGCAGCCGCCATGGTCCGCTGTTGCCGAGCTGCAACCAGGCCGAGGCAGCGCCCGGCCCACCGTTGAAGAAGAACGTGACCGGACGGCTGCCGCGATCGGTACCGTCAAGCTGGTAGGAGGTGTAGGCGATATCGGCCTGCGGCTCGCCCTTGTCGTCGAACAGGCGGATCGAGCCCGCGGTGGCGGTAAAGGCGAGCGTGCGTCCGGGCAGTTCGACCGTCTGCTTCGTCGTGGAATCCGGCGGCAGTTTGTGCTGCTCGGCGGCGGCCGGCGATGCTGGCGTATTCGCAGCGCGGGCACCGGTTGAGCCCGCGCGGGGTCCTGCCGGGGTGGTCGCCTGCTGCGGCTGAGGCGGCGGCGGTTCCTCCGCGCGGACGACGCCTGCCCAGGCCTGCAGAACACAGCCGGCGGCCGCAACACGCAACGAACTCAGCACTCTCATTCCGTCTCCTCCCACCCGGCCGCTCGACCGCCACAAGGCTGTCCTGCGGCCAGAACTGACCATCTTTTGCGACACGAACATGAAGTCGCGCAGCCAACCTAGACCATGTTATCAGTGAAATGGTTCACATCGCGGCGAGTGCCTGTTCCCGCCAACTGTGCTATGCGCTCGAACCAATCGGCCCTCCGCTGCGTCTACATCAAGGGGGCATCGGGGACGCTGCGCCGCCGTTCATGGAGTTCACGCATGAAGACACCACCGCTCATCGTCGCGGGATGGATCGCCTTGGCAGCGCCGGCATTCGCGGCGCCGCCGGTTGCATTGGTCGAGGAGATCCAGGGCGATGTGACCGGCGCGGAGCTGATGGACTACGTCGTCCCCGGACAGACGATCAGGCTGGGACCGGACGCTACGCTGGTGATGAGCTACCTGAAGTCCTGCCGCCGCGAGACCGTCAACGGACCCGGCAGCGTCACCGTGGGCCCCGGCGAAAGCAAGGTCGAGGGCGCCACGCTCAAGAACGACGTCGTCAATTGCGATGCCGCGCATGCCCAGGCGACCGCACGGGAGACCAGCGAGGTTGCCGCCACCATCGTCCGCGGCATCGGGCCCGACAACCCGCCGGTTGCGCAGGCGATCATCTATGGCGCGTCGCCGATCTTTGAGGTCAGCGGTCGCGGCACGCTGGTGGTCGAACGGCTCGATCAGCCTGGTGACCGCCAGCAAATCGAGCTCAACGGCCGCCAGTTCAAGGGCAGGTTCTACGATTTCGCCGGCACCAGCCATCCGCTGACTCCAGGCGGCACCTATGTCGCGAGCTTCGGAGCCTCCCGCGTCGTCTTCCGCGTGGATGCGCAGGCCAAGGCCGGTCCCGGACCCGCGGTCGGCCGCCTGCTGCGGATGAATTGATTGGCGGCGCCGTGACGATCGGGCGACGGACGCGCGACACGCTCGCCGTTCTTGCGATTGCAGTCGTGAGCGCGGCCTTGTTCGTCTCTCCTGCATTCGAGCGCGGCCGTGGCTTGTCGCTGGACATCCTGACCTGGCTGCGCTTCGAGGCGTTCGGCAATCGGCAGGCGCCGGAGCAAAGCCCGACGGTGGTGGTCGCGATCGATGAGGAAAGCTACGCGACGCCGCCGTTCAACGGTTCGCCGTTCCTGACCTGGACCGGCGAAATCGGCCGCGTGCTCGGCGCCGTGCTGGATGGCGGCGCGAAGGTGGTGGGCTTCGACATCGTGTTTCCGACCTCGATCGAGCAGTCCGAGATCCCGTTAGGCGATAGCACGCTGGGCGACAAGACCCGCGGTTTCGATCGCGATTTCCTGCGCGCGCTCGCTGCAGGCGCCGCGACCGGCAAGGTCGTGCTCGGCGAGGTCTTCGCCGAGCAGCCGGTCATCCCCGCGCCCGGCCAGCGCATCGCCGTCCGGCAGCAACAAAATTTGCGTCCGCTCAACACCTATACCGACAGCGACGACGTCGTGCGTCGTCATCCCCTCACGGTCGCCGTCGATGGCCACCCGGTGCCATCAATGGCGCTGGAGCTCGCCGCACGCGCGCGCGGCACCCCGCTGACGACCGATCCGGACGGCGCCGTGCGGTCCGACGACATCAGCACCGCCGGTCGCATTGCGAATACCGTCACGCTCAATTTCGACGGCGGCGCCGACGACATCCCGACCTATTCCTTTGCCGACCTGCGCGCCTGTGCGGTCAAGGGCGACAAGGACTATTTCCGTCGTGAGTTTGCCGGCAAGGTGGTTCTGATCGGCACTGTCGGGATCGAAGACCGCCGGCTGACCTCGAAACGCTTCGCCACCCGGGCCGAGGGCGCGCGACGGCCGCGCTGCGTCCTGGGCGAACGAAAGACGACAGCAGCATTCGCGCGCAGCACCATCGCAGGCGTGTACATCCATGCCACCGCCATCAACAACCTGGTTAGGCACGACGCGGCGATCGAGCTCGGATGGCGTGCGACGGGCGCACTCGCCCTCGCCTTTGCGCTGGCCGCAGCGACGCTCGCGCGGCTCGCCAGGCCTGCCACCGCCGCGGCAGCACTGCTGGCGCTCGCCCTGCTCTACGCGGGCCTGGCGACGGTGCTGTTCAACGAAGCCTTCGTGTTGCCGCTGGGCGAGCCGCTCGGCGCCGCGGCGCTCGCGCTCGCCGCAACCATCGGCTATCGGTTCATGGTCAGCGACAAGGACCGCAGGCTGCTGCAGAAGGGCTTTGCCTATTACCTCGCGCCGCATCTGATCGACCGCATGCTCGCCTCGCACAAGCTGCCTCAGCTCGGCGGCGAGACCCGCGACATCACGGTGTTCTTCTCCGATATCGAAGGGTTCTCGGAGATTGCCGAGCGGATGACGCCGTCGGCGCTGATGGCGCTGACCAATGAATATCTGTCGGCGACGACGGACGTGATCGAGAGCCATGGCGGCTATGTCGACAAATATATCGGCGACTCCGTCGTCGCCGTGTTCGGCGCGCCGCTCGACGATCCATTTCACGCCACCAATGCGGCGCGCGCAGCGCTTGCGTGCAAGGCCCGGCTCACCGAGCTCAATCGGACGTCAGCAGCGTTCCAGGGGATCAAGGTCGCCCAGCGCATCGGCATCAACAGCGGCGAGGCGCTGGTGGGTAATTTCGGCTCGCAGCGCCGCTTCAACTATTCCGTGATGAGCGATGCGGTCAATGTGGCCTCGCGCCTGGAAGGCGCCAACAAGTTCTATGGCACGACCATCATCGCCTCCGACAGCACTGTCGCGCGTGCCGCCGATGAGTTTACCTGGCGCGAGCTCGACACGGTCAGGGTCAAAGGCCGCGAGCAATCCTTGAAAATATTCGAGCTGCTCTGCCTGGCGGAGGAGCTCGCGCCGGACCAGCAACGCGTGCTCGCCGACTATGCGGAAGGCCTGGCGCTTTGGCGCGCCGGCAAATGCGAGGCGTCCGCAGCGCGCTTTGCGCGCGCGGCCACAATGGACCGTCCGAGCGCCCTGTTCGCCGAACGGGCCCGGGCCGCGCAGCACGACGCCCCCTCTGCGGCCTGGGCGGCGGTACGGAGCCTGCAGGAGAAATGACGAGCGTATAACGAGCTCATCGCGCCGCCACCGGCCTCGCACCCTGGGCAGCCCAACATTCCGCAACCCAGCCTCATTCCCGGCCAGCAGGCCACGCAATGCTGCCCGATGGTCGTGAAACAACGATTCGCAAGCCGGTCATCTCGACAACCGAGGCCAAGGTCGGTTAGACGAAACTCCGTACCGCCAAAAGCCGACCAATTGAGCCTCGCGACTGCATGACAACGCCCAAGCACTATGATCGGATCGCCTTTGTCGCGAGCCCGAGCGCCGAGGCCCAGGCTGCGCTAAAGCAGCTCGCCGAGCTCTACGGCAATTGCGATCCCGCCACGGCCGATGTGGTGGTTGCGCTCGGCGGTGACGGGCTTATGCTGCAGACCCTGCACGACCACATGCGTTCGGGAAAGCCGATCTACGGCATGCATCGCGGCACGGTCGGGTTCCTGATGAACGAGTTCAGCACCGTGGACCTGCGGGAACGGCTGGGCGCGGCGCAGGAATCCCTGATCCATCCGCTGCTGATGCGCGCAACCGACGTGAACGGCACCGTTCACATCCACCACGCCATCAACGAGGTCGCCCTGTTCCGGCAAAGCTATCAGGCCGCGCGGCTGCGCATCCTGGTCGATGAGCGCGAGCGCATGCCTGAACTGGTCGCCGACGGCGTGCTGGTTGCGACACCGGCGGGCTCCACGGCCTATAACCTCTCGGTGCAGGGCCCGATCCTGCCAATCAATGCGGCGTTGCTGGCAATGACACCGATCAGCGCCTTCCGGCCGCGGCGCTGGCGTGGCGCCCTGCTGCCGAACACCGCCTATGTGATCATCGAGGTGCTCGAGGGCGACAAGCGTCCGGTCGCGGCCGTTGCCGATCATGACGAGGTGCGCGACGTCCGCCGCGTCGAGGTGCTGTCCGACAAGACCATCTCGATGCGGATGCTGTTCGATCCCGGCCACAGCCTGGAAGAGCGCATCCTGCGCGAGCAATTCGGCTATTGAGCGGACGCAAGGCTTTCGCAGGGCTTTCCTGGCCGGCGGCAACCGTTCCTTAACCCGCGAACCTTTATGGTTAATGCAGGTCTACCGCCTCAACCGGTGACCCCTGCAGGCCGGCTCAATGTACCGCATCGACTTCAACAAGCTGCGTTTCCTCGTTTGCGACGACAATCCCCACATGCGGCGCATCCTGCGGACGCTGCTGCATTCGTTCGGCGCGCGCGAGGTCTATGAGGCCGAGGACGGCGCCACCGCGCTCGAAATGTACACCCACTACGTCCCGGACATCGTCATCACCGACTGGGCGATGCCGATCTTCGACGGCCTCGAATTGGCGCAGATGATCCGCCAGCCGGAAGCCAAGGGCAATCCTTACGCGCCGATCATCATGCTGACTGGACATTCCGAGAAGCGCCGCGTCACCGTGGCGCGGGACGCCGGCGTCACCGAATTCCTGGCCAAGCCGATCTCGGCCAAAGGCCTCTATCAGCGCATCCTCAATGTGGTCGCCAATCCGCGGCCCTTCATCAAGACCAAGACCTATTTCGGTCCGGATCGTCGCCGCAACACCAATACGGCCTATATCGGCCCCGAGCGCCGCGTCGGCGGCGAAGCCGAGATCGTGCAGCAACCGTCACTTCTGGATAAAGCGCGTTCCGCGGTTTAGCGCTGAACCAGTGAGGGCTCATTAACGCAAACTGGGAATCGGCGCTCCCGCGTCGGCGTAACTCAGATATCAGGGTACGAGCAGTCGAACGCGTTCTTGGAAGACGCAGCGCAGGAAATTCCGATGGCGAAACAGAAAGCTCCGGCGGTCGAAGTCACGGCTTATGCCAATCATCACGTCATCACCCAGCCCAATCCGCTGAAGAAGGTGCTGCGCCACGCCGACGACAAGGATCTCGACGATCCCGTCGCCCGTGCGGAAGCCGCACTTGCCGACCTCTCCGGCGAGTTCAAGTCCTGGATGGTCGTGGAAGCCGAACGTCTGTCGAAGGCTTACGCGATGATCCTGGAGGACGGCTTTCACCAGGAGGCCTGCGACGAGTTGTTTCGTGCCGCCCATGACATCAAGGGCGATGCAGCGACCTTCGGCTATCCGTCCGCCGGTGCAGCCGCCGACAGCCTGTGCCGGATCATCGAGCATGCGCCGGATCTCGACAGGGTGCCGCCGGAGCTGTTCACGCATCATATCAACGCCGTCAACGCCATCGTGCACGATCACACCAAGCTCGACAGCGTCACCGTGGCCCGCCAGCTCAGCCGCAAGCTGCGCAAGGTTGCCGACGAATATCTGATCCACGTCAACCGCGATCGTCCTGAACATCTCGAAGCGCTGCTGGCCCCGAGCATCGTGCCCGGCGATCAGCCCTGAGCTGACCTCCGAACGGCACGACGGCCATTCCCGATCAGTCGCTTGATCGCTTGTAGCGGAAGTCGCAACGGGGCGCGCCCTGCATGATCGTCTGCGACCGCGCCAGCTCCACGTCCGAGCCGAATCCCTCGATCACGTGGAAGTCCGCGCTGCAGACCAGCAGAAAGCCGAGGTCCGGCTCGCCCAATTCCTGGTAGAATTCGGCGTAGCGGCATCTGGTGACGTCGATCGCGTAGCTATCCGCGGATTGCTCGACAACCTGATAGTCGAGCGCGTCCTCGCGCGCGTAAGTCGCGAATGCCGACGCCATCGCCTGTCCCAGGTCGTTCTCGCGCCGCGTCCGCCTGAACGCTTCGCCTTGCGCGCGATAATGCGTCCCGAGCGCCTTTCGCACCAGCGCATTCGCCCGCCCCTCGCCGAGCTCCGCCTGTAACATCTTGATGAGAGGCACGAGGACCTGCGCCTGAACCTGGCCTGCTCGATCACGGAAACGCCCATGGCCTCCTCCCTGGTCTTGAGGGAGGATGATAGCAGCTCCAGCGCGGCCGTGCCGGACTCGATCGCTTAGGCTGCGATCAGCCCGAACTCGATCCCGGCAACGAAATCCTCGGCCATCACCTCGTCGCAGAGCATGCGCGCCTCTTCACGCGCGGACTCGGTGGCAAACCGGCGCAGCAGGATCAGCAACGGTTCGGCCGCATCGCGATCCGTCGCGCAATGGGTGAGCACCCGCTCCACCATCCGCCGCCGCAGCCGCGCCGCGCCGCTCGCCGTATCGGCAAAACCGGTCTCGTGGCAGGCGTCGAGCGCGACACGGAAGGCATCAAAGGTCGTCTCCGGAATACCGGCCCGACGCAGCAGCGCATGCAGGCTTGCCGTGCCGCGGTCCTTGAGCAGGCCGGACACCCGCGCGCGCGGCAGGTCGGCGAGTTCGGACAACGCCGTCTCGAACAGCTCGACATTGCCGGACAGCAGCGCGCGCAGGATCAGGCCCGCGGTGAGCTGCGACGTCGTTCGCAGATGCTGCACCAGGCCGGGCAACTCCTCGCCGCGCGAGCGCGAGGCGATATTGATGGTCGAGCGGTCGCGCGCTTCGCAGGCGACCTGCCCTGCCCGGTCGGCGCTGAGCCAGTTCTTGGCAACGACGAACTGCGCCAAGGTCTCGGAGAGTTTGTCGACCAGGGCGGCGCGCGTCGCAGCCGGCAGGTCGTCGAGCACGAGCATCGCTTCCCGGATCGCGGCCAGATGGCCGTGACGTTCGACGATGCGATCCCAGGAAAACGGCGCCAGCTCGGCATAGGGATTTTCGATCAGCTCGAGCGCGGCCGCGGCGCTGCCGACTTCGGCGATGGCGGCGCACACCGGGGCCGGCACCTTGATGCGCCGG
Organism: Bradyrhizobium sp. STM 3843; assembly: GCF_000239815.1. GTDB lineage: Bacteria > Pseudomonadota > Alphaproteobacteria > Rhizobiales > Xanthobacteraceae > Bradyrhizobium. The sequence continues at coordinate 64,283 of NZ_CAFK01000010.1, read as the reverse complement.
GCGATCGCACATTGCGTGTCCGAATTGCCGGTCGCGACGATGTCGACCAGGTCGGCATCGATGAGAAGCGGCGAATGTTCGAGGATCGGCGCTGCGACCGAGGGCTGGTCGGACGACAGCGCCTGAACGATGGCGGCCGGAGCGTCGTTCGACCGGGCAAAGACCTCGGCCATGGCCTGCCGCACCAGCGGCGAGGGATCGTCCAAGAGCATCAGCAGCGCGCCTTCGGCGGCGCCCCGATCCTCATCCGTAAGGTCCGAGATCAACCAGGCCCGCGCGAGGGCCCGGGTGGCGTCGGCCCGCTCACCGGCGGGTGCTGTCCTAACCCAACTAAGAAACTGCCGAACGATCATGGTCTTTCCGGCTTACGCAACTGTCCAATGAGACCGACCTGGTCTCAACAGCACCGAAAATAAACCACGACGCTTAACAAAGCGTTCACCATAAGTGACTGGGATTATTGATGTTTTGTTAAATCAGCCACATTTATCTGTACCAAAATACCAGAAAACCGTCACTTCTACGCACTAATACGGGCAAAGGGCGACGAGCTCGCGCACCCTGGTACGCCGGGCAGCGCAAGGCCGTCAGCGAAAACTCAGCTGCCGAAATGACGAGGGATGCGGCCGATTCGCGGGCGTCAGCCGGAGAATGTCCCGTTTGGATCGCTGAACAGATCAAGCGGGCGCGCGCCGCTGCCCTGCCCGGCCGGCGAGGTGCTGGCAGCGGACGAGGTGCCCCACAATTCGCGCACCGAGGATGACACGACCTGCGGCGACTGACCGTCGACCTGGAACAGCGAGCGGAACATCGGATCGGCGGACGCGCTGCCCGTGCTCGCATTATCAGCGATGGTGGTTGCGGCCGGCGCGGAGTTGCGCACGTCGGGGAACATCGACAGGAAGGTCGCCGTATCCGTCGCCGGCAGCGTGCTCGAGCCGCCAGGGTTGGATGACGAGCCCCCATAGAGCGCGAGCGCGCCCCGCGTCGTCGACGAGTTGGCCGCGCCGGAATAGCGGGTGGTCAGCACCGAATAGACTTCGGACACGCTGCGGGCGCGACCGTCGTGGTCGTAGAAGATGGGGCGATTGGCGGCAGCGGCGTTCGGAAACAGCCGCGCAGCGGAGGCTTGTGGGCTGTCCTGCGCGCTGGTGATCAGCCTGGCTGCCCCACCGACTCCCATGAAATGGGCCATATAGAGCTCGGCATCGCTCGGCCGACGGCCGATCATGCCGGTGAGCTGGAAGCTGTTGGACTGGGTCAATGCAGCAGCCATCGCGGATGCCGCCTTCGGATCGTCGCGCAGCTTCATGATCGACTGGCGCATCGCGGGATCGCTGACCGTGTAGTCGCCCGACGATGTCTTGGTGATGGCATCGGCATAGTCGCTGTAGCCGAGCTGGGGACCTGCCTCCTTCACGGTGCCGAGCCAGGTCTGATCGATGAATTGGTACAGGCCGCGCGCCGAGGAGGTCGAAGCGCCCGCGCTCGGATTGAAATCCGACTCCATCTTCGCGGTCGACAACAGATATTCGAAGCTGGTGCCGACCGTATCGGCAGCCTGCTTGATGGCGCCGGCGACCCGCGCCCGGACCGTATCGAGGACTCCCGTGGATGAGGAATTGGATGCGTCGACCGACATCAGGTGACCCGCTTTTCGCAGAGAATCTTGGCAGACGAACGCGCCGGAAATGTCCGGCAAACTGCGACGGGTATGGTTAATGGTGAGTTAAGATTGCCCTCGCAGCAGGCCAATGACCGAGCGGCCGCGGCGCGCAGGGAGGGCATTGGCTTACTTGCGATAGACCGCCTGCGGATCGAACAGCCGATCGGCGTCGACGAAAGCGAGTCGCGCCGAGCCGTCGCCAGCATTCTCCACCTTGCGATAGAAGCAGGAGCGGCGGCCGGTGTGACAGGCGGCCCCACGCTGCTCCACCCGCAGCCAGACCGCGTCCTGATCGCAGTCGGTGCGCATCTCGACCACGCGCTGGGTCTGACCCGATATCTCACCTTTGCGCCACAAGGCGTTGCGCGAGCGGCTGAAATACCAGGCCTCGCCGGTCGCCACCGTCCTGCGCAGCGCCTCGTCATTCATGTGCGCGACCATCAGCACCTCGCCGGTTGCGACATCCGTGGTGACGCAGGTGACGAGGCCGGAGGCGTCGAATCGCGGCTGGAAGGAGAGCCCCTCCTCGCGCTCATTGTGATCTGACATCGCGAACCCGGAAAGCCTGCCAACGCATTGGCACTAGTAACGTTGTGGCGCACGCACCATGGACAGGAAGCGCGCCTGCTCGGCCGGATTGTCCCGGAACATGCCGGTGAAGCGGCTGGTGAAGGTCATGGCGCCGTGTTTTGCGACGCCGCGCACCGACATGCAGGTGTGCTCCGCCTCGATCAGCACGGCCACACCGCGGGGTTTGAGCACCTCGTCGATCGCGGCCGCAATCTGTGCGGTCAGATGTTCCTGGGTCTGCAAGCGACGCGCGAAAATATCCGTCAGCCGCGCGAGCTTCGACAGGCCCACGACCCGCTCGACCGGCGTATAGGCGATGTGCGCCTTGCCGTAGAACGGCATCATGTGATGCTCGCATTGCGAGGTGAACTCGATGTCGCGGACCAGCACGAAATCGTCATAGCCCGCGGTCTCGCCGAAGGTGCGGTCGAGCACCTCGGCGGGGCATTGGTGATAGCCCTGATAGAGCTCGTCGAAGGCCTCGACCACCCGGCGCGGCGTGTCGAGGAGGCCCTCGCGGGTCGGGTCCTCACCGATGTAATTGAGCAGCGTATAGACGGCCGCTTCGGCTTCCGCGCGCGAAGGGCGTGCGCGATCGGCCCGCACCGCGGCTGCAAGGAATTCCGTCGGATCGAGCTCGGCGGGACGGGCCTCCGGCAATTTCGCCTCGGGTCCCTTGTTGTCTTGCTTGTTGGTTCGCAGGGTTTTGATCAAAGCGTCCATCTCAACTCCGTTCGACCGGTCGGCGATCCGACCGGAGTGTCACCGGCAGACGGGGCGCCTTGGCGCCGGACGCCTGAAGGATATGGCTGGTTTTTCCGCCAATCGTTTCCATATAGTCCCAATATAGGGCGATGAAACCGGGCCGCCAAGGCCGCCTTACATGGGTATTCCGGGACGGAAGGCACATGCTGAACGACATCTACAACAAGCGAATCATCGAGCTGGCCGGCAACATTCCGCGGCTCGGACGGCTGGACAACCCGGATGCCAGCGCCACCGCTCATTCCAAGCTGTGCGGCTCGACGGTCAAGGTCGACCTCAAGATGGATGGGCCGGTCGTGACCGATTTCGCCCATGACGTGAAGGCCTGTGCACTGGGACAGGCCTCCTCCTCGATCATGGCGCGCCACGTCGTCGGTTCCAACGCGCAGGAGCTGCGCGAGTTGCGCGAAACCGTGCGCAAGATGCTGAAGGAGAACGGCGCTCCGCCGCAGGGCAAATGGGCCGATATCGCGCTGCTCGAGCCGGTGCGCGACTACAAGGCGCGCCATGCCTCGACCCTGCTGACCTTCGACGCCGTGGTCGATGCGATCAACCAGATCGAGGCGAAAGCGACAGAAGGCAGAGAGCCAGCGGCCGCTCAGGGCTGATAGGATCCCGGCGCTCGATGGCGCCGGGTCGAAGGCCGGCTATTGCGCCGGGGTGGTCGCGCCCGTGCTGTTCGTCGCCGTCGCCTCCGCGGTCCGCGTCGACTTGGCCGATGGCTTGTCGCCTTGGTCTGCTGCCGGCGCGAAACGGTCCTGTCCCTTCGGCGCAAGCTCAGCCATCGGAATTGCCGGCTTGGCCTGCGGCAGCACGTCGGCGGCGACCTCCGTGGTCACGAGGTTGGTCTGCCCGAGTTCGCCGCGCGACAACTCATGCAGGTCCTCCCACGGCGGCACGTTGAGCGCGAGCGACAGGAGATCGCCGGCGCCGCCCATGTCGAAGGTGTATTTGGCAAGGCGGCCGATATCGCGCTCGACGATCATCATGTCCTGCGCCGAATAGCTCGCAGCCTTGGCGTCATCGGCGCGGTCGCCCATCCAGATCTGATGCACGCGGACATGCGCCCGATCCGGCACGTAGCGCGTGGTGCCGCCGAGCAGCAGGAACACGCACATCGATTCGCAATAGGCCTCCGGCGCGATGCGCGCCGATTCGCCCGGACGACGCGCGCGAAGGCTGATGCCCACCGTGGTCCGCAGCTTCAGGTCCCGGAAGCGGCGGCCGAGCGTGATCGCGTCATTGACCGACCCGCCGCTCGAGTCCAGCACCACGGTGGCGCCGCTCAGATCCCGATTCCTGGCGAAATCCTCGAAGTCCTTTGGGCTATCGCCGGTAATGATCCCAACGGCGCTGACCCAGCCGCAATTCGGCTCGCAGGCGACCCAGCCGAAGCGCATCGGAAGTTTGCGCTCCTCAAGCGAGGACCCGGCCTGGGCGCTGTTGGAAAGTGTGAGGATCGCGCCGCCGAGCGCGGTTCCGATCGCTGCGACGCCGAGAAGCGTCCAGCGCAAAATGCGAGACCGCAGCAGCTTCACCTCCAATTGTTCCCCCTACCCAACCTCAGATCCAAACCGCGCCGTGTCACGCGGGGCCAGTCAAGACGTGGCAAGCTTTGCCTCAATGCATTATTATTCTGTCATACCGTCGTCAGGAAAAACTATCCGGGCAACTCCCTACCGTCCAGGTACGTGTCGCTGCACTGCGCCGAAAAACGTGTGATAGTTGCATCACTTTAGCACAAAAATGCGCGATCACCGGTTCCCCGCTCAGGAACCGTGCAGCGCTCCGCCTACGGCTCCAGCATCCGCCCATGAAGCACGCATGTTCTCATTCTCACGTCCACCAGGTGCCGGCGGCGCTGTCTCGTTTGCCGCGCCGCGTGGCCCACGGGCTGATCTGGATCTATCGGCACACGCTGTCGCCGCTCGTTGGGTACAACTGCCGTCATCTGCCGACCTGCTCGGTCTATGCTGACGAAGCCATCGAGCGGTTCGGCCTGTGGGCCGGCGGCTGGATGACCTTGGCGCGGCTGCTGCGCTGTCAGCCATTCGGCACCTCGGGGATCGACAATGTTCCGCAGACCGCGCCTGCAGGCGCAACCTGGTATCTGCCCTGGCGCTACGCGCGCTGGCGCGGCGTCAACGCCGAGAGCTGATTCTATCTTCTCCCTGCTGCCCTCTGCTGCGGCGCACCTCGGGTCGCGAGACGGTAGGCGGAACCTCGCTGTTTCGTTCGCATTAAGTTGATACTTCCCGCTGGGAGGAAAACAACAATGCGCTGGAAAATCAGCCCCAAACATTGGCCCGGCAACCGCGACGCAAGACAGATCGATCTCATCGCTATCGCCGCTTTGCTGATCGTGATCGTTGCTGCGTGGCGTTATCTCGACGACTCCACTGCCCTGCCCCCAAGCAGCACGGACTTCATCGTCCCCAGCCAGAGCACGCATTGGTGAGGCTTTCGCAAAAGCCTTTTCGTCACCACCCTGGCCAGAACCAGAATCCGCCGCGCCGTCGCGGTGGGTAAGCCGGGATCGGCTCCGGTGGCCTCGGCACCCGCCGCGCACGCGCAGGCTGGTAGACCGGTTCGGTCGGGAGCATGGCTTCAGCCGACGATGTCGCATCTGCGGCTGGCAGCCTGACCGCGAGCAGCAGATTGGATTCCCGCGTGCGCCAGCGATAGCCGATGCCGAACTCCAGCGGCTCGGCGCGCTCGAACAGATCCGCGTAGCCGTACTGATACATGCTGGGGAACTTGTCGATAGGACCGGCATAGCGCCCGAACGGGAACAGCCGCCAAGCCTTTGAACCAAAGCTGGCAAGCGGGACTCCGGAATCGTCCTGGACGATGCTTGCGCTGTTCTTCAAGAGCCAGCTGCGTACGACCGAAAAATTGCCGGAGTGCAGCAGATAGGATGCGCTCTTGAGGAGGCTGTTGCCGGGCGCCAGCGGCTCGCAGAATTTCAGGAAGCCGCTGGTCTTGACGCCGGAATTCGAGAGATCCGTCGAGAAGTAATAGAGCGTCCTCTCCACACCATCGCTCCCGGCGAAAGTGATGCGCGCCCCGCGCGTGGCATTTGGTGGCGGCGGTTCGGCCGCCTCATGCAGTCCGCCATTGTCGTCGAGCCAAATCAGCCCCGCATCGTGGATCGTCTTGCCGCTCCGCGCCAGGAACACGTAGAGCAACGGCAAGCTGCCATCGATGTCGCCCTCGTGCAGGTCGACCTTCATCTGCTTGGTGATAAAGAACGAGAAGCTCAGGATCGATTGCAGCGAGCGCTCGACATAGGATAGCTCCGGACCCACGCTGCCACGCGGCAGCCGTGTCAGGTCGGGTATCGGACCGGTCGGTTCGAGTGCGGCCATCACGTAGGTGGTCGCCTTGGAGTAGAACGCGTCTGCGTACAGAAAATCCGGTCCGGAGAAGAAATAGAACATCGTCGGCCGCGGCGCCGCGAGATTGGTGTCCGACCAGGCATGTATCTTCGCAAGCTGACCCTGCTGCAGCTCGCCGAAGGCATGATCGAAGAATTTTGCGTGGCGCTGCCACGACGGATCCTGTGTCAGGGCAGCCAGTGGCGAGCCGGCCGAGGGCTGCATTCCCGCAAGGACCCGCGCGGTGTCGTCGGGGGTGGCCGTTTGCGCAAGCGCAGAGCCGATCGTCAGAAGAGCGATCCACACTGCCTGCATCAGCATATTGGCAAATCGCGACATCTCAATCTGCACCCGGCAATGCTGTCGCGGCGCTCCGGCCCGGCCGCTTGTGAGCGATGAGATAGATCAGGACGCCGGACATCATCGCCGCCGCGCCGAGGCCGGCCTGCAGCGGCCGCTCCGCAAACAGATAGGACATCATGAAGCCGGTTACGAGCAGGAACAGCAAAGGCGTCAGCGGGTACCCCCACGCCAGATAGGGCCGCGGCAGCTCCGGCCGTGTGACGCGTAGTTTGAACAGGCCGAGCACGGTGAGGAACGAACACGCGAGCAGCGCGAACTGGATGAAGTCGAGCACGGCCTCGAAGCTTTCGGTGAACAGCATGAGATTGGCGATCGCGAGCTGGAACAAGATCGCGTAGACCGGCGCGCCGTTCTGCGACCTGCGGGCAAACAAGGAGAGCGCCGGAACATCTTCGCCCATCGTCATCAAGACGCGCGGACCGATCCACATCATCGCCGCGATCGAAGGCACCAGACCGATGCAGATCATGCCGGCAACGATGCGTCCGCCCGTGGTGCCGAAGATGTAGCTGCCGGCGATGCTTGCGACCTGCAGCTGACCGGACAGCCTGTCGGTCGGCGCGGCAAGCAGGAACACGGCATTCAGCGCGACATAGAGCGCAAGCACGATCAAAGTGCCCGCGAGCAGCGCCCGCGGCAGCGTCCGTTGCGGCGTATGCAACTCACCGGTGATGTAGGTGGCGGCGTTCCAGCCGGAAAACGCGTACATCACGAACACGAGCCCGATCGCAAACGGTCCACTGATGACGTAGCCGATATCGGCCCTTGCGGGGACAAAGCTCACAGGCTGCGGAGAGGAGACTGTGAAGCCTGCGACCAGGAAGGCGACGATGAGCCCGACCTTCAGCAGCGTCGAAATCAGTTGAAAACTTGAGGACAGCCTGATGCCGCGAAGCTGCACCGCGGTGACGAGCCAGACCGCGCCGACCGCGAGCACTAACGACGGTGCGCCCGGGAAGACGGCCCTGCCATATTCGCCGAACGCCATCGCCGCGAGCGCAACCGGCGCCGCGAAGCCGACCGTTGCGGACACCCAGCCTGCCATGAAGCCGAGCGCCGGATGAAAGGCGCGCGAGAGGAAATTGTACTCGCCGCTCGAACGCGGAAACATGGCGCCCAGCTCGGCGTAAGAAAAGGCACCACACAGCGCCACGACACCGCCGATCGCCCACAGCAGCAGGATGGAAAAGCCGGAAGGAATATCCTTCACCTGGAAGCCGAGACTGGTGAAGACGCCGACGCCGATCATGTCGGCCACGACGATCGCAGTGGCGACCAGCACGGACACCGAAGGAACGGCGCTCTCGAGCAGCCGGCCGGGCCAGGACGCATCGTGTGTTTCGGATGCAGCCATGTCGCATGGGGCGCCGAACGCCCCTTCCCTTCGCTCCGGCCCAAAGGTCTCGCCTAAGCTCCGGCCCTAGGTTTCCAGGCAAACCATTCAAACATGGTTAACGGGGGCTAAATATGGCCTAGCCAAAATGGTATCCTGAAACCTTTATTCAGCCCCGGCAGCGTACGGCATTGCGTCGCCGCCTATGCAGTCCCACAATCGCGACACGATCTCGTGCTGTGTCGCACGAATGGCGCGGTTGTGGCGCATCCAGGGCGCACAACCGACAGTGATGGCTCCGGATATCGGGGGTTGTTCCGGCGCTTAGGAGTAACGCGACCTCAACAGCGGCGGCCCAGAGTTGGTGAGGGAGCCGAAGGTCGCGATTTTGGTAGCCATGTTGGACTTGGGGGGTGTCGGGGCGGATGCTCGGACCGAATCCGAAATGCCTGACCTGTCGCCACGTGCACCGGGCGGAACGGTTTCGCTCGCGCGCGCGCAGCGTCCCCTGTTCTTCTCGCCGTGCGATCTCCGCCACCTTTGCCCTGCTGCTGTCGCTTCCGCTCGCCCATTGCGGCAGGGCGCCAAGCCCCGGCACGCTGGCGGCCAATGCCACTCCGGCACAATCTGCAAGCTTCGACGAGCGCTTCCCGGCACCCCAGTTCCGCGATCGCTTTCCGTCGTCTGCCGAAAGCTTCGAACTCCATAGGCCCTCGGATTTCGCGGCGCAGCCGGCATCCTATCAGGTCGCCTCGCTCGAGCCGCAAGGGCCCGCCACACGCCCGTCTCGCGAGCCGCTGACCACGCTGGTCAGCATGAAGTCCTCGGCATTCCCTTACTACGGCAACAACCCGGCCTCGGACGCCCCCTTCCTCAATGTCACCAGCGGCGACCGGCGCGGCCACCGCAGTTTCTCGGGCCGCGTCTACTGGCAGGACCAGACCTACAATGACAGCCGCGTGCTCGTGCACGTCCCCGAACATTTCGACGTCCGCAAACCCGGCGTGATCGTGGTGTTCTTCCATGGCAACGGCGCGACCTTGGAACGCGACGTCCGCGACCGGCAATTGGTGCCGCAACAGATCAGCGACTCCGGCGTCAATGCGGTGTTGCTGGCGCCGCAAATGGCGGTCGACGCCGCCGATTCCAGTGCCGGCAAGTTCTGGCAGCCCGGCGGCTTCAAACGTTTCATGGACGAGGCCGCGGGCAATCTCGCCCAGCTGACCGGCGATCCTGCCGCAGCGAAGGCGTTCGCCACCATGCCGATCGTGATCGTCGGCTATAGCGGCGGCTTCCTGCCGACCGCCTGGAGCCTCGAGGTCGGCGGCGTCACGAACCGCGTGCGCGGCGTCGTGCTGCTCGATGCCGTCTACGGCCAGCTCGACAAGTTCGCGGGCTGGATCGAACATAATCGGTCCGGCTTCTTCATCTCGTCCTACACGCACTACACCGCCCGTCACGACCAGGAGCTGATGACGACGTTGCGGGATCGCGGGATCGCCATCTCCGAAGACATGGACGGACCGCTCAAGCCCGGCAGCGTGGTGTTTGTCGAGACGCCGGAAGGCGTCACCCACCGGGACTACGTCACCCTGGCCTGGACGCGCAATCCGATCGAGGATGTGCTGGGGAAGATGGCGGCGGCCCAACCGCCGATCCGCATTGCTGCTGGTAGTTCAAGGGCGACAAACCGCTGAGCCGGCGCGCGGCTGAGACCGTAGGCCTCAAAGTGATGTTGATGGCGGCTTGAAGTATCGGCGCCGCGCATTGTCCGCTATCAGCACCCGCCTTAAGATGAAGCATTGTTTGATTGCGATATTGGGGACGGACATTGCGCGATGGGCTTTACAGAGTGGAATTTCACACCGTTCACGGCACCGGATCCGGCGTCGTCTATGCCTGCAGCGGCAAGCTTCGCGGCGGCAATTCGGCCTTCGCCTTCATCGGTAGTTACAGCTCCACGCCGAAGGCGATCCAGGTGAAGGTCTCGACCGAGCGCCACGATCCGGATCCCGCGTTCAAGCCGCTTTTTGGGATCGACAGGGTGACGCTGACGTTGAGCGGGCAGGAAAACGGCGACATGGTCGATTTCGAAGGAACGGCACTGCAGATGCCGGGGCTCGCCTTCAAGGCGGTGCTGACCCGCATCGCCGATTGAACCGGCGCCGACGGGTGGCGACCGCCGTGTCTCGAGCATGATCCGAAAATGCTGGCGCGGCTTTTCGTAGGAGTCTTGCTCGATCAAAAACCAGAGGCGCGACGGCGAGCTGACCTCATCGCCTCGCGCCTCCTGGATCAGGTCTTGGAATCGGGCTTGGCGTCGGGCTTCGGCTGCTTATCAACGAAACCGTTGAAACAGGCCAGCCGCTCGTCCTCTTCCTTGGTGAACTTGCAATCGCTCACCGACTTGGCCTTCATGGCCTTCGGCTTCGGCGCGGGCGGGATCACCCCGTCATAGCAGTTCAGCCGTTCCTTGGTGCCGTCATCGATCTCCAGACACGCCTGAAGGCGCGCGGCCATCGACTGCGGCTTTGCTGCAGCTGCGGTATGGGGCTTGACCTGGACCAACGGATGGCCGCCGACCATCGGCGGGCTGGCCTGGGCAAGAGCGGCCGTCGAAATGAGCGCCACGGCCAGGCTCAAAGTCATTCGCTTCATGTCATATCGCTTTCATATGAACCCGCGGGGGGCGCCGGGCCTCGGTCTGATTAGCCGCCGGTTATGGCGAAATCATCCAGAGCCCCGCATCCCACGTGAAGCGGCTTTAAGCCGGTCTTGCGGCATTTGCCAAGCGACTCTTGGCTGAATCAGGCTAATGCGGCGACCGGTACCCGCGGCCTGCTGGACAGAATGGCCAGGACGGCCATGGCGACGAAGGCCGTGGCAACATAGCCGGTGCTACCAAGCAGGTTCTGCGCGAACAGCGCCCCGCCAATGGCTGAGCCGATCGCCTGGCCGATATAAAGCACCGAGGTGTTCAACGACACGGATGCCGATGCGAGTGGCGGCGCGGCGCTCACCAGGCGGACCTGCTGCATCGAGTTGGCCGAGGCGAAGCCAAGCCCCCAGACCACAACCGCTGTCGCCATCATGGGATAGGTTCCAGCTCCCACGGTCCAGCCCACGATGCCGGTCAGGATCAGGCTGGTGAACAGCAGCGAGGTCCGGAACGCTCCCCAGGAATCGACGATACGGCTGGCGACGATCACCCCGACAAAGCCCGCCACACCATACAGCGCGAACACCAGCCCGACCTGGTTCGCATCCGCGCCGGTCAAGGTCTGCAACAGCGGACCCATGAAGGTGAAGACGACGAACTGCCCGGACATCTGCAGCGTCGTGATCAGCAGCAGCACCACCACCGTCCGGTTGCGGCCGAGTTCGACCCAGGTCTTCAATTCGACGGGCGCGCCCCGCAGCCCGTTCGGCAACCGCCACACCACCAGCAGGCAGCTCACGACACCGACAAGGCCGACCAGCAGATAGGCCATCCGCCAACCCAAATGGCTGCCGATGAAGGTGATCAGCGGCAGGCCGACGGCCGCGGCCAGCGACCAGCCGAGAAAGACATAGGCGATCGAGCTCCCGCGCCGCTCGGCCGGCACGATCAGCGCCGCGGTGCCGGCGGCCTGTGGCGTATAGAGCGCGCCGACCGCAAGCATCCCAAGGCGGATCACCAACAGGCTCGCATAGCCGGGCGCGACGCTCGAGGCCAGATTGCCGAGCGCGAACACCGCGAGCGTGACCGCAAGCAGCCGGCGGCGGTCAATGCGGCTGGTGAGCCACGCGGTCAGCGGCGAACAGATGCACAGGATCACCGCGCCGAAGGTGATCAAAAGACCCGTGGTTCGAATGCTGACGTCGAGCTCTGCGGCGAGCTCCGGCAACACCCCGGCAGGCGCCAGGACGGAGCAGCCGGTGACGAGATTGCCGAGCATCAAGGCCGTGGGAGCAAAGCGAGGGGATGCGGAATGAGCGGTCATAATGGCTTTATACCAGAAATTTTCATGCATCTGCATGAAACATTATCATGTTGAGCATGACATCTGTTCACCGCAGCAGATATCTGGCTCGACGCGTAGCTCACCTCGCCGCGCCGACCACCTGCTCGCGCTCGGCCGATGACGACGTCACTGAGGTGCGCTTGGGCTGCGGGCAGCCGGAAAGCAGCCGCTGCAGTGCCGCCTGCAGACCCTCGGTGGAAAGCCGGGAGGACGCGAATTGCCAGCTGCCGGCACGCAGCTCACCCTCGTTCAGTTCGGGACCGGTGCTGGATGCGAGCGCGCGGAGCCGTGGTCCGGTCACGCCCATGCCCCACGTCTCCTCGCCAGGGTCCTTGTCGCCAAGCCCCTTAGCGTCACGTCCCTTCGCGTCGTGCCCCTTGCGCGGCGGATACAGGAAGTTGAGCCGGTCGGTTCCGTTGGTGATGGCCACCGAGGTGGATCCGGATGCTGCCGGTGCGGGCCGCTGGAAATCCAGCTCGAAGCGGTCGGCATCGAAGCAGACCAGCTGAAATCGCGTGGTACGGAACGAGGTCTCGCCCGGCTTGCGCGTCATCACCGTCTTATAGACGAAGCCGCGGCTGGCGTACTCGAATGTCCAGGGCGTCTCTATTTGCTCGCGCCGGTCGACGCCGAATTTGGCGATCTCCTCGCGGCTGAGGACATGCAGATCCTCGAACCGCACCGAGCGCGACACGCTGAGCAGGCCCGGGTCGACGCCCATTCGCTTCAGATAGTCCAGCACCAGACGGTCAGCACGTGCATTCGCCTGTTGCAGCGCCTGCATCCGCACCTCCGCCGGCGGCGCGCCGCTGCTGAAATTCAGGATCACCCGCGGCGAGTGCACAGCCAGCAGCGTATCCGGCGCGATCTCGCGCGTGGGCGCGCCCAGGATCAGATAGGGGCACGCGGAGTTGCACATCGCCCCTCGGGTCCAAAGCTCTCCCGTCAGCTCGCGGCCGGACTGCTTGAGCTTAACGCAGGCCTCGCCATCCTGGGCCTCGAAGCCGCATTCGCGGACCACGGTGCGCCCCACTCGCGCAATGGCCTTCGTTTCCCGCAGGATGTTGCCGATCGCGAGCCCCTGCTCGAGATTGCCGCCGGGCGAGTTGAAATAGATCGGCAGCCCGCGATCACCGACCTGCTTGACGAATTTGCGAAAGCGGGCTGCGGCGAGGCTGTCGATCTTTCCCTCTGCCGCGATCCAGCTGTCACAACCTTCGCCGCAGACACCGGGCGGTCCCTTGACCACGTAGAACGCGATCGGCGGCGTATGGTCGGCAAAGCGCTGGGCCGGCGCGGCACCTGCAGGCGCGCATGCCAAAGCGAGCGCCGCGAGCAGGATGAGGCGCTGGATCATCCGACCCGCACGATTACAGAGCACAAACATCGGAAAACAGCGCAAGCCCCAAATGTTTCGGTTGTATCACACCGCACCCTCGCCGCAAGGCTGGCAGGTTGATCCCGGCAGGAACTGCCCGGTTTCCGTCGCGAGCCCGGTTGCAGCCTCCGATTCCCCTGCTATATCGCTTGTTCCGCTTACCTGCGCTCGTTCGCAGGAGTGAGCTTACGGAGAACACCATGCCTGACCAGTCCAAGCCTGACCCGTCCAAGTCCGACCCGTCCAAGTCCGACCCGTCCAAGTCCGACTCGTTGAAGTCCGACTCGTTGAAGTCCGATCAGCCCAAATCCGAATCCGGTTTTCAATACAGCCTCAGCAATCTGAAGCCGGCCGAACCAGTGCAGAAGATCATCATCACCTTTCCGGACGGCGCCAAGCGCGATTATCCGAAGAATACCACCGGGTTCGAGATCGCCAAGGGCATCTCACCCTCGCTCGCCAAGCGCACCGTGGCGATGGCGCTCGACGGCACGCTGGCCGACCTCAACGATCCCATTGGACAGGATGCCCGGCTCGAGCTGGTCGACCGCGACGATCCGCGCGCGCTGGAATTGATTCGGCATGACTGCGCGCATGTGCTCGCCGAAGCGGTGCAGTCGCTGTGGCCAGGCACCCAGGTCACCATCGGCCCGGTGATCGAGAACGGCTTCTACTACGACTTCTTCCGCAACGAGCCGTTCACCCCGGAGGATTTCGCCGCGATCGAGAAGAAGATGCGCGAGATCATCGGCCGCGACAAAGCCTTCACCAAGGAGGTGTGGGATCGCGAGAAGACCAAGCAGGTGTTCCGCGACAAGGGCGAAGCATTCAAGGTCGAGCTGGTCGACGCCATTCCCGGCAACGAGCCGATCAAGATCTATTTCCAGGGCGAGTGGTTCGATCTCTGCCGCGGCCCACACATGACCTCGACCGGCAAGATCGGCAACGCCTTCAAGCTGATGAAGGTGGCGGGCGCCTATTGGCGCGGCGATTCCAACAATCCGATGCTGACCCGGATCTACGGCACCGCCTTCGCCAAGCAGGAGCAGCTCGACGCTTACCTCAAGCAGATCGAGGAGGCCGAGAAGCGCGACCATCGCAAGCTCGGCCGCGAGCTCGACCTGTTCCACTTCCAGGAGGAAGGCCCGGGCGTGGTGTTCTGGCATCCGAAAGGCTGGAGCATCTTCCAGGCGCTGATCGCCTATATGCGTCGGCGGCTCGCCGGCGACTACAGCGAGGTCAACGCGCCGCAGATCCTCGACAAGTCGCTGTGGGAAACCTCGGGCCACTGGAATTGGTATCGCGAGAACATGTTCGCGGCCCAGTCGGCCGGCGACGAGGCCGAGGACAAGCGCTGGTTTGCGCTGAAGCCGATGAACTGTCCCGGCCATGTGCAGATCTTCAAGCACGGCCTGAAGAGCTATCGCGACCTGCCGTTGCGGCTCGCGGAGTTCGGCGTGGTCCATCGCTACGAGGCCTCGGGCGCCATGCACGGCCTGATGCGCGTGCGCGGCTTCACCCAGGACGACGCCCACATCTTCTGCACCGAGGAGCAGTTGGCCGACGAGTGCCTGAAGATCAACGACCTGATCCTGTCGACCTACGCCGATTTCGGCTTCGAGGGCGAGCTGACCGTGAAGCTCTCGACCCGGCCGGACAAGCGCGTCGGCACCGACGAGATGTGGGATCATGCCGAGCGCGTGATGGCCACGGTGCTGCAGGAGATCAAGACCCAGCGCAACAACATCAAGACCGAGATCAACCCGGGCGAAGGCGCGTTCTACGGGCCGAAGTTCGAATATGTGCTGCGCGACGCCATCGGCCGCGACTGGCAATGCGGCACCACGCAGGTGGACTTCAACCTGCCGGAGCGGTTCGGTGCGTTCTACATCGATGCCGACGGCGCCAAGAAGCCACCGGTCATGGTGCACCGGGCGATCTGCGGCTCGATGGAGCGCTTCATCGGCATCCTGATCGAGCACTATGCCGGCAGCTTCCCGCTGTGGCTGGCGCCGACGCAGGTCGTGGTCACCACCATCACCTCCGAAGGCGACGAATACGCCAAGCAGGTGCTGGCGGCGGCGCGGCGCGCGGGCCTGCGGGCCGAGATCGACCTGCGCAACGAGAAGATCAACTACAAGGTCCGCGAGCACTCGCTGCAGAAGATCCCTGCCCTTCTCGTCGTCGGCAAAAAGGAGGCCGAGACGCATTCGGTCTCGGTGCGCCGGCTCGGCAGCGACGGCCAGAAAGTGATGCCGACGGCGGAGGCCATCGCCGCGTTGGTCGACGAGGCGACGCCGCCGGATGTGCGGCGCCGCCAGCGCGACGCGGCCTGACCGATCAAGCCATCCGCGTGGCGGCTGCGGCATGGTCCGCAGCCGCCGGCCGGGCTTGCAGCGCCACCTCCGCGCAGTCGGAGAGGTAGAGGAACATGCTCGCCAGCATGCCTCCCAGCGCCTCCCGCCCGCGGGGCAGGATGGTGATCTCGTCATTGGCTCGGCCCCCGCGCAGGAGCAGTCCCTGCGCTTCCGCATCGCGCAGCACGGTCAGCACGTGTTTGCGGGACACCGAAAACCGCGTTGCAAGTCCGTTGATCGAGAGCGGCACCGGTTCGGCCGGAGGAAACCCCTCGTCTGCAGACCCGGACAGCGCCAGGCTGAACAGGATCATCATTCCGGCATTGCGCTCGGCGAACATCGCAAGATCAGGCGCACTGTCGAGGACGCGCAGGCCAGCATAAAATCGGCGGCCGAGTTCGAGCACGAAGGTCTTGAGAAAGGCCGGGTCGTTGAGCGCGGCCCGATAAGCGACCGCGGCGGGGATCACCCGGCTCATGGCGTCGAATTGGCCACCCCAGCGCTCCCGGTGCAGCATCATCAGCTTTTCGGTGGGAACGAGAGGACGGCGACGCCGATCCGTGTTTGGCGCGGCCGCCAGAAAACCGACCGCGCGCATCAGGCCCAGCATCGCCTCGCAACGGCCACGGCTGCACAGACCGAGCCTGACGCACATCTCCTTCATGGCGCCTGCGGTCAGCCCAGGCTCTCCATCGCGCTCGCCGTCGAAATGCAGATAGAGTGCGAAATATGAAAACAGCGCGCGGGCGCGGTCGCTGAGGAGCGCATTGAGGACGCGGCCGCTGCGATAAAGTGCCACCGAACTGTGCGCAGAGGCGCGCATCGCCGCCGGAAAGCCGGAATGGCCGCGCAACCGGGCGATCGCATCAGGTGACGGTGTCAGCACCGGTTCGGTCATGCGCACGCCAATCTGTTCGGCCCCGCGCCAAAATCAGCTGAGCCCTTTTACCGATCCGCCCGAACCTGGACAATCGTCACCGCCAGTCATGTCCGGGCAGATCGCCGCAGGCGCACTGAGCCTTTGCCGTAGAACCGGTGCCTGTAGAACCGATCAAAACGGCCTGGGCGCGCCCTCGTTGCGGGCCGATCCGCATGTTATCTAAGGGCCATCCATCAGCTACCGAGAACCCATAGTGCCCGACACCATTGAACTCCTGAAAACCCGCCGCTCGGTCAAGCCGCGCGAGATGACCGGCCCCGGCCCCTCGCCCGCCGAGCTCGAGACCATCCTGACCATCGGCGCCCGCGTGCCCGATCACGGCAAGCTCGCCCCCTGGCGCTTCATCATCTTCGAGGGCGATGCGCGTCAGCGCGCCGGCGAGATCATCGCCCAGGTGTTTGCCGGCAAGAACCCGCAAGCCACTGAGGCCGACATCGAAGCAGAGAAGAAGCGATTGACCGATGCGCCGCTGGTGATCGGCCTGGTCAGCATCACCAAGCCACATCCGAAGGTGCCGCCGTTCGAGCAGGAGCTGTCGGCGGGCGCGAGCGCGATGAACATCGTCACAGCGGCCACCGCGCTCGGCTACGGCGCGGCCTGGCTCACCGGCTGGTTCTGCTTCGATCGCGACGTGCTCGATCGCCTCGGGCTGAAACCTGAGGAGAAGCTCGCCGGCATGATCCATATCGGCACCCCGACCAAGCCGAGCGAGGATCGCCCGCGCCCGGTGCTGTCAGAGATCGTGACGCGGTTTTAGCGGCGGCCTATGAGCACCTGAGGTCCTGCCGCGAGATCCGAAGACGGGCAGCGCGACGCCCCTTCAGAGGGCGCCGCGGCCGCTTCAGTATGATGGTGCGCCCCCGCTCCCGCGTCCTGCTATTTCACGCCATCAAGAAATTGGCGTATCGTCTTGATGGTCGCCTCCGGCTGCTCTTCCATCAGCCAATGTCCGGCGTCGGGGATGACCACTTCGGTGACATCCGTGGCGGCGTTGCGCATCACCACCGCTTCCATCGCGCCAAAGGATTTCTGACCTCCGACGGCAAGCACCGGAATGGTCAGCTTTGTCGCGATCGCCTTCTTGTTGTCCTCCGCGTCGGTGCGGATCGCCCTGAACTGGGCGAACGCGGCATGCATGGCGCCCGGTCGCGCATAGAGTTCGGCATAATGCCTGCGTGTCGCCTCCCCGACCTTCGAAGGCGTGCCCGCGAACTCATTCCAGAAACGGTCGAGGTAGATGCGCTCGCGGCCCTTGACCAGCCGTTCCATATCGGGGCCGCCGAAATCAAAGTGCCAGAGCTGCGGGCTGCGCACGATCTCGTCCCACGGCGGCACGCCGGGCACCGGAGCATCCATGACGACGAGCTTCTCCGTCAGGTCGCGATACCGCGCCGCGTAGGCATAGGCCACCATGGTTCCGATATCGTGTCCGACCACGAAAGCCTTGTCGATGCCGAGCGCCTGCAAGACGGCCCGCATGTCAGCCGCCTGGGTCCATTTGTCGTAGCCGCTGTCGGGCTTGTCCGAGAGGCCCATGCCCCGCAGGTCCGGCACGACCACGGTGTGATCGCGCACCAGCTCTGCCCCGAGCTTGGCCCACATGTCGCCGGTGTCGCCGAAGCCATGGATCAGGATGACGGCGGGTCCCTGACCGCCGACCCGAACATGGATCTGGGCCCCGTTCGCAGCGATCGTTCTGGTCTTGAAGCTGGAAGGGAACGACCCGACCTCGGCGCGGGCTGCAGGAGCCAGCAGCATGAGAAGAATTGCAAGGCATCTTGCGCGCACCGGCGCCCCCTATCATCTTTGTTTGGCTAGCAATGCGACCGATTATAGAACGATCGATCTATAATAAGCAAGCCAAAGGTAAAATGACGCATGAGGGTGTATCATGAGTGCCGGACGACCCCGTGAATTCGACCTGGATCAGGCTGTCGAGCGCGCACTCGGCCTGTTCTGGCGGCGCGGCTATGAGGGAACGTCGATGTCAGACCTGACTGACGCCCTCGGCATTACCCGCGCCAGCCTCTACGCGGCGTTCGGCAACAAGGAAGGCCTGTTTCAGCGCGTGATGGACCGCTACGAGGCGAAGGCCGGCGCCTATAGAACAGCGGCCGACCAGGCCGCGACATCGCTCGAAGCAGTGCGCCTCTGGATGACCGGCCCAGTCGAGCTCCATGGCGACAAGCAGAATCCGCCTGGCTGCCTCGGCGTTCAGGGTGCGCTTGCCTGCGGAGTGGAATCGGAAGCCGTCCGCCGCGATCTGGCTTCGCGACGCCATCGCGGCGAAGCAGCGATCCGCCGCCGGCTTCAGCGCGCGGCGAAAGAGCACGACCTGCCGGGTGATGACGATCCCGCGGACCTCGCGCGCTATCTCTCGGCGCTGATCTACGGAATGGCCGTGCTGGCGGCCGGCGGGGCCACGCGCAGCGAGCTGCAGGGGGTCGCGGACGTGGCTCTTCACCATTGGCCAAAAGCGCCGCAATCGCGGACGAGGAGAAGCAAGCCGTCGTGACCGGGCACCACTTGCTGCGTCACAAGAGCCGTCATTCCGGGTCAGCCCGCGCGACAAAATGGCAAAGCCATTTTGCGCGGAGGGCTGAACCCGGAATCTCGATATTGTCAGATGCGCAAGTGCGCATCGCCACGCGCGCTACGGCCCGTCCTGGCAGAGGCCGGGTGCCGCCGGCACCTGAAAACGCTTGCTGGTGTCCATGACCTTGCGGTCCCTGACCTTCAGGATCGAAAAGTCCTGGGGTCAGCTAGTTGCCGATTCGACGTCGAGGATGTCAGTTGAGTTCGCGATGCGAACCCAACTGTTGATGACCAGCCAGGCGCATGATCCCCGTTAGCCGACCATACGGTGCCTGAGGCTCTGGTAGAATGCCGTCTCGAAGTTCATGTAGCCGATGAACGACGTGGGATCACCGAACGGCAGGATCTGGGTTGCCCAGAATCCGCCGAAGCCGTTCCGCCGATCGATCCAATAGAACAGGTTGGCAAGACCGGCCCAACCAAGCGCTCCAGCAGGGCGTCCCGTCGGAGCTTCTTCGTCGTTGACCATGAAGCTCGGCGCCCACGACTTGGATTGGCCTGGGAAGAACTCCGCATCGTTGCAGAGCGAGGTGATGACGCCCGTAATCGGGGTCACCTTCTTGTCGCCCAGATGGTTCTGTTCCGCCATGCGCACGGTCTCGGCCTTCAGCACGCGGCCATGTTCGCCAGCTCCGTCATTCAGCCACATGCGGATGAAGCGCATGTAGTCGCCGACCGTGCCGTAGAGGCCATGACCGCCCATATGCACCTCAGGCTTGGCCGGCAGCTCAAAATCCATCGGCGTCAGCGAGCCGTCGGCGTTGCGCGCGTGGATGCCGGCCAGTCTGGCGCGCATCGCATCGTTCAACTCGAACGTCATGTCCTTGATCCCGAGCGGTTCGAAGATGCGGGTCTTGAACACCTCGCCCAGCCGGCGACCGGTGATGGCCTCGACGATCTGCCCGCACCAGTCGAGATTGGTGCCATACTCCCACCGCTCGCCCGGATCGAACAGCAGCGGGGTCATGAGGCAGGCCTTGGTCGCCGTGATGACGCTGGGCTGTCCCTTTTGCTCCGCGAGCCTGTTATAGGTCTGATTGATGAAGTCGTAGCTCAGACCCGCGCTATGGGTCATCAACATGCGCGTGGTGATGTCCCGGCTCGGCGGGCGCAGGATGGGCTCGCCCTTGCTGTCGAAGCCCTCGATGACCTCGAGCTTGCCGATCTCAGGCGCGTAGCGCCTGGCAGGTGCATCCAGATCGAGCTTGCCCTCTTCAACGAGCTGCAACACGGCCGTCGCGGTGATGGCCTTTGTCGTAGAGAAGATCGCGAAGATGCTGTCCGTTGACATCTTGGCCGGCTGGTCCAGACGACGTTGCCCGGCCGCACCTTCGTAGATGTTGCGATTCCGATCCGTCACCATGGCGACGACACCAGGAACCCGCGGCGTGGATGTCACGACCTCATTGAGAACGGCGTCTGCCGCCGCTCTAAGATCGATGCTCATGTGCTTCCTCCGATGCTTATTATGTTGTGCTTTGATTGGGCTCTGTCGCATGGTTCAGCGCATGGCAAAACCCTGGTAGCCGCTCGCTGCGACCTCATCGCATTTCTGGCGATAGGCGCCGACGCCGCCGCAATAGGACAGCACGCGGCGAGGCTTGCCTTTGACGTTCGAGCCTAGGTACCAGGAGTTCGTCTTCGCGATCAGCGTCGCATTCGCAATCTCATCGTGATGGGCGACCCAGGCATCCTGCGTCTCCTTGGTCGGCTCGACCGCAGCGAGACTGTTCGCGCGAACATATCTGATGCAATCGTCGATCCATTCGACCTGCTGCTGAAGGCAGGTTGTCATGTTGCACAGCGCTGCCGATGGCGCCAGCGGCACGGCGGTCGTAAACAGATTGGGGTAGCCGTGGATCTGCAGTCCCATCGTGGTGCGGATGTCCCTGCTCCACTCGTCCTTCAGCGAGCGCCCGCCGCGCCCCCTGATGTCGATCCGCATCAGGGCGCCGGATCCGGCATCGAAGCCGGTCGCGAGGATGATGATGTCAAGTTCGTGGACCGTGCCATCGGCCAGTTGGATCCCCTCGCGCGTGACACACTCGATCGGATTGGTCTTGACCTCGACGATCTCAACGTTCGGACGGTGGAACGCCTCGAGGAAGTTCTGCTCCAGCGGCACCCGATGCGTTCCGAAGCCATAGTCTTGCGGGATCAACAGATCGCACAGCTTCGGATCCTTCAGCCGCTCGCGCATCTTCTCGCGCACGAACTCGGAGATCTCGCCATTGACCGCGTCGTCGAAGAACAGCTCGGCAAAGGACGAGATCCACAGCTTCAGGGAACCATCGTTCCAGCAATCCTCGAGCACCTCACGGCGCTTCTCGGCCGTCAGCGCCGCCCAGGCGTGCTCGAAATCGTACTCGAACCCGGTGAAAGTGTGTGGCAAGCGCTCCACGAAATGCTTGAACTTCGATTTGTAGGCTTCCGCATCGGCCGCGCCGTATTTGGGATTCTTCATCGGGATGATGTATTGCGGCGTGCGCATGAACACCTTGAGGTGGCCGACTTCGCTCGCGATCGTCTGAATGACCTGGATGCCGGTTGCGCCGTTGCCGACAATGCCGACACGTTTGCCCGCGAAGTCGACCGGCTGTGCCGGCCACCGCGCCGTGTGAAACACCTGGCCACCGAAGGTGTCCTGCCCGGGAAACGACACGTGAGGCGCGGAGAGCATGCCACAACAGGTGATGATGAACTGGGTATCGACGCCGTCGCCCTGATCGGTGGTCACCCGCCACCGCTGCGTTGCATCATCGAAGTGGGCGCTCACGATAGCGGTGCCGAACTGGATGTCCTTGCGCAGATCCAGGCGATCGGCCACGTAGTTGAGCCAGCGCTCAATCTCCGGCTGGCCCGGGAATCTTTCGCTCCAGCTCCATCCTTTGTAGAGCTCTTCCGAAAACAGATATTGGTAGATGTAGCTTTCTGAATCGAATCTCGCGCCGGGATAGCGGTTCCAGTACCAGGTGCCGCCGACGCCTGACGCAGCGTCGAAGGCTCTGACCGTCAAACCTTGCTCGCGCAGACGATAGAGCTGATAGAGTCCGGCGACCCCGGCTCCGACGACGACGGCATCGAGCTTTGCCGTCACATGTGTACCGTTGTGCCCATTGGATTTGGTCACGGCTTCTGTCATTTGCGTCCTCCTGGAGCGTTTTTTCAGTGCGCGCCGCGTTCCCGTCCGGTTCGTCGCAGGACTTGGTAGCTCGGCGTTGTCGTTCCCGGAGTGGACCGGATTGCGTTGGGCGTCCTGCTGGTCGTTCGACCTTCCCCCACCGTTCGGGATGGAGGAGCCTAGGAAGTGCGGTCGGCTCAGGCTTGAACGAAACCAACAATCCTTTGAACGGAGCTCGACCTGGCGAGCGAGAGCGGCGCTGCTCGATCTCGCTTGGCGGCAGCCAAAGCCGGCGTATACTGCCCGACGCCATCAGGCCAATGAGAAGCAGGAGCGGTCAACCGCGCCCAGCACTCCGGGGAGGGAGGCTCACGCGATGGGCCAACTTATTACGGTCGAGGAGCTGCCACATTACGCTCCCGGCGAGTTGATGCTCGATAGTATGGCGGTCGGAAAGCCCGAGCTTCGGCTACGCGTCTTCCGCTATGCACCATCAGACATCTGGGTACCACCGTCCGAGAACTTCCTGATCGTCTCCTATCGCGTCGGCACGACCTCGATGAACCGTCGTGTAACGGGCGCCTGGAAGCAGGATCAGGTGGGACGCGGCGCGACGACGCTGCTCACCCGCGCGGAAGCGTCGAACTGGCGCTGGAGCCACGATATTGAGGTGAGCCACTTGTACATCTCCCCGGCCTGGATGGTGAGAACCGCAAGCGAGGCCTTCGACCGCGATGCTGTATCGATCGAGCTCCACGATCTGCTGCGCATCGAGGATTCGGTCCTGTCCTGGATCAGCGAGCGAATGGTGCAGGAGGTTGCGGACGGAGGCCCGGGCGGTCGACTCTGCTATGATGCGCTGGCGCTCCAAGCCAGCGTGCACATCCTACGAAAATACGCCTCGGTCGAGTTCAAAATGCCCTGTTCGCAGGGGCGCTTCCGACCGACGCATGCACGACTGATCGAAGATTATGTCGAGCAGAATATTTCCAGGAATATCACGCTCGAGGAACTGGCCAACATTTGCAACTGCACGCAGGTGCAGTTCGCACGCAAATTCCATGTCCATTACGGAATGCGGCCGCATACCTACGTGCTCGGCCGGAAGGTCGCGCGCGCATGTCATCACTTGCGCCAGGACCGGCTCCCGCTGAAGGAGATCGCGCTTCTGAGTGGATTTGCCGATCAGAGCCATCTCAACCGGATCTTCCGCCGTTTCATGAACATGACGCCCGCCGAATTTCGAAAGCAGTGCGCCGGCTAGCGAAGTACCTCGCCCTAGTTGACTTGGAGGGCGGGAGATTGGTCGAGCAACGCCTGACGGGCGGCGCGCTCACCTGCGAACATCGGAGCCGAACGATGCTGACATGACGCAACATCCAGTGTGGCTTTGCGACTGACACTCGCCTGGGATCACCAGCAGATATGCTCAAGCGAATGTCAAACGCGCCACACTGGATTTGGTGGCGCGCGCTACGGCCCCATCCTGGCCGACGCCGGGTGCCCCGGCACCTGAAAGCGCTTGCCGGTGTCCACGACCTTGCCGCCCTCGACCTTCAGGATCGAAAAATCCTGGGTCAGGTAGTTGCCGACCAGGAGATATTTGCCGTCGGGCGTGAACGCCGCAGCCTCGGGCAATCCACCGACCTCGACATCCTGGGTCTTGCTGACGGTCTTGCCGTCGATTTTCAGAACCGTGATGCTTCCGTTTTTTTCATAGAAGTAGGCGTTCTTTTGGTTGGAGCCGCGGAGGATAACAGATGCGGCAATATCCCCGGTCGGACTGATGGCGAGCCCTTCCGGTCCGTCACCGACGACCACGCGATCGATGATGCGCGGCGGATTGGCTTCGAGATCGATGACGCTTGTGGTGTCGACGCTCCCGTCCGAGGCGCCTGCATTGCCGTTGTCGGAGGTGAGCGCAATCTTCCCACTCGGCGCGACCGCGACATTGTAAGGCCATTGCCCGGCCGGAAGATCGATCTTGCTGTAGGACACCTTGTCACCGGCGACATCCAGGATCGAGATCTTGTGAGCAGGGAAGCGAGCGGCAAGCGCGCGCTTGCCGTCCGGCGCGAACGCTACATGCGAGACGCTGTCCGGCATGGCGACCGTGTCGACAATCTTGACGTCGGTGCCATTGACCGCAAGCACACTGATCGAATTGTCACCGCGATTGGCAACCAGCGCCATCTTGCCGTCCGGACTGAAGCTCAGGCCGGAAGGTTGTTTGCCACCGGTCAGCGTAGCCGCAAGCTTGGGTGGGCTGGCCGCGAGATCGAGCACATAGATCTTGTTGTCAGGCACCTGCTTGAGCGCGTCACCGTCTTTCACGACATCGACGGAATCAGCCACCAGCGCGATTGTCCCGCTCGGATCGATCGCCACGTTCACCGGCGGCCCGACCACGGAGTTCTTGAGCGACAGGGACGCGACGATCTTCGGGCTTTCAGGGTCTGCGAGATCGACGATCAGGACCTGATCCTTGCCCGGCGGGAACAGGATCGGCTTCCCGCCGTCGTCCCACAGCAATTTTTCGTCCAGGCCGACGATCATGAGTGGCTTGGCCTGCCCGGCGCTCAGATTGGCGCTGAGCAGGATCGCAGCTGCAGATAACAGTCCCACGGCACGGCGAGCCGGCATTTGGGCATCCTCCATTGAACACTCGGCCTCTCCAGGGCCGATCTCGGTAGACTACGCTGGGGAGCAGCTATCCGCCAGCGCTTCGCTGTGGCCGCGCGTTAGTAAAGGCCGCCGGTCCCTGGCCGCATGACCGCGCCGGTGTCCAGCGCAGTGCCCTGTGGAACAAGTGCGCGGTCGGGATCGGCTTCGCTCATTGTCGAGAAGCTGTCCGGCGGCGCTGTGCCAGGTTTGAAGGGTTCGAGGATGGCGCCAGCCTGGCCTGGGACGGCGCGCATGCCGGTCCTGGCATCGACGCGGACCAGCTTGATGCCGGCGGGGATTTTGAATGGTGTCGCTGGCTTGTCGATCAGCGCCAGCTTCATGAAGTCGCGGGCAATCGGCGCTGTGATACGCGCGGCCTGCGCTGTTCTGCCAAGACTGCGTGGCTTGTCGTAGCCGACATACAGACCGATGACGAGATCCGGCGAGAACCCGACGAACCAGACATCCTTGGCCTCGTTGGTCGTTCCGGTCTTCCCGGCAATCGGCTTGCCGACCTCCTTGAGGGCAATCGCGGTGCCGCCCTGGACGACCCCTTCCATCAGTTCGGTGATCTGATAGGTCGTCATGGTGTCCAGCACCTGCTCACGACGATCGACGAGCTGCGGCTCGGCCTGATTGTGCCACCCCTCAGGTGCCTCGCAACCGCGGCATTCGCGGGCGTCGTGCCTGAATATGGTGTGACCGTAGCGATCCTGGATGCGATCGATCAGAGTCGGCTTAACACGGCGGCCGCCGTTGGCGATCATCGAGTACGCCGTGACCATTCGCATGACAGTGGTCTCGCCGGTGCCGAGCGAGTAGGACAGATAGTTGGGAACCTCGTCATAGATGCCGAACCGCTTGGCGTATTCGGAAATCAGGGGCATGCCGATATCCTGCGCCAGGCGCACCGTCACCGTGTTCAGCGACAGCCGCAGCGCATTTCGAAGCGTGGTCGGTCCGAGATATTTGCCGTTCGAGAAGTCGTCAGGACGCCAGACATCGCCTCCTTCACCCTGGTCGACTTCAATGGGAGCATCGACCATCATGCTGGACGGCGTATAGCCGTTGTCGAGCGCGGCAGAATAGACAATCGGCTTGAAGGTCGAACCGGGCTGCCGATAGGCTTGCGTGGCGCGATTGAACTGACTTTGATCGAAAGAGAAGCCGCCGACCATCGCCACCACGCGTCCGGTGTTAGGCTCCATGACCACCATGGCGCCGGAAACTTCAGGCAACTGCTCCAGCCGGTACTGGCCTTCGACCGGGCGGCCCTCTTTGTAGAGCGGATCGACATAGATCACGTCGCCCGGCTGCAGCACCTGCGCGACCGAGCTCGGCGTCCGGCCGCGCCCAGGTCCGGAAGCCGCCCTGGCCCATTTGACGCCCTCAAGCGAGATCAACCCGGTCTGCCGCTCCTTGCTGAGCGCGCCAAGCTCGCGGCCCGGTTGGAAGCCGATTCGCGCCGACTGGCCGCTCGTCTCCAGCACCACTGCCAGCCGCCACGGCGAGATGTCCGAAAGCGATTTGATCTCGGCGAGCTTCACGCCCCAGTCACCGGAGATATCGAGCTTGCTGACCGGTCCGCGATAGCCTTGCTCCTCGTCGTAGCGCACCAGGCCCGCCACCATGGTCTTACGCGCCATGACCTGGATCTTCGGATCGAGCGTGGTGTGCACCGATAGCCCACCCTCATAAAGCTTCTTCTCGCCGTAACGGTCAAACAAATCGCGTCGTGTTTCCTCGGCAAAAAACTCACCCGCGAAGGTGTGCGCGCTCCCAGCGTGAGTGCTGATCGTGATCGGCTCCCTGCGCGCCGCGTCGGCATCGGCCTTGTTGATCCAGCTATTTTCAAACAGCCGGTCGACCACGTAATTGCGCCGCTCGATCGCGCGATCATGATTGCGGATCGGATGCAGGCTGCCGGGCATCTTGGGCAGCGCGGCCAGATAAGACGCCTCGGCGACCGTGAGCTCGTTGACCGACTTGTCGAAATAGACCAATGCGGCGGCGGCGACGCCATAGGCGCCCGAGCCCAGATAGATCTCGTTCAGATAGAGCTCCAGGATCTTGTCCTTGGAATAAGCGCGCTCGATGCGCATCGCAACCAGCGCTTCCTTGATCTTGCGGGTGAACGACACCTCGTTCGTCAGGAGGAAGTTCTTCGCGACCTGCTGCGTGATGGTGGACGCGCCCTGCGGACGCCGGTCCGAGCCGAAATGCTGCGCATAGGCCAGCGCTGCGCGTGCCATGCCGGAGAAGTCGATGCCGCCATGTTCGTAAAAGTTCTTGTCTTCGGCTGCGAGGAACGCGTTGATCACGAGCTTTGGCACGGCCTGGATCGGCAGATAAAGCCGGCGCTCCCGGGCATATTCGCCAACAAGCGATCCGTCGGCCGCGTGCACGCGGGTCATCACCGCCGGCTCGTAATTCTGGAGTTGCGAATAATCCGGCAGGTCCTTCGAGAAGTGCCAGAACAGGCCGGCTACGGCGGCCGCGCCGATCAGGAACACGACAGTGCCCGCCGCGAAGAAGAAACTGAAAAAGCGCATCAGCAGGCGCATCGGTCGACATTCCTAACACTGCGCCGAGTCTGCAGCGCTTCTCAGGATCCTGATTCGGTGTTTTCTGGGAAGCAACCGGGGCGGGCAGTCCACATTCCGACGAGACAAGATACCAGATACGGACCTTGCGGCAAATCTGCGACTGCCGATCTCGTTACCGCTTTGCACGAAGGGGATGCGGGCTACGCCAACGATAGAAGAATGAGCAAGAGACCATCGTGCCAAAACACGAAGTTCGGGAACGATTTCAACGGGTACGCCTTCCTGCTGCCCGCTCAGCCAAAGAATCTTCTTTCGTTTTTTCAGAAATCGTGCTTATCTATCGCCATCCCGCCTCGTGCAGAGGGGCGTACGCGTCGTCACGATACGTGGAGTGCGGGATGCGGTGGACGTGAAGGCTGCGCTTGACGAGCGCGGTCCGGCACGGACGGCGAAATCGTGTGGTCCTGACGCCCCGGTGCTGGCGTCCTGCGCAACGCGCTCGCGCGTTGTCGCTCGCGACGATGCTTCGCATCACGCAGTGGGGGCAATCAAGCCGGTCCCCAAGGAGAGCGCGTATAAGCCGTAAACTATCGCGCAGGGAGGGCCGGGATGTCTCAGCCGAACCTGTGGTGACTGCCGCCTGCTTTCTTTGATGCAGGCGGGCCATGGGGGCGGCAAGCTCCCGGCCTTCCCTGCGCCCTCTCGATTTTCGAAAGGGAGATGCTGGTCGCATCACTCGGGCACGACGTGCCGCGAGATGCTGGAGCGTGCTTTAATTGAACTACATGTCGTCATTTTACGCCGTCATGCCCCGCGAAGGCGGGGCATCCAGTACGCCGCGGCATTTCGGGTCATCATCACTGCCGGTGGAATACTGGATCGCCCGCCTTCGCGGGCGAAGACGGCGAGAATAATAGTGGCGGTTCGATGCCTCGACAGGGAAACCCAACGTGACCCGCAAGCCGCACGGACAGCCGCCGTTACGCCGCCCTCGAGCCGCGCGCCCCGAAGCGGACCAGAAGCTCTTCGACTTCGGACGCCGGCTTGGCGGCACTGAACAGAAAGCCCTGCACCTGGTTGCAACCCTCCGCCCGCAGCCAGTCGAGTTGATCGACGGTTTCGACGCCCTCGGCCGTCGTCGTGATGTTCAGGCTGCGGCCGAGCCCGGAGATCGCCCGCACGATCGCGACACAGTCCGAACGCTGCGCGAGATCCTTCACGAAGGAGCGGTCGATCTTGATCTTGTCGAACGGGAAGCTGCGGAGATAGCTGAGGCTGGAATAGCCGGTGCCGAAATCGTCCATCGAGATGCTGACGCCAAGCTGCCGGAGCTGGTGCAAGGTCGCGAGATTGGCCTCGGTCTCCGCCAGGAAGATCGATTCGGTGATCTCGAGCTCGAGCCGGGTCGGTGCGAGCCCGGACTGCGCCAGCGCCGACATCACGACCTGGACCAGGTTGCGGCTGCGGAACTGCACCGCGGAGAGATTGACCGCAACCTTGATTCCGTCAGGCCATTTGGCGGCGACGCTGCAGGCCTCGCGCAGCACCCATTCCCCGAGCGGCACGATCAGCCCGATATCCTCGGCGACAGGAACGAAATCGGCGGGCGAGATCATGCCTTTCTCGCGATGCCGCCAGCGCAACAGCGACTCGAAGCAGCTGATGCGGTTGGATGCGACGTCCACCAGCGGCTGATAGTGCAGTTCGAATTCGCCATGGGCAAACGCATGGCGCAGATCGTGCTCGAGGTCGCGGCGCTTTTGCGCCTGGCGATCCATATCCGTTTCGAAGAAGCGGTGCACGCGGCCGCCATCCTGCTTGGCGCGGTACAGCGCCATGTCGGCGTTCTTCATCAGTTGCTCGCTGCTCGAGCCGTCATACGGCGACACCGCGATCCCGATCGAGGCGCCGATCACGAGCTCCTGGTCCTCGATCTCGTAGGGGGCGCTGAGGACCTCGATCAGATCAGCGGCAAATTCGCTGATGTTGCTGGACGTTCCGGCGTCGTTCAAGATCACCGCAAACTCGTCGCCACCGAGCCGCGCCGCCAGATTGCCACCGCGCGCCTGCTCCTTGAGCCGGTTGGCGACCGCCTGCAACAGGCGATCGCCGATGGGGTGACCGAGCGAATCATTGACGTTCTTGAACAGATCGAGGTCGACGCACATGATCGCGACGCGCTTGTTGCCGGCGGCGCCCTGCTCCAGCGCCTGCTTGAGGCGTTCCTGGTAGAATTCGCGATTGGGCAGGCCGGTGAGCCCGTCATGGTGCGCCATATAGGCAATGCGCGCCTCGGCCTTGCGACGCTCGGTGATGTCGACGATCGAGACCAGAAAGCCGTCACGGCCGTCGAAGGTGACCCGCCGGCCGTAGGTCAAGACCTCGATCTCACTGCCATCGGCCTTGAGGTGGCGCCAGTCGCGCTGAAAATGATCGGTCTCGGCGAGGTCCTCCAAGGCCTGGTCCAGGCTCTCCCATTCGCCGGGCGGCCAGAGTTGCCAGATGGTCCTGCGCAGAAACTGCGCGCGGCTGTAGCCGTAATGCCGGACAGCCGCGTCGTTGACGTTGAGGATTTCCGCGGTCGTCTTGTCGAAGATGCACATCGGCACCGGATTGGCGTCGAACAGCAGGCGGAACGACGCTTCGCGGCGCTTCAGCGCCGTCACGTCGGCAATGGTCAGCGAGACGATATCGCCAAAGGCATGGGCGCCCAGCCGCAGATTGCGCTCATCGCTGTCGACTTCGAACTGGTCATGCCCACCACGCGAGACCACGTCGAACAGACGCATCATGACGTCTTCCGCGCACAGGATGTTGCCGCCGTCGTTGAGGCGGCTCCATTGCAGGCGCGACGATGGCAGCTTGAGATGCCTGGCGGCCGATTGATTGTGATGGACGATCTGGAAGTCGCAAGGCGCACCGGCTGCGTCGCGGATGGTGGCCAGCGAGACCACGCCGTCCTCGGTCGTCGAGAAGATCGCATCGAGCAGATTGTACTGGGCGGACCGCTCGTTCACATAGGTCCCGATCAGGATGCCGCCCCAGCGCGAGCTGGTCGGCAGCGCCAGCACGTCGTAGGTGCGCACCATGCCGTCGCGCACGCAATGGCACGTCGCAAGATAAGGATGCCGCTTCGACAATGCGCAATTGGCGGCTTCGCGCAGCACGGTTGCGCAATCCGGCGATACGATCTCGACCGCGATGTCCCAGCGCTCGTCCTGCAGCCATTGCTGCACATAGCGTCCGGTGCGCGAAATTTCCAACGCGCCGTTCTCCCGCTTCAGGACCGCGATGTGATCGGCAAGGCGTCCCAGACTGCCGAGCATGACATCTTCGTAGCGCGGCAGCCCCTGGCCGGGCTTCAGCGCGGCCTGCCACTTACGTTGGAGGACAGGGATATCCTCGAACAGATCGTGATTGATTTTCGCGGACGGTTTCTTCTTGACGGCACTCATACAATTCCTACGCAATTCCGCACGCGCAGGCGCTTCTCAGCGCCAGGGCCGCTGCTTCCGAACAGCCTTCCTCGCAAGCAATTCCTCCCGGGGAAGCCCGCCGCAGAGCGGCGCACGTCTTTGCGGCACCATGCATTTGCGCGGGTCGCGTCGCGAGCTGATGAGCGGCGGCGCGCTGCACAATGTGGCGCTGCCGGTATCCAATGAAGGGGCGGCTTAATGCCTTGTAAAAATGAAAACAAATTTCGCGGAAATTGCGAATTATGACAGTTTGAAGTCGACCGATGGTTATTGCAATTTTACGACCAATCAACACAGATCGGTGTGTTGGCGTGTCCAACGCGCACGCCGGCGCACAGTCAGCGCGCAATCACCTCGACCTCGCCATCGACGCCGTTCACGACGCTGAAGGTGCGCTCGAAGACCTTGCCTTCGTTCTTGGCGATTGCGCGATATTCGCCTTCCGACAGCACCACCTTCGGAAACGCGCCGATCGATTCCTTGATCACGTCGCCGCCGGGATTGATAACCGACCACGCCGTGTTCGCAAGTGCCTCGCCGCCCTTGTCCGATACCAGCTTCAAGGTGATCACGGCCGCACGGTGGGTCACGGTGACATCGGTCAGCTTGCCGGCCTGCACGCGAATATCCGAGCGCACCACCGAATTGGCGTCGCCATAGTTAGAGACGATGTAATAGGTGCCTTCGGGCAGCAGCAGCACATCGCCGGCCGCCACGCTCGGCACCAAGGGCGGCCGCTCGCCGCCCTCGAACTGGCTGCCTTTGTAGATTGCAAAGGTGAGCTGGTTCTGCGGGATCTTGCTGGCGCCGACGCGCCCCTCCAGCCGCAACCCGCCGGCCGGCAGCACGAACGATTCGCGATCGGTGTCCGTCTTCAGGCTCACCGTGCGCACGGCGCTCACCAGGCCGAGCGAGACGTGGACCACGTAATTGCCCGGCGGCAGCACGATGTTCGGGGTCGCCGTGCGGTCTTCCCGCAGCATCTTGAAGGTGCCGGTCTCGTCGGGACGGTCGGCGAAGACCCGCCAGACCAGGCCGCCATTGACGTTCGGCAGGTCCTTGCCGTAGCGCGCCGACAGCGCGAGCACGGCTTGCGTGGGAGTGGGCGCGCTCGGCGTCTGCGGCGGCGCGGCAGGCGTTGCGGCGGGTGGCACCGCTGCGACGGATGGGGGCGCGGTCGGCATCGGCGGCGGCGCTCCGGCAGCGGGGCCGGACGGCGGTGCAAGGCTGACCGCGGCGCCCGGATCGGGCACAGCGGCCGGCGGTACCGGCGGCGGCCGGTCGCTGAAGAATTGCGCGTTCGCCGGCCCAACGCCGCCTGCGCCGAGCAAAGTGGCCGCGGCCAACAGCGCGCGCAGCCTTGCGCCGCGCCGGTCTCTGGTCATGCCGCCACGTCTCGTCATCATCGTCCTGCTTTTCACCGAAAACGCGGCGAATTCAAGCCTGTGTATCCACGGTGGACCAAGGGATGCCGCGTTTCCGGCACGTTGGTCACATCTTCGTGCGTTGCAGCAATCCAGCCGCGCCACAACATCGCACGAGGCCGCATGGGGTTGTCGGAACCGGAAAATGGCGCCATCAGATCTGCCCCTCGTGCGGCGCGTCCGGAGTTCACCGGGGTGGCGGTTCGGAATTGAACTCCGAAGTTCGCTTATGAGGCCATTGCGAATGGAACGAAGTCGGACGCCGGAGCATGAGCGGGCATAAACCATGCTTCCGCTCCGAACTGGTGAGGGGCTGGTTTGACTGCGTAGTCTGCCGTGTGACGGATCAAGAGCGTACGCCCTGGAGATGGTTGTCGTGTTGGATATGTTGATTGGGCGCCGTCAGAACGGCACAGAGGAGAACGGCAAGGTCGGGCTTGGTGCCATCCGCAAGCCTGTGATCGGGCTCGCCTTGGGCGGTGGCGCGGCGCGCGGTTTCGCCCATATCGGCGTGATTCGCACCCTGCTTGCGCACGGCATCGTACCTGATGTCGTGGTCGGCACGTCGATCGGCGCCGTGGTCGGCGGTGCTTTTGCCGCCGGTCACCTCGACACGCTGGAGGAATGGGCGCGCAGCCTGCAGATCCGCAGCGTGCTCGGCTATCTCGACATCCGCCTCAACGGCTCCGGCCTGATCGGTGGCGAGAAGCTGGCCGCCCAGCTCGAGGCGTCGCTCGGCCGGACCACGATCGAAGAGCTCTCCATGAAGGTGGCGACCGTGGCGACGGAAGTGCGCACCGGCCACGAGATCTGGTTGACCCATGGCCGGCTGGTCGATGCGATGCGCGCCTCCTATGCGCTGCCCGGCATCTTCGCGCCGGTCCTGATCGGCGACCGCTGGCTGGTCGACGGCGCGCTGGTCAATCCGGTCCCGGTATCGGCGGCGCGCGCGCTCGGAGCCGAGATCGTCATCGCCGCCAACCTCTCGAGCGACGTGTTCACCCATTCCACGACGATCTATTCACACGGCCAGCCGGTCGAGGTGCCGGAGACGATCATCGAACCCACCCCGCCGAAGCGGCGCTTCGGCAAGTTCTTCTCGCCCGAGCGCACGGTCAAACGCGAGTTCTTCGGCGGCGGCGGCCGGCCCGGCATCTCGTCCGTCATGGTGGATGCGTTCAACATCATGCAGGACCGCATCACCCGCGCACGTCTCGCGGGCGATCCGCCGGACCTCCTGATCACGCCGCGCGTCGGCCAGATCGGCTGGTTCGACTTTCATCGCGCCGCCGACCTGATCGCGGCCGGCACGCGTGCCGCCGAGCGCGCCCTGGATTCGCTCCAGGACGCGATCGGCGTCATCACGCCTCCAGACGGAGCTACGCCGTCTTGATGTACTGACGGAGGGCTTCCTGCTCGTTCTCGTATTCCTGAACGCGCCATTTCACGACGTCGCCGATCGAGATGAGGCCCACGACGAGGCCGCCATCAATGACCGGGAGGTGTCGGAATTTTCCGAGCGTCATCATTTCCATGATGGCGGAGACCGTGTCCGCCGGCCGGCAGCTCACGACCCGGCGGGTCATGATGCTGGAGACCGGCTCGTCGAGCACCTCGGCCCCGCGCTCGCCCAAGACCCGAACGATATCGCGCTCGGACAGGATGCCTTCCATGCGCGTTCCTGTCATGACCAGAACAGCGCCGATCTTGCGCTCGGCCAGACGCTTGGCGGCATCGGCAAGAGTTGTTTCCGGCTCGACGCTCTCAACCTGATGGCCCTTGGTATCGAGGATTGCGCGTACTGTCATCGACTTGTCTCCTTGAGAAGCCGGTCCCACCCTTCTTGCGCGGGGCGGCTTTCGGCTTGGCGTTTCACGAGTCTAAATCAACAGTTTGAGCGCTGCATTCACTGCAGCCAACCTCGGCAGGCCAGCGTGCATATCCGCTGCGACGCTGACGCCGCCACCTCACATGGGGCTTTCCGCCCGCTTTGCGAGCGTGTGATGATGAATGAAATCGCCTGCTATCGCAAGCACGCGATCAGTGCAGCTCACGCTCCGCCGGCGGCGACGCAGGTGCAGCATCGCGCGTGTGCGGCACGGGATCAAACAGCGCAAACAGGATCAATCCGGCGATGAAGCCACCGATATGCGCCTGCCATGCCACGCTGGCGCCGTCGGTCCCGATCGAGAGCGACCAGACGCCGAAGATGATGTTCACGACGAACCAGACCGAGAGGAAGCCGAGCACGCGCGGATTGCGCAGCGCACGCGACAGCGACAAGGCCGGGACCCTGGCCGCGGCCTCCGCGTCGCCACGGCTAAAGGACAGGAAGCTGCCCTGCACAAAGGCAAACCGCATCGCGGCGGCCATCGTGCCCGAGACCGACGCCGACGCTCCGATCATTGGCGCGATCTCGTGCTCATGCGTCAGCAGGTGTGCCAGCGCGCCGGCTGCGGCGGTCACGGCCATGAACAGGAAGAACCTGAGCGCGCCGAAACGGCGCGCCAATGCGCTGCCGAACGGCAACAGCCACAGGACGTTGAATCCGATGTGGGTCAGATTGGCATGCAACAGCGAATAGCTGACAAAGGTCCAGACCTTGGCCCCGGCGCCACCAGGGAAGTCGACGTTCATCAGCGTGGAATCGTAGCGCTTGGGAATGAAGCCGAACACATCGACGGTCCAGTTCTCCCACTCCAGCGGCAGCAGGACGCGCAGATGGATCGCAGCGATCAGGAGCACATAGGCTGTCAGCGCGCCGGGCAGCGTTAGGATCGGCTCGCGCGGAGGCACCGGCGGGAGCTCTTGCGGGAGGTCTGGCGACGATTCCAAGGGGGTGGGCGCCTTCAGCAGGAGGACAGCAGAGGGCCCAGATAGGCGGCTTTGGCGTCCTTACGCAAGCGCACAAACGGCCTGTTGATCGCATGAGGACGCGGCGAAAAGAATAAGGGAGGGCTCTGAGAAAGCCCTCCCTCCTTGAGGTTTGCCGGCCTTAAGCTGCGGAGAGCCGCCGGGACCAGATCCCCACCCCTCCCCGTCGCGTGACCAGACTGTTTGACGCCGCCTCGTGTCGTTCGCTTCACCGTCTTGCGCCGGACCTTCCACCTTCCAGCGCAAGCTTGATACGCATGATCTTACCGGCCGTTCCTCAGTTGCCAAGCACATCGTTAATTTAACCTTAACGATGGGAAGGCCCGGGAAAAGCAGGCGCAGTCACCGCATCGGCATGGACGCTGCAACATCCCTCCTGCACAACAAACCAGGGAGGCACCTGGCCGAGAGCGAGACAGAAATGTCCCGCTTGATCACAGGGGCCAGGGGTAAGTTCGATGAAACATCCGTCCAATCGCGATTTCTTCGCCTATTGGGACACTCAGCGCGGCTTCGCCCGCGCCCCCGACCGTAGCGAAATCGAGCCGTCCGCGGTGCGCGAACTGCTCGGCGACATCTTCGTGCTCTCCTGCGATCCGGATGCAGGCTTCCCGTTCCGGATGGCCGGAACGCGGCTCTGCGCGCTGCTCGGCGGCGATATGAAAGACAAGAGCTTCCCGGCGCAATTCGCTGCCCATAGCCGCCGCGAGATCGAGGAGATCGTGACGGTGGTCTCGGAGGAAATGCTGCCCGCGGTCGTCGGCGTCACGGCCCCCTCGCCCGATCAGTCGCGCGCCCATCTCGAGCTGCTGATGTTGCCGTTCAACACGCGCGCGCATGAGCCGATCAGCCTCACCGGCCTGCTCGCGCCGTTCGAGCAACCGCACAGCACCCTCGGTCCGCTCGAGATCGTGTCCTGGCGCTATGTCCATCGCCCGCCGGAGCCGATCGTGCCACGCACCTTGCGCAAGCTGGCGCTCGCCCGCGGCTTGATGGTCTATGAGGGCTTGCGTTAGCTAGCGCCTGGCACCGGCGCGCAAGCTAGGACGCATCTCGCATGCTCTGCCCGACTTCAGCGGCGCCAAGATAAGCGCTGCGGCAGGACTTGCCGGTCTCCGCATCGAACACATGGATCGCCTCAGGCGGCGTGCCGAAACCGACCACCGTCCCCGCGACGGGCGCGGCTTCGGCCGGCACCAAGGCCGTGACCTGCCGTGCCGGCTCGCCGGGAAGCGCGATCGTGAGCAGCACGCCGTCACCGAGATATTCGACCAGGTCGACGATCCCCGAGAGGCCGTTGAGCCTGATATCAGGCGAGGTGGATTTCAAATTGGCGGGCCGGATGCCGAGCACGGCACGCATGCCGCGATGCAGGTCGAAGCGGCCGCGCTCGACCAGGAACGTCTCGTGCCCGGTCGACAGCGCCCATTTGTTGTCGGGCGCCTCCCCGACCGTGACATCAAGCAGGTTCATGCGCGGCGATCCGACGAAATCGGCGACGAAACGGCTCCTCGGAAATCCATAGATCTCCGCAGGCGTGCCGACCTGCTCGATCAGGCCGGCCCGCAGCACGACAATGCGATCCGCGAGCGTCATGGCCTCGAGCTGATCGTGGGTGACATAGATCGTCGTAGTCTTCAGCCGCTTGTGCAGACGTGCGATCTCGACGCGCATGTGACTGCGCAGCTTGGCATCGAGATTGGACAATGGCTCGTCGAACAGGAACACGGCCGGCGTCTTGATCATGGCGCGCGCGATCGCCACCCGCTGCTGCTGCCCGCCCGACAATTGCGCCGGCTTGCGCTCGAGCAGCGCCTCCAGGCCCAGGATCGCCGAGACCTCGTGCACACGACGTTCGATGTCCTCTCGCGGCACCCGCATCCGCTTCAGACCGAAAGCGATGTTGGCAAACACGCTCATATGCGGATAGAGCGCGTAGTTCTGGAACACCATCGCGACACCCCGCTCCCGCGGAAGCAGGTCGTTGACGACCTTGCCGTCGATCGAGATCGTCCCGCCCGAGATGTCCTCGAGCCCGGCCACCATGCGCAGGATCGTCGACTTGCCGCAGCCGGACGGGCCTAAGAACACGACGAACTCGTGGTCCTCGACCTCGAGATTAAAGTCCTTCACGACCTCGAGCGGGCCATATGACTTGCAGACATGCGAGCAGGATATTCTGGCCACGATGGTCAGCCCTCGACCAGGATCTGCAGCTTGACGTCGGTCGGCCGACCGGAGGCGGCCCGCTCGAACGCGGTGATGCTCTCTTCGAACTTATAGGTGCCGGTGACCAGCGGCTTGAGGTCGACCTTCCCGGCGGCAATCAGCGCAAGCGCCCGGTCGAACACGTTGGCATAGCGGAACACGGTCTCGATACGGGCCTCCTTGGCGATGGCGCCGACCACGTCGAATGCGACCTGCTCGACCGGCAGGCCGATCAGCACCACCGCGCCGGCAGGCCGGACGATCGCAAACAGGTCTTCGAACGCCTTCGGATTGCCGCTGGCCTCGAACACGACATCGGCACCCCAGCCACCCGTCTCCCGCGCGATGACCGAGGCCAGGCTTTCGTTGCGGATGTTCACCGGCACGATGCCGTCGTAGCCGGCGGCGATTGCGAGCTTCTCGGCGCTTACATCGGAGATGTAGACCTTGGCGCAACCGCCGGCGAGCGCGGCTAGCGCTGCCATGATGCCGATCGGGCCGCATCCGACCACGGCTGCGACATCGCCGGGCCTGATCCGCGCTTGGGCCGCGGCCTGCATGCCGATCGCGAACGGCTCGACCATCGCGCCCTCGGCAAACGAGACATTGTCCGGCAGCTTGAAAGTGAAGGCGGCCGGATGAATGACGCTCGGCGTCAGCACGCCGTGGATTGGCGGCGTCGCCCAGAACCTGACGGCCGGATCGACATTGTACTTGCCGAGCTTGGAGGCACGGGAGGCCAGATTGGGCACGCCGGGCTCCATGCAGACGCGATCGCCGACCTTGAGCCCGCTCACCTCGCTGCCGACTTCGGTCACTGTGCCGGCAGCTTCGTGACCCAGCACCATCGGCGCCTCCACCACATAGCTGCCGATCCGGCCATGCGTGTAGTAATGCACGTCGCTGCCGCAAATGCCGACGGTGTGGATCTTGATGCGGACATCCTCCGGCCCGAGACGGTCATCGAGCTGGATATCGCGGAGCGCAAGCTCGCCTTTTTTCTCCAGAACCAAAGCGCGCATGACGAACCTCCTTCAGGCTTTCTTCTTGATGACGCTGTTGAGGAAGCCGCTGAGGATGCCGATGAACAGCAGCGGCGGCAGCGAAAGTAGAATGACGGACGCGTTCAGGATGCCCCAGGGCACGTCGCGGCCGAGCTGGGTCAGCTCGGAGGCGACGATCGGCAGCGTCTTGGCGTCCGACGTGGTCAGCATCAGCGCGATCAGGAACTCGTTCCAGACCAGCACGAAGCTGAAGGCGACCGCACCGATCAGCGACCTTGATGCGACCGGCAGCGCGATCAGGAAGAAGATCGCATAAGGCCCGTAGCCGTCGACCTTGGCCGCCTCCTCCACTTCCTTCGGCACGCGCTTGAATGCGGGCACCGCGAGCCAGATGATGGAAGACAGCGTGAGCAAGGTATAGGTCGCGATCAGCGCGACGCGGCTGTCATAGAGGCCGAGATCGAGCCAGATCACCATCAAGGGAATCGCGACCGCCACGGGCGGCAGGAACCGCAGCGACAACACGAAGAACTGGATATCGTCGGCCCGTTTGATCGGATAGCGCGCGACTGCATAGGCCGCAGGCAGGCCGAGCACCATGCCGATCAGGACCGAGGCGCCCGAGACCAGGATGGAGTTGATCAGGCCCGCGGTGACGCTCTCACGGCCAAGCACATACAGGATGTTGTCCAGCGTCGGGTGGAAGATCAGCAGCGGCGTTGGCGTGACGAGATCGACCCGGTTCTTGAACGCGTTCAGAAGCGTCCACAACGCCGGAATCACCGCAATTGCGGCCGCCAAAGCGACAGCCGATTTCGCCACCCACTTGCCTCTGCCACGGCTGCTCATGCGTGCACCCGCTTCCACAGCGCGGTGAAGGCGATGGTCGTGGCGACCATCATCAGCACGGCCATGCTCGACGCATAGGAAATGTTGCCGGACTCGATGAAGCCCTGCGAGAAGGCGTACATGTCGAGCGTCTCGGTCTTGATGCCCGGGCCGCCGCGCGTCATCACATAGATCAGGTCGAATGAGCGCAGCGACTCGATCATCTTCACGAATGTGAGGCTGATGAGCGGAATCTTGAGCATCGGCAGCGCAACATAAGCATAGCGCTCCCAGGTCCGTGCATGATCGAGCTCGGCCGCCTCCAGCGGCTCATGCGGCAGGCTCTCGAGCAGATGCAGGATGATCACCGAAAAGAACAGCGACCATTGCCAGACGTCGACAAAGGCGACCGTGGCGAGCGCCGTCGACGGGTTGGCCAAGAGGTCGAGCGGCTGTCCCGTGATCGCCTTGTAGGGATAGACGGCCAGGCCGAACAGCGGGTGAAACGCGAATTTCCAGACGAAGGCCGCGGACACCCGCGGCATCAGCACGGGGATCAGGAACACCACCGACAGGATGTTGCGCATGCGCGCCGAGGCGGCCTCGAACATGAGGATGCCGAGCAGGACCGCGATGCACATCGTAGCCACGACCGTCATGACCTCCCAGGTCAGCGAGACGACGATCGAATTCAGGAAGCGCCGGTCGGAGAACAGCGCGATGAAATTTGCCAACCCGACATAGTGGCTGTCCTCACTGCTGAGCTGCTTGTCCTGGAATGCGATATTGATCGCGAACACGGTCGGAACGAAGGCCAGGACGGCGAGCACAATCATCGAGGGCGAGATGAACACCGCCGGCAAGGAGGTTTTGGACTTCATATCTGGCGATTCCCTCCCTTGGCCCGTCCCTTTGCGTCCCGCGCGGTGAGATTAGCGCAAAGGCGAGATGACGACACGTACATGCCGTCATCTCACACGCTTCATCGAAGCCTTCCGATCAGGACTTGCGCTTCGCCATCAGGCCTTTTGCGAACTCGTTGAGCTCGTCGAGGCTGCCCTTCACGTCCTTCCGGGTACCAGTCACGAGTTCCTCGAGCTCGATGCCCCAGTGGTCGCCGAGATCGGGCCATTGCGGATCCTGCCAGAAGTTGACCGCCGTCACCTTCGCGGTATCGGCGAGCGCCTTGCCGAGGTCGGCGCCGTATTTCTTGGCGAAGCCATCGCTGGTCATGATGCTGGTGCGATTGAGCTCGCTGAACTGGTCGGCGTCCAGCCGCCGCTGCTCGTTCTCCTTCGACGTCACCCAGCCGATGAAGAGCCCGGCGCAGGCCTTCGCCTGCTCGGTCTTGTTCGCCTTGGCACCGATCGCGAGGCCGTGTCCATAGCCGCCGCCGGTCAGCGGCGTTGGCGGCGGCAGATAGCCGACCTTGCCGACGACCTTGGAGACCTTCGGGTCGAGCGCAAGGCCGACCAGCGGCGTCGACTCGACCAGCATCGCAACCTGGCCAGACAGAAACGCGCCGACCGACTCGTCCCAGCTGCCGGTCTGCGTGCCCGGTGCGGAGTATTTGAACAAGTCGAGATAGGTATTGGTTGCCTTGACCGCAGCGTCGCTGTCGAACACCGGCGTGTTGCCTTCGAACCAGTTGCCGCCGAAGCCGCGGAAATAAGGCATCCAGCGCCAGACATTGGCGCCCGATCCGCGTTGCCCACGCAGCGCGATGCCATAAACTCCGTTGGCGGGATCGTGCAGCTTCTTCACGGCGGCGATGAATTCATCGAGCGTCTTGGGCGGCTGGACGCCGGCTTTTTCCAGCAAGTCCTTGCGGTAGACCAGGAGATCACCGCCGCCGGTCAGCGGCGCAAACCACGGCTTGCCGTCGTAGGTCGCGACCTTCTGGCGGCCGGGATCAAAATCCGAGTAGTCGTACTGCTTGGGATAGTAGTCGAGCAGCGGGACGATCCATTTCGACGAGGCGAACAACGCCACGTTGGCTTCGTCGATATAGTAGACGTTGTATTTGCCGACGGTCGAGGCGTCCGCCTTGGTCTTGGCACGGCGGTCGTTCTCGTTCAGATAATCGATGTCGAAGGTGGCGCCGCCGCTGAGCTTCTCGAACTCGCCCTTGTACTTTTCGGCCAATGTCAGGCCGTCGCGCGTCTGCGCCAGCACCTTGATTGAGCCGCTGCAGCTCTGCGCAAATGCGGACCCGGCGAGCGCCGTCGATAGCAGGACGCCGCTGAGATAAACCGATAGCCGGTTATGAAGTGCCATGCTTCCCTCCCTGGATAACAAAGGCATTGCTGAACCACGGCGCTCGGACCTTTATCGCTGGTCCTTGATCTGCATGAGCCATTCGGATGCGCCGCTGATTGCGAAAATACGAGCGCGCCGACCGCTTCCTAGCGGTCGCCATGCGCAAAACCTGTACTTTTTTGCAAGACGCGCCCCAGGGTGGATCACACCCTGCTTTGCGCATGATCTGCGCGTTGCACGCCTAAAGCAGCGCTCGATTCCAAGCGCGTTGTGGCGATTACACCGCCAGTCGCGATCGTGTGCGACGACGGGCCAGTTCGCGGTAGCGTGACGGCGTCATGCCGCGACGTTCCTTGAACTTGCGATTGAAGTTCGAGATGTTGGAATAGCCGACCTCAAAACAGATGTCGGTAATGGCGGTCGTCGTATCGGACAACAGCTTGCAGGCTTCGGCGACCCGCAGGATCGTGACGTGCTCGGTGAAGGTGTTGCCGGTGTTCTTCTTGAAGAACCTGGAGAACGCGGTTTCGCTCATACCGAACATCGCTGCGATGTCGCTGAGCGCAATTTCGCGATTGAAGTTCTGGTGGATGAATCCCAGTGCCCGCTGGATCGTCGCCAGCGCGCTGACATCGAGATTTGGCGTGAAGGTTTCCGACGACAGGATCTCGTAGTCCTCGGACACGCTCAAAAGATGCAGCAGCCGCAGGAAATGCGACAGCCGGGCGAGCGCGCTCATCCGCCCCATCTCCTCCAGCATGCCGGCGGCCACGCGCTGGGTCTCGCCATGGAAGGAGAGCCCGCGCAGCCCTCGCTTCAGGAACGCATCGACCTGCGCCAGCTCCGGCAGCACTGACGCGGCGCTCCTGATGCGCTCGGGATCAAACTGCAGCACGATGTCGCGCTGCAGGATCCGGGTGCCCGGCGCGACGACGGTGACCCAGTCGTGCGGCAAGCCGCTTCCGACCACGGTGAGATGACCGGGCCCGAAATGGCCGATGTGATCGCCGACCAGCGCGACACCCGAGGCGTTGCGGATCAGATGGATCTCATATTCCGGATGATAGTTCCAGACGTTGCGTTCCCAGGGATAGTCATCGCACCGCCACAAGAAGGATTCCGACGGCTCGACCATGATGTGCTCGAACACCGGAGGCTTGGTCGCGAGCTTCGACAGCGAGGCCAATTTGGTCGGCATGCGGCGTGTTTCTCTTCCCTTTGAGCTCCTCGGTATCGCGCCCGTTTCGAGGGCGCAAGGCTTGTTCTAGGGTGCACGTTCTATGGTGCAAGACTTGCCGCTGTACCGTCCGGCGCAAAGGCCTCGACGTGATCGGAGATGACGAACGACATCAGATCGCGCCCGACGATCAGCGGGCCCTGATAGTTCGCTCGCGTGCGCGCAACCAGCGCGTCCTCCGGCACATCCTGCACCGGCTTCACGGTCGCGAAGACGATATGTGAGTAGACCGCGAGCTTCGGTTTGGCCTCGGAGAAGATTCTCCCGGCTTCCTCCGGCGAAGTATGATGGTCCTCGATGGCACGGTAGCTCGGAAATGTCTTCAGCAGCTCTGGATC
Organism: Bradyrhizobium sp. STM 3843; assembly: GCF_000239815.1. Classification (GTDB taxonomy): domain Bacteria; phylum Pseudomonadota; class Alphaproteobacteria; order Rhizobiales; family Xanthobacteraceae; genus Bradyrhizobium. Next base: position 20,956 of record NZ_CAFK01000010.1, on the reverse strand, counting down.
GATCATGGCGACCTCGTGGATCAAGAGGTCAGCGCCTTCGGCCGCCTTCGCCACCCTTGGATCGGGCTTGGTATCTCCCGACAAGACGACCTTCTTGCCGTCGAACTCGACGACATAGCCCAGCGCCGGCTTGATCTTCTCGCCGTGATTGACCTCGATCGCGGTCACCTTGACGCCGTTATGGTCGTAGACAAGTCCCGGTTCGATATCGGTCGCAGCGAAGGCAATGCCGACGGGCGAATAGCCTTCATCGGCGATCCGGATCCTGATGTCCTCTGAAAAGGCCTTTGTCAGATTTTCGGTCATGGCAACCGTCCCCTTCGGACCGAAGATCACCATCGGCGACTTACGCGAGCCCCAGGGCGTGCCGAGCCAGCCACTCAGCCACATGTCAGGCAAACCGACGATGTGGTCGGAATGCAGGTGGGTGATGAAATGCGCGGTGATCGAGCCGAGCGGGATCTTCTTCTGATAGAGGCGAATGGTGGACCCGCGTCCGAGATCGAAGATGAGCCGCTCCGGCCCGGCTTCGACCAGCGTGGACGCGCTGAAGCTCGACAGCCGCGGCGTCGGCGTGCCGGTGCCTAGCAGGGTCACCTTCAGGTCGGCCGCGTTAGCCGGTGCAAATCCGACCATGGCGCCGGCGAGCACCAGCACCAAGCCCATCAAAGATCGCATGATTGTTTCCCCCTATTTGATTGGCTCGCCGCGAAAACGCGATGCGCACGTCTTCTTCCCTATCAGCTTCGGCAAACCTAAGCGCTGCCTTTCCGCGGTGCGACGCCTGCCGGGAACATCCCGTAACGCCGCATTAACCCTGAAGGACGTAGGGTCGTACGATCCCACAGAGCCGGACTGAATGGCGAAACATGGCGTTGCCGAACAAAAAATTGACTCTTCCGGCCGCCGAGGAGCGCCGTCGCTTTCAGCGGGTGAAGGTCCACCTGCTCGGCCGCTACATGCTGCCGGATCGGCGTGAATTCCCCTGCCAGGTGATCAACATGTCACCCGGCGGACTTGCGCTGCTTGCCCCTGGGATCGGCAATGTCGGCGACCGCGTCATCGCCTATCTCGACCATATCGGTCGCGTCGAGGGCAAGATCACCCGGATCATCGACAACGGCTTTGCGATGACGATCGGGGCAACCGCACGCAAACGCGACAAGCTGGCCGCACAGCTGACCTGGCTCGCCAACCGCGACATCCTCAATCTGCCGGAGGATCGCCGCCACGATCGTATCATTCCGCGCAACCCGATCGCCGTGCTCACGCTCGACGACGGCACCAAGATGACCTGCCGCATCATCGACCTGTCGCTGTCGGGTGCAGCCATTGCCGCGGAGACCAAGCCGCCCTTGAAGTCGCAGGTGATGCTCGGACGCGTGGCCGCGCGCGTCGTGCGCAATCTCGAAGACGGTTTCGCGATCGAGTTCCTGCATTCGCAATTGGCTGAAACGCTCGAAGAGAGCGTTACCGCGCGGTAAAGCGCCGCCTCGCTCCATTCCGCAAGTCTCCGGGGACAACCGGCGTCGGCTGATACCGGCCGCCGGCTGTTGCGCGCGTTCATGGCCAACGCGCAGAGCGTAAGGTGCGTGCACCTAAGCGCGCAGAAAACCAGCAAGATCAATAGGATCGGACAAGATCCATCGCATTTTAATTAAATGCAGTTTTGTTGGATTTTACTCAAATGAGATTCAAGTAAAGCTCAAAACAGATTCAACCTCTACTTGGATTCAACTTAAATGTACTTCGAGTACTTAGCGGCCGGGCAAATTGTTTGTGCGAAACGTGGTCCCAACGACAACGGGGGCCACAATGGTCAAGCGGACGGGACTGGGGAAAGGGTTGGCGGCGGGCGCCATCTTGTTGGCAATGGGCGCAGCCGCCCATGCCGCAGATGAGCGAGTGCTCTACGCAAGCCTGGGCGACACGACCCGCGCGCCGATCGGCTGGATCGAGTTCTGCACTGACACGCCGGAGGAGTGCCGTGGCACTCCCTCTCAGCCCCGCGATATCGTGCTGTCACAGACCGCTTGGCGCGACCTGCTGAAGGTCAACCGCTGGGTCAACGAGAACGTCAAGCCGATGACCGACATGGATCATTGGGGCGTGGTCGAGAAGTGGTCGCTGCCGACCGACGGCTACGGAGATTGCGAGGATTACGTCCTGCTCAAGCGCAAGCTGCTGATCGATGCCGGCTGGCCACGCGAGGCGCTGCTGATCACGGTGGTGCGCGACCGCAAAGGCGAAGGCCATGCGGTGCTGACCGTCAAGACCGACAAGGGCGAGTTCATTCTCGACAACCAGAACGAAAACGTCGTCGCCTGGACCGAAACTGGCTACCGCTTCGTGAAGCGGCAATCGCAAAGTGACCCCAATGTTTGGGTCTCATTGGGCGACGGCCGACCGGCGGTGGCAACTGCGAGCGCGAAAGAGCGCTGACAGCGACCAAAACAAACGGAGTTACGCGACCCGGTCACATCCCCACCCCTCCCCGTCCCAGACCGGTTCGCGCGCGGCCAGGCCTCCCCCAAGGCCTGGCCGCAACTTTTTTCGGCCTTGCTTTAAACGTATGGCGAGACTTCGTGGGCCGATCCGCTAAGGTCAGCCTTGAACTTTCCGACCTCCTGCGTCTTAGGTAATGGCCATGATGATATTGCGAAGCGCCATGCTGCTCGCCGCAGCGGTCACCCTCTCGAACTGCTGCCTCTCGCCGAGCAGCTGCAACGCGCCGCTGGCAGGTAGCTTGGCACCCGCGCCGGCTGCAGCGCTCGCACCTGCGGCGGCGCCCGCCCCAGCCAGGGCCGTGGCTGCCGCCTCGGATGAGGACGGCCTCTACGCCACGGAATCGATGGGATCAGACAGCGACTCCATCGAGGTGCGACCGGCGCGGAAACAAGCCCGGCGCAAGGCTGACAGCGTGGATGCCATGTCGGCCCGCTCCACAACAGGTTACCGCAGAGATGTCGGCTATGAGGAACAGCAGGCGCTCGACCAGGCCGACGAGGAGCGGTTGAAGCAGAAGCTGATGATCTGCAAGAACTGCTCTAGCGCGCAGTAGCTCCTCGGGGTTTCCACCTCGCAACCAAGTGGTCTCGGGCTGGACGATTTGCTGTCCTGCAGCATTCGGCTGCCACGAATGAGGCTGCTCGCCTCCTTTTTGTCGAATTTTCCAATAGAAGCTTACCATTGCCTCCGATCTGGCGACGTCAGATCGGCGGCACGAGGGGCGATCGCTGCCGCCTCCGCGGATGTCGAAGTTGTTTTGCTTGGGTCAAGCGCTGACTGTCAGTCAGGGCACCACGTTTTTTCGATGACGGCGGGTTTTGCGATGCATCCATTGACGCGCGATACCAGACCACATGCTCCCAAATCAGTTGATCCCAAGCTGATCGGCACGCAGCCGATCGCGCTTGCAGCCGCAGCCTTGCTGGTGCTGGTGGTCGGCATTGCCACCATCGCGCTGTGGCGCGCCTATGGCGGATCTACGCCTGAGCCCGATCGCATGGCGGCGGCGCGCCAGCTGCAGGCGCGCACCGCGCAGGCTTCCGAGCAACTGGTGGAAAAGACCAAGGGCCTCGAAGCAACCCAGCAGGAATCCATTGATCAGCTGCAGATGGTGCAGGACCAGCTGCAGACGATGCGACGCCTCTTGGCCGCGCAGCAGGCCGACAGCAAGCGGCTCTCCGACCAGGTCGCCACCCTGACCGAGGCCGTCAACAGCTTACGGCAATCCTTTGCGAGCGCGCCGAGTGCCGAGCCGACGGAGTCCGTGGTCCGAAACGGAGCAGTCCGCGCCCGTGCTCATGCAAGTCGCAGCGCGCATCGCCATCGCCGCAACCGCGCCTGAACTCGGTACAAGTCCCGCCGAATTTTCCCGGAACTTTGTGAACTGTTTCACAAATGATCGGAGGCTTTGGGTCCATCCTCACGTCACCGGATGGCAGCCAATTTCAGGATGGCGCAGGGCCAATTTCAATATCCGGGGCTGGCAAGGTCGTTGGCGGCATACTACGCCAGCGGCCTTGTTTTTTGTGGCCCCCTCATCCGCGGAGACCAAGGCCAAAGAAACGGTCTTGCCTGTCTCTCGTCCTGGTGACTTGCCTTCCAAAACATTTCTTTGCTGAATGAGCCTCCCACCAGCAGAGGAGGCTTCATGACCACCGAGCTTGCGCCATCCGATGTCATCGGACTGACAAAAACTGCTCCGTTCTCCCGCCGCGGTTTCATGACCGCCTCTGCCGCGGTGGCAGCCGGCTACACCCTGGCTGCGGGCCCTGTCCGCGCCGAGGTCATCACCACGGACACCAACGGCCTCAATGCCGGCGACGCCAAGATCAAGGTTGCCGACGGGGAGATGCCCGCCTATTTCGCGCGACCGGCCAACGCCACCAATCCACCGGTGATTCTGGTCGCCATGGAGATTTTCGGCCTGCACGAGTACATCAAGGACGTGACGCGCAGGCTCGCCAAGCTCGGCGCCTTCGCCGTTGCGCCGGACTATTACTTCCGCAAGGGCGTCGACCTCACCAAGATCACCGACATCCAGCAATTGTTGCCGATCGTGAACGCGAAGCCGGACGCCGAGCTGCTCTCCGATCTCGACAGCACCGTTGCCTGGGCGAAGTCGCAGGGCGGCGACAGCGCCCGTCTTGGCATTATCGGCTTCTGCCGCGGCGGCCGCACGGTCTGGGAATATGCGGCCCATAACGATGCGCTGAAGGCCGGCGTGGCGTTCTACGGTCCGCCGGTCGATGCGCCGAATCCGGCCTGGCCGAAGAGCCCGATGCAACTTGCGCCGGAGATGAAGGCACCGGTGCTTGGCCTTTATGGCGAAGCCGATACCGGCATTTCGGTTGCGCAGGTGGAGGCGATAAAGGCGGCGCTGGCCGAGCACCACAAGACGGCGGAGTTCAAGATCTATCCGGGTGCTCCGCACGGCTTCCATGCCGACTATCGCGCAAGCTATCGCAAGGAAGCGGCAGAGGATGCCTGGAATCAGATGCAGGCCTGGTTCAAGAAGTACAACGTCCTCGGCTAAGGCGAGATACGCCGCGCGGCTGATAGGCCGCGCGGCAGTGTTCTAGCGCAGGCGGGGCCCGTTGCGGCGCCCTTTCGCCGACTGCTCGAGCTCCCACATCATCCAGACCAGCGCCGTGCCGAGACTGACGACGATGCCGAGAAACAGCAGTGTGAGTTCCGGGGATGTCAGCGAGATCATCATGCCCGTTTCCCTGCAAGCTGCATACCGCGCCTGGGCGATAGTCAGCACAACAAGAAAATTCCCAACTTCAGCCTAACCTGCGGCGCCAATTGCGATGACCGGTATCAACCACCGGTCTCGCTACAGGTCCGACTACTCACATACGGAGACGCGCCGATAGCGCCATCCATAGCGGGTATGCACGCGCTGACGCACCAGGTAGCAGCCGGCATCATCCTCATAGTCATAATAATAAGGATAGTAGCCGCCGTAATAATAGGGATAGCCGAGGCCAAATCCTACTGCGAAGCCCGGACCGAAGCCATGATGATAGAAACCGCCGTGATGGAAGCCACCGAAGCCGCCATGGCCTCCGAAGCCACCATGGCCTCCGAACCCGCCGCCATGGCCTCCTCCACCGCCAGGGCCCGCCGCCAAGGCGACCCCAGGCACAGCCGTAGCAAGTGACGCTGCTGCCAGCAGCGCAACCAGTATCCTGCGCATCAACACACCCTTTCCAACACCAAGCATTGCGATGATCTCTCATCGCAATCCGACATTCCTTAGGCCTGATTTGGAACCGGTGTCGGGCAATTTCGCTCACATCTGCGCGACGTGGCAGCAATATTCAGCAACCACGACAGATGCTCTTGATCTTGCGATCGAGTGTCTGATTTTCCGCATTGATGGCAGCGTCGGTCGACTGTCCCGAAGCGTCTTGCCCGGTTGCGTTCGAGCCACCGCCTTGTCCCGAGCCGGTCGTGACGCCGGGGCGCGAATTGCCCGATGTCCCGGAGGGCGATCCTCCGGATGATTGTGCGGTACCGGAGCTGTTAGTCCCGGGTGCAGGTGGCGATGCCAATTTGGACGAATTTCCGGCGCCGCTCGGGTCGTTGCCCGAATTGTTGAGGCCCGCCGCGTTGCCAGGCCCCGATGGGACGCCGTTCACGCCCATCGATCCCGCACCTGCGGTGCCGGCGCTCGGGCTGCCTACGGCACTTGGACTGCCGGCCGAGGGTCCGCTTGCGGCACCACCTGCGCTGGCGCCGCTTGCGCCGCCCCCACCTGCCCCACCGCCCGAACCGCCGCCACCACCGCCGCCGCCCTGAGCGAAGGCAGCCGTTGATCCCGCGAGAACCACGATCGCAACAAACGTCCCTAATGAAAATCTGGTCATTGGACGATCTCCCTTGGTCTCATCGTTCAACAGTCGGGTGACCGCCCCGTTCCGGGAACAGATCGGTATCGCGGACGATTGAAGGAGCTGGCTCTGCCGCTTTTGAAACGCGCTCGCGCGGCAGCATCTCTTCGGACGTCAAAGACGCCTTGCGCAAGGGCGCCGCGCGCGATGGCCGCGTCGGTGAGAAACGAGGCAAGAGGAGGAAGACATCATGACCGCCGATCCCGATCCGTTCGAGCAGGGCCAGCGGGCCGCGCGCGAGAACATTCCGGCCGAGGCCAATCCCTACCAGGACGGCAGCGAGCAACATGCGCTGTGGGCGGCAGGGCACGAGCGCGTGGCCACTGCGGTCGAAGCAAGCGAGGGTGAAGGGAGCTGACGGCGGCTTCAGCCGATCTTCTTCAGGCCCTTGCCGTAACGCTCGCCGTTGGCGACATAGAACCGCGCCGCGCTGCCCATCTTCTGAACCTGCTCCGGCTCCAGAGTTCGGATCACGCGCGCCGGCGCGCCGATGATCAGCGAATGCTCCGGAAACTCCTTGCCTTCGGTGATGACGGCACCGGCACCGACCACACTGCCCCGCCCGATCCGCGCACCATTCATCACGATCGATCCCATTCCGATCAGCGCATCGTCCTCGATCGTGCAGCCGTGCAGGATGACGTTATGACCGACCGTGCAGTTCTTTCCGATCCGCAACGGAAAGCCCATATCGGTGTGGCAGGTGGAATTGTCCTGGATGTTGGCGCCCTCGCCGACCTCGATCCACTCATTGTCGCCGCGCAGCACGGCGCCGAACCAGACCGTTGCCGCGTTCAACAGGCGCACGCGGCCGATCACGGTCGCGCTCTCGGCGATGTAGTAATTTCCGTTTGCCGGAAGCTCGGGCGCCTGCCCGTCGAGCTCGTAGATGGCCATCAGCGTCTCCTTCTCGTGAAACGACCTTGGCACAGCGCTGACGGCGTTTTCAAGCAAAGCGGCGCGGCCGCAAGCCGCGCACCACAGGCGCACAGAGCTGGAACTGGATCAGATCAGTCCGGCCGCGCGCAGCGTCATCACGAAGAAGGTGCCGGACATCATGCTCCAGAAGCCGGCGATCACGGTCGCCATCATCACGAACTCGAAGCGCCGCCGTTCGATGCGGGCTCCACGCAAGGTGTTGCGCATGATGATGAAGGGAGCCGCGAACACCAGGAACGGCACCGCTGCAAAGCGCTGCGGCGTCACCCCCTTCTGCAGCAGTTCGAAGCCGGCGGGACGCTCCGCCCAGGCCTGATAGCCGCTCGCCAAGGCGCCGGCGAGCGCAAAACCGATCAGGAGCGTGAACAGGGAATTCAGTGCCTCGGCCGACATCGCAAACGCATCCACACAAACGTCCAGACTACCGGCTCAAGGTTTTGCAGAAATCGGAGGGCTGCGCCACGTTATCCTTAAGAAAGGGTTAATACCGGCGAGCCGGACCTGCGAGATCAGCTGCAACATTGCCGGGTGAAATCCTCCGGAACGCCACGCCTCCGTGGCATAGTCGGCGCTGATTCGGTGCGAGCTCCTTCCCTGAGGACGATGTTTTCGGCAAATCAATCCAGCGCCCGCCCCTTGCGCACCTCTTTGGGCCGCTACGCCCACGCCCTGCCCTTCGCGGCCGGCGGCCTGCTTGCGACTGCTGCAGTCGCCGTGGTCGCGTATCTGCTGTGGCCGACCTGGGGCGCGGCTCCATCGAAAGGACCCGATCAGCTGCCCGTCAGCGTGGGTGGCACGTTGTTCAACGTCCCGACCGCCGCCGTCCGCATGAAGATCCAGCGCCATAGCGGGCCACAGGAGCGGATCGATCTCGGCTACGAGTTTCCCTCGCTCACCGCACCAGAAGCGCCGCGACATGTCAGCGTTGAGCAACTCGACGAGGGGCCGCAACCGATCGACCGCATCTTTGTGTCGATCGCGGCGCATCATGACGCGCTCTCGCCGGACGCGCGACTGCGGACTATCTATCCGCGCTATCTGGATTCGGGAGCCACCTCGGTGCAGGACGGCCTGACGATGCGCGGCTTTCGCGCCGGCACGCCCTATGACGGCGAGGATCTCTTCCTCGCCGAACAGCCGCCGCTTGCCGTCCGCTGCACCCGCGACGCAGCCACGCCCGGCATGTGCTTGAGCGAACGGCGCATCGACGGCGCCGATCTCATCTTCCGCTTCCCCCGAAGCTGGCTGTCGCACTGGCAGAGCGTCGCCGATGCGATGGACCGGCTGACGTCGCAGCTCCACCACTCCAGAGGATAGTTCGAACGGGCGGGCGGCTCGGCTTCGGAGCATGCGCACGCCCGGCCGGACGCTTTATTCGACCAGATCGTCCTCGAGGATCGCCATCTGAAACTGGAACGAGCGATCATCATCTTCGTCATCGACGAACAGCACGCCGATGAATTCCTCACCGATATAGACCTCGGCGGAATCCTCTTTCTTGGGCCGCGGCACCACCCGGATCTTGGGATTGCCGAACACGCGTTTAAGGTACGCGTCTAACTTCCTGACTTCCTGAACGTCCACGGCTATCTCCAATCGGCATCAAGGTTGCGGGATTTACAACGAAACGGCGCGAACCGCCACGGCCCCAGTTCCAGTCCGTGCTTCGGAAAGAGGTACGGACCGGACAGGACGTTGTGGATCCCAGATTCACACCGCCGAAACAAACACAGCCACGGTCAAATCCACAGCCGATCAACGTGGTCGCATGAAATCACCGCGTTGAAAAGCTCTTGACTTGAGCGCGCATTTCCCCGGGGATCAAAGCCCCATCGCATTGATCATCTGATCCATCGTGCGCGATGGTTCAGCGCAGCCGGCTTCACCGACAATCTTGGCCGGCACGCCGGCCACCGTGACATTGTTCGGAACCGGCTTCACCACAACCGAGCCCGCCGCGATCCGCGCGCAATGGCCGACCTCGATATTGCCGAGAACCTTTGCGCCCGCGCCGATCAGCACGCCGTGTCTGATCTTCGGATGACGATCCTCATTTTCCTTGCCGGTGCCGCCGAGCGTCACGCCGTGCAGGATCGAGACATTGTCTTCAATCAAAGCGGTCTCGCCGCAGACGAAGCCCGTGGCATGATCAAGGAAGATGCCGCGACCGATCCTGGCCGCGGGGTTGATGTCGGTCTGAAACACCGCCGAGGAACGGCTCTGCAGATAGAACGCGAAATCCTTGCGGTTCTTGCGGAGCAGCCAGTGAGCCAGGCGATGCGTCTGCAGGGCGTGGAAGCCCTTGAAATAGAGCAGCGGATCGATGAAGCGCGACGTTGCGGGATCGCGGTCATAGACGGCGACGAGGTCAGCGCGGAAGGCGTGGCCGAGATCGGGCTCGTCGCGCAGTGCATCATCATAGGTCTGCCTGATCAGATCGCCCGACAGCGCGGAATGATCGAGCCGGTCGGCCAGGCGGTGCACGACCGAATCCTCCAACCGATCATGGTGCAGCACGGTCGAATAGATGAACGTCGCAAGTTCAGGCTCGCGGCGAACGATGTCTTCCGCCTCTTGCCGGATCCGATCCCAGATCGGATCGAGGGTCGCGACCTTGCCGGCGTGCGGTTGGGTCTGATGCATTGCCATGTGGCTGCTCTCGCAGGTTCGATGGGGGTCGCTTTATAGCACGGAGACCGATCGGTGTCCTGCGGCGCGCGGCGTTGCGTGCCAGGGGACGTCGGGGGTCATGTCGCGCGTCACATATCGGCTATAGCGGCCCCGCAACATCAAATTGACATACTTCCCCTCGCCGGCAGCGGAATGCCGCCGTGCGAAAAGGCGTTGGTGAAAGGTGGTCTCTGGGAACCGGAATTCAAGCACCCGTTGCTCCCATCGCCTTTGCCGCACTGCAAGCCAGGAAACCTCGCAAGAGCGCCTGTCCATGCGCCCGGGCTCCGCCCGGCTTTACCATCCATTGCTCTGCGACTATTGATGAATATGGCCGGGCCACGGGGTGGCCCAGACGGGGGACGCAGGCATCACCAACACACAGATCCTGGACGCGCGCACGGCCGAGACCGGTTCGGCCTGGCTTCCCGTCCTCATCATCCCGCTTTTTCTGGTCGCACCGGCGCTGTGGAACGGCTATCCGCTCCTGCAGTGGGACACTGGCGGCTATCTGGCGCGCTGGTACGAGGGCTATCTCGTACCCAGCCGCTCGACCGTGTTCGGCCTGTATTTGCATTTTGGCGAAGGCTCCGGCTTCTGGATCAATCTCGCCTTCCAGGCGCTGGCCACGCTATGGATCCTGCAGCTCACTCTGCGCGTGCTGGGGCTCAACCAGCCGTTGCGGCTGCTCTGGATCGGGCTGCTCTTGATCCTCGCCACCGCCCTGCCCTGGCTCGCCAGCATGCTGCTGACGGATTTCTTCGCCGGGCCCGCCGTGCTCGCCCTGTTTATCCTGGCTACCCAGGCAGACCGGACGTCCGGATTGGAGAAGGTCGCGCTGTTCGTCTTCACGGCGTTTGCATCGGCCACGCACAGTGCCACGCTGGGCGTGCTGTTCGGGCTCTGCTGCGTCGGCTGGATCGCCAGGCACTTCGTCCGCGATCGAATTTCCTTGTCGGGCTTGATGCAAGCAAGCGGCACGATCATCGCAGGCGCGGCGATGCTGCTCGCCGCGAACTTCGCACTCTCCGGACAGTTCGCCTGGACGCCGGGCGGCGTCGGCGTGGCCTTCGGCCGGATGCTGCAGGACGGTATCGTCACGCAATATTTGCGGGATCACTGCCCGCAGCAGAAGCTGAAGCTCTGTCCCTATCGCAACGAGCTGCCCCCCACCGCCGACGACTTCCTGTGGGGCAAGAGCATGTTCAACACGCTCGGCCGCTTCGAAGGCATGAACGACGAGATGGGCTTCATCGTCGAGCACTCGCTTGCCGAATATCCGCTCTGGCAGGCGAAGGCGGCTGCAGCCGCAACGGTCGAGCAGCTCATGCATGTCGCCACCGGCGAAGGCACCAATGGCTGGCTGCCGCACACTTACGGCATCATCGAGCGGTACGTTCCCTCGCAGTCGAAACCGATGCGCGCTGCGCATCAGCAGCATTGGGACATCGATTTCGCCTTGGTGAACTGGCTGCATGTACCGGTTGCGCTTGGCTCGATGCTGGCGGTCGCCGCAATCGTCGGCCACGCGATCTGGCGCCGACGGCGGGATGACGTCGCGTTGCTCGCGGCAACCGTGACGCTGGCGTTGTTCGGCAACGCTCTGATCTGCGGCGTGATCTCCGGACCGCACGACCGCTACGGCGCGCGACTGGTCTGGATCGCGACCTTCACCGCATTGATCGCCGCCGTGCGCTATTTCAGCACGGAAAAATCGGACAAGCCGCTACGCGCGGCGTGACAGGAACTCGATCACGCCGGTCTTGTAGACCTTGTCGCCGACCGCGCGCATGTGGTCGCGGTTGGGAATATCGAGCACTTCGGCGCCGGGAATGAGCGCCCCCAGCGCCGAGGCGGAACCTGCCACCTCGTCCGTGGTCCCGACTGCAACCAGCACCGGCGCGCCGATGCGTCCCGCATCCTCGCGCGACATCAGCCCGCGTGAGCCGCGCATGCAGGCGGCGAGCGCCAGCCGGTCCGACCGGGTCTGGTCGGCAAAGGCGCGGAACGTCCGACCGACGGGATCGGTGACGTCATCGAGCGACGGCGCCTCGAGCGCGGCTGCGACATTCTCGCCGGGGCCGCCGCCCTCGATCATCGCCATGCCGATGCCGCCGAAGATGGCCGAGCGCACCCGCGCCGGACTTGCCAGCGCAATGTGAGCGGCAATGCGCCCGCCCATCGAATACCCCATGATGTCGGCGCTTTCGATGCCAAGATGGTCCATCAGCCCGGTGACGTCGCCCGCCATGGCCGCAATGGAATACTGGGCGGGATCGTAGAGCTTGGCGGAATCGCCATGGCCTCGATTGTCGAGGGCGATCACGCGCCTGTTGTCCTTGCGCAGCTCGCTGACCCAGGTCGGATAGACCCAGTTGACATTCTTGGTCGACGCAAAGCCGTGCACCAGGACGATCGGCTCACCTTCGCCCTCGTCCAGAAAAGCAATTTCGACTGCGCCGTTGTGAAAGCTCGGCATCGGCGATGAGTCCCAAAGTTGGCGTGGAGGATAAAAAAAGCTTAGCTGCAGCTCGCTGCGGGAGAAAGCACAGGGACGGCAGGACCCGCCTGCAGCTGACGAAGGCGGCGGCGCTTGCGCCGATCGAGCCAGGCCTGTGTGGCTCGTTCGGTCGTCGCCTTGATCGAGGCGAGACATCCGAACAGCGTCATCACAGCACCGAGCAGCCACAGCGTCAGATTGAACGTGCCGGCCATCAGCAGCAGCGCGCCGCGGCCGAGCAGCTTCAGGATCGCCCGGGTCTGGCCGCCCTTGGCTTCGGCCAGACGCGCCGCGCGCGTCACATCCTTCGGCCCTTCGGCGAGCTTCAGCGAATCCAACGCGCCGCGCGTGCCAGCCTTCTCGGTGACGCGGCCGACATCCTTGGCAAGCCGGACCAGCCCGCCGGCTTTCTCGGCCCGGAATGCCGCCTTGATCGCGGTCGCCGTCTCGCCCGGACGCAGCACCGAACCGGAGGCGACCGCCTGCTCCAGCGCCGGCGCATCGACCACCTCGCGCGCCGAACGGCCGGCCCATGCGGCAAGGCCCTCGCCAAGCCGGCCGACCTTGCGGGCATCCTTCACCAGCGTCAGCCCTGCGCGCACCGGCGTGGCGGTGCCAGCCGAAACATAGGTCGCCGCAGTCACGGCCAACCCGGCCGTGGCGAGGCCCAGCACAAGCCGGTCGGTTGCCTCGCCCATGACCAGGTGCTTGCCCTCGCGCACGGCGTCTCTGACATCGCCGAACACGAAGAGGTCGCCGGCCACCGTGCCGGAGAGGCTTGCGACATCGTCGGCCTGGCCCATGACGAGGCCACTGGCAAAGCGCTTGGCAAAATGCGCGGTCGAATTTTCCTCGGCCACCGCGTCCGCCACCCGCTTTGCCCGCTCATCACTCACGCCAACGTGTTGATCCTGCGCGAGCGCCACGAAACTGTTGGCGAGATCGGCGTCATCAGCAGCCAGCGCCGCGTCGATGTTCTCCGCGACCAGGGCCCCGTTGTTCCGCAATAACGAACTGAGCTGAATATCGGACAGAGCCGCAGGATCGTCCTGGGCCGCCAGAATCGCGCCAGCATTCCGGGCATGCGGCCACAGCGCGGCACCGAAGGCCACGCTGAACGCAAGTCCGGCCAGGGCCAGATTGAGTCGTCCGATCTTCACGCCGATTCACGCCTTTTCGCGATCATGTCGCACATGACATAATGTACCGGTACCAAGACACAACGGCCCCGACGAAAGAAGGGCTTCTCGGCTGAACTCCGATCGTATCGAATCCTGCACGATAGCGGTACAGCTGATCCCGGTTCCCCGCACTAGGAATTACCCCTGTCCACCAGTATGGTGCGCGCCGTTTCGACCGCGGCTGCGTGACTTCAGCTCGCCGCATCGACTCTGTTTTCGCTCCCGTTGCTACTCAAGGTGAATTCGATGGCCGACAACATCGTCCCGCACTTCCACAATGATGCCGGCGTTCCCGTCATCGAGATCGGCTCGCATGAGTTCATGTGCGTGGGCGCCAATCCACCGTTCGATCATCCGCATGTTTTCCTCGACCTTGGCAACGACAACGAAATCATCTGCCCCTACTGCTCGACGCTGTATCGCTTCGCAGCCGACCTCGCGGCAGGTGAAGCCCGGCCGCCGGAATGCGTGCTGAAGGACGTCGCGTGAAGCGTTCATCGTGGCATTGCGCACCGTCTTCATCGCAGGCGCCGGGATCGGGGGACTAACGGCTGCACTGGCGCTCGCGACCAAAGGCTTCCGGGTCGTGGTGCTGGAGAAGGCCGAGCGTCTGGAGGAAGTCGGCGCCGGCCTGCAGCTCTCGCCCAATGCCAGCCGCATCCTGATCGATCTCGGCCTGAAGCCGCGGCTGACGGCGCGGGCCGTTGTGCCCGAGGCCATCAGCATCATGAGCGCGCGTGCCGGCGGCGAGATCATGCGGCTGCCGCTGGGCGAGGCCGCAACCCGCGCGGCCGGCGCCCCCTATTGGGTGATTCACCGCGCCGATCTGCAGGCTGCGCTCGCGGCCGAGGTCATGGCGCATCCCGACATCGAGCTGCGACTCGGCTGCCCGTTCGAGGATGCCGCGAGTCACGCCAGAGGACTGACCGTGGTCCAGCGCAGCGGCGATCATCGCAAGCAGGATCTCGCGCTGGCGCTGATCGGCGCCGACGGGGTCTGGTCGTCGGTCCGGCATCACCTTTTTCCGCAGATGCGGGCGCAGTTCTCCGGCCTGATCGCCTGGCGCGGCACGCTTGAGGCCAGGCAGCTGCCGCGCGAATTGGCGGCGGCACGGGTGCAGCTCTGGATGGGGCCGGACGCCCATCTCGTTGTCTACCCGATTTCTGCCGGCCGACAGATCAACGTGGTGGCGGTGGTGCCGGGAACCTGGAATCGGCCGGGCTGGAGCACCGAGGGCAGCGCCGCCGAGCTGATGGAAGCCTTTGCCCCGCCACGCTGGCCGGGTCCGGCGCGGATGATGCTCAATGCGGTCGACAGCTGGCGCAAATGGGCCTTGTTCGGCGTGCCTGAGGGCGGCGACTGGGCCGAAGGGCCGATGGCCCTGCTCGGCGATGCCGCGCATGCGATGCTGCCCTTTGCCGCGCAGGGCGCGGGCATGGCGATCGAGGACGCCGCTGTCCTGGCGAAAACCTTGAGCGAGGCGCGGCCCGACGGGCCGGCCGATGTCGCGGCAGCGCTAAAGGCCTATGCCAAGCTGCGCCGTCCCCGTGTTGCGCAGGTCCAGCGCACCGCGCGCGGACAGGGCCGCATCTATCACTTGACCGGACCGCTTGCGCTGGCCCGCGACCTCGCGATCAAGGCGCTTGGTCCGGCGCGGCTGTTCAAGCGACAGAGCTGGATCTACGACTGGCGCATGTGATCGCCGATCGGGCTCACCGATCAGTAGGTCGAGCCATCCTTGGGCAGTGTGGTCGGCGGGCTGTCTTGAGCTGCGGCACCGGCCGGGTTGGGCAGCTTTGCCGGTTTGGCCGCCTTGGACCCTGCCTTGCCCCCCTTGGCATGAGCTGCCGGCGTCGGCGGCGGAGCTGGCGTCTCCTGACACTTGTTGCGGCGCCAGGCCTCTTCGGCCAACTGTGACTGGCCGCGAACCGAGACATAGTCGTTGCGATAAGCGAGCTCGGCCACCACGGCGCCGCCGGCGCCGGTCTCCGCCTTGGCCATCAGGCCCTGCAGCTCGGCGGAGCGGTTCGCAAGATTCTTGCGCTCGGTCTCGAGCTGCTTGCAGTCATAGAGCTCGTATTTGGCGGGATCAGCGAAAGCGGTCGACATATTGTCGCTCATGCCTGCGCAAGCCGCGAGCATGGGTGCAAGCGCGAGCAGCCCGGCAAATGAGGCGAGCCGGCATGCGGCGCGGCGGTATTCGGCAACGGTCATTCCACCTCGATAGTCCATGAAGCTTAAGAGATCGTCTCAAATTCAATTCATCGGCGCCCGTCCGAAAACACGGCGGTCGACCAATGCGATAGCCCATGATTCCAAGCGGCCTTATGAAGGCTGTAGCCGTTCTCAAGCAAGTGCAGATGCCCGGATTGAGGCTTTACCGGGGCGGCCCGGCTGGCTTAAGCATTCGGGTGAGCAACGGGACGGTATCAGACCTCATTCCCTTTCGTCGAATGAGGCGTTAAATCCCTGATCTCAAAGGCGGACGTGGCGGAATTGGTAGACGCAAGGGACTTAAAATCCCTCGATGGCAACGTCGTGTGGGTTCGAGTCCCACCGCCCGCACCAGGACTTGTCCAGTCTCAGCCAACGACCTGGCGGTGGTCGCAGCGGCACTCAGGACAATTCGCCGCACTGTTTGATCCGGCCGCTCGCTTCACCTACACTGCGCAGGTCGAAAAGGACCAGGATGGCATCGGTAAGTCCATCCCCCCGCATGGGGCTCCGTCTCTTCAGCTATTGAAGAACCCGCGACAAGCAGTCGGCGATCGCTCGCCGGAGGCTTGGCGCACGTTGGACGGAGACTGGTCCCGATGTTCCTTGCCGCCGGCTGGCCTCGCTTCACACAAGGAGCATCCACATGCCTGTCATCAACGCCAACACATCCATCGTCACGCAGATCAACGTCTTCACCGTCCCACCGGGCGGGCAGCAGTCGCTGATCGATTATCTCGCCGAGGCCGCGAAGGTAGCCCACCATGTGGACGGCTGGATCTCTGCCAGTCTGCACCGCAGCCTGGACGGGACGCGCGTCGTCAACTACGCCCAAACCACTGATCTCGATGCCGCCCGACGTGTGATCGCGCATCTGAAGGCAAGAGGCCTGATCGACGGCAACAAGTCCTACGGCACGGCAGATCCCGGCCTGTACGAGGTGGCGTTCACGCTCGAGCGCTGACGAGAACCAGGCCTGCGTGCGCTGCGCGGGACGCGGACTGATGCCAGCGCGTGCGCCCCGCGCATCGCCGTTCACGCCGCCTGGGCGCGCTCCGTCAGCCGCTGCCAGGTCGTGGCCTGGAAGCTTGGCCGGGATTCGAGCCGGTCGATCCAGGCCACGAGATTGGGATGCGGCGCGGTCAGCGCGGCCCATTCCGGGGGCACCGACAGGAAGCTCGCCTGCGGTGCGGCCTGCAGATCGGCCAGAGATAGCACATCGCCCGCGATGAACGGCTGCTCGCCCAGCAGCTCCGACAGCGCGGCGAATACCGTGCGCGCTTTCGGCATCGCCGCTTCGATCGCGGCTTCATCGGTTGCCTGCCCCATGAAGCGCGGGGCGATGATGCGCTGAAATCCGATGACGTTGCAGACGCCCTGGAACAGATACCAGTCGCTGATATTCATCACCTGATCCATCCGTGCCGCCTGTTTCACCTCAGTTGGTGTTAATGACGGCTGCGGCAGGATTCGATCGAGATAGCGCAGGATCGCCTGGGTCTCGTAGAGCACGAAGTCGTCGTGCTCTAGCACGGGGATACGCCCGAACGGGTTGCGCGCCAGATGCTCCGGCGATTTGGACGCGCCCGGCGCTAGCGCCGCGAGGCGATAGTCGGCGCCCTTCTCTTCCAACGCGATCAGCACGCTGCGCCCGAACGGGCTTCCGGGCACGGAATGAACGATGAACTCCGACATGACGACCTCCCTGTTATGTTTGACTCCGTTCGGCTTCCTCGACAAAGCGCTGCATGAGCCCGGGCCAGCCGCCGTCGACATCTCTGCGCATCGAGGCGCCGGCCTCCGCCCCCATGGTCTCGAACTTATGATGCGTCAGCTCGACGCGTGTCGCCTCGGCGCCTTCGGCGATGAAGCGCACGTCCACTTCCGAGCGCATGGTCGCATCCGGCTGCCATTGCGCATTGACCTGCCAGAGCATCACGAAGCGATGCGGCGGCTCCCACAATGTGATCGTGGCAACCGGAGTCTCGGTGCCGTCTTCGGCGATCTCGAGCCAGCGCCCGCCGAGCCGCGGCTCCATCAGCACGGCGCGGATCGGCTTTTTGCCGACGCCATGGGTGTGCGGCCACCAGCGCGTCAGGCCACTGGTGAAGACCTCGAAGGCGTGGACGATCGGCACCCTGACGTTGACCTGCTTCAGCACCGGGGTGATCGACACGATTTCACTCATCCCGTTTCCTTCCCTTCGCTCGTCGATGCGATCGCTCGGCTTCGATTTTGAACGCAAGCAGCGCATCGTCCCAGAAACTGTCGAGCCAGTCGCGCAGTTCGGCAAGCCCCTCGCGCCGCACCGAGTAGAAGCGACGGGTGCCCTCGCTGCGCTCCTCGACCAGCCCAACATCCTTCAGCACCTTCAGATGCTGCGACACCGCCGGCCGCGACACCGGCAGGCCCGCAGCGATCAGCTTGACCGGCTGCGGCCCGTCACGCAGGCGTTCGAACACCTGCCGCCGCGTCGGGTCGGCCAGCACCGCCAAGACAGCTTGGTAAGTCATAACTTACGGTAAGCCGCCGCTAACGTCGATGTCAAGCGACATCCATGCGCTGACCGGATCGCGCGGTGAGCAATAAGCTCACTCGGAGGCGTCGACTGAGCTCCGGCGTTTGAGTTTGGACCCGCCGTATATTTCCGGAATCTTCAGGAGAGGACGACGGCATTAGTGTTCACGGCGAGCCGAATCATCGCTCGCCGACGACAAAGAAGCGACAAGGACAATGCTGGGATTCCGCAACCAGAAGAACGAGCGCCCGAAGGCCGGACCCGAACAGTCCGATGCTTCAGGCCTCGATGCATTCCAGGACATCCTGGCCAAATGTCTCAACGACTGGGCCGACGGCAACTTGAACCGTGAGATAGCGAGCGTCGACGCAGCCGCCCTGCGCGTGCCCGTCAAGCCCGACCTGATGGAAGCCATCCACCGCCTCGGCCGCACGCTGGCCGAGCGCGCGTCTCTGGATCTCGACGCGACGGTGGAGCTCTGCATCAACAGCAACGAAGCCTCGATCAGTGCTGCGCGCCTGATCGCAGCCTCGGTCAACCAGTCCGAACGCTGTCAGGGCCTGGCCGCAGCCTCGGTGGAAATGCAGGCCTCCGTCCAGACGATCAGCACGACGTCGACGGCTGCGGCAACCGAGGCCGCAGCGACGCGCCGGATCGTCGACGACAGCGTGGCGGCAGTGCGGCGAACGCTGGAAACCATGCACGGCATCGCGAGCGCCGTGCGCGACACCTCGGCCAAGATCGCCGATCTCAGCGCCGCCTCCGCCGAGATCGGCTCGATCGTCGGCACCATCGACGCCATCGCCAACCAGACCAACCTGCTCGCGTTGAACGCCACGATCGAAGCGGCCCGCGCCGGCGAGTTCGGCAAGGGTTTTGCTGTGGTCGCCGCCGAAGTGAAGAACCTGTCGCAGCAAACCACCAAGGCCACCGAGGACATCAAGGGTCGTATCGAGCGACTGCAGGCCGAGATGAGCGGCATCGTCGCGGCCATGGCCGGCGGCGCCAAGGCCGTCGATGTCGGCATGTCCGAGATGAACAATCTGGCGCAGACAATCGATCAGGCCGGGAGTCGCACCGCCGCCGTCAGCGCGAAGATGGACGAGATCTCCAGCATCCTGACCGAGCAGACCGCCGCCGCCGACGAGGTTGCCCAGGGCATCACCATCATCGCCGATCTCGCCACCGCCAATTCGAACGAGGTGATGTCGCTCGCCGACACCATGGCCAAGACCGATAGCCAAGTCGGAAAGATGCTGGGTGAGATCGCCAAGCTCTCGCTGGACAACCGGGTGGTGCGGCTGGCCAAGGCGGACCACGTGATCTGGAAGAAGCGGCTTGTCGACATGTCGGTCGGGCGGCTGTCGCTCAAGGCCGACGAACTCAGCGACCATCACAATTGCCGGCTCGGCAAGTGGTACTACGGCGAAGGTAGCCAGCGGTTTGCCGGCAACGCCGTGTTCCGCCATCTCGAGCAGCCGCATGCCGCCGTGCATCGCCACGGGAAGGAGGCGGCGCGTCTGTTCGGCATGGGTCGGATCGATGAGGCGCTGGCCGAGATCGGGAATGTCGAAAAGGCCTCGCAAGAGGTGCTCGCCGACCTCGACCGGATACGCGAGTAAGCTGCCGCAGGAAGAGCAAGCAAAGGCCGGCCCGCTGCGGTCAGGCGCAAGACTACTCGCTCTTGTCGATGTTCCAGAACACCGGCACCGCCTGCCCTTCCAGCACGCCACTCAGCGATTTGCGCCACACGCTCGGGCTGAACCACTGTCCGAGCGGAACGTAGATCACCTGGTCGTAGACCTCCTTCTGCAGCTCGACGGCGATCTTCTTCTGCTCGTCGAGGGCGGTCGCGCGGGCATAGGCCTCGCGCAGCTGCTCGACCTTCGGATCTTCCGGCCAGCCGAACGACGACTTCAGCCCGCGTGCGCCGAGGAAAGTGCTGGACAGCGGATTGCCGACATCCGCGATCACCGAATTGGTGAAGAACATGTTCCAGCCGCCCTCCTTCGGCGGCTTCTGGCTGGCCCGCCGCGTCACCACCGATTGCCAGTCCGTGGCCTGCAGATCGACCTTGAAGCCGGCCGCGCGCAGCTGCTGCGCGACCACGATCGGCTGGGGCTTCAGCGTGATCGCATCCATCGGCCCGAGGATCACGACCGGCGTGCCGTCATAACCGGACTCGGCCAGAAGTTTCTTGGCCTGCTCCAGGCCGTTGCCCTTGACCAGCGTCTCCGAGCCGACATCGGTCTCGAGCGGGGTGCCGCAACCGAACAAAGCGCCACAGATCTTGTAGTATTTGGGATTGCCGACCAGAGCGTCGAGCACATCCTTCTGATTGATTGCCAGGAACGCCGCGCGGCGGATCTTCACATTGTCGAACGGCGGATACAGGAAATTCATCCGGCCAAAGGTCTGATAGCCGAACTTGTTCAGCACGTTCATGGTGAGATCAGGATTGGCCGCCAGCACCGGCTCCAGATCCTGCGGCGGAAACTCCATGAAGTCGATGTCGCCGGCCTGCAGCGCA
>NZ_CAFK01000011.1 GCF_000239815.1 Bradyrhizobium sp. STM 3843 | reverse complement strand
GCCGAAGCCGCAGGAGATCCTGAGCGGGCTGCAGAGCCAGACGCCGGTCGACATGTCCGGCGTCACCACGACCGAGCGGACCATCACCCAGGATGGCCGGCGTGTTAAGCTTTACATCATGACGCCCGCGCGCATGACCGGCAAGCCCGGCGTGTTGCTCTTCATCCATGGCGGCGTCTGGATCGCCGGCAACTTCGACAACCACAAGCGGCTGCTGCGCGACCTGGTCGTCGGGTCGGGGCAGGTGGGCGTGTTCGTCGAATATACGCCGCTGCCCGCTGCGGTCTATCCGACCCAGCTCGACGAGATCTATGCCGCCCTGGGATGGGTCGCCGCGCATGCCGGTGAGCTTGGCGCGGACGGCAGCCGGATCGCTGTCGCCGGCAATTCAGTGGGCGGCAACATGAGCGCGGCGCTGACCTTGATGACCAAGGACCGCAAGGGACCGAAGATCAGCTATCAGGTGCTGCTCATTCCGGCGACCGACGCCAGCGTCGATAGCCAATCCTATCTGAGCTATGGCAAGGGCCGCTTCCTGGCGCGCGACTTCATGAAATACGGCTGGGATCGCTACGCGCCCGACGCCAAGACCCGGGAGAACCCCTACGTCTCGCCGCTGCGTGCCAGCCTCGCGCAACTGCAAGGCCTGCCGCCGGCGCTCGTCATCACGGCCGAGAACGATCCGCTGCGCGACGAAGGCGAGGCCTATGCGCGCAAGCTCAAGGAGGCCGGGGTGAGCGTCGATGCCGTGCGCTACAACGGCACGATCCACGACTTCGTCCTGCTCAACGCGCTGCGCAACATTCCTTCGACCGAGGCCGCGATCCGGCAAACGGCTGAGGGCATTCGCAACCATATCGAGGCTGACTGACCGCTGTGATGGGAGAGGGCTGGGGTCAGCCCTCGAGTCTACGAGAAACAGAAGTCGGGTCGCGTCCCGGCCGAGATGATGAAATCGCTAATGGCAGAAGCCGATCATCGCCTGCTTTGCCGAGGGCTCCAGCAAATCAGGCGGTCTCCACATTGCCGGATCTGTTGTCACTCATCGCTCTGGCCGTCGCTTCGGGAAAGCGCAGGCTGGCGGTGGTGCCGCCGCCCGGTGTCGAGGTGATGATGAACTCCCCGCCATGGGCCGCCATGATCTCCTGGACGATCGAGAGGCCGAGGCCGGCGCCGCCTTCGGCGGCGTTGCCGGTCTGGAACGGCTCGATCAATTGGCGCTCATCGCCCGGCGAGAATCCAGCTCCGTCATCGCTGATCGACACGCGGCCGCGATGGAGCGTCGCCGTGACGCGTCTGGCGCCCCTCGCATGAATCAAGGCATTGCCGACCAGGTTGGCCAGCGCGCTGCGGACGGCGGCTTCGACCCCTTGCACGACCGTGCCGTCCTCCTCGGGCTGCTCGAGCGACAATTCGATCCCCGCATCCAGCGCCGACGGGCTGAAATCGGCAAGCACGTCCCGCGTCACATCAGCTAGATCGATCGGCCCTTTTTCGATCGCATGATTTTGCAGCCGTGCCAGGTCAAGCATGGCCGAGACCAGTGACGTGAGCCGGCGCATGTCGCGCACCAGCGCGATCCGCAATGGAGGGTCGGCGACATCCTCGATCCTGGCACGCAGCAGCGTCAGCGGCGTCCGCAGCTGATGGGCTGCATTGCCGAGGAAGCGGCGCTGCATCTTGATGTAGGCGTTGATCTCGTCGAAGGCGCGGTTCAGCGCCTCGACCAGGGGCTTCAGCTCGATCGGGACCTCATCAAGCGAAATCGATCCCTGCGGCGCCGACGGGTCGATCGCGAGCGCGCGCCGCGTCACGCGATCGATCCCACGCCCCACGAACCGTCCTGATAACCATGCGCCGATCAACACCATCGACGCGAAGGCGAGCGCCACAAGAAACAGGGGGAAGATATTGCGACCAACGAACGACATCAGCATCTGGCCGAAGCGGACCTGCGCTCCACCAACCATCATCACCAGATCGGACGGGCCCCATGGGATCACGGCCAGGCAGAACGTGGAGTTCTGGTCGAGCGTGTTGAGGACCGAGAAGCCAATCGGGCCGCCATAGGGCAGCGAGAACGGCAGCGCCGGCCTGTGCTCACCGCCGAACTCGGTGATCTGCTTCTCGTAGGACACGACATACCAGAGATTGGGGCTGATCGATTTCAGCTGCTCGACGCCACGTGTGGAGCGAATGGTCAGCGCGTGGCCGGGATCGACGACCGCAGCGTCGTAGAGAACACCCGCAGCAACGCGGCACACCACCGGCTCATATTCGCGCAGCTGGGATTGCCAGACGGCAATGGTGATGGTGGCGAGAAAGAGGACCGTTGCGGCGAGGCCGAGCGAGAGCGTAAACGTCCGGGCGATCGACTTCATCGGCTCTGCGCCATCCTGAGCAGATAGCCGATGCCGCGCATGCTGCGGATCTCGACATTGCCGCCGAGCTCGGACAGCTTCTTGCGCAGACGCGAGACCTGCGCCTCCAGCGTGTTGGATTCGATCTCGTCGTCGAAGCCATAGATCTCCTCGATCAGCGCCGCGCGGGTGACGACGCGGTCGCGCCGCGTCAACAAAGTCGCGAGGATCAGGGCTTCGCGCCGTCGCAGCAAGACCTTCTGATCAGCCACGACGGCCTCGTTGCTGCCGAGATGAAGTTCGACGTTTCCGAACGACAATGCCGGCTGAACCAGGAGCCGCGGCCGTCGTAGCACCGCCCGCACGCGGGCGATGAACTCATCGGGCTCGAATGGCTTGCCGAGATAGTCGTCCGCTCCGCAGTTGAGGCCCTCGATCACGTCTTCCTTCGCGTCTTTCGCGGTCAGCATGATGATCGCCGGCCGCTCCGGCAACTGGCTCAATGCCGTGACGATCGCAAGTGCGTCGCCATCGGGCAGCATGCGGTCGACGATCGCCAGATCATATTTGAAGTTCTTCAATGCGTGCCGCGCGTCCGAAACCGATCCGACCGTATCGACCACGCCGTGCAATTGCGTCAGCAAGCGACTGACATAGGCGCCGATCTGCGGTTCGTCTTCGATCACGAGGGAGCGCACGATGAGTCTTCCTTGCATCAGGCGATCAATAAAACCACGGCAATAAAACCAGGGGATCGTGACACTTGCTCTTTGGCCCGATTGTGGCGCTGGGACTCGGCCGGACAGCTTTCCTTACGCAGCGGGACTAACGAGCGCAAGCGACAGGCTGATTGGCCATCAGCCTTGCAGAAAAAGCAATCGGTTTCGGCTCAGGCAATGTTCGGGCAATGTTTGGTGGCCGCGCGCTTGCGTCATTGCTGGACATTGCGGCGGGCAATCTTGGGGCAATCTTGGCCGGCGATTTGGGGAGGGCTCGAATCCGTACCAGCTGGCCTCGCCCAAGAGGTCGGCCGTCAAAGGTCCCTTCAATGAAGCATAACGTCGAAGCCGTTCTCCGCATGCTCGCGAGCGGCGCGTGCCGAACTCTCCTCGCCGCAACCCTCAACGCGATGCTGGCCGCTTGTGACCGCGCATCGGCCCAGACCGCATTCACCTTGCCGGCGCCGCCTTTTGAGCTGCCGCTGCTACCGCCGGTGTCCGGCAACTGGACCGTCATGATCGGTGCGGAGGGACGGTACGGGCCGGCTTTCGAAGGGGCGAACCACAGCCTGTTCAGCCCGGTCCCGATTTTCTCGATCCGGCGAGCGGGCTCGGTGGATCAGTTTCGCAGCCCGCGCGACAACGCGAGCATCGCCCTGATCGATTTCGGCAATCTGCGCGCGGGCCCTGCGGCCAAGTTCGTGCCGTCACGAAAGGCGGGCAACTACGCCGAGCTCAACGGTCTCGGCGATGTCAAGGCCGCGTTCGAGCTCGGCGGCTTCATCGAATATTTTCCTGTCGACTGGTTTCGCGTGCGCAACGAGACCCGTGGGGGCTTTGGCGGCCACCAGGGCGTCGTCGCCGATTTCTCCGCGGATTTCATCGTACCGGTGACGCGGGCGATCACCGTGTCCGGCGGCCCGCGCTTCACGTGGGAAAGCACCAAGGCGGTCTCGCCCTATTACAATGTCGATACCGTTCAAGCGATGGCGAGCGGACTTCCGGTGTTCGATGCCAAGGGCGGCGCACACTCGGTCGGCGCTGGCCTGCAGGTGAAATATCGCATCAATCCGCAGTGGGAGGTGCATTCCTACGTCGAATATGACCGGCTGCTCGGCGACGCCGCAAAAAGCCCGCTGGTGACGGCGCGCGGGTCGGTGAACCAGACCACAGTCGGCCTCGGCGCATCCTATGCCTTTGATTTCAGGATCAGGTGAGGGGGCGCGATGCACACCGCCGGCCGATACGCTTGGATGGCGACGGTCATCCTGCTTTGTATGTCGCTCGCCATCCTTCTTGTCCTCAGCAGTGGTGCTCATGCGCTGTTTGAGACCCGGGACGAGAAGCTCAAATCGGTCAAGACCGTCGGGATCGTTTCGGCGCTCGGAGATCAATTCACAATGACAAGGGCAGGGCTCACCGGCCTCAACAACAGCTCTCGAAGCGTGCCGATCGCGTCCTGGGGGCTCGATGACCTGATCGTGCAACAGGTGAGGGAGGCGCTGAGTGTCCGCTTCCAGGTGCAGCCGGTCACCTATTCGCGTACTACTTTCGCGGCGATCCAGGACTCGGTGATCCCTGCGGTCGATCTCGTCCGCCGCGATCCGTTCAAGCAGCTCGTTCAGACCGGGATATCCCCACAAGGACTCGATGCCTACATCGTCATTACCAAGGCCAAAGCCAATTTCGGTGGCGGCAATCGGAAGCTGGAAGGCGTGGGCCTGGTCACCTACAGCGCGGTTCTGGAATCGTTCAGCGTGCTCCACGCGCTTTACGAGATCAGAGTTGTCGACGGCAGGACGTTTGAGATCATCGAGAAACGGGCAGCCGGGCCGTCTGACGATGCATCGAGCGTCCGGCTCACCGGCCCCAGCCTCGTGATCGATGCCAATGTCGATGAGCCAGACGAGAGGTTGCGTCGGGCGCTCGTTGATCTTCTCGTCCGCAGCCTTCCGAACACGCTGAGCGACATGCACCTGATCGATCAAAAGCGCTAGCGGTCCAGCGCCCACGCAGGCGCTTCAACAGGCGCTCGACATCGACCAACTGCCTGTGCGGACCATGACGCCAACGCGTGCCGGGCGGATGCTGGGCACCGGCGCTCTCACCACGCCGTGAGATCAGTGACGAGTTGCTTGTCCAGGGAAAGGCTTTCCATGCCACTCGAAAGCAAAATGCCGCTGCGGTCATGGTGTCCACTCCCAGGCAGGTTGCGCTTGTGGAGCAGGAAGTGACCGATCTCGTGCGCCATGACGCCAATGAACGCTTCGCCACGGTCGAACACGGGTGGATTGCCCTGGTCGACAACGACGAATACCTGCTCATCAGGCAGGTATTCTCCAGCCGCCTCATTCGCCATCGCATCATAGTCGCCGACGAGAAAGCATGTGAGATCGGCGCCACGCCTCTTGAATGGCACGATGTCCTTCCGAAAAGCATCTCGCGAGATTTTTGGCCCCAGAGCTTTTTGGACCGTAATCCACGAGGCCTCGACCGAGGTGAAAAAGATGTTGGTCTGCGCCCCGAATGTCCAGTTCAGCCTGGTGAGGAACCAGGGCACGTCATCGGGCGTCCATTTCGTGGCGTTGATCACTTTGCCCGTTTGATCGAGCTGCTTGAGGAATTTGAACGCGATCTTGAAGTCTTTGCGCGGCAGAATGGCAACGTCCAACCTGATCTCTGTGTTGCCGCGCGTCGCTTTGATTTGGGGAATACCGGTACCTTTGGCCGAAACCTTGAGGCCGCGTGCAGAGGCCTCCGGCGGTGCGGTGGCGTACAGCGCGGTACGCAGACGAAGCAACTGATCGTCGCGCTCCTGGCTTTTTTGCTCCCCATAGCGGGTTTTGATGTAGTCCTGTGCGACGCGTTCGACCTGATCGAGGCGCACGTCCTCGACCTGTAACCGATCGCGATCATACGCCAGGTGGACATCCTTGCTGTCGCGGAGGCAGACCAGGTTGAAGCCTCCCCGCGGAACGATCATGAAGCTTTGCGCAGCATACACACCAGATTGCTGCAAGAACTGAACGAAGCTCGCCATGGCTTTCCCCAACCACAATCCACGATGGTGTCGCTCCCGGTCTGTCGCGCCGGAGATAACCACCCGTGACCATTGCTGTCCGGTAAAACCAGCAGCATAGCGGAAGTCAGCTTTGCGAGCCAATGTGTGGCTCAAACGTGAGCCGACACAAAACAGCCGGCGCGGGAGCGATCCGGGCCGGCTGTCGATCTGTCCGGAGGGATGACGATTAGGCCGCGCGCACGCCCTTGAGGAATTTCTCGACCTCGGCCTTGAGGCGAGTGCTGTCCTGCGAGAGCGAGTGGGCTGCGGTCAGCACCTGGGAGGATGCCTTGCCGGTCGCGCTCGCACCCTGGCTGACATCACCGATATTGGTGGCGACCCGCGCGGTGCCGGTGGCGACGTCCTGGACGTTGCGGGAGATCTGCCCGGTGGATGCGCCCTGCTGCTCGACCGCAGCGGCAATGCCGGCCGCGATCTCCGAGATCTGCTTGATGGTGCCGCCGATCCGCTTGATCGAGGCGACCGACGTCTGGGTTGCGCTCTGGATGCCCTCGATCTGCTGGCCGATCTCCTCGGTGGCCTTGGCCGTCTGCGACGCCAGCGCCTTGACCTCGGAGGCGACCACCGCGAAGCCGCGGCCGGCGTCGCCGGCGCGGGCCGCTTCGATGGTCGCGTTCAAAGCTAGAAGATTGGTCTGGGCGGCGATCGAGGTGATCAGCTTGAGCACGTCGCCGATGCGCTCGGCGGTGCGGGAGAGCTCGCTGATGCCGGCATCGGTCTGCTCGATCTGGCGCACCGCTTCTTCGGCAATCCCGGTCGATTCCGTGACCTGACGCCCGATCTCGTTGACGGAGGATGCCATCTCTTCGGTGGCGGAGGCTACCGACTGAACCTTGGTCGAGACCTCGGTCGAAGCGGACGCCACGCTGGTCGACAGCACCTGGGTGTTCTCCGCGGTCTTGCTCAAGGTCGTGGCGGACGCCTCGAGCTCATGCGAGGCCGTGGAGACCTTGTTGATGATCTGCCCGACGGTCGCCTCGAACTCGTCGGCCATCTTGCTGACCAGCTCATGCTGTTCCTGCTTGGCAGCGTCGACATACACCGAGATCGCAAGGTCCATGTCGAGCATCGCTGCGCGGGTGATGGCAGTCTGCAACTGCGCCTTCTTCTCCCGCGCGCCCTGTCCGGCGAACCAGCCCTTCGCCATTTCGGCTTCGATCGCCTTTTGCAGACCGGTCATGATCATCGAATAGCCGGCGATGTACCAGCGCGGTTCGATGCCGAGCCGTTCGTGCGTCTTGCCGATCCGCGTCACCGACTTCACATAGGCGTCATCGAACTTCGCGCTCGCCAGCGAGGTCCAGTGATCGATCTGCGCCTGCTTGGCGTGGCGGATCACCGCCTGGTTCGGAAACAGCTTGGCGAGCTGCGGGTATTTGGTGACGTGGGCATAGAACTGGTCGAGGATGCTCGGCAGCACGCGACCGATCAGCGGGCGCAGCTCGCGCAGCGCCTCACGGGTGGTGCGATCGATACCGATGAAATCAAGTCGGGATTGGAGAGTCGTTGCGTCGTTCATCGGGAGCGTCCATGCGGCCAAAGCAATCAGGGGAGCCCATTTCCCGGGCTGCCCATTTGGTACGCGCCAATTGCAAATGTTTGGTTGACGCTTCCTTAAGTGGAGAAAATGAACAAATTTCTCCAATGGGTTGCAGGTGCAGGAACCTGAACGCGGCGAGATCTGAACGCGGTAGAGGAGAAGGGTGAAAGCAGATCGTGGCGGGCCGCGACCCACAAGCTCGCGCCCGGCAAGTCAAAACGAACAAAGGCAAAGCCAAAAATAAAAACGGGGCCGTTGAGGCCCCGCAGGAAGTCAGTCAGCGTCCGCGATCTTACTTGATCTTGGCTTCGCGGAATTCAACGTGCTTGCGCGCGACCGGGTCGTACTTCTTCTTGACCATCTTCTCGGTCATCGTGCGCGAGTTCTTCTTGGCAACGTAGTAGAAGCCGGTGTCGGCCGAGGACACGAGCTTGACCTTAATGGTGACCGCTTTGGCCATATCGTGAAAACCTTTGGATCGATGGGAGAGGGCGCCGGCCAAAGAGGGGGCGCAGTTGGCGCGCAACCTACCCGCCCAAGCCCCAAAGTCAAGGTTGGGGCGTCAGAATCTTACCCCTCAGCCCGCGAAAAATCGGTTTTTGGGCCGTGGCAGGCCGAGATTCTCCCGCAAAGTCCGTCCCTCATACTCTTTGCGGAAAATCCCCCGGCGCTGCAGTTCCGGCACCACCTTGTCGACGAAATCGGTCAGGCCCTGGGGCAGATACGGGAACATGATGTTGAAGCCGTCGCTGCCGCGGCCTGTCAGCCATTCCTCCATCTGGTCGGCGATGGTCTTGGGCGTGCCGACGAAGGACAGCCCGCCATAGCCGCCCACGCGCTGGGCCAATTGCCGCACGGTTAGGTTGTCGCGCGCGGCCACGTCGATGAGACGTTGGCGGCCGCTCTTGGAGGCATTGGTCTCCGGAATCGGCGGTAACGGTCCGTCCGGATCGAAGCCGGAGGCATCGGTGCCGAGGATCACCGAGAGCGACGCAATCGCGCTGTCGTAATGCACCCTGCTGTCGAGCAGCGCGCGTTTCTCCTTGGCTTCCTCCACGCTGTCGCCGACCACGACGAAAGCGCCGGGCAGGATCTTCAGGTGCTCCGGATCGCGGCCGACCTTCTCCATCCGCCCCTTGATATCGGCATAGAGTTTCTGGCCGTCGGCCAGGCTGCCACCGCCGGTGAACACCGCCTCGGCGGTTTCGGCCGCCAGCTGCTTGCCGTCTTCGGACGCTCCGGCCTGCACGATCACCGGCCAGCCCTGGACGGGGCGGGCGATGTTGAGGGGACCGCGGACCTTGAGATATTTGCCCTTGTGGTCGAGCACATGCATCTTCTCGGGATCGAAGAACAGGCCGCTTTCGACATCGCGCACGAAGGCGTCGTCGGCGAAGGAATCCCATAAGCCCGTGACGACGTCGTAGAACTCACGCGCGCGCTTGTAGCGCTCGGCGTGCTCCATGTGATCATCGAGACCGAAGTTCAGCGCGGCGTCCGGATTGGAGGTGGTGACGATATTCCAGCCGGCACGGCCGCCGGAGATGTGGTCGAGCGAGGCGAAGCGCCGGGCGACATGGTAGGGCTCGTCGAACGTGGTCGAGCCGGTCGCGATCAGCCCGATATTCTCGGTCACGGCCGACAACGCCGAGAGCAGCGTGAACGGCTCGAACGAGGTCACGGTGTGGCTGCGCTTGAGCGCATTGATCGGCATGTTCAGGACGGCCAGGTGATCGGCCATGAAGAAGGCGTCGAACTTGCCGGCCTCGAGCTTGCGGATCAGGTCCTTGAGGTGCTGAAAGTTGAAATTGGCGTCCGGCCAGGCTCCGGGATAGCGCCAGGCGGCGGTGTGGATCGAGACCGGGCGCATGAAGGCGCCGAGCTTGAGTTGACGTTGAGCCGATCGACTTGGGGCCATCGCTGTCATCCGCGTGGTTGCTGTCGCAAATAGATGGGAACTGCGCGGGGATCAGCCAATCGCCAGGCCAGGTAAGAATTTTGCAATTTGATCGCCCGGCGAAGGAAGTTGTTCGTCGGCGCACGCGTCAGTGGGAATTGAAATGTCCGACAAGCTCACGATTTCGTCAGGCTATCCGTTCGAGACCATTTTCGGCTATGCCCGCGCGGTTCGCGTCGACGACCAGGTTTTCGTTTCAGGAACGACGGCGCGCGGGGCCGATCTCGAGCGGGATGCCTATCATCAGGCCGCCGGGGCGCTCGCCATTATCGCGGACGCGCTGGCAGAGGCGGGAAGCGGCCTGCACCACGTGGTGCGCACGGTGGTCTACATCACCGACAGAGCCGACATCGACGCCGTCGCGCGGGCGCATGGCGAAGCTTTCGCGGCCATCAGGCCGGCGAGCACATTGGTGATGGTTGCCGGCCTCATTCCCGCGACGGCGCGAGTCGAGATCGAAGCCACCGCGGTCATTCAGGACTGACCTGGGAGCGCTCGGCAAGCTCCAATTTGCTTCCCGCGGATTCCTCCGCCGGCTGAGCGATGTCGAACCGATCCCAAGATCCGGACGACAAACTGCCTGAATTTCAGGGAGGGCTTCATGGCAGGTGCAGCGACGGGCGATATCATTCGCGTTGGATTACCGGTCCCTTTGCTGGGCCGGCTGCTGGCGTTGCCGCTGATTGCGGCCGGCGCTTACCTGCTGTGGAACGTGGCGCTTGGTCTTAGCGATGTGCTGGCAAGCCCTGGCGATGCCAGAGACGAGTGGGCGGGTATCGCCGTCTTTGCCGCTCTTGGGGTCGCGGTCATCATTCCGGGCCTCCTTGTTGCGACCTTTCGCGGCTTCGTCACCGTGTGCCCCGGCGCCGGCGAAGTCGTCATCACCAAGGCTTTTGGGCCGTTGCATGTCAGGCGTGCGCGCCGGCTGTCGAACTACAACCTGATCAGCATCACCGATGACGGCGATGTCAGCGCAACGATGTATGACGTCAATCTGTGTGGCGGCAAAGGCGTCGAGCCGCTGAATCTCCGGAGCTTCGCGTCCCGCGAAGAGGCCAACGCATTGGCGCAACAGCTCGCGATCGCGCTCAAAATTCCAGCCAAGGATTATGTCGGCACCGAGCCCGATGATGACGACGCCGATGGCTGATCAGTCCAGCACGTCCCGATGCATCCGGCCGCCATAGAAATGGAAGAACGGCACCGGCGCGTCATGCTGGAGCGGACCGGTCGCGAGCCGCTTGTCCAGCTCGTTCAGCACATTCCTGGTCATCGGGTGCAGATCGGCGAGTGGCTTCGAACCGAGTTCGACCCACACCAGCTCGACCAACTCGGCGTCCGGATGCACCACGCCCTCGACGCGATGCGTGATCGCCGACGCATCCGCCGTGAAGAAACGGGTGTCAAAACGCTTGATGCGGCCGGGCGGGGTGATGGCGCGTGCGATCAGGAACAGGCTGGACGGATCGGGCAACAGGCCGGCTGCACTGAACGGCGACCAGGGTCCGTCGAGGTTGGATACCTTGCCCTCGATCTTGCGGCCCAGGCACAGCCCGGTCTCCTCACAGGCTTCGCGGATGGCAGCGATCGCCAGCGACTTGGCGCGCGAGGCTGAGGTCTGTGGTCGGCCCTTGAACAGGTTGGCCTCGAGCGCCTCGGGCATCGGCGCGGCCACAGGGATCCGATGGTCCGTCTTCTCGACCCGGCCGCCAGGAAAGACGAACTTGCCGGGCATGAACACGACCTTGTCGTGGCGCTTGCCGACCAGAACCTTCGGCACAGTGCCGCTGCGATCGATCAGGATCAGGGTCGCCGCATCCCTCGGCTTGGTATAGGGATGGTGATCCGCTTCCTTCTGCTCCGGCTTAGCCGAAGCTGCGGCCTCTGCCACCTCCGTCATTTCCATCCCTTTTTCATTCTTGGTTGTCGTTCAAACCGGCGGAATGCCTTCGGCGGGATTGTCGTCAAAGCCATGCATGTGGAAGGCCCATTGCAGACCCACGACGGCGCCCTTGACCGGCTGGAGCAGCGCCAGCGAGGCGAACAGCGTCAGCGGCAGATAGATCGAAAGCTGCAGCGCGACCGGCGGCGAATAGTTGGTCTCGATATAGAGCGCGAGCGGCACCACGATGTGGCCGACGATGACGATCACGAGATAGGCGGGCAGGTCGTCCGCCCGGTGGCCCGAGAAATCCTGGCCGCATTTGTCGCAAGCGTCGGCGACCTTCAGGAACGCGCGAAACAGCTTGCCTTCGCCGCAGCGCGGGCAGCGGCCGCGACAGCCGCGCTTCATCGCGCTCCAGAGGTCGCGCTTCTCGGCGAGACCCGCCTCGCGGGTCCACGTTGTCGCCGCTGAATTCTGCGGGCGCACGCTGGTCGGCGTCGTGCTCATGGCGTCCATGACTTGCCTTTCTTCGATGTGCCGGACTTGCGTTTGGTCGTCGGCTTCGCGCTTTTCTCACCGCGTTTGTTGCGGGCGGCCTTCGCACGCTTCGACGCTTTGTCCTTGGTCTTTTTCGCTTTGGGCTTCGGCTTGCCCCTGACGCTTTCGCGCGCATGGGGGGTGTCGCGCCGCCGTTGGCGCGGGACCAGCACATCGGCTTCGGTCAACAGTTCGAAGCGCAAGGCGCCCGCCACAGGCTGAGCTTCTACCAGACGCACGTCGACGACGTCACCGAGCCGGTGCATGGCACCACTGCGTTGGCCGATCAGCGCATGACGGGTTTCGTCGTAATCGTAATATTCCGTGCCGAGCGTGCGGATCGGGACCAGCCCGTCGGCGCCGGTATCATCGAGCTTGATGAAGAGACCGGCGCGGGTGACGCCGGAGATGCGCCCCTGGAAGGTGGCGCCGATGCGATCGGCGAGATGATGGGCGATCAGGCGGTCGGCGGTCTCGCGCTCGGCCTTCATGGCGCGGCGCTCGGTCACCGAAATCTGCGCGGCTATTTCGGCAAGATTCTCAGCCGTTTCGCTGTCGGGCAGGGCCCCGTCGCCCAGGCCCAGCGCGCGGATCAGGCCGCGGTGGACGACCAGGTCGGCGTAGCGGCGGATTGGCGAGGTGAAATGCGCGTAGCGGCGCAGATTGAGGCCGAAATGCCCGTAATTCTCCGCGGAATATTCGGCCTGCGCCTGCGAGCGCAGCACGACCTCATTGACCAGCTGCTCATAGTCCTGGCCGGCGACCAAGGTCAGGACACGGTTGAACAGCGAGGGCCGCAGCGCGCCGGACTTGACGAACGGCACGTCGAGCGTCTTCAGGAATTCCTGCAGCGCGTGGACCTTCTCCACCGTGGGCTCGTCGTGCACACGGTAGATCAGCGGCAGCGCCTTCTTCTCCAGCATCTCCGCGGCTGCGACATTGGCGAGGATCATGAACTCCTCGATCAGCCGGTGCGCATCCAGCCGTTCAGGCACGACGACGCGGTCGACGGTGCCGTCCGCCTTCAGCAGGATCTTGCGCTCGGGGAGATCGAGGTCGAGCGGATCGCGCGCATCACGGCCGCGCTTGGCAACCTCATAGGCCGCATAAAGCGGCTTCAGAATAGGCTCGAGCAGGGGACCGGTGATGTCGTCGGGCTTGCCGTCAATCGCAGCTTGCGCCTGCACATAAGCGAGCTTCGCCGCCGAGCGCATCAGGACGCGATGGAAGGAGTGCGACCGCTTGCGCCCGTCGGCGCCGAGCACGATCCGCACCGCCAGCGCGCCGCGCGGCTCACCCGGCACCAGCGAGCAGAGATTGTTGGAGATCCGCTCGGGCAGCATCGGCACGACGCGGTCCGGGAAATACACCGAATTGCCGCGCCGAAGCGCATCGCGATCGAGCGGCGCGCCGGGCCGCACGTAGTAGGCGACGTCGGCGATGGCGACGTGAACGACGTAGCCGCCCGTGTTGTCGGGAGCGGGATCAGGTTCGGCATGAACCGCGTCGTCATGATCCTTGGCATCGGGCGGATCGATGGTGACGAGCGGCAGCTCGCGCCAGTCCTCGCGTCCCTTCAACGTCGCGGGCTCTGCCTCTTCCGCCTCCTGCAGGGCTGCGGATGAGAAATCGAGCGGGATCTCGTGCGCATGGATCGCGATCAGGCTGATCGCCTTTTCGCTCGCGATCGAGCCGTAGCGTTCCTTGACGCGGCCGGCGGGCAGGCCGAAGCCGCGTCCGCGGAGCAGGTCGACGCTGACGAGATCGCCGTCCTTGGCCTCGCGGCTGTCGGCGGGCGCAATGCTGAGCTCGCGGCCGGCCTGCTTCTTGTCCACCGGGATCAGCCGTCCGCCGCCGCCGGACATCGCACGGAAGATGCCGAGCACGCGATGCTTCGCATGGTCGAGCACCTTGATGACGCGGCCGCGATAAGTCACGCCGTCGGCACTCTCGACGGGGTCGACCCGCACCAAGGCGCGATCACCGACGCCGGCGGTCGCACCGGGGCGGGCATGACGAGGAGTGTGGATGCGGATGCGTGGCGGCTCGGACTGCTCGGCCTCGTCCCACTCGGCCGGCGTTGCGATCAGTTCGCCGTCGCTGTCGCGGCCGGTGATATCGGCAATGAGCGTCGCGGGCAGGGCGGCGGTCTCGGTGATCTTGCGGCGGCCGCTCTTCTTGACCGCACCCTCGTCGACGAGGTCGCGGAGAATCCGCTTCAGCTCGGCGCGATCGGCGTTCTTCAGGCCGAATTCGCGCGCAATTTCCTTGGTGCCAACCTTGCCCGGGTTGGCGCGGATGAAGGCGACGATGGCCTCCCGCGGGGGGAAGCCGATGTCGCGCTTTTGGGTCATTTTCTCATCCGCGGGCCTTGCCGGCGCTCTTCTTCGCAGGCGCTTTCGGGGCGGAGGACGGTTTCGCCGAGGTCTTGGCGGCCTTTCCGACCGGCGCACGCGCCTTGCTGGTGGAGTCTGATTTCGGCTTGGCTGCAGCCTTCTTGACCGCAGCCTTCTTGGCGGGCTTCGGCGTGTCGCCGTCATCCCCCTCGGCTTCGGCCTCAGCCTTGGTCTCAACCTTAGCCTTGGTTTTGGTCTTGGCGCCGGCCTTGCCGGCTGCCTTGGCAGGCTTTGCCGCCTTGGCCTTTTTCGCCTTGCCGCCGCCCTTTGCGGCTCGCTCATCCAGGAGCGCAATCGCTTCCGGCAGCGTGATCGTATCCTTTTCCTTGTCGGACGGAATCGTAGCGTTGACGCCGCCCGCAGTGACATAGGCGCCGTAACGCCCGCTCTTCACCGCGACCGCACCAAGCGAGGGATGGTCGCCGAGCGCCTTGCCCGGATCAGCGCCGAAGCGCTTGCTCGGGCCCTTGGCGACCTTCTCCGCGATCAAGGTCACCGCGCGGTTGAGTCCGACGTCGAACACCTCGTCGCCGGCTTCCAGGCTCGCATAGGTCTTGTCATGGCGCACGAACGGCCCGAAGCGGCCGATGCCGGCCGTGATCGGCAGGCCCGTCTCCGGGTGCCTTCCGATCTCTCGTGGCAGCGACAGCAGTTTCAGCGCCAGTTCGAGGTCGACATCCGATGGCTGGGTGCCCTTCGGGATGCCGGCGCGCTTGGGCTTCTCGCCCTCGGCATAATCCTTCTGCTCGCCGAGCTGGATATAGGGGCCGAAGCGGCCGGCCTTGATGGTGACGTCGAGCCCGGACTCCGGGTCCTGTCCCAGCACGCGATCGGCGGCGGCCTCGCTGTCGGCCGCCAGCGGCCGCGTGTAACGGCATTCCGGATAGTTCGAGCAGCCGACAAAGGCGCCGAACTTGCCGGCCTTCAGGTTCAGCCGTCCGGTGCCGCAGGTCGGACATTGCCTGACGTCGCCGCCATCGGCGCGCGGCGGATAGATGTGCGGGCCGAGCATCTCGTCGAGCACATCCAGCACCTGCGCGACGCGCAGGTCCTTGATGTCGTCGACCGCGCCGATGAAGTCGCGCCAGAAATCCTTCAGCACCTGCTGCCAGGAGATCTCGTTGTTGGAGATGCGGTCGAGCTGCTCCTCGAGATCGGCGGTGAAGTCGTATTCGACATAGCGGCGGAAGAAGTTCTCCAGGAAGGCGACGACGACGCGGCCCTTGTCCTCGCCGTGCAGACGCTTCTTCTCCAGCTTCACATAGCCGCGGTCCTTCAACACCTGCAGGATCGAGGCGTAGGTCGAGGGCCGGCCGATGCCGAGCTCCTCCATCCGCTTGACCAGTGAGGCTTCCGAAAACCGCGGCGGCGGCTCGGTGAAATGCTGGGTCACGGACAGATCCTGCCGCTTCAGCGGCTCGCCCTGACTCATGTGGGGCAGGCGGCGGCTATCCTCGTCCTCCTCGTCGTCGCGGCCTTCCTGGTACAGCGCAAGGAAGCCGTCGAACTTGACCACCTGGCCGGTGGCGCGCAGCTCCAGCGTGCGGGAGCCGGCCTTGGCCGTGATGTCGACCGTGGTGCGTTCGAGCTCGGCCGATTCCATTTGGCTGGCGATGGTACGGGTCCAGATCAGCTCATAGAGCTTGGCCTGGTCGTCGTCGAGCCGTCGGCGCAGCTCGGCCGGCCGCCGCGACAGATCGGTCGGGCGAATGGCTTCGTGCGCTTCCTGCGCGTTCTTGGCCTTGGTCTGGTACTGGCGCGGGCTGTCCGGCACATAGGCGTTGCCATAGATCTCGCCGATCACCTTGCGGGCCTGCGTGATCGCCTCGGGCGCGATCTGCACGCCGTCGGTTCGCATATAAGTAATGAGACCGGTGGTCTCGCCGCCGATATCGATGCCCTCATAGAGCCGCTGGGCGATCCGCATGGTGTGCGCCGGCGCGAAGCCGAGCTTGCGACTCGCTTCCTGCTGCAGGGTCGAGGTGGTGAAGGGGGCCTGCGGATTGCGGCGCGCCGGCTTGGCATCGACGGTCGTGACCGTGAAGGCTGCGGCCTGCAGCGCCTTCTTGAAGTCCTCGGCTTCAGCACCGGTGCCGATGTCGAGCCGCTGGATCTTCTTGCCATCGGCGCCGACCAGGCGCGCCTCGAAGCTGTCGCCGCGGGGCGTGGCCAGCGTCGCGATCAGCGACCAATATTCACGGGGAACGAATTTCTCGATCTCGAGCTCGCGGTCACAGACCAGCCGCAACGCGACCGACTGGACGCGGCCCGCCGAGCGGGCGCCCGGAAGCTTGCGCCACAACACCGGCGACAAAGTGAAGCCGACCAGATAGTCCAGCGCCCGGCGCGCCATATAGGCGTCGACCAGTGCGCCGTCGATCTGGCGCGGATGCTTCATCGCCTCCGAGACCGCCTGCTTGGTGATGGCGTTGAAGACCACCCGCTCGATCTTCTGATCCTTGAGCGCGCGTTTTTCCTTCAGCACCTCCAGGACGTGCCAGGAGATCGCCTCGCCCTCGCGATCAGGGTCGGTGGCCAGGATTAGCCGGTCCGCCCCCTTCAGCGACTTGGCAATCTCGTTCAGCCGGCCGGCGGCCTTGGGATCCACCTCCCAGATCATTCGGAAATTATGGTCCGGATCGACCGATCCATTTTTCGCCGGGAGGTCGCGAACATGGCCAAACGAGGCTAGAACCTCATAGGAGGAGCCCAAATATTTATTGATCGTCTTGGCTTTCGCCGGCGACTCCACAATGACGATATTCATGTAGTTCCAGTGGCTTACGGGAAAGATTGAAGCCAATTTCGCGGATTCGCCAAAGGCCTCGTTGACCCGAACATGGGTGGTGAGACGGTTCCTGTCAAATCGAACGATGTTGAAAGTCGAGGCGAGAACGCCCACGACGTATAAAGAGGGTTGCAGAGAACCGTCCTGGAGTTGCACTCTTTTTAGGGGTATTTTTGCTGGATACTCGAATTTGGATCAATTTTTTGACAAAGCCAGCGCGAAAGCGAAAGACGTCATCCGCGGGTGCAGGACGGCGCTCCCGACCCCATGACGACTCGGACGAGATAAGTGTGGACGAGGCGATCGCATTCATTGCGACGACGACCGCGAGCTTGGCGCGTTTGGCTCGCCGCCATCGCCTCAGCATGCTCGACTACCTCTTACGCATGGCGCATCTCGAGGCTGAGGAGTACGCGCGGCTGCGCAATGGCCGCAAGCCATCCTGACGGTTGGGTGTCCTTCAGCCGGTGCGGGGCCGCAACGTGGTGTCGGCGGGACCGAGCAATCGTCCGTCCTGCGCGCATAGCGCAAGCTTTTGTACGGGCCGTCCTGTCTCGCGATCCACCAGGATAGTCGCGATCTCCTCCGGCCGTTGGTCAAATTCCTCGCTCCATTGTCTCAAAGCGACGAGAATCGGAAAAAGCCCGCGGCCCTTCGGCGTGAGCACGTATTCGCGATAGGCGCTGCCGTCGGAAGCCGGCTCGGTGGTCAGGATGCCGCGATCCACCAGCGCACGGAGCCGGATGGTCAGGATATTCTTGGCCAGGCCCAGGCTGCGCTGGAACTCGCCGAAGCGACGACGGCCGACGAACGCGTCGCGGATGATGAGAAGCGACCACCAATCTCCAATCGCATCCAGCGACCGGGCGACCGGGCAGCCATTGCCCTCAAGGCTTGTGCGTTTGACCATGACGCCGCTTTCTCCAGACCCAAGCGCTCGTTGCCGTTTCAGCAAGCGGGCGCCCATCACGATATTGTGGTTGCATTATTAAACCGCAAGGCCTAGATGGCTCAAGAAGTTTAATAATGCAACCAGATGGAGCCAAGCATGAGACTGGCGAACAAGACCGCGTTGATTACCGGCGGGAGCAGCGGACTTGGGCTGGCCACGGCCAGACGATTTATCGAGGAAGGCGCACTTGTGGCGATCACCGGTCGAGATGCTGATCGGCTCGCGGCCGCTGCCAAGCAGCTTGGCTCTCGCGCGCTCGCCCTGGTTGCCGATGCGACCGACATCGCTGCCACCGAGGAGGCCATCGCGACAGCGGCGGCTCAATTCGGCAGGCTCGATATCGTGTTCGCCAATGCCGGCATCCCCGGTCAGACTCCGCTTGGTGGCACCAAGCTTGAGGCCTTCGAGCAAGTGATCAGGACCAATCTCACCGGCGTCTTCTTCACGGTCCAGGCGGCACTGCCTTATCTGAGCGACGGCGCCTCGATCATTCTCAACGGCTCGGTGATTTCGGCGCTCGGCCATCCGGGCTATGCCGCCTATGCAGCGAGCAAGGCCGGCGTGCGCGCGATCGCGCGGGTGCTGGTCTCGGAGCTCTCACCGCGCGGGATCAGGGTCAATGTGGTCGCGCCCGGCGCGATCCGGACACCGATCTGGGGTGCGGCGATCGCCACTCCCGAAGCCGAGAAGGCGTTCGAAGCGCGGATCGCGCGCTCGACACCGCTCGGCCATATCGGTGAGCCCGAGCACATCGCCAACACCGTGCTGTTTCTCGCCTCCGACGAAGCCGCGCACATCCAGGGCCAGGAGCTCTTTGTCGATGGCGGCGCGAGCGCCGCGCCGGCCGGCGCGCCGATCTATCGCGGCTGATCGGAATCACCGCAGGCTCCGCTCGGTGTGCACGCCCGCGTGCACATTGAGCTTTCCTTTGCTGAATTTGCGTCTCACTTGAACCTTTATCGCGATCGCACCGACCCCCGAGCAGGCTGGGATATTTGACGCATGAATATTTCGGAGAGTTGCTATGGCAAAGGCCGCTCGCGTGTCTGCCTCAATGCCCGTATCCGCCACGGTCTCAAACCAGGCGGCGGCCGCGCGATCCGATTGGGATAGTCTGCTTTCGATTTTGCTTTTTTCCGCCTTCGGTCTCTTGGTCTCGCTCGGCCTGTTGTTGCTC
Source organism: Bradyrhizobium sp. STM 3843 (assembly GCF_000239815.1). GTDB lineage: Bacteria > Pseudomonadota > Alphaproteobacteria > Rhizobiales > Xanthobacteraceae > Bradyrhizobium. Next base: position 25,410 of record NZ_CAFK01000011.1, on the reverse strand, counting down.
GGAGCGCCTCTGATCTGGGACTGAGTTAGTCCTACCTGCGTAACAAGCGCCGTCATTCCGGGGCAGCCCGTCAGGGCTGAACCCGGAATCTCGAGATTCCGGGTTCGATGCTGGCGCATCGCCCCGGAATGACGGCGAAAGAGACGGCGAAAGAGACGATGTGTCGCTCTTGTGACGCAGTAGGACGAGTTCACCGCTGTCGGGAATGGACTGGCTGCCGCCTCGGCGAAGCGGCAGCCAGGGTGCTCACGCCGCCTGCAGATTGCCTGCGGCCTCAAGCGCGCTCTTGACGGCCTTCTCGCGGTGCTCGGGCCCGACCTGGATGCCATCCGCGGCGATGAACTCCAGATCCTTGACCCCGATGAAGCCGAACACGGCGCGCAGATAGGTCTCGAGGTGCTCGAGTGCCGCCATCGGCGTATCCGCGCCGTAATAGCCGCCGCGCGACACGGCGATAATCACGCGCTTGCCGCCGGCGAGACCCTCGGGGCCGTTCGGGCCGTAGCTAAAGGTTTTGCCGCGGACCACGACGCGATCGATCCAGGCCTTGAGCTGGCTCGGGATCGAGAAATTGTACATGGGAGCGCCGATCACGACGATATCGGCGGCGAGGAATTCCTCGAGCACGGCGTGACCCGCCGCAAGATCCTGCTGAACCGTGGGATCGGCCGGCGCCGTGCCCTGGGCGGCAGCCAGATGCGCTCCCGACAAGTGGGTGAGCGGCGCCGTGGCGAGGTCGCGGTACGTGGTTTGAAGGCCGGGAACCGCCTGCTGAAGCCGTTCGGCGATCGCCGCCGATACCTGCCGGCTGACGGAATAGGGGCCGAGCACGCTGGAATCGATGTGGAGGAGCTTTGTCATCGCAGTCACCTTGGTGTAGGTTGGTTGGTATAGGTTTGTAACCGACGCTATATGCGTGACTGCTCGCGAACCGCACAAGAACGCACAATTTTGAAACCCGGGCACATCCGTGAAACCTGAGCACATCCAAGTTCCCGCTGATTCACCGTCGCCGGACCACCATGACTGCCGCGGCGTCGCCGCGATCCTGGCGCGGGTCGGCGACAAATGGAGCGTGTTCGTCATCATGATGCTGGGTGACGGGCCGAAGCGCTTCAACGAGCTCAAGCGGCTGGTCGGCGGCATCTCGCAGCGGATGCTGACGTTGACCTTGCGTGGCCTGGAGCGCGACGGGCTGGTGACGCGGACCGTGTTTCCGACCATCCCGCCGCGCGTCGACTATGAGCTGACCGATCTCGGACGAGGCTTATCGGGTCCGGTCAAGGCCCTGGGCGAATGGGCGATCGCGCACCAGGACCGGATCGAGGACGCGCGTCTGCGCTTCGATCTGCGCAATGACAAGCGGTGAGCGCACAGGGATGGCGCTTAGAGCATGATCCGGAAAAGTGCGAAGCGGTTTTCCCTCGCGACAAATGCGGAACGCGTTTGCGCGGAGATCATGCCAAACAATAATCTAAAGCGCGATGACGATTCATCCTAATCTCATCGCGCTTTAGGCGAGTGACACCAGTCCCCCACCGTGACGTTCGAGCCGGCCGGCGAGTTCGAGCTCGAGCAGCACCGTGCGCAGCACGGCGGGCGCCAAGCCGCTGATCCGGATCAGGTCGTCGATCGAGACCGGGGCCGGCCCCAGCAGGCCGATGATCTGATCCCGGTCGTAGCTCTCCGGATCCGGTGCGAACGGCTCCTCCTCGTCTTCGCGCAGCGGCAGCTGCAGCGGTCGGCCCATGATCGGCGCCACGGCGCGGATGATGTCGGCGGCTTCGGTGACCAGGGTCGCGCCCTGCTTGATCAGATCGTTGGTGCCGGCCGCGCGCGGATCGAGCGGCGAGCCGGGCACGGCGAACACCTCGCGGCCCTGTTCGGCCGCCATCCGCGCGGTGATGAGCGAGCCGGAGCGGTGCGCCGCCTCGACCACGATCACGCCCAGCGCAGAACCGGAGATGAGCCGGTTGCGCCGGGGGAAGTCGCGGGCGCGAGGCTCATGGCCAAGAGGCATTTCGGAGATCGCCGCGCCATGCCCGGTGACGATGGCTGCAAGCAGGTCCTCGTGTTCTGGCGGATAGATGCAATCGTGACCACCGGCGAGCACCGCGATCGTGCCGCCCGTAAGGCTGGCGCGATGCGCCGCCTGGTCGATGCCGCGGGCAAGACCCGAGATGATGACGAAGCCGGCGTCACTGAGCTCGCGCGCCAGCTGCCCGGCAAATTTCAGTCCTGCGGCTGAGGCATTGCGCGAGCCGACAATGGCAATCAGTGGCCGCATCAGGCTGTCGCTGTGGCCGCGGACGCCAAGCAGTGGCGGCGCATCGTCCAGCGTCGCGAGCCGCGGCGGGTAGCCGGCCTCTCCGGGCGCGAGCAGGCTGACGCCGAGCTTGCGGCTGGCCGCAAGCTCGCGCTTGGCGTCATCAGCACTGCAGATCCGCGCCGATGCCCGAGCACCGCCGCGGCGCGCCAGATCCGGCAGCCGCTCCAGCGCAGCCCGCGCGCTACCGAAATGAAGCAGCAGCGAGCGAAAGGTGCGCGGGCCGACATTGTCGGACCGGATCAGCCGCAGTCGGTCGAGCCGCTCGGCCTCGCTGATTTCGATGATCGTGCTGACTGCATCCACGTCCGCGTCTCCGGTTGGCTCCAGCATGGAACAACCGGCGCGCGTGGGGAAGGGGGATCGCGCGATGAGCGCGCTACGCCAATCCTGGAGTTAGGCCAACACCTCGGTCAAGGCATCCGTCGAGGGGAACGCCGGGCGCTTCTCCTGGGTGACAAGCGTGGTGCCGTTCGGCGCCTGGTGCAGCCAGCGGTCGCAGGCGTCGCGGCCGCGCTGATGCAGCATCGCGATGAAGCTGCGCCCGAGATCGGCGGTGCTGCGCTGGGCGAGACCTTCGATCTCGTCCTCCGCGGCGAGGCGATGAACCCGCGGCGGATGCAGGCCGTCATTGCGGGCCCATTCCAGCGCTGCGAGCTCGGCATTGAGCACGGCATTGGCGGTGATCTGGTCGAGTCGCCGGTCGATCGCAGCCGACGTCACCGGGATGTAGTTGTCGCGCGCCGGCGTCACCTGCACCACCAGCAGGTCGGCGGCGCTGGATTCGTGCGCCACGCTCACGACCGGAGGATTAGCCCCGTAGCCACCGTCCCAATAGGCATCGCCGTCGATGTCGACCGCGCAGTGGACCTGGGGCGGACAGCTCGACGCCAGCAGTACGTCCGGGGTGATGTCGGCATTGCGGAACATCTGCTGGCCGCCGTCGCGAACCCGCGTCGCCGCGATAAGCAGCCGCGGGGCGGCGGCGCTCTGCAGCGCGTCGAAATTGATGGACCCTGCAAGCAGGTCGCGCAGCGGATCGAGGTCGAGGGGATTGAAACGTCCGGCACGCAGATGCGGGCCGAACGAGACCGAGGCGCTGGCCGGCGAGAAGCCGCCGAGCAGCATGACCGAGCGGAACGAGGCTTCGCTGGTCATGCGATTCCAGAACTGCGCGAGCAGTTGGCGCGCGCCCTCGCGACCGCCTTCGGCGAGGCCGCTGGCGAGCAGCGCAGCGTTGATCGCACCGGCGCTGGCACCGCTGATCGTGTCGAAATCGCAGGCCGGCTCTTCCAACAGGCGCTCCAGCACGCCCCAGGCGAAGGCTGACAACGTGCCGCCGCCCTGCAGCGCCAGCGAGAGCTTGCGTGGCGGCCAGACGCGCGGCGCCGGCGGGAGCTGCGGCGTCGCGATGGTCTCGGCTAGCGATTTTTCCGGCGCGGCCGCAGGTTTCACCTCGGTCACAGCAGGCGTTTCGATCGCGGCAGGCCTTGGCTCCGCCGCGGTCGCGGGCTTCGCGCCCGTCGCCAAAATCATCTCGGCGACAACGGTCGTGTCCGGCTGCGATGGTTTCACGACCGGCGGCGCGCTGACCGTGACCGCAGGCTCTGTCACCTGTGGCGCGGCGGTGGTCGTGTCCTCCGTCGACCAGATCTGCGCGGCCGAGAGGAGTGCGCTGGCGCTGGAGCGAATGGGGGCCGCCTGCTGCGGCACCGGCTCCTGCTGGATCGGGTCATCCTGCGATGAACCGCCGGAATTGCTCTTGCGTAACCACATGGAATCAGAATGGCAGGCCTTGCTGATTCCCACCAGCGTCTCGCGCGATCTTGGCACAGGAACGACGGCAAGTGTTGCTGCGCTGCCGCGGCAAATAAGGCCAAAAGTTGCGCGCTTCCCGTAGGAATGCGGATGCTATTTCTTGGCGCCGATCTTGCTCTCGGTGCCCGCCCGCAGCCGCTTGATGTTCTCGCGATGCATGTAGATCAGAAGCAGCGTCAGAAGCGTGAACAGCAGAGCCAGCGCCGCATGGCCGAAGGCCCACAGCATGATCGGTGTCAGCACGCTTGCGACCAGCGCCGCGAGCGACGAGTAGCGGAACGCAAAGGCGGTGGCGAGCCAGACCAGGCAGAAGAAGATCGCGCCCTGCCAGAACAGGCCGAGCAGGATGCCGATATAGACCGCGACGCCCTTGCCGCCGCGAAACTTCAGCCAGACCGGGAACAGATGGCCGAGGAAAGCGCCGAGGCCGGCAAGTATCGCCGCGCTGGGGCCGCCGAAATAGCCTGAGATCACCACCGCCGCCGTGCCCTTCAACGCGTCGCCAAGCAGCGTGGCCGCCGCAAGCCCTTTGCGTCCGGTGCGCAGCACATTGGTCGCGCCGATATTGCCGGAGCCGATGGTGCGCAGGTCTTGTGTTCCGGCCAGCCTGGTCAGGACCAGCCCGAACGGGACCGAGCCCAGGAGGTAGCCGATGACGAGGGCGATGGGGAGAAAGGCCTCAGGTCCCATGACACGTTACTCCGTTGCCCGCCCGCCGCGTCAGACGTGTTCGTACACGGTGCGGCCGCCGACGATGGTGCGCACCGCGCGTCCCGTGAACCGCGCCTCGTCGAACGGCGTGTTCTTGCACAAGGACTTCAGATCGGCCGGATCGAGCACCCAGGGCACGTCCGGATCAATCACCACGATATCCGCCGGCGCGCCCGCGCGCAGGGTTCCGCCGGGCAGGCCCAACAACTCGGCCGGACGCGTCGACATCGCGCGGATCAGGGCCGTCCAGGTCAGCTCGCCATTGTGCACGAGACGCAAGGCCGCCGGCAGCATGGTCTCCAGCCCGATTGCGCCGCTTGCGGCTTCCGCGAACGGCAGTCGCTTCACCTCGACGTCCTGCGGATTGTGGTCGGACATGATGACGTCGATCAGACCGGAGGCCAGCGCCTCGACCAACGCCCGACGGTCCATTTCGGTCCGCAGCGGTGGCGATAGCTTGAGGAACGTGCGGTAAGGGCCGATATCGTTCTCGTTCAACGTGACATGGTTGATCGAGACCGAAGCGCTGACGGCGAGCCCTGCATCGCGCGCCCGCTTGAGCACGTCGAGCGAGTCGCTCGAACTCAAGGACCCCGCGTGGTAGCGGCCGCGTGTCAGCGCGACCAGGCGTATGTCGCGTTCCAGGATCACCGCTTCCGCCGCTGCCGGAATGCCGGCGAGGCCAAGGCGCGAGGCGAATTCGCCCTCGTTCATCACGCCTTCGCCGACCAGGTCGGGGTCCTCAGCGTGATGCACGATCAACGCGTCGAAATCGCGCGCATAGGCCAGCGCACGCCGCATCACCAGCGCGTTGGTGACGCTGGACTCGCCATTGGAGAAGGCGACCGCGCCGGCCGCCTTCAACAGGCCGATCTCGGTCATTTCTTCGCCGCGCAGGCCCTTGGTCAGCGCCGCCATCGGCTGGATGTTGACGATCGCGGTGTCGCGGGCACGGCGCAGCACGAAATCGACGGTTGCGGAATTGTCGATCACCGGCTCGGTGCCGGGCTGGCAGATGATGGTGGTGATCCCGCCGGTCGCCGCGGCTTGGCTCGCGCTGGCAAAGGTTTCGCGGTGCACGTAGCCGGGCTCGCCGACGAAGGCGCACATGTCGATCAGGCCGGGCGCGACGATCTTGCCGGCGCAGTTCACGACATCGGTGCCCTCGGGCACGCCGGCGGCACCGATGCCGCGTTTGAGATCACGGATCACGCCGTCGGCGATGAGCACATCGCCGAGACCATCGAAATCGCGTGACGGATCGATCACGCGGGCGTTGGCGAGCAGGATCGGGCGACGTTCGGTCAGCATGGCGTTTCGTCCGATTGAGCTTTTCACGCGTTGGGCAGGTTGCGGGCGAGCGCTTCCAGCACCGCCATGCGCACCGCCACGCCCATTTCCACCTGTTCCCGGATCAAGGATTGCGCGCCGTCGGCGACGATCGAGTCGATCTCCACACCGCGGTTCATGGGACCGGGATGCATCACCAGTGCGTCGGGCTTGGCGTAAGCGAGCTTGCGCTGGTCCAGCCCGAAATACTGGAAGTATTCCGATGACGACGGCACGAACGAGCCGTTCATGCGCTCGCGCTGCAGCCGCAGCATCATCACGATATCGGCACCGTTCAGTCCCTCGCGCATGTCGCGCGCGACCTCGACGCCCATTCGCTCGATACCGGACGGCAGCAGCGTGGAGGGCGCCACGACGCGGACCCGCGCGCCCATGGTGTTGAGCAACAGGATGTTCGAGCGCGCCACGCGCGAATGCAGCACGTCACCGCAGATCGCAACCACGAGGCCTTCGATGCGGCCCTTGTTGCGGCGGATGGTGAGTGCGTCCAAGAGCGCCTGTGTCGGATGCTCATGCGCGCCGTCGCCGGCATTGATCACGGAGCCGTCAACCTTGCGCGCCAGCAGTTCCACCGCGCCGGAAGCGTGGTGACGCACCACCAGGATATCCGGATGCATCGCGTTCAAGGTGACCGCGGTGTCCATCAGGGTCTCGCCCTTGCGCATGGACGAGGACGACACCGACATGTTCATGACGTCGGCGCCGAGGCGCTTACCGGCGATCTCGAACGAGGATTGGGTCCGGGTCGAGGACTCGAAGAACAGGTTGACCTGGGTGCGGCCGCGCAGCACGGTGCGCTTCTTGTCGACCTGCCGGTTCAGCTCGACATATTCCTCGGAGAGATCGAGGAGACCGGTGATGTCGCCAGCGGAAAGGCCCTCGATTCCCAGCAAATGCCGGTGTCCGAGGACGAAAGTGGATTTCGATGAGGATGTCATTAAAGCCAGAGCTATAGGGGCGGTTTCCACGGGGAGCAAGGGCGAAAGCCAGGGTTCCGAGTTATCCCCCGTTCGGTCGGTTCGCCGCCCGATCGGTTCGGCGGTGGCGCTCCTGATCGCTGGCGTCATCGCTGCTCCCGCCGTCGCGCTGCCCGCCGACTTCGTCTATCTGCACAATATCGATCCCACCATCATCCAGGACATCCGCTATGCCGGAAGTAACAATTTCGTCGGGCGGCCGCTCCGGGGCTATGAAGCCGGCGAATGCATCGTGATGTCAGAGGTCGCGCGGCGGCTCAAGGCGATCCAGGATGAGCTGCGGCCACGCAAATTATCGCTGAAGATGCTCGATTGTTACCGGCCGTCGCGCGCTGTCGCCGAGATGATGGCCTGGGCGCAGAACGGCGTCGAGACCGCGGCGGAGCGCAGGTATAATCCGGCCCTGGCGAAGGCCGATCTGTTCCGCCTTGGCTATATTGCCGGCCATTCCGGCCACTCCACCGGGGCCGCGCTCGACCTGACCCTGGTCGATCTCGCGGCCGACAATTCTGCCGTTTTCGATCCGAGCAAGGCCTATGCGGACTGCACCGCGCCGGTGGCGCAGCGTGCGCCCGAAGGCAGCATCGACATGGGCACCGGTTATGACTGTTCCGATGTGAAGGCACATACCGCGGCCAACGGTATCACGCCCGCGCAACGCCGCTGGCGCAGTGAGCTGGTTGCCATCATGGTGCGGCAAGGCTTTGTGAACTATGCCAAGGAGTGGTGGCACTTTTCGCTGCCGGGCGCGGGCGCGATTGCCTATGATTTTCCGATTCAGCCGCGCCGACATCATGCAGGTGAGCACTAGGGCTTTCGCATATGGACTAGACCATCGGGGCCTCATGGTTCGAGACGCGCGGCTTTTGCCGCGCCCTCACCATGAGGGTCTAAGATTTCGCCGCGTGGAAAGCCTCATCCTGAGGAGACCGCCGCAGGCGGTCGTCTCGAAGGATGACCGCAGAGAGACTGTCAGAGACCTTTTTCGTCCCTATTTGATTGCCCTACGTTGAGGACATCGGCCATGACCCAGCCCGCATTCGCGACCCACGAGGTCTTCAATCAGTCGCCGCCGTTCGAGGATGTCGATCTGTATACGGCCGACCAGCCGCTGGTCGCGGCGGTGAAGGCCAATGGCGGCGGGGGCGTCGAGCAGGAGCTGTCGGAGTTCGGCCGTCATTGGGGCTCGGCTGCGATGGCCGAGCGTGGCCGGCTCGCCAATGAGAACACGCCGAAGCTGCGGACCTATGATTCCAAGGGCTTTCGCCGCGACGTCGTCGAGTTTCATCCGGCCTATCACGAGATGATGGCGCAGTCGGCGCATGCCGGCCTGCACAACTCGACCTGGACGGCCGACGGGCGGCCGGCCGGCGCACCGTCCGAGGTGGTGCGCGCGGCGAAATTCTATATCGCCTCGCAAGTCGAGAGCGGTCATCTCTGCCCGATCACGATGACGCGCGCCGCGGTCGCCGCGCTCGCGTCTCAGCCTGACTTGCTGAGCAAGACCATGCCGGTGATTGCGACCCGCAGCTACGATCCGAGCTTCGCACCGTGGTGGGGCAAGCGCGGCATGACGCTCGGCATGGGCATGACAGAGAAGCAGGGCGGCACCGACGTGCGCTCGAACATGACGCGCGCCGAGCGCACGAGCGATGGTTACCGCATCACCGGGCACAAATGGTTCATGTCGGCGCCGATGTGTGATGCCTTCCTGGTGCTGGCGCAGGCGGATGAAGGCCTGACGTGCTTCTTCACGCCGCGCTTCGCGCCCGACGGCTCCGTCAATGCGATCCAGTTCCAGCGGCTGAAGGACAAGCTCGGCAACCGCTCCAATGCGTCGTCCGAAGTCGAGTTCGTCGGCGCCTATGCCGAACGTGTCGGCGACGAGGGCAAGGGCATCAGAACCATCATCCAGATGGTGCAGCTGACGCGGCAGGATTGCGCGATCTCCTCTGCCGGCCTGATGCGCTCGGGGCTCGCACATGCGCTGCATCATGCGCGCCATCGCAGCGTGTTCCAGAAGCATCTCGCTGACCAGCCGCTGATGCAGTCGGTGCTTTCGGACATGGCGCTGCATGTCGAGGCAAGCGTCGCGCTGGTGATGCGGCTGTGCCGTGCCTTCGATCGCGCGCCCCTTGATACGAAAGAGTCGGCCTATATGCGGCTGCTGACGCCGGCCATCAAATATTGGGTGTGTAAGAGCGCGCCCGCGTTTTTGTACGAGGCCATGGAGTGCCTCGGCGGCAATGGCTATGTCGAGGACGGCATTCTGGCGCGGCATTTCCGGGAGTCGCCGGTGAACGCGATCTGGGAAGGCTCGGGCAATGTGATGTGCCTCGACGTGCTACGGGCGCTCGCGCGGGAAGCTGAAGCTGCGTCTGCGATCCTCATGTCGCTTGCTGCGGATACCAAGGGATTTCCGGGCGCCACTGAAACTGTCGCCTTTATCGGCCAGGCTTTCCGCCGGCCTGACAGCGAGCGGATCGCACGGCTCGCGGTGGAGAAGCTCGCGCTGCTCGCGGCCAGCGCCGCGCTGAACGAGGTCATGCCCGATCATGCCGAACTGTTCGCGGCGACGCGCCTTGCCGTCACACATCCCAGCATGTACGGCGCGGTCGATCTCAAGCCCGCCGACATGCGCGCGCTGCTGGAGCGTGCGCTGCCGTGATCAACCCGCCTGAAAGCGCTGTCATGGATTCACTCACTCCCGCCAATGAGCCCGTCATCGTCGGTCATCCTGACCGTCCGCCGCGCACGCTCGGCTTCTGGCTGACTGCGCTGTGGGGCATCGCGATCTTCGTCGCGTTGTTCGCGGGGCAGGTGGCCGTGGTCGGTTATTTCCTGATGCTGCATGATGGTCCGATCGACAGCAGCGCGTTGATCCAGGTTGCGAGCCGGGGGCTCACGCTCTCGCTCTCGGTGATCATGGGCCTGCCGGCGGTGCTGATCGCGGTCTATCTGGCGGTCCGGCACACGCGCACGCGATTCGTCGACTATCTCGCGCTGCGCTGGACCTCCTGGACCTATGTCTGGATCGGCATGGCCGGCATGGTCGTGATCGTCGTTGGCTGGGACCTGATGTCGCGTGTGACGGGCCGCGAGGTCGCGCCCGGCTTCATGCTCGACGTCCTGAAAACGGCACAAGGGGACGGCACGGTCTGGCTGCTCGTGATCGCCTTCTGCGTTGCCGCGCCGATCTCGGAGGAATTGTTCGCCCGCGGCTTCCTCTATCGCGGCTGGTCGGAAACAGGCCTCGGCGTGCCGGGCGCGATCGTGCTGTCATCGCTGGTCTGGACCGCACTGCACATGCAATACAACTGGTACTTCTTCCTCGAAGTCTTCGCGCTCGGTCTGTGGTTCGGATATTTGCGCTATCGCAGCCATTCCACGCTGGTGACGATCGTGCTGCACGGGCTGAACAATTTCGCGGCTGTCGTGCAGACCATGTGGCTCGCGAGCGGAAACGGCTGATCAGCTCACCAGTGCGATCAAGACGGGCATCGTGATCGCCGCTAGCGCCGTCTGCAGGGTGATGATCTGCGCGAGCAGCGGCGCATCGCCGCCCATCTGCCGGGCCAGCACATAGGCGCTGGGCGAGGTCGGCACCGCGGACGCGACCGCGACGATGACGAGGCTGGGGCCGGACAGTCCGAACCAGACTGCAAGTGCGAGAGCGAGCGCCGGCATCACCACGAGCTTGAGCACCACGCCGACCGTCGCCGCGGTGCCGGCGCGCCACAATCCCTCGAAATGCAGCCCGGCGCCGGTGACGAGCAGGCCGATCGCTAGCGACGCCTGCGCCAGCGCGTCAGCCACATCATGCCACAGCTTCGGCAACGGGACGTGCAGGACATTGAGCAGCAGCCCGATCGCGCAGGCCCAGATCAACGGGTTGCGAAGCACGCTGGCCGCGATCTCGCCAAACGAGCGCTTCCCGGATGAGGCGCAGGAGGCGAGCACGGCAACGCTGAAGACGTTGACCATCGGGATGATCGCGACCATCGCGACCGAGGCCAGCGCCAGGCCGGTGGCGCCATACAGGCTGCTGGAGACGCCGAGCGCGACATAGGTCTGCCAGCGCGTGGCGCCCTGAAAGATCGAGCTGAAGGCAGGACCGTCGATCGAAAGACGCGCCAGCAGCGGCCTGAGTGCCAGGCAGAGCAGGGACATCGCCAGCGCAGCGAGGAACAGCGCGCCGCCGACGCCTGCGACCGGGACCTTGCTGAGATCGGCCTTCACCAGCGTCTGCACCAAGAGCGCCGGAAACAGGACATAATAGGTCAGCCGTTCCAGGCCGTGCCATTGCGTGTCGAGCCGCATCAGGCTGTGCTTGAGCATCAGCCCGAGCACGATCAGCAGGAATACCGGCAGCAGGGCCGCGATCACCACGCCCATCTTCTATTGCCCGGACTGACGCAGCTTGGCGAGCCGGTCGAGCGCGCCCTGCAGGATGAAGATCGCCGCATGGGTGTCGATCACCTCGGCGCGCCGGGCGCGGCTGACATCCATGCCGATCAGCTCGCGCTCGACCGCTGCGGTCGAGAGCCGCTCGTCCCACAGGCCGATCGGCAGATCGGTGAGGCCGGCGAGATTGCGGGCGAAGGCGCGGGTCGATTGCGCCCGCGGTCCCTCGCTGCCGTCCATGTTGATCGGCAGGCCCAGCACGATACCGACCGCCTTGCGCTCAGTGGCGAGCGCGAGCAGCCGCGCGGCATCGGCCTTGAAGGCCTTGCGCTGGATCGTCTCCACGCCCGTGGCGAGCTTCCGGTCCGGATCCGACACCGCGACGCCAATGGTCTTGGTGCCGAGATCAAGGCCGATCAGCGCGCCGCGCTCAGGCCAGTGCACTGCGGCTTCGACGAGGGGGAGAATGGGAGCGGGCATGGCGATGCGCTTAACACGCGCCATGCCCGCAAGGCAAAGTCCCCGCCAGGGAATGCACGTGGACAGTGGACACGAGATACGTCAAGCTCAGGCCGCGATCTCGCTCTCTTCGCTCTCGAGACTGGAGATGAACGCCGCCAGCGCGCTGGGGTGATGCAGGCTGCGCCGGTGAATAAACAACGTCTCGACGCGGGCGAACTGCGGCTCCAGTGCGAGGATGCTGATCTCACTAGCAAGCTCGCTGCGTTCGACCACCGTGCGCGGCAGCAGCGCCACGCCCATCCCGGCCGCGACGCAGCCGATCATGCCATCGAGCGTCCCCAGTTCGCAGCGCGCGGCCGATGGCCAGCCGAGCGTCGCGAACAGGTTCTCCAGCCGGTGACGGTAGGTGCAGCCGACCCTGAAGACCAGCGCGGTCGGTCCGGATTCCGCGGTGCCCGCGCGTAAAGAGGCGAGGCTGTCGAAACGCTGCGCCGTGATCAATACCAATTCCTCGCGGAAAGCGGTGATGCCCGTCAGCTCGGCATGGTCGATCGGGCTGGTCACGAAGGCACCGTCGAGCGAGCCTTCAAGCACAGCGGTCGCGAGCTCGGCCGTGGTGGCGGTGCGTAGCGTCAAGCTGACCGCTGGAAAGCGGCGATGGAAGCTTGCGAGCACGGCAGGCAGCCGCACCGCGGCGGTGGTCTCCATCGAGCCGATCGCAAGCGGCCCCTTGGCGTCGCCATCGTCGCGCGCCGCCAGCAGCGCCTCGCGCGATAATGCGGCCATCCGTTGCGCGTAGGGCAGCAAGCGGCGGCCGGCGCCCGTCAGCGTCATGCCGCGGCTGTGACGTTCGAATAACGCCGTGCCGATCTCGGCCTCCAGCGCCTTGATGCGCTGGGTCACGTTGGACTGCACGGTATTGAGCGCTTCGGCTGCGCGCGTGATACCGCCGGTACGCGCCACCGCCGCAAAGGTCACGAGGTCGGAGAGTTCCACGATCAGGTTCGTTTCAATTTCGTGATGTCTGAGTTCTCAAGTATTCATTTCCAGAGAATGCTAGCGCGACCTAGTCTTGGCGTCCAGCGCAGGAGGACGCACATGCCGCTGACGACACCGCTGACCACGAAGCTTGGAGTCCGCCATCCGATCCTGTCGGCGCCGATGGACATCGTGGCCGGCTCAAGGTTGGTGCGCGCGGTCAGCAGCGCTGGCGGGTTCGGCATTCTCGGCGGCGGCTATGGTGATCGAAGCTGGCTGGAACGGGAGATCGCGAAGCTGAAGGGATTCTCTATGCCCTTCGGCATCGGTTTCATCACCTGGTCGCTCGCGAAGCAACCCGAACTGCTCGACCTCGCCATCGCCGCGCGTCCGCGGGCGATCATGTTGTCCTTCGGCGATCCCGGACCGTTCGCCGCGGCGATCAAGGCGGCCGGTGCGCTGCTGATCTGCCAGGTCCAGGACGAGACGATGGCAACCCAGGCACTCGATGCCGGGGCTGACATTCTGATCGCGCAAGGGACCGAGGCCGGCGGCCACGGCGCATCGCGGACCACGCTCAACATCGTGCCGGCGATCGTCGATCTCGCAGCGGGTCGCGTGCCGGTGGTTGCCGCCGGCGGCATTGCCGACGGCCGCGGCCTTGCGGCGATGCTCATGCTGGGCGCAAGCGGCGTGCTGCTCGGCACCCGCTTCTATGCCAGCCAGGAGGCCGATGGTGCTGATGAGGCCAAGCGACGGATCTGCGCAGCCAAGTCGGGCGAGACCATCCGCAGCGTGATCTTCGATCTGTCGCGCAACATTACCTGGCCGGCTCCGTTCACGGGGCGTTGTCTGCTCAACGATCACGCGCGCCGCTGGATGGGGCGGGAAATCGACCTGCTACAACAAAGGAGCGTGATCGTGCCCGATTATATGGCCGCACGTGCCTCCGCCAATTTTGATGTCGCCGCGATCATCGCAGGCGAGGCGGTCGGCCTGATCCATGATATCCCGCCGGCCGCCGAGATCGTCGGACGCATTGCCGACGAGACCAATCAAATCCTGCAAGGGCGTCGGAACTCTTCGCTCACCGCAGCCGAGTAGCACCAAGGAGCAGAGCATGTGGCCTGACCGCCGTCTCCTCGATCTCTTCAAGACCGAGCATCCGATCGTGCTGGCGCCGATGGCCGGCGTGATGGACGCCGAACTGGTGATTGCCGTCGCCGAAGGCGGCGGGCTCGGCTCGCTGCCTTGCGCGATGCTCACCGCCGAGAAGGCGCGCGAGCAGGTCAACATCATCCGCCAGCGCGTCGCAGCGCCGATCAACATGAACTTCTTCTGTCACGAGGCGGTCGAACCGGATCCGGCCCGTGAGGCCGGGTGGAGGCAGCGGCTGACGCCGTATTACCAGGAACTCGGGCTCGACCCGGCCACGCCGGTCACTGCCGCCAACCGCGCGCCGTTCGATGCCGCGATGTGCGCCGTTGTCGAAGAGCTAAAGCCGGAGGTCATCAGCTTTCATTTCGGCCTGCCGGAGCCGGCGCTGCTCAAGCGCGTCAAGGCCACCGGCGCGCTGGTGCTGGCGTCGGCGACGGTGGTGCGCGAGGCCGTGTGGCTTGAACAGAACGGTGCCGACATCATCATCGCGCAAGGCGCGGACGCCGGCGGCCATCGCGGCATGTTCCTGACCGACAAGCTGGCCGAGCAGGTCGGCACCTTCGCGCTGGTCCCGCAAGTGGTCGACGCGGTGAAGATCCCGGTGATCGCGGCCGGTGGCATCGCCGATGGGCGCGGCATCGCGGCCGCTTTTGCGCTCGGCGCTTCCGGCGTGCAGATCGGCAGCGCATTCCTGCGCTGTCCGGAGTCCAAGGTGAGTGCACAGGCGCGCGCCGCGCTGGCTCAGGCCAGCGACGAATCGACCGTGATCACCAATGTGATGACCGGGCGGCTCGCGCGTGGCGTCGCCAACCGCGTCATGCGCGAGGTCGGCCCCATTTCGCCGGATGCGCCGGCCTTTCCGCATGCGGCCACCGCGCTGGGGCCGCTGAAGACGGCGGCCGAAAAGCTCGGGAAGGTCGATTTTACCAATCTCTGGGCCGGGCAGGCGCTGCCGCTCGGCCGTGAGCTCCCGGCGGCCGAATTGACGCGCAAATTGGCTCATGATGCGCAGGCGCGGTTGCGCCTTATGGCGGGCTGACGGACAGCCTCTCCTCTCTCGGCCTGATGTTGATGCTGCCGCGCGCGGCCCGCGCGGTTGCAGCGCGAAAGCGGCCTCTGCTATACGAGCGGGCTCGTATCCCCGTTCGAGGCCCTTATATAATGTCCGTCGATGCCGCCACCGTCCGCCGTATTGCCCAACTGGCGCGGATCGCTGTTTCCGAAGCAGAGGTTCCGCATCTGCAGGGCGAATTGAACGCCATGCTGGCGTTTGTCGAGCAGCTCTCGGAGGTCAATATCGACGGCGTCGAGCCGATGACCTCGGTGACGCCGATGGAGATGAAGAAGCGGCAGGACGTGGTGACCGACGGCGAGATCGCCGACGACATCGTCAAGAACGCGCCGGCGACTGAAAACCATTTCTTTCTGGTGCCGAAAGTCGTGGAATAGCCGCAACGCCGGAACGAACCGACGAGCCAAACCCGAGTCAAACCCATGTGTCTGCTCTGCGACGACGAAAAGGCCTACCAGGCCTATATGAATTACCTCGACGCGATGGAGCGGCAGGGCAAGGCCGCCGATCCCGACAAGGCGGTCGATGCCGTGCTCGATGCGCTTCAGGCCCAGGCCAACGCTGAGGTCAATGCCGAGGCACGCGCGAAGCAGGACGATCCTGCCAACGACAAGACGCTTTCTCCATTCTTCTGCAGCCCGATCAATAAATGACCGATTTGACTTCGCAGACGCTCGCCGAGGCCCGCAAGGGTCTCGCGGCCAAGACTTTCACCTCGCTCGAGCTCACCGACGCCCATCTGAAGGCGATGGAGGACGCGCGCGTGCTCAACGCCTTCGTGCTGGAGACGCCGGATGCGGCGCGCGCGATGGCGCAAGAGGCCGACGCCAAGATCGCGAAAGGTGAGGGCGGCCCGCTCGCCGGCATCCCGCTCGGGATCAAGGATCTGTTCGCGACCAACGGCGTGCGCACCACCGCCTGCTCGAAGATCCTCGGCAATTTCGTGCCGACCTATGAATCGACCATCACCTCGCAGCTCTGGCGCGACGGTGCGGTGATGCTCGGCAAGCTCAACAATGACGAGTTCGCGATGGGCTCGTCGAACGAGACCTCCTGCTTTGGCCCGGTCGGCAATCCCTGGCGGCGGGAAGGATCGAACACCACGCTGGTGCCCGGTGGCTCCTCCGGTGGCTCGGCATCCGCGGTGGCGGCGCTGCTCTGCATGGGCGCGACCGCGACCGATACCGGCGGCTCGATCCGTCAGCCGGCGGCCTTCACCGCGACCGTCGGCATCAAGCCGACCTATGGCCGCTGCTCGCGCTGGGGCATCGTCGCCTTCGCATCGTCGCTCGACCAGGCCGGGCCGATCGCGCGCTCGACCCGCGATGCCGCGATCCTGTTGCGCTCAATGGCCGGCCACGATCCGAAGGACACCACCTCGGTCGATCGTGAGGTGCCGGACTACGAGGCCGCGATCGGCAGATCCGTGAAGGGCATGAAGATCGGCATCCCCAAAGAGTATCGCCTCGACGGCATGCCGGCCGAGATCGAGAAGCTGTGGGAAGCGGGCGCGGCCTGGCTGAAAGCGGCTGGCGCCGAGCTGGTCGAGGTGTCGCTGCCGCACACCAAATACGCGCTGCCGGCCTATTACATCGTGGCGCCGGCGGAGGCTTCGTCCAACCTCGCGCGCTACGACGGCGTGCGCTATGGCTTGCGCGTGCCCGGGCGCTCGATCGGAGAATTGTACGAGAACACCCGCGCCGAAGGTTTTGGGGCCGAGGTACGCCGCCGCGTCATGATCGGCACCTATGTGCTGTCGGCCGGCTATTACGACGCTTATTATCTGCGTGCGCAGAAGGTCCGCACCCTCATCAAGAAGGATTTCGAGGACTGCTTCGCCAAGGGCATCCATGCGATCCTCACCCCCGCGACGCCGTCCGCCGCCTTCGGCATCGGCGAGAAGGGCGGCGCCGATCCGATCGAGATGTATCTCAACGACATCTTCACGGTGACCGTGAACATGGCCGGTCTGCCCGGCATCGCGGTGCCCGCGGGCAAGGACAGCCAGGGTCTGCCGCTCGGCCTGCAGCTGATCGGCCGCCCGTTCGATGAGGAGACGCTGTTCTCGCTTGGTGAGGTGATCGAGCAGGCGGCGGGACGCTTCACGCCGGTCCGGTGGTGGTAGACCTCGCGCAATTCAAGGCCAGCCTCGCGGGCGACGCGCCCGCGTCTGACGTTACGCCGCCGCTTGCCGGACTCTGGTGGGCGGCGAAAGGCGATTGGGATCGCGCGCACAAGATCGTGCAGGACGATGACACGCGCGAGGCCGCCTGGGTGCACGCGCATCTGCATCGGATTGAAGGCGATCTCGGCAATGCATCCTACTGGTACCGGCAGGCCGGACAGCCGGTCGCAAAGGATGCGCTGGACGTGGAATGGGAGCGGATCACATCCGCACTGCTTGGGAGTTAGAGAGCCATGACGGCAACCAGCGGCAAGCTGATCAAGGGCGCAACCGGCGACTGGGAGGTCGTGATCGGCATGGAGATCCATGCCCAGGTCACCTCGAAGTCGAAGCTGTTCTCCGGCGCCTCGACCGCGTTCGGCGGCGATCCCAATACCCATGTCTCGCTGGTCGACGCAGCGATGCCAGGCATGTTGCCTGTCATCAACGAGGAATGCGTCCGCCAGGCGGTGCGCACCGGGCTCGGGCTGAACGCCAAGATCAATTTGCGCTCGGTGTTCGACCGCAAGAACTATTTCTACCCCGACCTACCGCAGGGTTACCAGATCAGCCAATACAAGTCGCCGGTCGTGGGCGAGGGCGAGGTGACCGTCGAGCTCGAGGGCGGCAGGACCGCCACGATCGGCATTGAGCGTCTGCACCTTGAACAGGATGCAGGTAAGTTGCTGCACGACCAATCGCCCTCGATGTCTTTCGTCGATCTCAACCGCTCGGGCGTGGCGCTGATGGAGATCGTCTCCAAGCCCGACATCCGCGATGCCGAGCAGGCCAAGGCCTACGTGACCAAGCTGCGCTCGATCCTGCGCTACCTCGGCACCTGCGATGGCGACATGGAGAAGGGTTCCTTGCGCGCCGACGTCAATGTCTCCGTGCGCAAGCCGGGCGGACCGCTCGGCACCCGCTGCGAGATCAAGAACATGAACTCGATCAACTTCATCGGCCAGGCGATCGAGCACGAGGCGCGGCGCCAGATCGAGATCATCGAGGACGGCGGGGTGATCGAGCAGGAAACGCGGCTGTTCGACCCCAACAAGGGCGAGACGCGTTCGATGCGCTCCAAGGAAGAGGCGCATGACTACCGGTATTTCCCTGATCCCGACCTGTTGCCGCTCGAGTTCTCGCAGTCCTTCGTGGATGAGCTGAAGGCGCATCTGCCAGAGCTGCCGGACCAGAAGAGGGCGCGCTTCATCGCCGATTTCGGGCTGTCGGCCTATGATGCGAGTGTGCTGGTGGCGGAACGGGAGAGCGCAGCCTTCTATGAAACCGTGCTCTCGGAGCTTGCCGACCGCGCCCGCGACGGCAAGCTCGCCGCCAATTGGGTGATCAACGAGCTGTTCGGCCGGCTCAACAAGGAAGGCCGCGACATCGCGTCCTCCCCGGTCTCGGCCGGCCAGCTCGCCGATATCATCGCGCTGATCGGCGAGGGCACGATCTCCGGCAAGATCGCCAAGGACCTGTTCGAGATCGTCTGGACCGAAGGCGGCGATCCGCGCGCCCTCGTCGAACAGCGCGGCATGAAGCAAGTGACCGATCTCGGCGCGATCGAGAAGGTGGTCGACGAGATCATCGCCGCCAATCCCGACAAGGTCGCCCAAGCGCAGGCCAAGCCGCAGCTGGTCGGCTGGTTCGTCGGCCAGGTGATGAAGTCCTCCGGCGGCAAGGCCAATCCGCAGGCCGTCAACGATCTGCTCAAGAGCAAGCTCGGCATCTGAAACGACGGCACGGGAAGCGGATGCACGTTCGCTTCCCGCCCGCCGGGATCGTCGCGATGCGAACGTTAAACCCCCAAGCTCCACCGCGTCGAAGGGCCGGCTAGCGTTCCTCTGAACGCCAACGCCCGTGCACGCGCCTCCCTGATGGGATGCGAATGCCGGCGTCGGATGACGACGTCGTCTTCGTTCCAATGCCTCGCGTGCGTTGCCCATCGCGTCGTTGCGGCTCGCGTTTTGCGAATCGCTCGTGCGCGATTCGCAAAAAAGCCACCTTTGATGAGCCCTGGATCAAGTCCGGATCGAGCGCGCGACCCTATCAACGAAAATTTTTTTCGTTGCCAAAATTTCCCGACTCGGTGTTCGGGCGCGGCTTCCTTCGGCTGAGTCTCTTGATTGCGACGCCGTTGCGCGCGGTGTCGCCGCTTCAGCAGGGCTTGCAGAAAATGCCTGCAGTGAAGGCCTTTCCTGCGCTCTTTATTAGTTCGATGATTTTGCATTCGCGTGCGGCCCGCGTCGTCGCCCGCGTTGCTCGTCCGCTCGTCTCGCGAACTGCGTCGCGCGCGCGCGCGTTCGCGTGTCAACACTTCCTTAAGCCGGAAGCTGTTTTTTTCTTTGCGTTGGTGTATTCGGGAAGGAGTGCATCTCGATTCCCGAGTGCACGCAGCGACTAAGCCATCTCACATCGGAGGGCAACATGGCGAAGAAAGCGAAGAAGGCGAAGAAGGCAGTGAAGAAGACTGCGAAGACCGCGGCGAAGAAGACCGCGAAGAAGACCAAGAAGGTCGCCAAGAAGAAGTAAATCTCGCGGTCATCGCGAGATGAGCCGGCAGCTTGATGCCGGCGCGTCGTTGGAACGTCCGGCCTGGTTGCTCGTTATGAGTGGTTCAGGCCATTAAGGTCCACGACGAAGAGGGTGTCGGCGAGACATCAGGTCGACGGCCGGATCGAACTTTCGAAAGCCTCGTCGCTTCGGCAAGCCGGTCCGGTAGAAGAAACGAGTTTTCTTCGTTCGGTGCAGATCCGCGTTTCGGTCTGCAATCTCATGGATGGCCTCGCGGCTCAGCCGCGTGGCCTCCAAGTGATCTGGTCCTGACGTGTTCGCCGACGCCCTCGTGTTTTTTTTGCAGCCGCGCTGTCGGCGTGCTCCCTTTCCTTCATCTTTGTCTCTCCGTCCGATCGCACGCGGTCGCTTGCGCCTCCCAAGACTCGCCGGCGCGCGTCAGGCTGCCATCCGCGATGGTTACCAGTCTGCCAACCGGCAGTGTCGATCGGCCGCCGCGCGCATCTGAAAATTCCAATCAGATCAAAGCCTTCGATGGCTGGCGCAGAACTCCGCCGTGCCGCGCATTCAGATCCCGTTCAGCACGATGCTTAAACTGCCTTTCAAACTTGATCGGTCATGCTCCGCCCATAAGCCGGCAAACGGCATGGGGATGAGCTGGGCGACCAGCTCGGCGTTGAACAGTGGACGGGGGCCGCGCGCTCGATGGCGCGACGCCTCCGAAATGGAGAGCGACAATGTTTCAAGGACTACTCAATCTCGAGGATGCGACCGCGGTCGAGCAGGCAGCCGACGGTAATGTGCTGTTCGAGCTCGGCATGCTGCATGCGAGTGGCCGGCTGGGTCCGGTCGACCTGATCGCTGCGCATAAATGGTTCAATCTCGCCGCGCTGAAGGGCCGGAGCGATGCGATCACGATGCGACGCGAGATCGCCGAGCAGATGTCGGCCGCTGAGATCGCGCAGGCTCTGCGCGAAGCCCGCACCTGGATGACCGCGCACTGACGCGGCCTCGGTTTCCAACCGCTGCCTGCCATCGCCGATGAGCGGGCCTCGAGTCCGCCGCATGCGCGACCGGCGGATGCGGCTTGGGGCTTCTCGGTGTTGTTCCGTCGTCGTCTCGACACCTGCGTGCGGGTGAGCGCCCTCGCAGGCCGCCCTCAAATGACCTATCTGTCGGTCGAAGTGAGTGGCGGCACCGAGGTCGTGCGGATGGGGCAAGTCAAAGGCCGGGAATTGATCGACTGTCACGATTGCGGGGAGCAGGTCTCCTTCTCCGCCGTGGCTTGCCCGCATTGCGGCTCGACCGAACCTTCCGGCCCGTACATTCAGAACACGCGCGAACGCCGCAAGCTGCGCGCCGAGGCAACCAACGACCGCAGGCTTCTGACGATCACGCTGGTCTGCTGCGGCATCGGCGTCCTGTATGGTGCGGTGATGGGGCCGGGCGGGGTTGCATCCGTCTGGGGCAGCCTGATCTATGGCTTCATCGGCGCCGTCATCGGCGTGCCCGCTGCGTTCATCGTCAATGTGACGCGAACGCTGTTCGACTGATGTCGCGCTTGGCGTGGTTGACGGCGCCAGCGCGTCAAGCGTAGCGCCTGGCCAGGGCGACACAGAGGACGACGAGACCTGTCGTCAGGATCATGGTCCAGGCCACAGGCTCGCCGAGCAGCAGGCCGGCGAGTGCGAGGCCGAAGAACGGCTGCAGCAGTTGCAGCTGGCCGACGCTGGCGGTGCCGCCGACGGCAAGCCCGCGATACCAGAACATGAAGCCGATCAGCGAGCTGAACACCGAGACATAAGCGAGCCCGGTCCATGCGCCGCCACCGATCGTGTCCCAGGAGGCGGGCAGGGCGGCGATGGCGAGTGCGAGCGTGATCGGCAGCGAAAGCAGCAGCGCCCATGACATCACCTGCCAGCCGCCAAGACGGCGCGACAGCTTGGCGCCTTCGGCGTAGCCCAATCCGCACAGCAGGATCGCTGCCAGCATCAAGAGATCGCCGGAGACGGATGTCCGGTCGTCGCCGGCGAGCGCGAAGCCCATCACGACAGCGCTGCCGAGCACAGCGAACGGCCAGAACATCCAATTCGGTCGCTCGCCGCCGCGCAGCACACCAAAGATCGCCGTCGATAACGGCAACAGGCCGATGAAGATGATCGAGTGCGCCGACGTGATGTGTTGAAGCGCGAGTGCAGTCAGGAGCGGGAAGCCGATGACGACGCCGGTCGCGACGATCGCGAGCGAGGCGATATCGCGCCGCGCCGGTCTTGTTGGCTGAAGCCATCGCAGCATCATCGCGCCCAGCAAGCCTGCGATGACCGCGCGCGCCGATGTCAGGAACAGAGGTGAGAAGCCGGCAACGGCGACGCGCGTCGCCGGCAGCGAGGCGCTGAAAATGATGACCCCGAGGAGCCCATCCCGCCAGCCGTCTGTAGTGCTCGTCATCTCGTCGCCTCGCCTGTTGCAAGACGATCCTGCGGTCTCTCGGCTGGCGCGACCAGCCACAATTCAATACAATCTGGCAAAACTGTATTGATATGGATTCCCATACAATTGGATGAGCGCATGGACAGGCCTGGGCGAGGCGGAACGCGGACGCTCGAGGTGATGAAGGTGATCCGCGCCCGTGTGGCGGCCCGCACGCTTGGTGCCGGCGATCGCCTGCCGTCGGTCCGCCGCTTTGCCGCGACCATGGGCATCTCGCCGTCGACCGTGGTCGAGGCTTATGAGCGCCTGGCCGCGGAAGGGTTGATCCGCGCCCGCCGCGGCTCCGGCTTCTATGTCTCGGCGACCGCAGCGGCGCTGCCGCTGCTGCTTGCCGAAGCGGAGCCCCGTCGCGATCGTGCGGTCGATCCGTTCTGGGTCTCGCGGCAATCGCTCGAGGCGGAGCCCAACGCTCTGATGCCCGGCTGCGGCTGGCTGCCGGCGGAGTTGATGCCGAGCATGCTGTTGCGCCGGGCGCTGCGGACCGTCGCGCGCGCCGAGGATGCGCTGCTCGTCGACTACGGTGGCACGCGCGGCTCACTGGCGCTCCGCCGCTTGCTGTTGGCCCGCTTTGCCGAAGAGGGGCTCGACGTTGCGGCCAACCAGTTGCTGCTGACGGGCTCGGGCACGCAGGCGATCGATCTGGTCTGCCGCTTCCTGCTTCGGCCCGGCGATACGGTCCTGGTCGACGATCCCTGCTACTTCAATTTCAGGGCGCTGCTGCGTGCGCATCAGGTGACGATCGTCGGCGTGCCCTACACGTCATCGGGGCCGGAGATCGCGCGCTTCGAAGCGATCCTTGCGGCCGAACGGCCGCGGCTCTACGTCACCAATTCGGCGCTGCATAACCCCACCGGCGCAACGCTGTCGCTATCGACGGCGCATCGGCTCCTGATCGCCGCTGCCGCGCATGAGCTGACGATCGTCGAGGACGACATCTTCGCGGATTTCGAGCCGGAGCCTTCGCCGCGGCTTGCCGCGCTCGACGGCCTCAACCGGGTGATCCGGATCGGCAGCTTTTCCAAGACGCTCTCTGCATCGGTGCGCTGTGGCTATATCGCCGCCAGGGCGGACTGGGTCGAGGGACTGGTCGATCTTCAGCTTGCAACCAGCTTCGGCGGCCCGAGCCCGGTCGCGACAGCCGTGATTGCCGACGTGCTGGCCGGCGGCGGCTATCGCAAGCATATGGATGAGCTGCGGCGGAAGCTTGCGCGGGCGATGCGCGACACGACGCGCGCATTGCAGGCGCTCGGGATGGAGCCCTGGCTGATGCCGCGCGGCGGCTTTCATCTCTGGTGCCGTTTACCGGAAGGATGCGACTCCGCGGCCTTGGCCAGAACGGCACTCGCTGAGGACGTCGTGCTCGCTCCCGGCAATGTCTTCAGCGTGTCGCAGACCGCCGCTGGCTTCCTTCGCGTCAACGTGACGCAATCCGGCAATCCGCGCATCTGGGACGTCATGCGCCACGCGATGGCGAAGGCCGTTTGCCGGGGAGGAGAGGCGGAACCCGAGCCGGCCGATCTGCGCTCAAGCTTTCGTTGAGTGACAACCGACGAACCGAGCGTTCTCCTGTGCATTGGATGTCCTGATCACTCGAGCAGCGGAAGGCGCACAAATGGACTATGTTCCCCTCGGTCACTCCGGCATGAAGGTCTCGCGCTACATTCTGGGCACGCTGACCTTTGCGGGCACCCACGGCTTCGAAGCCTTGGGCAATCTCGACGTTGCCAATGCCAGACGGCTGGTGGACATGGCCATCGACGCCGGCGTCAACGCATTCGACACCGCCAATCTCTACTCGAAGGGCGATGCGGAAAAGGTGCTCGGCGCGGCGCTGGCGGGCAAGCGGGACAAGGTGCTCGTGTTCAGCAAAGGACGTTCGGAAGTCGAGGAGGGGCCCAATGGCGGCGGCGCCTCGCGCGTCCATCTCACGCGCCAGCTCGAAGGCACCCTCGCGCGGCTCAACACCGACTGGCTCGATCTCTATTTCATCCACCAGTGGGACGGCGTGACGCCGATCGAGGAGACGGTCGAGACCATGTCCGGCTTCGTGAAGGCCGGGAAGATCCGCTACTGGGGCATCTCCAACTACAGCGGCTGGTCGCTGGCGAAGACAGCCATGATCGCGAAACAGCCGGGACTGGTGCCGCCGGTCGCGCATCAGATCTATTACACGCCGGAGGCGCGCGAGGCCGAATATGAGCTGATCCCGGCCGGTGAAGAGTTCGGCATCGGCGCGATGATCTGGAGCCCGCTCGGCCAAGGGCTGTTCGGCGGCAGGGTGAAGGCGGACGGCGCCGCGCCACAAGGGACGCGCCAGGGCGCAGAAGGCTGGAAGGAGCCGTTCGTCTCCGACTGGGATCGCTTCGCCCGGGTGCTGAAGGCCGTCGAGCAGGTCGCCGCCGAAACCGGGCGGTCCGTCCCGCAGGTGACGCTGGCCTGGCTGCGCGACCGTCCGGGCATCAACTCGATCGTGCTGGGCGCGCGCACCGCAGAGCAGCTCGCGGACAATCTCGCCTCCGATGACCTGACGCTCTCGCCCGAGCAGGCCGCGCGCATCGAGGCGGCCGGCCGTCCGCACCCGCTGTATCCATTCTGGCACCGCGCCATGTGGGGCTTGGATCGGCCCACCCCGTCGGAGCGCGTCTATCTCGAAGGTCATCGCCAGACCGTCGGGATGTGAGATAGGGACGCCAAGCGGCAAATGGCGAAGTTGCGCCCTTTGCCGCTCGCTCGGCCCTAGGAAATCGACTCGTCCACAATCTGCCGCTTGCGGCGCGGCGCGGCCTCGGGCATACCGACCACAGCCGGAGACGTGGCCGAGTGGCTGAAGGCGGCGGTTTGCTAAACCGTTATAGGGTTGTAAAGCCCTATCGAGGGTTCGAATCCCTCCGTCTCCGCCATTTCCCCCGCTTCAGCAAATCTCGGTTCGGCAAGGCGGCTGGAAGCCAATGAGGCCGAGCCTCTCTATCCTTTAACTTAGATGAGT
>NZ_CAFK01000012.1 GCF_000239815.1 Bradyrhizobium sp. STM 3843 | reverse complement strand
TCACCATCGACATGGCCGGGATTGGCGAGAAGCCGAATACGCGATCGGGACCGTAGGTCTTCGCCGTATAGGCATTCGCCGCAGCGATGATCTCGTTCACTTCGGCCCAGTTGGCGCGAACAAAGCCGCCGAGGCCCCGCTTCTGCACATAGGACGCGCGCTTGTCCGGATTCTCCACGATCGACGTCCAGGCTGCGACCGGCGTCATCGTGGCACGCGCGGCGCGCCACAATTTGATGAGGCGCGAGCGCACCAGCGGATATTTCACGCGATTGCCGGAGTAGAGGTACCAGCTATAGCTCGCGCCACGCGCGCAGCCGCGCGGCTCGTGATTCGGAAGATCGGGGCGCGTGCGCGGATAGTCCGTCTGCTGGGTTTCCCAGGTGACGATGCCGCCTTTGACGTAGACCTTCCATGAGCACGAGCCCGTGCAGTTCACCCCGTGGGTGGAGCGCACGATCTTGTCGTGTTGCCACCGCTTCCGGTACCCCTCCTCCCACGAGCGATCCTCGCTCGTGGTCACGCCGTGCCCTCCGGCGAACTCTTCATTCCTCCGGGTGAAGAACGAAAGCCTGTCCAGAAAGTGACTCATCCTCGTTCTCCTTATTCGGCAGGCTGCGCTGCGGCCGGGATCCGGCCACCGCGTTCGATGTCGTGGAGCACGCCACCCTTGCGGGTATAGACGGCCCAGGTGACGACCACACAGATCACGTAGAAGGCGAAGAAGCCCCACAGCGCCGCCTGCACGCCGCCGGTGAAATCGATCGACGTCCCGTAGGACTTCGGAATGAAGAACGCGCCGAAGGCGGCAATCGCCGAGGTAAAGCCGGTGATCGCAGCCGACTCCTTCTCCGCCTGACGCAGCTTGGTCGTGGCGTCGGCGGTCGGCATCAGGCGGTCCATCTCCTTCCGCATGATGTTCGGGATCATCTGGAAGGTCGACGCGTTACCGACGCCCGTCGCAAAGAACAGCAGCAGGAACATCGCAAAGAAACCCCAGAACGCGCCGGGCTGGTCCTTGATGCCGAGGAAGTACAAGACCCCGAGCACGCCGACCATCATCAGCATGAACACGCCCACCGTGACCCGTCCGCCTCCCCACTTGTCGGCCATCCAGCCGGTGGCCGAACGGGAGAGCGCGCCGACCAGTGGACCAAGGAAGGCGAACTGCAAGGCATCCACGGCCGGGAACTGAGTCTTGGCGAGCAGCGGGAAGCCCGCGGAGTAGCCGATGAACGAGCCGAAGGTTCCGGTGTAGAGCAAGCACATGATCCAGTTGTGCCTGCGTTGGAAGATCACCGCCTGATCAGCGAAAGACGCCTTTGCCGAGGCGATGTCGTTCATGCCGAACCAGGCAGCGAAGGCGCTGGCGACGATGAACGGCACCCAGATGAAGCCGGCGTTCTGCAGCCAAAGCGGCGCCTGCTGTGTCCCATTCTTGACCATGGCCGGGTCACCGCCGAACCAGCCGAACACTCCCGCGGTGATCACGAGCGGAACGACGAATTGCACGACGCTGACGCCGAGATTGCCGAGACCGGCATTGAGCGCGAGCGCGTTGCCCTTCTCCGCACGCGGAAAGAAGAAGGAAATGTTGGACATCGAGGAGGCGAAGTTGCCGCCGCCGAAGCCGCACAGCAGTGCAAGCCCGAGGAATAGCGGATAGGGCGTCGCCGGATTTTGCACGGCATAGCCGATGCCGACGGCGGGGATCAGCAGCGACCAGGTGGCGAGCGTGGTCCACAGCCGGCCGCCGAAAATCGGCACCATGAAGGAGTAGAAGATCCTGAGTACGGCGCCGGAGATACCCGGCAGTGCCGCCAGCCAGAACAACTCATCAGTCGTGAACTTGAAGCCGACCGATGGAAGCTTTGCTACCACCACTGACCACACCTGCCAGATCGCGAAGGACAGCAGCAGCGCCGGGATCGATATCCAGAGGTTGCGCCGCGCGATCGCGCGCCCGCCGCTCTCCCAGAACTCCGAATCCTCCGGCCGCCAGTCGGTCAGCACCGCACCCGACAGCACGCCAACATGCTCGGGCTTGTGGATCTCCTCCATCTCGGGAAGCTCGGGAAGCTTCTTCAAGGCTTCGCCGACAACGCCACGTTCCATCTGGCGGATCGAGACGTGCATCCAGATCAGTGCGGAGGTGACCAACAGGAACAGCAGCATGAAGCAACTGGTCCAAAGCCCGGTCAGGTCGACGAGCGCGCCGAACGCGATCGGAAGCACGAAGCCGCCGAGCCCGCCGATCATGCCGACCAGGCCACCGACCGCACCGACGTTATCAGCATAGTACACTGGAATGTGCTTGTAGACCGCGGCCTTGCCCAGCGCCATGAAGAAGCCGAGCACGAACACGGTCACGGTGAAGGGCACCACACCCATTTCGAGATGGAAGCCGACGGTCCCGTTGACCGTCTTAACGAGATAGTCGGTAGGAGGATAGGACAACACGAATGTTGACACCACGCCGACCATCAAAGCCCAATACATGACACGCCGCGCGCCATAGCGATCGGAGAGATGGCCGCCATAGGCGCGGAACACACTCGCCGGAAACGAGAACATAGCTGCCATCATGCCGGCGGTCTTGATGTCGACGCCGTACACCTTGATCAGGTATTGCGGCAGCCACAGCGACAGGGCAACGAACGCGCCGAACACGAAGAAGTAGTAGAGCGCAAAGCGCCAGACCTGGATGTTCTTCAGCGGCGCAAGCTCGAGCCAGGCACTCTTCGGCTTCTGATTGTTCTCGCGCCGCGCGCGAACGACAGGGTCTTCTTCCGAGAAGATCCAGAAAATGATGCCCATTGCGCCGATGGCAAATGCCCAGACCTGCGCAACCGTCTGCCAGCCATAGGCGACGAGCACGAAGGGCGCCAGGAACTTGGTCACGGCAGCGCCGACGTTGCCAGCACCGAAAATGCCAAGCGCGGTGCCTTGCTTGCCCTGCGGGTAGAATCGGGACACGTAAGCGACCCCTACCGCGAACGACCCGCCCGCGACGCCCACGAAGAGGGCGGCAAGCAGGAACTGGGGATAGTTGTGAGCCCAGGTCAGCAGATATGTCGCAACCGCTGCAGCGAGCATGACGAAGGTGTAGACGCGTCGTCCGCCATATTGGTCGGTCCAGATCCCCAAGACGAGACGGATCAACGAACCGCTGAGGATGGGCGTGCCGACCAGCAGCCCGAACTCGGTGTCGTTGAGCCCGAGTTCCTGCCTTATTCGAATCCCGATGATCGAGAAGATGGTCCAGACGGCAAAGCAAATTGTGAACGCGATGGTCGAGAGCCAAAGGGCCCGACCTCTATGCGCGGCACTTGAACCGACAACGTCCATGATAGCCCCCGACAAACTGCTTCAGCTTCGGCTGGGGGACTGGATTGCCGACTCTGTCGAGTCCTGAATTGCGATGGATCAAGAAGGCCACATCAACCAGCCAGTTCTGTATTTTGCTGCAATGCAAATTGTTTGATCCAACACAAACAGTTGACATAAGACTGATGGTTATTTGACGAAAGTCACACGGTTCCATTCGGAGGCAAGACAGTTGCGCGCCCAAGAGCTCCTTCAAGTGAAAGCCCTCCCGCTGTTTTCGGAAATGGCCCCGCAGCACCTCGAAAGCCTGCTGGACGCCGCGCTGCTCCAGCAGTTCCCAAGCCACGTGGATCTCATTCACGAAGGACGGTCCGCCGATTTCCTGCATGTGCTTGTCGACGGGCTGGTCGAAATCTTTACTGAACAGGACGACGCCGAGTGGGGAATCACGCTCGTGAAGCCAGTCTCCACCTTCATTCTCGCTGCCGTGGTCAGCGACCAGCCCTATTTGAATTCGGCCCGGACGATCCGGGAGTCACGGATCCTGCTGATCCCAGCGGAGCGGGTTCGTGCCGTGTTCGACCGGGACGTTGCGTTCGCCCGGATCGTGGCAAGGGAGCTCGCCCTCGCCTACCGAGGCGCGGTCAAGAAATTGAAAGGCTACGTGGCACGGTCGAGTGTCGAACGACTTGCGAACTGGATATTGACCGAGGCCCACAAGGATGGCGCACCGGCCCACATCCTTCTTCCCTTCGATCGGGGCACGCTGGCGTCGCATATCGGCACAACCCGCGAGAATCTATCTCGCGGTCTGACCCAATTGACCGAGCATGGCGTTCGCGTCAGAGGCCGAGAAATCCTGATTGATCGTCACGACCTGCTGGAGACATTCGCCCGACCGCAACGGCTGATTGACGACCCGAGCGCATGATGAACCCGTTCAAGCGCGACGTCGTAGCATAGTGCCACCAGACGAATCCGCCCCGCGACCGATCATCGCGTCACCTGGAGGCGCAATATCCGATTCTTGCGATGAAATAGTTCCGGGGTTCGTGGCGTGAGCAACATCGGCACTCGTCTATAGCTTGCGCACCGCGCCATCGGCCGCACCGATCCTGATGTCGGCGTAGCGGCACGCTCCCCGGCCGCGCTGGAAAGGCGTGACCGCCAACAGCCAGATGTGAGAAATCGCCTTCGCCGCCCCTCCTATATGAGCAGCGTAGTCGGAAGCGATGTCGCGCTCAACCTCGTACCATGATCCGAGATCCTTCGCGCCGGAGTGGACGACCATATGAGTTTCGACTGCGCTCCAGCCGGCCAGCGGACAGCGAAAGACTTTGCCGGTCGGCAGTGCTGCGCTCCAGAAATAAGTGAGGTCCTGTCCATCCTCGAATTTCACGCCGATCGAGAGATAGTCGTGAAAGGGCGCTTGGTCCTCCGCGACCCTCGACGGGAGCTGGTCGATCTTCCAGCGCCAGCCGAGCGTCGGGCGGGAGGCGAACGGTGTCGACAGGGGCCGCTCGATGATGGAGACGCTCCCGGAGCTCTCGCAGACGATCTCGCCATTGGCGTCTCGGCTAAAGGTTTCCGCGCCGCCGCCCAACATGAAGAAATTGGACCAGCCTTCCGGCAGCTTGCGGTCGCGCCGCAGGCGCGCGATCTCGGCGGCGATGAGACCGCCGACATCGCCATGCGCGGAGAGGCTCGCAAGACCCGCGGCGGCCTCACCACGCCACATGAGCGCGACGCCCGTGATCTTCACGTCCTGCTTCCGGTAGGCATCTTCCGGCGTCGCGAGCCTGCCGTCCTCATCGGCGAATTGCGTAGCCGAGCGCGCTGCTTCGAGGGGGCCGTCATGCGAGGCAGTCATCGTGCCTGTATCGGCCCCCGGACTGTACATCGGCCGTCGGCCGCACGTGCGGGCATGGAAAACCAGCCCGGGATTGAACCAAAGATCAGCTTGCCGGGACACCCACATTCGCCCGGTGAGCAGAAAGGTGATCTGCTGACCTCTCGCGGCCGCAAGGCCGAGATCAATCCACGGCAGGTCATTGCCATTGATCTCGAACACGCGGTAGCCGGCAAGTTCGGGCGAACGCGCCCGCGCGAGCAGGTCCTCGATGCCTTTCACGAACTCTTCCGGCGGCGGACCGCTCTGTTCGGCAGCGAAGGCAGTTTTCGAGGCGCTGCCAGCGAATGGCAGCGCCAGGCCGAGAGTTGCCGCGCTCCGCAACATGTCACGCCTGGAGACGCCGCCGCCCGAAGACAGCTGCAGACAATAGAGACACATTCGCGTTCTCCGTGATTTTTTCCCGAACTGGCCTGTCAGTTCGCGGTTCATGAGCAGAGAGCCGAATGCTATTGTTCGTGCCGGATCTCTGCATGCCACGACATGCCAAAATCGGTGCTCTTGTGGCGCGCGAGGGCAGATGCGTCGAACAGGCTACACACGCGCGAGCACGCTCGGGCCGATCGCGGAGGTCGTCACTGCGACCGGCGGATCGATCGAGCGGGTGTTTCGCCGTGCCGAGCTTCCTATCCGCCTGTTGGAATCGCCGGATACGCTCTTGCCTTTGCGCGACCATTTCCGGCTGCTTGCGGCGTCGTCACGCGAGCTGCGCGATGAGGTCTTCGCGGCACGTCTCGGCCGCCAGACTTCGATCGCGGGCCTCGGCGTCTATGGCAAATGGGTCACTCAGGCCCCCACCCTGCTCGAAGCGATCCAGCGCGCAGGGACGAGTTTGCCGCACATGCTGCAGAGCGCGACAAGGCTCCTCGTCCGACGACATGGCAAAGAGGTGCACTGGTCCTACGAACTGGCCGACACCGCGACGGATGGGCGACCGCAGAACGAGATGCTCGCGATCTGGTACATGATCGCAGTCGTCCGGCATTTTGCCGGCGCCGGCTGGCTGCCGAGCCGGATCATGATCGGCGGCCTGACGGCGCGCGCCCAGCGTTCGATCGACGAGCAGATGGGCGCCGCCACGGTGATCTGCGACGCGCCCGGCACGATCATTTTCGACCGGCGGCTGCTCGTGGCCGTCAATCCGCATCTGGATCGAACGGAAGGGCTCGACGCCGACGAACTCGCTCGGATTTTCGATATACCCGCTCCGGACGACCTACCCGGCCATGTTGCGGCCCTGATCGATCTCGAGCTACTCGGCGCTCGTCCAACCCTTTCCGGCATTGTTCGCCGAGCGGGAGTCTCAAAACGAACGTTACAGCGCCGACTCGGCGAGATCGGACTGAGCTACTCCGACCTTTTGCGGAATGCGTTGCAGCGGCAGGCGATCAGGCTGCTGTGCCAGTCGGAGCGGCCGATCACCGATATCGCGGGGATGCTCGGCTATCGCGATCCCGCCCATTTCAGCCGGGCCTTCGAAAGCTGGAGCGGAATCGCGCCGAGTCGCTGGCGTGAATTGGTGAAATCCGCCGGATGAGCATTCGAAATCGCCGAAACTTCGCTCTTTCGCGTTGCCCCCTGCGCGTTGGTGCTCACAGATCGATAGTCGGACCTCGGAAACAACGACGCCGCAATCCCAGAAAATTGCTGGGTCATTGTTAGTTGGTTACGGGGCTGGATTTGAACGCATGTCAACTTAGCGAGCCCCGGAAAGAGAAAATCCGCGAACGCCCTTCGCGCCGATCATCCAGCGAACGCAATCGTACAAGATCGTGCTCTAGCGTGGAAAAGCGCAGTTATGATGCCCAGGGGGGACGCATACGCAACCACCGACACGAGGAACTGCTGTTTGTCCTTAGCATGGTGGCGTGAGGAGGGTAAATTGGGTCGGGACCCCAATCGGCGGCGCGGAAACCAGGGCGCGAACCCAC
This sequence comes from Bradyrhizobium sp. STM 3843, assembly GCF_000239815.1. GTDB lineage: Bacteria > Pseudomonadota > Alphaproteobacteria > Rhizobiales > Xanthobacteraceae > Bradyrhizobium. The sequence continues at coordinate 52,060 of NZ_CAFK01000012.1, read as the reverse complement.
AAACGCTATGAGTGCGCGCCCCAGTTGGTGCCTAATTCAGCACGCGGTCAGTAGTCCCAGAAGATCGGTACAAAGCGAAAGGCGTCGCCATCAACAGCGACCCGGCCGACGGACGGGAACGGCATATGAGTGGCCACGAGCATCTCGCCGGTCTCGGCAAGCTCCCGCAAGAGTCGGACCCGAACGCGGGCCGCCTCTTCGGGATCGTGTTCGAAGCCATTGTGCCAGTCGGGGTGGTCGAAACCGACCGTAAACACGGCGTCGCCGGCGAACGTCAGCGCGTCGGCGCCGGACGTCAGGCGGACCACGCTGTGGCCGGGGGTATGACCGCCGGTGCGACGCACGACCACGCCCGGCGCCACCTCGTGCACCTCGTCGAACTGCCGCAGGTGATTGTGGTACTCTTTCGTGAACCGCTTGGCGGCCGCCCGAAGCGCGTCCGGGAACCCCTGCGGCATGTTGGTTTGGGTGAAATCGGGCGACTCCCAGAATTTGACCTCGGCGGCTGCCACGTGAATCTGGAGGTCCGGACGCAGCCGCTCCTTCACCCCGTCGACGAGCAGCCCGCCAACGTGGTCCATGTGCATGTGGGTCAGCACCACGTCGGTCACGGACGCGAGATCGATGCCGGCGGCATCCAATCGTCTGATCAACTGCCCCGCCCGCGGCAAGTGCAAGTCCGGATCGGACCCAAGTCCAGCGTCAATAAGTATGGTTTTGCCGCCGCTACGCACCAAAACCGCGTTCAGCGCCCAATCGAAGGCATCCGGCGGCAGGAACATGTTGTCCAGCCAGGCCGCCCGGACGCGCGGGGCGGCATTGTGTGCCAACATCGCGGTTGGAAGCGGCAGCACCCCATCGCTTATCACCAGCACGTCAATCTCGCCGACCTTCAGTGCGTATCGCGACGGGACCAGCTCTTCGGGCCTCGATCCGACGGCGCGTGAGGTGTTGTGTAAATTCATGTTTATCTCCTGTTGAGTGTTGTGGATCATCTGATTCATCTTTGAAAACTTCTGCGCTCGTTGTTGGCGTTCGATCCCAGGCGGGGCGCGCTTCCCGCGGCGGAAACGTTGTCAATGCCGCTGAAGTGTTCAGAGATCGGTGACACGTTGCGGATCGGCCGACGCCAGCCGCGATCGTCCCTTTGCAAGTGATCTTCCCGACCGTCGCTCCATTCGCTGCATCGCGACGGTGTAAGTCGTGACGACGTGCTCGGTCATGGGCAAGGAATCGCGCAAGATCGGCTTGCTCATGGATCTGTCCTCGCAATGCGACAGCGTTTACGCTGCGGGCCGGGCCAGCCAGTCCTCGAAACGCACCAAGCCAAGTCGCGGATTGCTGCCGGGCGTGAGAGACCGATCGTCCAGTTCTGCGCCGAAATAGCGGGCGTGAACGTCGGCCACGACCTTGCGCGGGTCCTTTTTCGTGGTCAGATATTTTCGGCCGAACTCGTCGAGACTGAATCGGTCCGGTCCTGCCAATTCCACCACACCGTTGACCGGTGCGCCGAGCGTGACGCCCGCCAGCGCGGCGGCGACATCGTCCGAAGCCACGGGCTGAAACAAAGCGGGCGACAACCGGACGGTCTGCCCATCGGAAGAGGAATCGACGATCCCGCCGATGAACTCGAAGAACTGCGTGGCGCGCAGGATGGTGTAGGGAATCTTCGAGGTCCTGATCAGGTTCTCCTGTGCCAGCTTGGCGCGGAAGTAACCGCATTCCGGAAGCCGATCGGTCCCGACAACCGACAGAGCTACGTGATGTCGCACGCCGGCGGCGGCCTCGGCCGCCAGAAGATTACGGCCTGACGTTTCGAAGAATTTCAGGGCTGCGCTGTCCTCGAATGAAGGCGAATTCGCGACGTCCACGACAATCTCGGCACCGGAGAGGGCCATGCCGAGACCTTCACCCGTGATCGTGTTGACGCTTGTTCTGGGAGATGCTGGAACCACGTCGTGGCCCTTCTGACGGAGTTTGCCAGCAAGCTTCGTTCCGATGAGACCTGTACCGCCGATAATGACAATCTTCATGGCTTTTCCTCCATTGCTCGCCGCCGATGACCAGGCTGCGTCTGAAAGCAGCAGGGAGGGTGCGCCCATGCGAACCGAAAAGCCTTGCGGCTACGGTGAATCGGCATTGAATTTTTCTTGGCTTTTTGTCCAAGCGGAGCGCGGCAGTGCAATTCTCATTTGAAGATTATTGTCTGGATGTCGACCGGCGCGAACTCAGGCGAGGCGCCGAGCTCATCGCTATTGGACCGAAGGTATTCGATCTGTTGCTTTACCTGGTCCGCAACCGCGAACAGGTGGTGACGAGAGACGATCTCCTGCAAGCCGTGTGGGAAGGACGGATCGTCTCCGAATCGACGCTGACGAGCCACATCAACGCGGTACGCAGGGCGATCGGCGACACCGGCAAGGAGCAGCGCCTGATCCGGACGGTTGCGCGCAAAGGCATTCGATTTGTCGGCAAGATTGCAGAACAGGCGCTCACCGCGAGCGCGGTGGCGACCGACGCGGACATCATGGATGGAAAGCTGGCACCCAATCCGGCCCTGCCGGATTCTCCGTCGATCGCGGTCCTGCCATTTCGCAACCTTAGTGGCGACGTCGAGCAGGACTATTTTGCCGATGGCATCGTCGAGGACGTCATCACGGCCCTGTCACGGCTCCGCTGGCTGTTCGTGATCGGCCGCAACTCGAGCTTCACCTACAAGGGCAAGACGGTAGACGAGAAACAGGTGGGTCGCGAGCTTGGCGTGCGTTATGTCGTTGAAGGCAGTGTGCGACAGTCCGAAAACCGGATTCGTATCACAGGCCAGCTCATCGATGCCGCAAGCGGCACCCACCTTTGGGCCGAGAGGTTCGAAGGGACGCTTGAGGACATTTTCGAGCTCCAGGATCAGATCGCGACCAGCATCGTCGGAGCGATTGCCTCTCAACTCGAGCGAGCCGAGATCGAGCGCGCCCGCCGGAAACCGACCGGCAGCCTCAGCGCCTACGACAATTATCTGCGCGCCATGCCTCATTTGCATCGGGGGACGCGAGAGGCAATCGAACAGGCGCTGCCGCTGTTCTACAAGGCCATACAACTCGATCCGGAGTTTGCCGCTGCCCACGCCATGGCCGCGTGGTGTCATTTCTGGCGCAAGGTAAATGGCTGGATGGCCAATCGGGCGCAAGAAACCGTGGAAGGTGTTCGACTGGCCCGCCTCGCGGTGGAATTGGGCAAGGACGACGCCGTCGCGCTCACCAGGGGCGGGCATGCCCTCGCCCATCTCGCCGGCGACGTGGAGGGCGCAATCGCGCTGGTCGACAAAGCGCTGTTGCTGAATCCCAACCTGGCGTCGGCCTGGTTCCTGGGGGGCTTCCTCAGAGCGGAGCGCGGGGACGCCGACGCCGCGATCGAGTTCTTTGCGCGCGCGATGCGTTTCAGCCCGCTGGATCCGGAGATGTTCCGGATGCAGGCGGGCGTGGCCCTCTCGCATCTGTTTGCCGGACGCTTTGACATGGCCTCGACCTGGGCCGAACAATCCTTCAGACAATTGCCGAGCTTTTTGCTGGCCGTCGCCATCATCGCAGCGAGTCACGCGCTCGCCGACCGCACCGAGCAGGCGCGCATCGCGATCAAACATTTGCGGGTGCTAGACCCCACGTTTCGCGTCAGCAGTCTCGCAGACTGGATTCCGATCCGGCGGCCGGAGCATCTCGCCCGCTTCGAAACCGGCCTGCGGATGGCGGGCCTGCCCGAGTGATATTCCTTCGGACTCGCAGCTGGATTCGTCATTAGTTAATCGTCCGAGCCGCGCATCTCCGACCGCTATCTCCAAGAAGCCCTAAGCCGTATCCCCGTGCGAGAAATCCGCGCGCGCTCCCCGCCACGAACCCTCCAAGCGAATGTCAAATCCAAAGCCACACTAGAAAATTGATATTTTGCTAGTGTCGCTTTGGTTCTGACATTCGTAAACGAAGCTGCCGCACCAGGATACGAATGTCAGAACCGGGACACCTGCGGGTGCGCTTGAGCATTCGGCTTTCCCTGCGCCTCTGTTTTTCGAGGGACACCATGTTGGGCACAGCCCGGGCAAGAGTTGCCGCGGGAAGGAAGACGCGCGGGCGGTCCATCCTTCGAGACGCCCGCCGGGCCTAATTGATTCACACATTGCGAGCGATCCTCCAGCCGCTGAGCATGGCCCTAAGGGCCAGGAGGCCCTGGAGGATTACGATGGGCCCGGGTTTGCCGTAGCGATTGCATCCCGAAACCCAATCGCGGGAGCCCCGCTTCGCTATTGGCTGGCAGCCTGGCTCGCTGGGAAGCAACGCTTATGGCCAACCGGAACCCGCCGCTTGTTCGCCCCCTACGAGGTTCAAATCCTGGAGGCGCAACTACCGATACCGATATCCGCTTCAAGTGCTGATTTGACGAAGGTGTCGACCGCTCAAGGCTTCTCGTTGACGCACTTTTCGAGCGCCAACGTTCGCTCGACCAAGTCATCCAGTTCAAAAGACTGCGATTCGAGGAATGCGACGGACCCATTGTTGGGGTCGACAGCCAGACGGTGAGTCTCGCTCAAATGATGTTTGAGCCAGGCGCGCTGCTCTTGTTGCAATTGCGCTCGCTGCTTGCCCTCGGACCTATGCAGAAGCGTCTGATAGGCGGCATTCAGCCTCGGGTCCCACTTATCGATTTCGGCTTTGCCGCAATCCAACATTTTCGAGGAAACACCGTCGGCTTTGGCTATGCACGCGTCGATCTCCGCGCCCTGCTGCGCGCTTGCAGGAAATGCGGCGATATAGAAGGCGGCCCCCAAAACGCGAGATGATTTCCAGAACATCGTAGCAGTCCTATGCCTTTTCCGACCCGAGTAGAATTTGACCTACCTGTTGTGGCTATTTCGCGATGAGACCAGGAAGGTTGCTGGCGGCCACCACGGAAGATGCACAGCGAGGGAACCTCGAAAAAGCCGTAGGCGACCGGCGGCGGGGCTGCTGTCAGTTGGTGACGTGCTGATCAGTGAGAGAGACGTGACAGCGAGATCGAAACCCGTACCGCGCAATTTTGATCATCGCGACCCGAGCGCTTGCTCCCAGATGACTGGCACGAGGCAGTCTACGGCCGCTTGCCTGATCCACAGCGCGACGCCCGGGCCGTGACGGAGCGAATTGTGCACGAGGGTGAACGCGTTGGACAGATCGACCACCGCTTCGCCGGCTGCAATCATCCCGAAAGAGGCAGCGGCTAGCTCAAATGGAGCGCTTTTCGTCACGTGACAAGCGCTATTCGTCCCAGCACTCATTCTCTCATCCCTGTTTCCGTGCCGGTGATCCCCCAATACTTGTCCGCCCAGACGGTCCAATCATAGTCGGGCTTCACCCTCCGGGAAATGCCGGCGGTAAGACCAAACGGTTTGACCAACAATAAGCGGTCAGGTGTGAGACAGATGCAGAAGAGATGCATGCCCCGAATTGGGCGGGCCATCATGGTCATGCTCGCCACAGTCGTAGCCGCGCAGTCCTTGCGATACTACGCCGCGCTGGGAAATGTGTGGTTCGGCATCGATCCGAATATTAAGGCAGTCATACTGCAAGTGCCTCTGCAAGCGCTAATGCACATGCTCGTAGCTCCTGCCGCTTTGGTCCTAGGACCGCTCCAATTCTTTCCGGGGCTACGAGCGCGCCATCCAGCGCTGCATCGTTGTTCCGGCCGAGTTTACGTCCTAGCGTGCGTTATAGGTGGCACAGGAGCGTTGGCTACGTCACCATTTGCTTCGGGTGGCTGGGTAGCTGGTCTCGGCTTCGGGATTCTCGCGGGATTGTGGATCGGCACTACTATGGCCGCTTGGATTTCGGTCGTACGGGGAAGGCTTGAGTGGCATCGGCTACTTATGCGATTCAGCTACGCGATGACCTTCGGAGCCGTTGTCCTTCGCCTGCAGATTCCGATCGGTTTCGTGTTGGGGTACGGCAGCTATTCCAGCATGTCTCCGATTCTGGCGTTTACCTCGTGGATACCCAACGTCTTAATAGTTGCCCTGTATTCGACGTTAGAAGCTCGGTGGCGTTCTCGTGGATTCAATGAACCCTCTGTACCCAGCGCGCCGAACATGGCCGGTCAACGAGTCCGCAATTGTGGACGCTAATCGCCTAGCTTAGGAGGTCAATCTTGCAGGGCCGATGACAGAGAAGAGCACGGTCGGACACAGGACCACGGCGATCTGCACGCTTACGAGCGCGTCGGGAGAGAAATTCGCGAGCACCCTTCGCGCCGATCATCCAGCGAACGCAATCCTGCAAGATCGTGCTCTAGCGTGGAAAAACGCGGTTATGGTGCCCAGGGGCGGAATCACACGCAACCACCGACAAGAGGAACCCCTGTTTATCCTTCGTATGATGGCGTGAGCGTCATCGGCCTCTCTCGTGGCGCCTTCCCCGATCCGACATCGATGCGCGGGGCGGTTCGACGACGATGATGAGTTCGGCCGGCGTTTTACCGTCACGATTGTCAAAACCGTGCGGCAAATCGGCGTAGCATGAGCAGCTATCGCCTGCCTCTAGGTCTGCGACATCGTTGCCGAGGGTTATCTGAAGCGCACCCGACACCAGATAAACGTGCTCTATTGTGCCCGGCGCGTGAGCAGGAAATGGTCCCGCCAAGGTTCTTGGCGGCACCACATAACGCAGGAATTCGACTTCGCTGCCGGCAACGGCAGGCATGAAGCAATCACGCTTTGCGCCAGTGCCTGACTCGACGAGCCACTGCCGCTCTGTTGCCTTCAGGACGCGTAGTCGGGACGGCTCCCGGCTCTCAACCAGGGTTGAGAGCGGCATCTCGAGCGCCTCGGAAAGGGCGGCAAGCGTCGAAATCGTCGGTGACTTGGCGGCGCGCTCCACATCCGAGATCATCGAAGAGGAGACCCCGCTCCTGCCCGCGAGTGCGCGCACCGATAAACTCAACTCCTCCCGCCGCCTGCGGATCGTCAGGGCGATCCGGTTCAAAAGTTTGTCATCTATAGAGGACAAAAATCCAACTCCATATCTTTATAGTGGACAAGGCTTCTTTGTCCGCAATAGAGTACACACATTCGCTTTCGTGGACAAAAGCTGGAGTTCGATTTGTGGGTGTCAGAGATTGGCGAAACGACGGTGTGAAAGTCGTGCGTGCAGCCGCGACTTCGCAGGAGGGACGGGCGACAGCCTTTGAGTTTGCGGGTACGGGCGGTGCCAACATCTGGATAGGAACCGTGACCCTGCCGCCAAATGGGCGAACGGGCGCACATCACCACGGAACGCACGAAGTCGCGGTCTATGTCAGCAAGGGCCGCAGCCGGATCCGGTGGGGCGAACGGTTGGAGTTCACCGCGGACGTCGGCTCTGGCGATTTTGTCTATTTTGCTCCTAACGTGCCCCATCAAGAAATCAATCTCGACCCCGGTCAGCCCGTGCATTTCGTCGTCGTGCGCAACGACAACTCGGGAATTCGCATCGACCTCGACATCGAGCCTTTGGTGCAACCGGAAACGGTTTATTGACGGCCTCCATTCAGGGGCTTGTAACATCACCGAGCCGGGGTGTCCGCGACGGTCGGACCGAGATCAAACCCGTAGAACCTGCCTGGATCATGCCAGCGAAGGAGCGAGGCGTGAGTTCAATCGAAGATCCAATGCTGGATCGTCTCCATCGACCCGATCTGAATTCGCCCCCGAATGATCATCGAATGCGAGCACTCGAAATCAGACAATTCAGGTCAGCCGATCTTGAAGCTGTCTATGCGATCTCTCTTGCTACCGGCCACAACGGTGGCGATGCCTCGCACCTCTGTCAGGACGGCAAGCTGATCGGTCACATTTACTCTGCGCCATACACCGCTCTTGAAGCACGCCTGGCGCTCGTCATTGAAGATGATGAGGGAGTCGCCGGTTTCGTCGTTGGCACTTCCGACACCGAACGATGGCACAACAGGCTCGAGGCCGAATGGTGGCCGCAGCTTCGTCGAGAATACGACGACCCAAGTACTATACCGTCAGCCCAATGGTCAGCGGATCAGCGCCGGGCATTTGCGATTCATCATCCAGAACAACCTCCCAAAGAGGTCGTTGAAGCCTATCCGGCACACTTGCATCTGAACTTGTCCCCGAGGCTTCAGGGACGCGGAGCTGGAGTCTTGCTTTTCTCGGAGTGGGTGGCCCGGGCCTCACGGCTGGGCATCAAGGCCATGCATGTCGGCGTCAACCGCGCGAATGGACGAGCTGTTTGGTTCTGGGCAAAGCTAGGCTTCGAACAGTTGCAACTGGCGGATGACTGTCCGAGCAGAACCATCTGGATGGGCCGCTCTTGAGAGTGCTTCGTACGAGATCGTGCCCGAGCGTGGAAACGCAAAGCGTGGTGCCCAGGGGCGGAATCGAACCACCGACACTGCGATTTTCAGTCGCATGCTCTACCAACTGAGCTACCTGGGCGAGGTCTCTTAGGGGCGAAAAAGGCCCGACGAGCCGGCGGGTTATAGTGGGCCGGGACGGCGATGTCTACCGCCTGGAGGCGGATTGTTTCCACAATGCTGGGACTTCAGGTCCGACCGCATCGGGGCAGCCGGGCAGCGTGCCGCCATCGACCTTAAACCATTGAAAGGCTGAGTTATTCGACGTCATCCGCGTCGTCGGAGGCCGGGATGACATAGGCGCCGGCGAGCCAGCGATGGAGGTCGACATCGCGGCAGCGGGCTGAGCAGAACGGACGCAGGTCCTCCGCCGCGGCGCGGCCGCAGATCGGGCAACGGCGGACGGATTTGGCGGCGTCCTTGGGCCTGACGGGCGATTCGTTCGACATCGGCGCTTATCTAGGCACGATTGCCGGCCAGCGCACCCCCAGAACGGCCTTCGGCTGACAGGACAATCCCGCGAGAAACCGGTCCCGCGTTGCCGTGTCGAGCGTCACACGGCGACCGCGTTGAGCCAGCCAAAACGGATTGGAAACCCCTCGCCGGCGAGCAGGCTCACCGTCTCATAGAGCGGCAGCCCCACCACATTGGTGTAGGAGCCGACCAGCTTGACCACGAACGAGCCGGCAATGCCCTGCACCGCATAACCGCCGGCCTTCCCGCGCCATTCGCCGGAGCCGATATAGGCCTGAATGTCTTCCTCGCCCAAGCGCTTGAAGCGGACCCGGGTCTCGACCAGCCTTTGACGAAAGGCCTCCCGCGGCGTCACCAGGGTGATCGCGGTGTAGACGCGGTGGTTGCGGCCTGAGAGCAGCCGCAGGCACTGCGCCGCCTCATCAACCAGATTGGCCTTGGGCAGGATGCGGCGGCCAACCGCAACCACGGTATCGGCGGCGAGGATGAAGGAGCCGCGCAGCTCATCATCGAGCTGGATCGATTTCAGCGCCGCCTCGGCCTTGACCCGCGCCAGCCGATTGGCACATGCGCGCGGCAGCTCGCCGCGCTTGGGAGTCTCGTCGACATCAGCCGGACGCAGCGCGTCGGGCTCGATGCCGGCCTGATTGAGCAGCGCCAGACGCCGCGGCGAACCGGAAGCAAGAACGATTTTGGGGCGGCCGAGCATGCGTGAGGTGGCTGAGGGATTCGGAATGGGAAGGGCGCGCGGAACCTATCGGATGGGCTGTCATTCCACAACCCGAAGCCGGCGCTGCGGGTGGGGCGGTCGGCGGTTCGTCTAAGACGGTAACGTGAGCAGGACGCGACGGGGATGTTTCGGTTCGATGACAGCTGTGCGCAACTTGGCATCTCCAGCGCCCTCATAGCCCCGCGGGACCAGGCTTGGCAAAGCGTTTCCGGATCCGGGCATAGAGCGCGTCACAGACCTCGCGATAGGCGGCGAGCTTCTGCTCGCGATTGCCGTCGGTGCCGGTCGGATCCGGCGTCGGCCAATATTCGACATCGGCGGCGACCGTCCGGGTCAGCTCCAGCGCCTTGTGATGCGCCTCCGGCGACAGGGTGATGATGAGGTCGAAATTCAGCCCCTCCCAGTCCTCCAGCTCCGCGAAAGTGGTCGGCTTATGGCCGGATATGTCCTGGCCGAGCTCGGCCATGACAGAAACCGCGAACGGGTCGAGCTCGCCCTTCTTGACCCCGGCGGAGCGGACATAAAGGGCTTGCGGGAACATATGCTGCAGGAGGCTCTCGGCCATCGGCGAGCGAACGCTGTTCTGGCCACAGGCGAACAGCACCGCCTGCGGATTGCGCGCACGCGGAGCCTCCGCCATGCGCTTACGGGCCCTCGGCCCGGAGGGCGGCCGCGATATGCGGAATCACATGCCTCATGCGCCCTCACCTTTCCAGTGCAGGACGGTGATCAGGGTGAACAGCCGCCGCGCGGTCTCGAAATCGATCCGCACCTTGCCCTTGAGCCGCTCCTGCAGCGTCCGCGAGCCCTCATCGTGAATGCCGCGGCGGCCCATGTCGATCGCCTCGATCTTGTCGGGGGTCGCGGTGCGGATCGCCTGGTAATAGCTGTCGCAGATCATGAAATAGTCCTTCACGATCCGGCGGAACGGCGTCAGTGACAACAGATGCGTCACCACCGGCGTGCCGTCCTGGCGTTTGATGTCGAACATCAGCCGGTTGGCGGTGATGCCGAGGTGCAGCGTGAACGGGCCGGTGCCTTCAGCGCCTTCGGGCGCGAACACGTTCTGCTCGATCAGGTCGTAGATCGCGATCGCCCGCTCGTGCTCGATATCGGGGCCTGACCGGCCGATCGACTCCTCGTCGAGCGTCACCGCGACGATCTGGTTGGTCGCATCATCGCCTGGCGGGTGCTGGGTCATGGCAAATTGAGGCGTAATCCCACCGAGCGTGAATGGGCCTCCAGGCCTTCCGCCTGGCCAAGCGTCATCGCCGCGGGGCCGAGCGCGCGCAGCTGCTCAGGCCCGCATTTCAGCAGCGAGGTCCGCTTCATGAAGTCGAGCACCCCGAGGCCGGACGAGAACCGCGCCGAACGCGCGGTCGGCAGCACGTGATTGGAGCCGCCGACATAGTCGCCGATCGCCTCCGGCGTATGGGCGCCAAGGAAGATCGCCCCGGCATTGCGGACCTTGGCGGCGAAGGCGTCGGGATCGCGCGTCATGATCTCCAGGTGCTCGGCGGCGATGGCGTCCGCCAGCGGCACCGCCTGATCCAGATGCTCGACCTCGATGATGGCGCCGAAATCGGCCCAGGAGGCGCCGGCGATCTGAGCGCGCGGCAGCGTCTTGAGCTGACCTTCGACCGCCCGGGCGACGTCGTCCGCGAGCCGCCGGCTATCGGTGATCAGGATCGATTGCGCGCTGGTATCATGCTCGGCCTGAGCCAGCAGGTCGGCCGCGATCCAGTCGGCGTTGCCGGTGTCGTCGGCGATCACTAGCACCTCGGAGGGGCCGGCGATCATGTCGATGCCGACCCTGCCGAACACGAGCCGTTTGGCGGCGGCGACATAGGCGTTACCGGGGCCGACGATCTTGGCGACCGCCGCGATGGTCGCGGTGCCATGGGCCAGCGCGGCCACGGCCTGAGCGCCGCCGACGCGGTAGATCTCGGAGACGCCGCCGAGCTGAGCCGCGGCCAGCACCAGCGGATTGAGCTTGCCGTCCGGAGCCGGCACCACCATCACCAGGCGCGCAACGCCTGCCACCTTGGCCGGGACAGCATTCATCAGCACCGAGGACGGATAGGCGGCGGTCCCGCCCGGGACATAGAGGCCGGCGGATTCGATCGCGCTCCAGCGCCAGCCGAGCTCGACGCCGGCGTCGTCGACGAACAGCTGGTCTTTCGGCAGCTGCTTCAGGTGAAAAGTCTCTATGCGGTCGCGGGCGAATCGCAATGCGTCGACCGTTGCGGGATCACACGCCTTCACGGCCGCGTCGATCTCCGCAGGGGTGACCCGCAGACCGGCGGCATCGAGCGCGAGCCGGTCGAACTTTTTCGTCGCCTCGATCAGCGCCGTATCACCGCGCCTGGCGACGTCGTCGACGATTGCGCGGGCGGCGGCCTCGACATCGGCGGAGACCTCGCGTTTGGCGGCGAGAAACTGCCGGAACGTCTCGTCAAAATCGGCGCTGCTGCGGGTCAGTCGAATCGGCATCTGGAGCTTTCCGGCGTGCTTCGGGCATACCGCCCATGCCTGCTCAATGGCGCGGCCGCGAGAGGCCGTCAACCCTTCGCGCCCGGCCCTGCCTCCTCGCCAAGATCAGCGGCGCCCAGATCGTCCGGCCCCAGATCGGTCAGCTCGCATTCCAGGCATTCGAGGTCGAGCCGGAGCGCACCGCCGTGGGAAAACAACAACAGCGCGCTCCCTCCGGGCGGCTCGGAGGAATGGAATTCGATCCCGATCAGCTCCAGCACCGCATCGGGTGCCTCAAGATCGATCTTGCGGGATTTGCAGGCCAGCACCCGGTCGAACCGAAGCGCCGCCACCAGCCGGCGCGGCTTGGCCTCGCCAGCCAGGGTCTGCTCCCAATCCAGCCGGTTCATGCCGATCACCAGCCGCTTCTCGGCCTGCCGCCAGAGGATGTCGGCGATCTGCACCCGCGCGTCCTGCACATGGGTGGAGATGACGGCGAGATCGTCGGCGTCGAGCGCGATCAGTTTGAGCGGGTCGGTCACAGCATCCCGTCCTCATTCCCTAATCGCGGATGCGCTCAATCGCAGCGCCGCAGGCCTTGAGCTTCTCCTCGAGCCGCTCGAAGCCGCGGTCGAGATGGTAGACGCGATTGACCATGGTTTCGCCTTCGGCGGCAAGTCCGGCAATGACAAGGGATACGGACGCCCGCAGATCGGTCGCCATGACCGGCGCCCCGCGCAAGGTCGAAATCCCCTCGATCCGGGCCGTCTCGCCGTCGAGGCTGATCCTGGCGCCGAATCGGGCGAGCTCCTGCACATGCATGAAGCGGTTCTCGAAGATGGTTTCGGTGATCGCGGATGCCCCTTGCGCCCGCACCATCAAGGCCATCAGTTGCGCCTGCAGATCGGTCGGAAAGCCGGGAAATGGTGCGGTCGTGACCTGAACCGGCTTGATGCCATTGCCATTGCGGGCGATGCGAATGCCCTCGTGGTTGACCGTGATCTCGGCGCCGGCTTCCGCCAGCACGTCTAGCGCGGATTGCAGCAATTCGGGCCGGGCGCCCGCGAGCTGAACATTGCCGCCGGTCATCGCGGTCGCAATCGCATAGGTCCCGGCCTCGATCCGGTCGGGCAGCACTGTGTGGCGCGCGCCATGCAGCGCCGCGACGCCCTCCACGACGATGCGCGGCGTGCCCGCGCCCTCGATCCGCGCCCCCATCTTGTTGAGGCACTCAGCCAGATCCTTGACCTCGGGCTCACAGGCCGCGTTGCTGATCACGCTCGTGCCCTTGGCGAGGGTCGCGGCCATGAGTGCGACATGGGTGCCTCCCACGGTCACCTTGGGAAAGATGATCTCCGCCCCGCGCAGGCCGCCGGGCGCCTTGGCCACCGCATAGCCGCCGTCGATCTCGATTTGCGCGCCGAGCCGTTCCAGCGCCATGATCAAGAGATCGACCGGCCGGGTCCCGATCGCGCATCCGCCGGGTAAGGACACGCGCGCCTCGTGCATCCGCGCCACCAGCGGCGCGATCACCCAGAAGCTGGCCCGCATCCGCGACACCAGCTCGTAGGGCGCCGTGGTGTCGATGATCTCGGCGGCCGAGATCTGCAGCGTCTGGCCCTGATATTCGCCGTCGCCGAGCCGCTTGCCGACCGCGGTGATGTCGACGCCGTGATTGCCGAGGATGCGCTGCAGCTGCGCGACGTCGGCCAGCCGCGGCACATTGTCCAGAATCAGCGTCTCCGGGGTCAAAAGACCTGCGATCATCAACGGCAGCGCGGCGTTCTTCGCCCCCGAAATCGGAATGGTGCCATTGAGCGGGTTGCCGCCGACGATGCGAATGCGATCCATGCTGATCCTGCTGAGACTGCCGGAAAGGGAGAAGAGGTTCCGGCAACAGTCCCGAGATTACGGCGATTTCATGGGATCGCAAACTGGCCCGGCGACGCGCCCCCGTCACGCCGCCAACGGCTTCGGCCTGAACCGCCACAAGACGCCGGCGACCAGGCCGACGAAGAACAGCAAGAGAATCCCCTGGACGATGAGAAAGACGGTGCCATCCGGCGGATTGCCCGGCGCCAGCGCATGCAGGGTCGGAACCTTCAGGAAGCCCTGAACCACCAGCACGACCACGTTGAGATAGAGCGCGAGCAGCGCGGTCAACAGATAGATCGGACGCCACAGGCCGTTCAGCTTCATCGCATAGAGCGCGACGCAGGCCACCGCGAGCAGCACCAGCGAGGCGATGCCGAACATGTGCGACAGCAGGAGCTGAGTGAACGGAAACATGAAGCCCGTCACGCTGGTCAGAATCGTAGTTAACAGGAAGATCGCCGTCAGCACGGGCAGCCGCGCGGATGTGAGCATGCCGAACATCACGACCAATCCGGTGACGATCGCGATCAGGCTGACGACGACATGAAGGGTAGTGAAAGCAGATAGACTCAAACCCAACATCATGGCGCAGGCTCCCCCCTTTTAAGAGCGCGCCACAATGCCACAACTGATGTGGCGAAATTACCGACGAAGCGTGGAACCCAGAGCAGTTCCACATGGTACGTCACCACCTCATTCGCCTAGCTAATCAGTTCCCAAGCTAACTCGCCGGCTTCAACGTGTCGGAGAGGAACCCATGCAGTGCAGCGACGACCTGCGCGCCTTCGCCGATCGCGCCGCCCACCCGCTTGACGGAACCCGACCTCACATCGCCGACGGCGTAGACGCCGGGAACCGAGGTCTCCAGCTGTGACACCATCCGTCCGGCGTTCTGCTCTGATTGCGCGCCGGTCACGACGAAACCCGCGCGATCGAGCGTGACGCCGCAGCCGTCGAGCCAGCCCGTCGCGGGATCGGCGCCGACGAACAGGAACATATTGCGGATCTCGGCCGTGGTCTGCTCGGCCGACAGCCGGCTCTTCCAGGTGATTCGCTCCAGTCCCGTCTCGGCACCGCCGTCGAGCGCGGTGATCTCGGTGTTGAACATCAGCTCGATGTTCGGCGTCGCCTCGATGCGCTCGATCAGATAGCGCGACATGCTGGCGGCAAGCCCGCCGCCGCGGATGATCATCCGCACCTTCTTGACGTGGCCCGACAAAAAGACCGCCGCCTGGCCTGCCGAGTTGCCGCCGCCGACCAGCGCGACCTCCTGTCCCGCGCACAGCCGCGCCTCGATCGGCGAGGCCCAGTACCAGACGCCGCGGCCCTCGAAATCCTTCAGGCGGTCGATGTCGGGACGCCGGTAGCGCGCCCCGCTCGCCACCACGATCGAGCGCGCCCGCACCTCGTCGCCGCAATCGAGCGACAGCACGAAAGCGCCGTTCTTGCGCTCGCAGTCGAGCGCAGTCACCGAAACCGGGATCATGATTTCGGCGCCGAATTTCTGCGCCTGGTTGAAGGCGCGCGCCGTAAGCGCCAGCCCGGTGATCCCGGTGGGAAAGCCGAAATAGTTTTCGATGCGCGCGCTGGCGCCGGCCTGGCCGCCGAAGGCGCGGGAATCCAGCACCGTGACCGACAGCCCTTCCGAAGCGCCATACACGGCGGTGGCCAGCCCCGCCGGCCCACAGCCGACGATCGCGACGTCGTAGATCTTCTCGCCGCGCGGCCCGCCGATCATGCCGATGGCATGCGCAAGCTCGGTCTCGCTCGGATTGCGCAGCACGCTGCCGTCGGAGACGACGACCAGGGGCAGGTCGGACGGTTGCGGCGAATAGCGCGCGATCAGCTCGGCGGCGTCGTGATCGGTGGCGGGATCGATCAGATGGTGCGGAAAACCGTTGCGGGTGAGAAAGCTCTGCAGCCGCGCCGTCGCGGCCGATTGCGGCGGCCCGATCATCACCGGTCCGCCGGCGCCGCCCTGGATCAGGTTGACCCGGCGCAGGATCAGCGCGCGCATGATCCGCTCGCCAAGCTCAGCCTCGGCGATCAGGAGCGCGCGCAGCCGCTCCGGCGGAATCAGAATCACCTCGACATCACCCTCGGCATGGCCATCGACCAGCGCGACGCGGCCGGAGAGCTGGGCGATCTCGGCCAGGAACTGGCCGGGGCCCTGGTCGATGACGGGCGTGACCCGGCCAAGGCCATCGCGCTGGGTGATCGCGACCTGGCCGGACAGGATCACGAACATGCCGGGACCCGGCTTGCCGGTCGCAAACAGCTGCTCGCCGTCGCGATAGGACCGGAGCTCGCCAAAGCCGCGCAGCCGCTCGATCTCCTGGACGGTCAGCTCCGGAAAGGTCTGCTCGAAGCGCGGCATGGTCTTGGCGAGCTCGGCACGCCTCGTGGCGGCATTGTCCAAACCGTTGTCCGCACTCATCGCTGTCCCCTCGTCACTCAATGTCCACACCTCCCGCGGGACCGTCCGGCCCGCCGTCGGCGGTATCATCTAATGCAGCTTCGTGAAGGTTGGTAGGCACCGCCGACCCCGGCTTGCGCCCCCGCTCCTGCGCCTTGCGACGCTTCAGATTCTCGCGCAGCGCCTGCTTCAGCCGGTCCTGCCGCGATCCCTTGGCCGGCGTGGCGTCCCTCTTCTGCTCCGTCATCCCCAATCCCCGCGCTTCCGGGTCCTCGCGAATCCAGGACCCGCGCTCTCGGGTCCCGTCGGGTCGTTTCACGGCACAATTGGGGGCCAATCCGTCGAAAGCCAAGGCCGAAACAGGCGGCGAACGTAAGTTCCGTCAGGCCTCCGGTCTCCTGCCCGGATGGGGAGGGTGCAGCCGGCCACAGATCGCCCCGTTTCGGCAGCAAAGCCGGCAGCAGGCCGAAGCTGGGCTTTTGGTCCGGCAAGGCAGTGATTTTCGTCGATTTGCCCCCAACAGCTCGGCCTTTCCTGGCCCGAACACCCCGCCGCGCGCTTGCGCCTGGGAAGACCTTGTGGCAAGAACCGCCCGCGCTTGGTCGCGGCCCCGAGGGCCGATTCTCGCGACGTCCCGTCTGCTGCCGTAGCTCAGTGGTAGAGCACTCCCTTGGTAAGGGAGAGGTCGACAGTTCAATCCTGTCCGGCAGCACCATGGGAGCCAAGTTTTCCTCCTTCAGGGCTCCTTTCCTTTCGCGATATCGAATTGGATGGAGCGCGCAGCTTCGCGTTCTCGCGGCGCGTGTTGCGCCCGAGCTGTGCTGGTCGATCACCCTCGCGAAACGGAGGGCGCAGGGAAGGCCGGGCGCTGGCCGCGCCCGTGGCCCGCCTGCAGAAAGAAAAGCAGGCGGCAGTCACCACAGGTCTGGCCGAAAACACCCGGCCCTCCCTGCGCGATGGGTTTACGACTTATACGTGATCTCCCCGGGGACCGGCTGTCTTGCCCCCGTCCCGCGCGAAGCGAAGCTTCGTCGCGTCAGCGACAACGCGCAGGCGCGTTGCGCTGGGCGCCAGCACCGGGGCGCCAGGACCACACGATTTCGCCGTCCGCACGAGCCCGTTCGTCCGCATCCAATAAAGAATGCTGCGCGCCCACACGGCCACCGCTCCCCGCCTCCACGTTCGTGACGACCGCGATACGCCCCTCGCACCGAGGCGGGATGTGAGGGTTATAACATGATTTCTGAAAAAACGAAAGATGAATTTTGCCGTCGCGGCGAATGTTATTTCCTCAGTCTCGCGATACTCTCCGTCCGGAGCGCCGCAGTCATCGGCCGGTTCGCACCATGCGAACGGCAAACCGGGACGTCTTCAGAAAATTCCACGTTGGCATTCCGGTTCGGAAGAACACGACCCATGCATAGGAGGGGCCGCTTGCGGTGCTTGTCCAGAACTGCATCGACGGTGTCGCTGGAAACACCGTCTCGTCGATCGCCGGTCTCTTGCAGTTCTGCGCCACGATGCTCTGCAGTTCGTCTCGCTCCGGAAGCCGCCAGTTTGCGTCATCCGGCAAATGAAGTCCCACTGCGCTTTCCCAGTCCAACAGTTCGACCGATCCAAGACAGCCACCGGCTTCTGTCCACTGCTGGCCATAGCTGCACCGCATCCAGGTAAGATCGGTGCTGGTGTCATAGGCTGTTTCACCGTGGACCTCAAAGCGTGAAACCAACGGCTGAACTGGCTTAGCTCGGTCGCATTCGGCCCGAGCGATATCGGGTGTGGCAACAAGACTGGCGCCGAACACTGCAGCCACCACAACGCACCTGCGTCGTCCCATCTGCCACCTCCATGTTCCAGGATCGGGCTGGCCGACCGCGCCCCAGGGGATGCAGCGACGTATTACCACGACAGCAGATTTAATTCGATTGCAGCACCGATGGGACACGCGCGCTATACGATCTGCGCTCAGCTAGGCGGCTACCGCGCCTCCGCTATTGCACAGTGGACCAAGGCCAATCCACGACGGCCGGAATGACCAGCCGACCGAGAATGAGTTGAAAGCACCTCATCTCCGGGGTGTCACGCCCGATCAGACGCGCGAGATCGGCCGATTATCCGGTAAGCTGCCTGCGAACGGTGAAACGTTTTGAATCGTCATCTCAAACACAAGCATTGATCGCGCCGTTGTCGCTTTAGGCGCGAGCCGCCGAAACTTGTCGGCATTGCCCAGTTCGGGCAGATTGAGCCACTGCGGGAACGGAGGGCTTGAGGATGCTGTCGCGGAAGGTCACCATCCGGACGTGGACTACAGCGCGCTGTGTCTTTCTCTTTTTTGTTCTGTCCTGCGTTTCGGCGACTGCCGCGCGCGACTTGCCGCGGCGCCCGTTTCTGGGCGTGACTGGCCAGCCTGCGCCCGACAAGCACGTACGTGTCGGCAAGATCTTTCCTGAGAGCCCTGCCGCGCGATCCGAGCTCGCGGTCGGCGACATTCTGCTTGCACTCAACGGCGCCCCGATCACGTCTGTCGACGACTTCCTAGCCGGGGTGAAATCCCTCAAATCCAAGGACCGCGCCGTTTATCAGGTGCAGCGAGGCGGCAATGAATTGGATGTCGAGGTGACGGCGGGGGAATTTCCTCGCGAACAGCCGAGCGGCATTCAAGTCCTCTACGACTCCGTCGAAACGCCCAAGGCCGAGGTGCGAAGCATCCTGACGCTGCCAATCGGCAACACGGGCAAGCTGCCGACCATCTTCTACGTCCAAGGGTGGGACTGTTCTTCGGTTGACTGGCCGTTACCCGATCCAAATCTTGCCCGTGAGCTGGTCTACGGGCTGACAAGGGCCGGATTTGCCGTCATGCGGGCCGAAAAGAGCGGCACTGGCGACAGCACAGGCACGCCTTGTCGCGACGTAGATTTTCACGACGAAGTTGCGCTGTTCACGAGCGCGCTGAAAAAGCTGAAGACATATGATTTCGTGGACACCGGAAATGTCTTCATCTTCGGACACAGCGCCGGTGGCTGGGTTGCCCCGTTGATGGCGGAACAGGAGCCGGTCAAGGGCATCGTTGTCTACGGCACGGTGGTGCGGCCCTTCGCGGAGTATCTCGTCGAAAATTGGCGACGCAATCGTTGGCTCAGATCGCAATCTGACTTGTCGCAATTTGACTTGGCCAAGGTCGAGGACGAACAGCGTCTTTACGCACAACTTCTCCACTACCTTCTCGTGGAGAAGAGCTCCGTGCACAACGCCACAATCAAGCACCCTGAGCTCTCGGCAATGGCAAAGAGGCTGTTCCCGCAGGACGATGAGCACTTCGACAATCTGAGAACGTTGCAGCACGTACGGCAACTGAATGACCAGAACGTCGCACGCGTCTGGGCATCCTTGGACGCTCACGTGCTCGCCCTCTTTGGCGAATACGACATCAGGACGCTCGCGATGGATCACGAATACATTGCGGCCATCATCAACGCTCGGCACCCGAGCATGGGGTCCTGGCGGCTGCTGCCGAAGATGGACCACGGTTTTGCCCTGCATGATTCACTGCACGACAGCGCTGTGCACGAATTTGCAGGACCATTTGGCGATCAGGTCCTGCAGGAAACCGTGACTTGGATACGCGGTATCGTCGGATAAGCTATGCGCAGAGCTCTTGCGATCTTTTCGATAGTGTCCTTGATGTCCATGTCGAATGCTCAGAGCCAGCCGCTCACGGTCGACCCCGAATCGATCGTTCCGTTACCCGACAAGTTCGATATGGAGACGCCGGCGACGGACGTTCCGCCCAACATCGCCCGCTTTCAGGGCGCGTGGATCGGCACCTGGCACGACGATAGGCATATTCTTGTCGTTGAGCGAGTCTCAGCCGACGGGCATGCAAACGTCGTTTTCGCACAGTCGGACTCATCCTTCTACGGCATGAACCGGGAGTGGTGGCGGGACGAAGCGCAAGTGGTCGACGGCGTTCTGACCATGACGGGCTTTCGGATCTTCCGCTACGCCTTTGATGGTCCAGACCGGTTGTATCTGACTGCTACGCTCAAGTCCGGCGATGTCAGCTCCGGCGTTCTGATCCGGACCGATGCCGCACGACTTGCGGCGGGCGATCGACCGGTCGAATGGCCTTGGCCCGGCGAGCGGGTGTGGATTCCGCATCTGACGCTTCGGACTCCCGACGGCACGCGGCCGATCATGCTTGAAGGGACCTTCTATCCGCCTGCTGGCCCTGGGCTTGCTCCGCTCGCGATCTTCACCCACGGCTCCGACGTTGGCCGCAGCCAATTGAGGAGCTGGTCGTTCTCGACCGAGGCGCACTGGCTTCGCGACAACGGCTTTGCCGTACTGGCGCTGATGCGCCGAGGGCGCGGCAGGTCTGAGGGAATCAATGGAGAGGAGGATTTCGGGCGCGCTCACGATGGGAGCCTCATCGATGTTTCGGCGGGAATAGCTCAGGCGGTCGATGACCTGGACTCCGCAATTGCCTATGGCCGGACACTGCCCGGCATACGGCCGGGGCCGGTGCTGCTCGCCGGTCAGTCACGCGGCGGGTTTCTCGGTGTGCACTATGCCGGCCTGAAGCCCGGCGAGGTGATGGGCGTGGTGAATTTCTCCGGCGGGTGGTACCCCTACGGACCGGTGACGACGCCTTACTACGCGAACGCGGGCCACGGCGCGGCCGACAAGGTCCCGCAGCTCTGGCTCTATGCGGATAACGACCACCTTTATAGCGAGGCCTTGATCCGTGAATATGACCAAGCGTTCACTGCGGCCGGCGGCCGCGCGCATTTCGAGCTGCTCCACGGCGTCCCTGGCGACGGCCATTTGCTTCGGCTCTACCCCGAGCGGTGGCGAGCGATCGCCGACGAATTCTTGGCCTCACTCATTCGGCAACATCCGTGATGCGCTCAATCGCGCCGGTGGAAGCCTGACATGGGTCAATTCGCGACTGAGCAATCGCTGGTGTCGTCAGGCCCAGAGCATCGGCATCTCGAGATTCCGGGTTCAGCCCTGATGGGCTGCCCCGGAATGACGGCGGTTAGGTCTGAGGCTGAGCGCGCCTTAAGCGACCGTGCGCGCATGCGCGATTGAAAACCACCGCCGAAGCATGCCATCTGAGCGGCCTGGACGTATCGAGGGAAGCACCATGGCTGCGGACATCCGGCTGAATGCGTTTGCGATGAACTGCGTCGGGCACCAGTCGCCCGGCCTGTGGCGGCATCCGCGCGACCGCTCCAGCGAATATCATCGCCTGCCCTACTGGCTCGATCTCGCCAGGACGCTAGAGCGCGGCCGCTTCGACGGGCTTTTTTTGGCCGACGTGCTCGGCGTCTACGACGTCTATGGCGGCAATCCGGACGCGGCGCTGCGCCACGCGATACAGGTGCCGGTCAATGATCCGATGATGCTGATCTCGGCGATGGCCGCGGTCACGGAGCATCTCGGCTTCGGCGTCACCTGCACCCTGTCCTACGAGCCGCCCTACCCGTTCGCGCGGCGCATGTCGACGCTCGATCACCTGACGGAGGGACGGATCGGCTGGAACATCGTGACCGGCTATCTCGACAGCGCGGCGCGCGGCATGGGCCGCGACCGGCAGGCGGCGCATGACGACCGCTACGACGTGGCCGACGAGTACATGGAGGTGGTCTACAAATTGTGGGAAGGCAGCTGGGAGGACGACGCGGTCAAGCGCGACCGCATCAGCGGCATCTTCACCGATCCGGCCAAGGTGCACCGCGTCACGCACCAGGGCCCGAACTATCAGCTCGACGCCATTCATCTGTGCGAGCCGTCGCCGCAGCGGACGCCGGTGCTGTATCAGGCCGGCACCTCGCCGCGCGGCCGCGTGTTCGCCGGCCGCCATGCCGAATGCGTGTTCATGTCCGGCCCCTCGGCCAGGATCATCGCGCCGCGCGTCGCCGCGATCCGCCAGGCTGCGCTCGAGGCCGGGCGCGCGGGTGACGACATCATCATCTTCAGCATCGCCACCGTCGTGCTCGGCGCGACCGATGCGGAAGCGGAAGCCAAGTTTGCCGACGATCGGCGCTACATCGATCACGAGGCTTCGCTGACCCTGATGTCGGGCTGGACCGGCGTCGACTTCTCGACCTACGACCTCGACCAGCAGGTCCGCCACGTGCTCAACGATGCCGGCCGCAGCGCCATGGACAACGTCACCCGCGCCGATCCGGACCGGGTGTGGACCGTGCGCGAGGTCGCCGAGCATGTGGGCATCGGCGGGATCGGCCCGGTGTTCGTCGGCTCGCCGGCGAAGGTCGCCGACGCTATCGAGAGCTGGATCGCGCAGACCGGCGTCGACGGCCTCAATCTCGCCTTTGCTTTGTCGCCCGAGAGCTTTGCCGACGTCGCCGACATGCTGGTGCCGGAGCTGACGCGGCGCGGCCGCTATAAGAAGGCCTATCAGCCCGGCACCTTGCGCGAGAAGATGTTCGGCCGTGCGCGACTCGCCGCGCCGCATCCGGCCGCGCGCTATCGGCCGTGACGGACGATCTCGCTCCGTCGCGGCGCGCTCATAAGTCTACGGCCTCACTGACTCTCAATTGGTAGCGTCGGGCCGGACGTCGCCGGCCCGATCATGCGGCTGCTACCAGCACGCGTTCACCCGCACCAGGCGCCAACCCCAGCCGGTCCAGACCCGGCGCCATCGCGTGCAGTCATCCCAGCCGGCATATCCCCACCCCGGCCCACCCCATCCCCAGCCGGGAGCGCCCCAGCCTGGACCCCAGGCCGCGGCGCTGGCGAGCCCCAATCCGAGGCCGATCCCGACCGCGGGTGCGCCCCAGCCCCAGCCGCCGCCCCGCCAGCCGCCACCACGCCAACCACCGCCACCCCAACCGCCCCCAAATCCGCGGCTGAACCCGCCGCCGTGAAAGCCGCGCTGCGCGGAAGCAACGCTCGGTGCGAGCGCGAGGACCGCGGCAACGCCGAGGGCGAAAAGCGTCTTTCTGACCATGAAGAATTCCTCCTTTGGATGGACCGCTCATGAGAGCCGCAGTGCCATCCCCCAAGAGCCACCGGGTTCGAGCTATCTATTGGGGTAATTGCCCTTGCTCAGGAACAACATCCGACGAAACCCTGAGCAGCAGGCGGAGATATCCCCCCGGCTCGCGGGGTGGATTCTCGGGCGCGAATTTTGCGCTGGGTTAGCAACACCGCGCCGCGAACCTACCCCCCGGGCCTGCGCGAAACGTAGCAGCGGCCTTCCGACGCCATCGGCAGGTGTTGCATTTGACGATGGACGAGCAGTTCAGCTTGGCCTCTGCCGCGGTCTCGCGCGCACAGGCTTGGCAGCCGGCCAAGTGCTGGAACCGGCGAGATCATCTGCCAGCTTCTGCAATTCGCGCGTCGCGCGGCGCTTGGTGGTGTTTGATACAAAGCGAACCTGGCCCCTGCCCTTGCGGAACGGAAACACCACGAGAACGAAGCCAAACTTGCGGCGCTTCGGTCCGTCAATCGCCTTGCCGTTGAACAACTGGTCGACCCCGTCAGCGACCGCCTTCATCTCTCTTTGGAACCACGACTCATTGAGCATCTCGGCCGACCTTGTTGTCTCGACAGAGTCCCCCGAAAGTGCAGCGACGCGATCAGGCGCAGGGGACAGGACGGATTGCGCCGGGATCGCTCAGTCGCCGAAACCATTGGCTCGCCGCAAGGACGTAGCCCCATCCTCCCGAATTGCATCTATGCTGTCGCACAACCTCAACGGATGCAAGAGAATCGCGGTTGAATCGCGGTTGATATGTCGAGCGACGGTTAACCCTGAAAAATTGCGGCCAATCGTATCGATGCGGAACAAACTCACCGCAGCCCGCATCGCGGTTATCTAACTTCACGTGATGTTGTTGGATTAAGACGACGACAATTCGATCTCCGAAGATGAGCGAGCCCGTCAGCGCCGCATCATCGTATGCCGCGCCCCTCGGCACGGAGACCTGCAATGACAGCTGATAGATTACGACGTGCTATTCTCGTCTATGCACTGCTTGCGACAAGGACGATCGCACTTGGCGCGCCCACCGCACTTGCGGCTGAGGCGCCCCCACCGCTTCACAGCGGACCCTGGCCGATCCACAACGGTCGGACTCATCAGCCAACCGAGGATGAGCTGAGAGCGCTGCACCTGCAGGATGTCACGCCCGATCAGACGCGCGAGATCGACAGATTGTACGACCAGCTGCTGGCTGACAGCCAGAAAGGTCTGAACCGGCATCTCACGCGCAAACGCTAGACCGCGGTGTTGCCCAACAGCATATGGCCGTTGCCCAGCGAGTCGACGTCAGTTCAGAGAACAGCGGCCACGACCTTGGCCCGCTCGGCAGCGAAACGCGCCTTCAAGTCCGTTGCGGCCAGCTTGGCTGCGGTAACCTCGGCATCGCCGATTGCGCGCGCCGCGCCGTCGGCATCGCCCAAGGCGGCAAGCGACACCGCCCGCGCCAAATGAAGCAGCGCGGCATCGAGCGGGCGCTCGCCATTGGCAGCGATGATCGCGAGCGCCGTGTCAGCATGCACCAGACCCGGCTCGGGATTGCCGGTGACATTGGCGACCAGCGCGTTGAGATAGTGCCCGCGCTCGGCATTGGTCCAGTTGCCGCATTTGAGCCAGAACTTGAGACTGGTCTCGGCCGAGAGTTGCATCAAGGCGCTCTCATCCGCCGTGCGCGGCGACATCTCATAGAGCTCCCAAGCGAGATTATTGCTGGCGACCGCGATGGTGCGGTCCAAACGCGCCGACGGCTGGACTTGGCCGACGACATCCAGCGCGCGACGATAAAGTCGTGCGCCTTCACCAACGCGTTTCGAGCCGATTAAGGCCTCGGCCAGCATGAAGCGCAGCTCCAGCAAGGCTGCACCGAAATCGTCCCCGGCGGCTTTGAGATAAGAAAGTTCGACGTCCGCCGCTTCGACCAAATCGCCGCTGAGGACGGCGGCAACATAGAGCCACCCCCAGGCCTTCATCGTTTCGAGGTCGGGCGCATGGCCTGCGGCAATACGTTTGCCCAGGATGAGCGCGCGCGGCCAATCGCCCAAATGCGTCCCGAGCGTGTGGATGGAGAGATGGATGAAGGGCGCAAGCAGGCGGGGTAATACGGCCGCCGGGCTCACCGCTTCGAGCTCGCACGCAAGACGTGCACTCTCCTGGTCGTGATAGTTCCAGCTGTCATTGAGCAGCTGTTCCAGCAAGCGGGATTCGTCACTTTCAATCATCTGAAGTCCTTCGCAGGGCTCCCGAGCACGGGCGAGTTTGGGGCTGGGTTGGCGCGCGAAATTTAGCCGCGCCCTCAGCTCGGCCGGAAGTGAAGGCGCGTGATTGTGCGCCATCCGTGCAGGCCGGTGGCCGCAGTCGAGCATCCCGCGGAGGGTCGATCGTATGGCCGGTTGCGCTACAACTACGTAATCGGGCTGGCAATGTATGCCAGCCCGATCGTCGTAATTATCAGTTGGAACTGGCGGGCATGCAAGGAGGTTCGGTGTAGGGAGCCGTGGCATACGCGCCCACATTCGGAGCCCGCACGCAATCGGTGGTGATGGTATGGCTCTTGTTCGTGGCGTGCCGCGCCGCGGCATTGCTGCTGCGGGCGGCCTGAGCTTGAGTGGTGACTGCGAGTGCCGCGATCAGCGCGACCGATGCAAAGGTAACTCTGGTCATTTGTCTTCTCCCTATGACAGGAGCCGAGCGGGCTCAGCTCCATGCTGTCTGGAGCGTCGGGCCATGAGAGAAATGTCATCACGAGCTATCAACAAAGCGCGACCAACGAGCGATGATCGATCAATCGAGCGGGCGCGCCCCTTCACCGAATCATGATCGTGCCATTGGCGAAAAAGGTCTGGCCGGACTGTCGGGCATTGTGACGAGATGACAATATCGCCGTGACTCTGGGACGGCATCACACCGATCAAGCTTCATCACACTGACCCGAACGACTCAAAACTCACTTAAGTAGCAGCAAGGTTTTTCCGGACTTTTCGGCTTCCTTCACCGATCTCTCAACGTGCCGACCAACGGCCAAAAGGGCTCTCCTGAACCGTTCGAAGTGGTGGCCGATACTCGTTTCCGCAAGCCACTCATCATCTTCGCCGGAAAGGTTAAGAGTCCCATTACCGAAAATCTGTTGCGCCTCTCCCTTCGCCTTCTTGCGGCGCGGTCGCAAACTTATTCGCCGCTGCACTTCCTCCACATCAATAAAGTCGTTTGACATCAGCGGATCAAATACACCCTTGAAGAATTCCGGATAAAGTTGTCCCACCAAGATCGGAAACCGATTGAACCGTTCATTTCGCACGCTCAATACAGGACGCAAACGGCTCTTGTTTCCCATTGTAGAGAGAAAGAAATCGCCAATCGCCTCGGAAGCGAAAGTAATAGGCTGTTTAGCATTGTATTTCTGCGCGATGAGTAAGATATTTCTGAGCCTCGGAGCAATCCAGGTTCGCTCGATCAGCGGGCGGTTGATGTCCAGAACCATCGAGATAACGTTGTCCTGAGGCTGAAGCGATAGCTTATCGAGGAGATCTGCAAGATCAATCGAAGGACTTCTCGATATGAAGCAAGCACTGAAGTACTCTTGAAACGAACGGTGCGTAAATGTTATCAGCGTGCCATCGCGCTGCATAATGCAGACGGATTCTATGAGGTCACGGAGAAAGTCCGCCGGCCTGACATCCAACTTCTCATGGCGACAAGCTGCAGTGATTGCATCTAGAACTTCCGATTCCGTGAACTGGTATTTTGCCTTCACATAAGTGGAGATACAAAAGGCCGAAAGGCAATTCTTAAACTCATTGATAGCCAAATCGACGTAGCGCTTTCGCTCAAATCCCGCCTCCTTCAAAGTATCGTGACGAAAGAAGAGCGTTTCAAAAGCTTGCTCATAAAAGATGTGAATCTTGTCAGGGATTTGCGCGAACTGCTCATATGTGATGAGCATCATCGTCGCCAGGAGCGGGTTTGAGAGAAAACTCTCGTGTTTGTCGTACAGCGATGTACGCACCGCCTCCGCAAACTTATTACGTATTACTTTCTGGTACGGCAACTTCCGTAGCAGCTCAACCACCTCCTTCTTGGCCATTGGAAGAACCGAAAAGCGAACAAAGTTCTGCCACGAAGAGAAGCGTTCATCTTCTCGACTAGTAACAATCAGAACCATATTTGGATTGTTGCGCTGCAGTTCGATCAGCTCCTTCTCAAGTGATGAGCGGATTTCGGGGGCAACCTCGTCGAAGCCGTCTAGAATTAGGTATATGGCGCCAGTCTTCACCGCAGCTTCGAACTGTCTTTCGGAGATAACTGAACCCGGTCCCAGCACAAGCGAGTGATAGACGTACGGGAGTATCTTCGAGCTAACAAGAGTATTGATGCCACGCAGTTCAACGAGAATCGGAAGAGCGGCATGCGTGCCATGCGCCAAAGCTAGGAACAAACGGCGCATGAAGACAGATTTACCGGAACCACCGCTGCCGCACACAATAATGGCTTTGTCGCGCGGGATTCGTTCGATGAATTCGTCCTCGTTTATGGTCTTGCGCTCGGCCGATAGATAAGTTGGAACGTAGATCAAATCGATAGGAATGGATTGGTCGCGGCTGATCAGCGTTCTAATGTTCGAGCAGCGCGCAATTGTAGTCTCGTAATACGGCGCCAGATTTAGACTGAGCGTTTCGGCAAGCCTCACTTTTGCTCGACCGGCAAGTCCAAAAATGGGTTCAGCGAATTTCTCTGCAAATTTGGCAAGTAAGGTGGCAGTCTGAGGCTCTATCGTCATCTGTTCTCTAATCCGAACAAAATATGGAGTCTCTGATTAAGAGATTGAACCAAATCGAGTCTACACCTTATACGAGCCATCCCCTTGATTTTGGTCGGATACGCAGTGACCTGATGCACTGCAGCAGACGGGAAGCCCTTCCGCGCAAGGCAACTTCTGTCGAGCTGCCCCGCTATGCGCGTTTCGAGCGTTCGGAAATCGAGATCCGCGATTTACCTATGAGAATGCGACGCTAGCCAAGCGGGTGCCAAGGTCTTGCGCCACCTGGATGAATCCCTGGTCCCCGATGCAAGACTTGGCGGGACGTGTTCCAATGAGATGCGGGCGTGAGGCTCGGGTGGCCTGTTCGCAGCCTGGGCGGAACGACGTCACCGGCTCTTGTGAGCCCGGGCATCGGGAGTGGCGAGATGGCAAGCGACGACCTGGGGAGCGACCCGGAAGAAACCGGTTTCGAACGCGTATCCACCGGCAGTGAGGGCCTGGACGACATCCTGGGCGGCGGGTTCGATCCCAATCGGATGTATCTGTATGAAGGCCGTCCCGGCACCGGCAAGACCACGATCGCGCTTCAGTTCCTGCTCGCGGGCGTACGGCGCGGTGAGCGGGTGCTCTACATCACCCTTTCGGAAACCCGTCGCGAATTGGCCCTGGTCGCGAAGCGCCATGGCTGGACGCTCGACGGCATCGAGGTCTTCGAGCTGGTGCCGCCGGAAACCTCCCTCGATCCTGACCAGCAACTGACGATCCTGCACCCCGCCGAGATCGAGCTCAGCGAGACCACCAACCTCGTGTTCGAGAAGGTCACGGCGCTCGACCCCTCCAGGGTGGTGTTCGACAGCCTCTCCGAGCTGCGGCTCTTGGCACAGAATCCGCTGCGATACCGCCGCCAGGTCCTTGCGCTCAAGCATTTCTTCGCCGCACGCAACTGCACCGTGGTCGTCTTGGACGACCTCTCATCGGCGGACACCGACCTTCAACTGCACTCGATCGCGCACGGGGTCATCAGTCTCGAGCAGCTGGCCATCGACTATGGCGCCGAGCGCCGACGTATTCGCGTGGTGAAGATGCGGGGCATCAAGTTCCGCGGCGGCTATCACGACTTCACGATTCGGACAGGTGGGCTCAAGATCTTCCCGCGCCTGATCGCCGCCGAGCATCATACGGACTTCCGTGGCGACTTCACGCCGAGTGGTAATTCCGAACTGGACAGGCTGCTGGGTGGCGGCCTCGAGCGCGGCACCAATGCCTTGTTCATCGGGGCGGCGGGCGTCGGCAAATCATCGGTCGCATTGTCCTTTGCACTGGCGGCAGCGGATCGCGGCGAGCACGCGGTCTATTTCGCCTTCGACGAGGGCCGCGGCACGCTGGAGGCGCGCGCCCGCACGCTCGGCCTGCCGCTCGACCGGGCGATGGCATCGGGCAAGTTGCGGTTCCAGCAGATCGATCCCGCCGAGCTCTCGCCCGGAGAATTCGCCGCCAACGTGCGTTCCAGCGTCGAGAGCGATGGTGCGCGGGTCATCGTCATCGACAGTCTCAACGGCTATCTCGCCGCCATGCCGGACGAACGTTTTCTGGTTCTGCAGATGCATGAACTGCTGACTTATCTCGGGCAGAAGGGTGTGCTGACCATTCTCGTGCTGGCACAGCACGGCCTGGTCGGCCCGATGGATACGCCGCTCGACATCAGCTACCTGAGTGATGCCGTGGTGATGCTCAGATATTTCGAAGTTGGCGGTTCGGTTCGGCGCGCGCTTTCGGTGGTCAAGAAGCGGAGCGGGAACCATGAGCACACGATACGTGAGTTCCAGCTCACCAGGAGTGGCATCGCGCTCGGTCCGCCGCTGACCCAATTCTCCGGGATATTCTCAGGCACGCCGGTCTACCGCGGCGAGCAGGAACTACCAACGATACCTGAGCCGGGCAAGCGGGGCTGACATGGATGGCGGCACAGTCTTGATCCTCGCTCCGGTCGGCCGAGATGGGCCGGCCACGGCAGACCTATTGGCGCGGATCGGCATCACCGCGACGATATGCGCCGACCATGCGACACTGGTCGATCGACTGAGCGCGGACTGCCTGGCCGTGGTCGCGACCGAAGAGGGACTGTTCGGCCGCGATCTCGCGCCCTTGACCGCGTGGGTCCGGAACCAGCCGGCGTGGTCGGATCTGCCCTTCGTCATTCTCACAAGTCATCTGCCGCAGCGGCGCGTCGCCGTCTGGCGGACGGAGCTGGTGGCATCGCTCCACAACGTGACGCTGCTCGAGCGGCCGGTTCAAGTGATCACCTTGACCAGCTCGATCCGCGCGGCGGTGCGTGCACGAAACCGGCAGTATGAGCTTCAGGCGCTGCTCGGCGAGTTGGAGACCGGCAACGAGCGCCTCCGTCTCATCGCCGAGAACGCCAGCGACTATGCGATCATGTTCAGCGATGCCGAGGACAACATCGTCAGCTGGCTGCCTGGCGCGGCCGCCGTCTTCGGCTGGGACCAGCAGGAGATGCTGGGGAAGCCGGCCTCCACGATCTTCACGCCTGAAGATCGCGCGAAGGGCGTGCCGGAACAGGAGCTGAGCCGCGCCCGCGCGGACGGCGAGGCGCCCAACACGCGCTGGCACGTGCGGAAGGACGGCGGGCTCGTCTTTCTCGACGGGAAAACGGTGGCCTTGCGCAACGTTGACGGCACCATCCGCGGCTTCCTCAAGATCGGGCAGGATGTGACCGAGCGGCAACGCAATGAGGAGCGCCAGGCGGTGCTGCTCGCCGAATTGCAGCACCGGGTCCGCAACGTTCTCGCGATGGTCGGATCATTGGTCAACCGCGGCGACAGCGGCAGCACAACGCGGGAGTTCCGCGAACGGCTGGGTGGCCGAATTGCCGCCCTGGCGCGAACCCAGGCGCTGCTCACGCGTGGAGCAGGGGTCGGCGTGGACCTGGAGAGCTTGATCCATGACGAACTGCTGAGTCAGGCGGCCGACGCAGCACGCGTGACGATCGGCGGCCCCCGGCTCACGCTCGCGCCCAAGGCCGCTGAGGTGCTGACGCTCGCCATCCATGAACTCGCGACCAATGCCGCGAAATATGGCGCACTCCGCGTCCCCACCGGCCGGATTGCCTCGCGGTGGAAAGTTGAGCCGGTCAACGGCCAGAGCTGGCTCGAACTGGATTGGCAGGAGAGCGGCGTTGAGATCGCGCCACAGCAGAACCGCCGTAAGGGTTTCGGGACCGAGCTGATCACCCGACGCGTTCCCTACGAGCTGAAAGGCCGGGGTGCGTTGGATCTCGATGCCGGCGGACTTCGTTGTCATATTGCGTTCCCGCTCAAGGCCGGGGAAAGCATCCTGCAAACTGATCGTCCCCCCCCCCCCCGCCAGCGCAGATAGGAAACCCGCATGAGCAGTATGCTGCTAGCCGGCCGATCCGTGCTCGTGATCGAGGATGATTATTACCTCGCCGATGATGCACGGCAGACGCTGGAGGACGCCGGCGCGAGCGTCTTGGGACCGGTCAGCAGCATGGAGGATGCGCTGGGCCTGCTCGATCAGACCAGCCCTGACTGTGCACTGGTGGACATCAACCTCGGCGCCGGTCCCAGCTTTGCGTCGGCCCAGGCGATCAGGTCCCGGAACATCCCGCTGATCTTCCTGACCGGCTATGACGCGAGCACCATTCCGTCTGAGTTCGCCGACGCGCCACGCCTGCAGAAGCCCGTGGAAGCGCGAAAGCTCCTGGCTGCCGTCGCCGCACTTGTGGCCTCACTCGACCGGCGATGAATTCATCGTCCCCCGACAACAGCGGCAGGGTTCCGACTAGGATGTCCGCCGCGCCAGACGATAGACCGACATCGGCTTGCTGACGCCCTTGAGCTCGGCCTCGCTCCTTGTCACCGGATATGGCGCGATGATCTCGGCCACATCAGGCGCACGAAAGACGTCTTCGGTGAGGCAGATCTCGTCGCCATCGGCAAGGTTCTGCACCCGCGCCGCGATGTTCACCGTCTGACCGAAATAATCCAGCCGCTCGTTGAGCGTGACCGCGATCGAGGCGCCGCGATGCACGCCGATCTTGAGGATGAAATCGCGCTGCGGACGGTCGCGATTGAGCTGATCCACCGCCTCCTGCATCTCGAGCGCCGCCCGCACCGCATCGGCCGAGGTCGAAAACGCGGCCATCACGGCGTCACCGATCGTCTTGGTGACGGCGCCATTGTGCCGCACGGTGACGTCGAGCAGATGCTGGAAATGCCGCTGTACCTGGATGTAGGCATTGAGATCGCCGATCCGCTCGTAGAGCGCCGTCGAGCCCTTCAGATCGGTGAAGACCAGGGTGACGTCGAGCACCGCGATGCCCTCGGTCGCGCTGATCACCTCCGAGCGGAAGAAATCGCGGAAGGTCTGCGTCATCAACAGCCGCTTGCCGGACAAAGACGGCGTGAAGCGGAGCTTCGGGCGCTGATCCGTCGCCGACGGAAGCTGCAGGATGCCGAACACGACCGGCAGCTTGTTCGAGTTGCTGATCTCGAACACGACCTTGCCGGGCGCGATGTTCGCCACGGCGAGCACGCATGTGCCGGGGTCGAGCATGACCGGCACATGGGACGGCGTGACACTCGCCTCTCGCGTGACCGGGACAACAAACTGCGCGTCGCTGTCGAAATCCTGGCCAAGCAGCGCGCCTTCGCTCGCATCGATCTCAAGACTGGCTGCAGCGCCCGGCTCGATGCGGACGAGCGACCGCACCAACCCTTTGGCGGTCTCGCTCCAGGGCACGCCGTCGGGCATCAGGCCGCCCGGTGTCATCTTATAATGAAAGACGTAATCCCAGGCCGACAGCGTGTCGGGTTCATGGAAACGGATGCGGCGCACGGCAGGCGAAACCGTAAACGTCACCGTGATGTAGTCGTCGAGCGCGGCATCGTAGTCGCTTTGGCAGAGATGGCAGTGGAAATGGGTGTGCAGTTTGCGAAGAGTGCGGAAGCTCTCGACCACGTCGGAGCACATCGGACAGACCAGCAGCCAGTCCATGTCGAACAGCCCGGCCACGCAGGCATGGAGGAAAAGATCGATCGCTTCAGCCTCGGCAATCGATTTCTCGGTGGCGAACTGGATCGGATTGATGCGGTAGAGCGCCTCGTCCGCGCCCGAGCGCAGCAGCGTCTCCAGCCGCGAGACGACGCGCGGGCTCCAGGATTTGGCCGCTTCGAGCGCGACCAGGCGCTCCTCGAGCTTCTTCTCGTCGATCATCGCATGGGCGCCGCGACAAAGACCCAGCATTTTGAGTCCGAAGTTCGCATCATATCGCGGCAAGGTTCGTAAACAAGAGGGCGGCCAGCGCTTTGCCGGCCGCCCCCGCTTGCTGATCGTCTCGCGCGTTACTTCTGCGTCACCACGGCGGTGTTGTGCGAGCCGTATTGTGCGGTGAACGAGGCGTTGGACACGTTGGCGCCGGTGGCCTGGGAGATCGTGGCCATGTTGCCGTAACCGGCCTGGAGCGCGACCTGGGTGTTGTTGCCGGCCACCGCCTGCTGGCCGGTGGTCTGGGCGGCGTTGACCACGTTCGAACCGCCGATCTGGCTGATGAACGAGTTGTTCGTACCGACCGACAGCGGCACCGCCATGGCCTGCGCAACGCTGGCCTTGTTGTCGGCGCCGTGCTGGAAGGTCAGCGCGTTGTTGCTGCCATTGCCGGTGCCGAGCGGCTGCGTCTTCTGCGCGACGGTCACCTGGTTGTCATAGCCGGTCTGGAACGTCGCCTGGGTGTTGCCGCCGTTCTTCTGGTTGATGTCGGCGTTGTTCAGCGCGCCGCGCTGTCCCACGAACGAGGCGTTGGTGTCGTTGGCGGCCTGGTCGGCGGGGGTCGCACCGAAGTTTCCAGCGGTGCTGCCGCCCTGCTTCACCGTGACCGAGTTGGCCTCGCCGATCTGGACCGTCGCGGAGGCGTTGAACACGCCGGGGCTCGCCGAGAAGTCGCCCGCTTTCGCCGAGCCCTTCTGGTCGATCGTGGCGATGTTGTCGGCACCACGTTGCAGCGCCGCCGACGCGTTGCCGTAACCATTGGCGAAGCCGCCATAGGTGCCGCTCGCATCCGCGGTCTTCTGCGACGCCGTGATCATGTTGTTGTCACCGAACTGCGCGGTGAAGGAGGTGTTGGCGCCGCCGACCACCGGCGCTGACGCGGGCGTGATCGCCTTGTTCGATTGCGTCACGACCGCCATGTTGCCGCTGCCGCCCTGAACCGCGGCCTGGTTGTTCTGACCGCCGGTCTGCGTGGCGTAGGTGCTGTTGCCGGCTCCGAACTGCGCGCTGAACGCATTGTTGGCGTAGGCGACGCCGGTCGCCTGCGGATTCGGGGCCGAATTGGTCTGGGTGGTGACGGCGGAGTTGTAGTCGCCGACCTGGACGTTACGCGAGTTGTTTTGGCCGTTGGCGAGGTGGCTCACCTGGGTGGTGACCACGCCGTTGGCGTGACCAACCTGGAAGGTGCCCTGGGTGTTGTTGCCGTTGGTCTGCGTGATCAGCGCGGTGTTGTCGGTGCCGGTCTGGACGTTGGCCGAATTGTTGCTGCCCGGCTTGCCGCCGGTCTGCGTGCTCAGGACCGAATTGTACTGGCCGGCCTGCAGCGTCGCCTGGTTATTGTTGCCTTTCTTCTGCGAGACTGTCGCGCTGTTGTAGGAGCCGACCTGCTTGATGAACGACTCATTGTCGAGATTGCCTGCGGCATAGGCCGCCGGCGCGCTCGCCAGCACGAGCGCGAGGGCAGTAAGTGTTTTCATGGGAAGGATGTACTCTCGTTGTCCAAGGCGGGACGGCGACAATCGCCGCCCTCGGGCGGCGTTTAAACATCGTTAACCTATCGGCCAGATGACAGATCGGTCTTTCATCGCGACGGGATCTGCGGCCGTGCGTCGACGCGTCCGGCAACCGGACAAGCCCCTTTGTCTGACCAACTCATGCAAGTGGTTCCATGCAGCCGCACTTGGCCGCATGTCGTGCCGCACCGGACGACAAAAGGTCGCAGTCGACATAATAGTGATAAGGTCCGCGAAGTAGTTTGCCGCGCGTTATCGATCGTTCGCGAGGTGCCCCATGCGCCGGCCGGCGATGCGAGAGGCAGCTGGGAACATTGACGATGCGCGGTCATCGCCTTCACGCCATCCGATCCATCCACGTGCTTTCGGTCTTGAGCGCCGCCGTGCTGTGCACGGCAGTGGCCGGGCCCGGCCCGGTCGCAGCCGACACCACGCCGACCGCCTCGTTCGATGCGGCGGTCGAGCGCTATCGCACGCAGCTCGTCGCAGATGTCGATGGCAGCATCGCCAGCGTCGAGAAGCTGCGTGACAGCGTCGCCGGCGGTGATCTCGCCCTGGCGAAACAAGCCTGGATCGAAGCCCGGGTCGGGTGGGAACGTGCCGAGGTCTTCACCAGCGGCTTTGCGCCCGAGCTCGACCGCGACATCGATGCCTGGCCGAACGGCCCCACCGGATTTCACGCCATCGAAGTCACGCTGTTCGGCGCCGGCCGCGCCGACGTCTCGCCGCAGATCGAGGCGCTGCTGCGCGACCTGACGGCGATGGCGGCCAAGGCCCGCCAGACCCGATTGACGCCGCAGGGACTGCTCGACGGCCTCTCCCGCCTGGCTTACGAAGTCGGCGAAAGCAAGCTCGACGGCGGCGAGTCGCGTGTCAGCGGCACCTCCCTCAACGACATCAGGCACAACGTCGAGGGCATCGAACAGGCCTACACCACGATCTTCGCCGGCGTGATCGAAAGCCGCGACCCCAAGCTCGACGGAACGGTGCACGGCCGGATCGACGAGCTGAAGCGCATGCTGGTGGCGAGCGATCTCCGGCAGATCGATCAGGATCGGCTTCGCGTCGTCAGCGAAGAGCTCGTGATGACGCTGCAAGCCGCGGCGCCCGAGATCGGCCTGACGCCGCCGACGCTTGAACTCCAATAGAGGCGCCGACGGCCTGCCGGACACAGCGGCGGCGCTGCCCGCAAAAACATGGCCAATCGACATAATTCAGGGACCGGTCTGGTGATGGTACGACGAGCGATGTTCGCGGTTGCGATCAATCTGGTCCTGGCGTCGGGAATTGGCCCGGTAGCCGCGTTTCCGCTCAGCGGTGATCAGAGCGTGCTGCCGGCCGGCACCGAGCTGAACGAAGACGCGATGTATCGGCCGACCGAGGTGTTTCACTCCGAAGCCAGCGGCGGCTTCAAGTCCTACCAAGTCGACCTTGGCGATCTCGCCTTCAACTCCCCGACCCTGCTGGGCGGTCCGGCGCGACGCACGGGCATGAGCTGCGGCACCTGCCACGTCAACGGTGCCGGCAATGCCAGACTCTATGTACCGGGGATGTCGACCCGGCCGGGCAACTTCGACACCACGGGTCCGCTGTTCAATCCCAAGGCCCATAATGGTGTGCTCGACCCGGTCCGGATTCCGAGCCTGCGTGGCGCGCGCTATCTCGCCCCTTACGGCCATGACGGGCGGATCGCCTCGCTGCGCGAGTTCGTCCGCAACGTCATCGTCAACGAATTTGCCGGCGACGAGCCCTCGCCCGCCGTCCTCGACGCCGTGGTCGCCTATATCGAGGACATCGATTTCCTGCGCAACACGAGCCTCGACGCGCGCGGCCGCCTGACCTCGCAATCGAGCGAAGCGGAACGGCGCGGCGAGGCGATCTTCGCGCGGCCGTTTCCGCATGACCCGAACATGAGCTGCGCAACCTGCCATGTTCCATCCGAAGGCTTCGTCGATCACAAGCAGCACAACGTCGGCTCCGGCGGCCTGTTCAAGACCCCGACGCTGCTGAACGCCGATTTCAATGCGCCCTACTTCCACGATGGCCGCTTCGACCGGCTGGACCAGGTCGTCGGGCATTTCGAACGGACCTATGAGCTGGCGCTGACGCCGCAGGATCGCTCCGACCTCATCGCCTATCTCGTCGCCGTCGGCGATGGCTTGGTTCCGCTGGACAGAGAGGGCGTGACGGCGCGGCTCAAGGAGATCAATGATTTCGCGACCGTGCTGGACACCGCCATTCCGGCCCATGATGTCGCCGTCATCGATCTTGCGGTGGACACCATCGGCCGCGAACTGCGCGATCTGACCGAACAGTTTCCGGATCGCCGCGACCCCACGGTGAGCGATGGCCTGCACGAACGCCTCGCCGCGCGCGCGATCCTCAAGGACACGGTGATCCTGTTCCGGCGCATCGGCACCGCTGCTGCAGCCGGACGTTTCGACGACGCCGCGGCGGAATTCGCCAGATATCGCAAACTATCCGTCGTGGCATTGCCGCAGCTGCTCTCCAACGCGCAGCAATGGTCGCTGTTCAATCCCATGGTCCACCGGGCGCATTATGCGGCGCTCTGGCAGAATCTCAGGCAGGCCGGAAAGCCGGCGCCAGTGCCGACCGCTCTTGCTGTTCCGATTGCCGAGACCACAGCGAAGCCGGCTCCGGCGGAACGCTGAGCGCAACTACAACTTAATCGAAAGATCGTGCGCGTGACACGCGCAATCGACGATGCGCAAGATCGACGCTGACACGAACTAAGTAGTCCGGAGCGTTACGTCCGCCCGGTTGAAGTGCTGCGCGATTTCGACCGAATGTGTCTGAATGCATAAAAATGTATTTCAAGTGTTACATATCTCCAGGGCGTGCGTCATAATGTCCTGCAATGAAGGTATTCCTGAACGATTTGCGTTCACGGAGAAGACCTTCAATGAGTTACGCGCATTCAGGTCGTCGTCGCAGCTGGCGATCGACCACAGCTCTCTATGTCACGGTGGCAACATCGATTCTTGCCATCGCAAATGGTGCAATTGCAGCCACGACGGACCCGGCCGACGCGGTGCGGACCACGAGCCCGATCAAGCATGTCATCATCCTGATCGGTGAAAACCGCGGCTTCGACCACACCTTTGCGACCTACACGCCGAAGGGCAAAGGGCAGACCATCAGCAACCTGCTGTCGAAGGGCATCGTCAATGCCGACGGCAGCCCAGGTCCGAACTACG
Source organism: Bradyrhizobium sp. STM 3843 (assembly GCF_000239815.1). Lineage (GTDB taxonomy): Bacteria > Pseudomonadota > Alphaproteobacteria > Rhizobiales > Xanthobacteraceae > Bradyrhizobium. The sequence goes on along the minus strand of NZ_CAFK01000012.1, from coordinate 13,913 downwards.
CGCTGGCTCAGCAATATTCGGTCACACCGCAGCCGAGCTACTACATCGGCGCGCCGAAGATCGCCAAGATTCCCTACAACAAGTCGCTGCATCCGATGCCGCAGCCGACCACCGGCGGCGCGCCCTCGGGACCGAATGCGTTCTATCCTTACGGCGTCGGCTACTCCGCTCCGTTCTACGGGCCCGATGGCGATCCGAATTGGGCCCAGGAGGCGCAGCTGGTCCATTCCGAGGATCCGGACATCCAGGTCAGCCAGTTCGGTCTGTTGAGCGAAGGCTGGAGCAACCTGCCGCAGGGCGTGCTTGATACCCGCATTCCCGGCGCCGGCTCGCTCGCCGGCCCGTTCCCGTTCCAGGGTCCGGATATCAGCGAGCACGACTACACCGGTGACCAGACGCATCGCTTCTTCCAGGCTGCCCAGCAGCAGGATTGCAGCCTGGAGAACGCGACCCAGGCCAATCCGACCGGCTGCCTGAACGACCTGTTCCCGTTCACGATGCTGGCGACCAACCAGACCTGGGCGCTCGGCAACCCGATGGGCTTCTACAACATGGCCCAGGGACAGGTTCCGTATTTCAAGACGCTGGCCGATCGCTTCACCTTGAGCGACAACTTCCATCAGTCGTTCCTCGGCGGCACCTATCCGAACCACATGATGCTCGCCACCGGCGACGCCCTGTATTTTTCCGACGGCCAGGGCCACGCGACGGCGCCGAATCCGTCCTGGGTTGCCAATCCGAACCCCTCGCCGACGCTGCCGGATCCGAACGCGATCAACAACTTCACCAATGACCAGAATTTCGTGAACTGCGCCGACAGCACCCAGCCGGGCGTGGCGCCGATCGTGAACTATCTGGCCAGGCTGCCTTATCCCGCCAAGTCGAACTGCGAAGCCGGTCACTACTACCTGATCAACAACTCGAACCCCGGCTATAACCCGAACGGCGCGTTGAGCGGCAGCGTGCCGCCGTCGTCGCTGCGCAGCATCGGCGACGAGCTCAACGAGCACCAGATCACCTGGGCCTGGTTCGGCGCGGGCCTGAAGGATGCCGCCGTCGCGGCGGACAAGAACGAATGGGCCGGCAGCGATCCCGATCATGCTTGGGGCGCCGTCTACTGCGCGATCTGCAACCCATTCCAGTATCTCAGCGCGATCATGGGCGATGCCACCCAGCGCGCGGCACACATGAAGGACACCCGCGACCTGATCGCCGGGATCCAGAACGACACGCTGCCCTCGGTGTCGTTCGGCAAGCCCGACGGCTATATGGACGGTCATCCGCAGTCCTCGAAGATCGACCTGTTCGAGGCCTATGTGCAGAACATCCTGACCGAGTTGCAGAAGAACCCCCGCCTCGCCGCGGAAACCGCCGTGTTCATCACCTTCGACGAGGCCGGCGGCTACTACGATTCCGGCTTCGTGCAGCCGATCGACTTCTTCGGCGACGGACCGCGGATTCCGCTGCTGGTGCTGTCGGCCTATTCGAACGGCGGCAAGATTCACCATTCCTACGGTGACCACGTGTCGCTGCTGAAGTTCATCGAGCGCAATTGGATGTTGAGGCCGCTGACCAACCGCAGCCGCGACAACCTGCCGAACCCGCTGAGCATGCCGGCCAATCCCTATGTGCCGGTCAACATGCCCGCGATCGACGATCTGTTCGATGCGTTCGACTTCACGCATGGGCCGACGGCGCCGAACTATCTTCCCTAAACCGCATCATCGCGAGCCCGACGGGACGACTGCCGTCCCGTCGGAGCCGCCGCGCGGAGCGGCGGAATCTTGCAGAATGGACTTCCGGCCTCAGCCAGCACCGAGATCGTGGATCACGGGCTGCAGATCGCCGGGCCCAAGGTCGAGTGTCGCCAGCGTAATCGGAAGCCGAAACCGGCGCGGGCCGGCGCTGCCGGGATTCAGATAGAGCACACCGCCGATCGTCTCGATCCTGACCTTGTGCGAATGGCCTGAAATCACGGCGTCGATACCGAGCGCCATGGGATCGATGCCGAGCGCGCCGAGATCGTGCAAGACATAGAACGACCGCCCCTCAAGCTGCACTGTCGTCGTCTCGGGATAGTCCCTTGCCCATTCGCCGACATCGACATTGCCCCTGATCGCCGTGACCGGCGCGAACCGGCGCAGTCCGTCCAGCACGTCGGCGCGTCCGATATCGCCGGCGTGAATGATGTGATCGACACCTGCGAGACGATGCACCGCCTCCGGCCTCAGCAGACCGTGCGTATCGGAGATGATGCCTAGTTTGAAGACCATCCCTAAATCACCTCAGAGGCTGTGCGGGAAGAACGCCGGGCCTCATGGTTCGAGACGCGCGGCCTTGCCGCGCCCTCACCATGAGGGTCTACAATCTTGCAGCTGAAAATGCCTCATCCTGAGGAGCCCGCCGGAGGCGGGCGTCTCGAAGGATGGCCACAAAAGATGCTGCCCATGTTCTCTTCATTATGCGCTCGCTCCGCATCACCGCGGCAGCAGGTTCTCCTTGGCGAGATCGATCACCTCGTCGCCGCGACCGCTCATGACGGCGCGGATCACCCAGACGGAAAAGCCCTTGACCTGCTCAAGCCCAATGGTCGGCGGCATCGACAGCTCCTGCTTGGCGGTGACCACGTCCAGCACCGCCGGGCCGTTATGGTTGAGAAACTCGGAGACAGCGCCCGGCAGATCGCCGGGATCCTCGACCCGCCGCCCGTGAATGCCCATCGCGTTCGCCATGGCGGCGAAATCGGGGTTCTCCAAATCGGTGCCACTCTCGACGAAGCCCGCCGCCTTCATCTCCAGCGCGACGAAGCCGAGCGTGCCGTTGTTGTAGATCACCACCTTCACCGGCAGCTTCATCTGCTTCAGGGTGATGAGATCGCCCATCAGCATCGCAAAGCCACCATCGCCGGACAGCGAGATCACTTGGCGGCCGGCCTGCGCGGCCTGGATGCCGATCGCCTGCGACATCGCGTTCGCCATCGAGCCATGCACCAGCGATCCGACCAGGCGGCGCTTACCGTTGACCGCGACATAGCGCGCCGCCCAGATGGTGGGCATGCCGACATCGAAGGTGAAGACCGCATCGTCCGTGGCGGCCTCGCTGAGCAGGCGCGTCAGGTATTGCGGATGGATCGGCGGCCGGCCGGGCGTGCCCACCGCGAGGTCGTCCAACCCGCGCCGCGCCGATTTGTAGCGCGCAAGACCCTCGTCGAGATGGCGGCGGTCGGATTTGTTGCTGAGCTTCGGCAGCAGCGCGCGAATGGTCTCGCCGACATCGCCGACCACGCCGAGGTCGAGCCTGGCGCGGCGCCCGAGCTGGCTCGGCCGGATGTCGACCTGGGCGATGCGCACATCGGTCGGGAAGAACTGCTTGTAGGGAAAATCAGTGCCGAGCATCAGCAGCATGTCGCAGGCATGCATCGCCGCGTAGCCGGAGGAGAAGCCGATGAAGCCGGTGAGCCCGACATCGTAAGGATTCTCGTATTCGACATATTCCTTGCCACCGAGCGCGTGCACGATCGGGCTCTGCAGCGCGCCGGCCAGCGCCATCAGCTCGGCATGGGCGCCGGCGCAGCCGCGGCCGCAGAACAACGTCACGCGCTGCGCGCTGTTCAACAGCTTGGCCAACGCATCGAGCTCGGCTTCGGCCGGACGCACCACCGGTTTCGGCGGTAGCAGGCCGGCTGCGGCCGCGGCCGGGCGCTTCGGCGCTGGTTTCAACGCAACATCGCCGGGAATGACGATCACGGCCACACCACGCTCGCCGAGCGCTGAGCGGATCGCATTCTCCAGCACGAACGGCATCTGCGAGGCATCGGAGATCAGCTCGCAATAGACGCTGCATTCCCGGAACAGGTTTTGCGGATGCGTCTCCTGGAAATAGCCGCCGCCGATCTCGCTGGACGGGATATGCGCCGCGATCGCCAGCACCGGCGTGCGGCTGCGCTGCGCGTCGTAAAGGCCGTTGATCAGATGCAGATTGCCGGGACCGCAGGAGCCGGCGCACACCGCCAGCCGCCCGGTGATCTGCGACTCGCCCGAGGCCGCGAACGCCGCGGCCTCCTCGTGACGGACGTGAATCCAGTCGATGGTCTGCCGCCGGCGCAGCGACTCCGTCAGCCCATTCAGGCTATCGCCGACGACGCCATAGATCCGCTCGACGCCGGCAAGCTCCAGGGTCTCGACGATATGGTCTGCTATCGTGGCCATCGCGCGGGGTCCTTCTGAATGGGGGTAAAGCTGCGGCAATCGAGATAGTTCGTGAAATCGTAGCTACCGCCGCTGAAACGCCCTAGTCAAAATCCCGTGCCGCACAAAGTTCCTGGACTGCAATGGTCAAAACGTGAGCAGAGCGTTCAATTCCGATTTCGGAGCACGCGATGTGTGCAGCCCTGTGATGTCTCGAAGTCTCACCGCACCCGCTGCCAGGTGATGACGATCCTGGTCCCTTCCGGCCGCAGGAAATTCTCAGACATGCGATCGCCGTCCACGTCGAGCCGCAGCTGCTTGCGCGTCCTGATGTCACCGACCCAGTTTGGGAAGGTCGAACCCTCGACACGATTGCCACTGAACTCGCCGTTCTCGTCCACCTCATAGGTGCCGAAAAAGCCGATGCTTCCCGCCATCGCCGCCTGGTTCTCCTCCGCGGTGCCGTGGCCGCGGGCATTCGACGCGAATTTCGGAATCGTGGAGTCGGTGAGGACCTCCACGAAATGCATGTCGGCGGTGAAAACCAGCAGGCCGTTCGGCACAGGGCCATAGGCCGGCACGTTGCGGCCATCCGGATCGATCTGCGCCGATATCATCCGCCACGTGCCCAGCACCTTGTTGGCCGGGGCAGACTGCGCGGATGTGGCCATGAGCACGAGCCCGAGCGAGATGATGATGCGGCGTGACATTGGCATCGATACTGACATGGGTTGCTCCTGGATTCGTACGCGATACTTGACTCAAGTCGCCGTGTGAGACGCGCCGGCCGACGACGCCGCATCGCGGTCGGCGGACAATGCCACATCGCGCTGCGCTTCGATCTCGGTGAGACGGCGCCTCAGTTCGCGGGTGAGATTGACGAAAGCCGTGCTGCCAAGAGCGAGCCGGAACGGCGGCTTGGCGCTGTCGGCAGCAGCGATGATCGCCACGACCGTCCGCCCTGCGTCACCCTTCAGCTCGAAGCTGCGTTCGTTGACCGCGCGTCGCACCGCGCCGGCCGGCGTCGCTTCGTAGGCGGGGATGGGCGGCGCCATGACGAGGGCCGCGCCGAAATTGGTCGCTGTAGGCCCAGGCTCGGCGATCATGAAGTTAATGCCGAGCGGGGCGACCTCCTGGGCCACGCTCTCGACGAAGCCTTCGATGCCCCATTTGGTGGCGTGGTAAAGGCTGAAGGCAGGATAGGCGATCTGGCCTCCCTCCGACGAGATCTGAACGATCCGGCCACCGCCCTGCCGGCGCAGATGCGGCAACACCGCCCGGATGAACTGAATGCCGCCGGTGAGATTGGTTGCGATCTGGCGCTCGATCTGCGCGTCCGACAGTTCCTCGGCGGCGCCGACCAGACCGTAGCCCGCATTGCTGACGACGACATCGATCCGCTCCCAGCGCCGGAACGCCGCATCAACCGCCATGCGGATGCTGTCCGTGTCCGTGAGATCGAGCCTGACGACGGTCAGACTGTCCCGATGCTGAAGCCGCAGATCGGCGAGCGCATCGTCACGCCGGACCGTCGCCACGACGCGGTCGCCGCGATCCAGCAGCTGCTCCACCATTGTACGGCCGAGGCCGGATGAGGCGCCGGTGACAAGCCATGTCTTGTTCATCCCTATCTCCATGATCTCTCAACATCTGCGAGATAGGCGGGACCAACTGACGCTATAAGGCATTCGGTGTTGGATGACTCCGTGAGGAAATTTCACCAGTGGCCAAGCCGACGTTCAACGAACTTGCCGCCTTTGCCGCCGTCGCCGAACATCTCAGCTTCCGCAAGGCCGCCGACGCCCTTGGCGTGTCGCGCTCGGCCCTGAGCCATACGCTGCTGGGCCTGGAGCAAAGTGTCGGCGTGCGGCTGTTGAACCGGACCACGCGCAGCGTGTCGCTGACGGAAGCCGGTGCTCAGCTGCTCGCCGGCATTCGCCCGGTGCTGCTGGACCTGGACGCGGCGCTCGACAGGCTCGCCGAGGCGCGGGGCGCGCCGGCAGGAAAGCTGCGCGTCAACGCCAACAAAAGCGCAACGCGGCTGCTGCTGGGCCGGGTGGTTCCGCGGTTCCTAGCGAAATTCCCTGCCGTCGAACTGGATCTCGTCTCTGACGGGCGCCTCGTCGACATTGTCGAGACCGGCTTTGACGCCGGCGTCCGCCTGGCCGAGGACGTGCCTCAAGACATGGTGGCCGTGAGGCTCGGCGGCGACGTCCGCTTCGTTGCCGTTGCTTCGCCGGCCTACCTGGCGCAACAGCCGGTCCCGAACACACCCGACGATCTCCAGGCGCATCGCTGCATTCGTCATCGGCTGCCGAGCGGCAAGCTGTATCGCTGGGAATTCAGCAAACATGGTGAGGAGATGACGGTGGATGTGCCGGGCGCTCTGACGCTCGATGACAATGATTTCATGGCTCACGCGGCGGCGGATGGATTGGGCATTGCCTATGTGCCGCAGTCGGCCGCGCAACATTGGCTCGACGCCGGGCAGCTCGTCCTGGTTCTCGCCGATTGGTGTCCGCCGATCCCAGGGCTTGCGCTCTATTATCCCCGCAACCGTCACGTTCCGTCGGCGCTGCGCGCGTTCATCGACACCGTGAAAGAGACCAACGCACAGCGCGATTGACCGCGAAGCCTTGCGATCCCCGCGACCGGCTCCCGCTCACGCCGCGCGCACGGAATCCAGGAAGCGCGCGACCTCGCTACGCAGGCGGCTGCTCTGGCCCGCGAGCGATTTGGCCGCCGACAACACCTGCGACGAGGCCGACCCGGTCTGGTCGGCGCCCTGCCGCACATTGGCGATATTGGCCGAGACCTCCTGGGTGCCGTGCGCGGCCTGCTGCACGTTGCGGGAGATTTCGCGCGTCGCGGAGCTCTGCTCCTCGACGGCGGACGCGATCGCCGACGCAATCTCCGACATGCGCGCGATGGTCTCGCCGATCTCCTTGATCGAGCTGACCGACTCCTGGGTCGCGCCCTGGATGCCGCCGATCTGCTGGCCGATTTCGCCGGTCGCCTTCGCGGTCTGCTCGGCCAGTGCCTTCACTTCCGAGGCGACCACGGCAAAGCCGCGGCCGGCCTCGCCGGCGCGGGCGGCCTCGATGGTGGCGTTGAGCGCCAGCAGGTTGGTCTGGCCGGCGATCGCGTTGATCAGCTCGACGACGTCGCCGATCCGCGCCGCCGCCTTGGCGAGCTCGCCGACGCGCTCATTGGTCCGGCGGGCCTGCTCCATCGCCTCGCCGGCGATCTTCGCCGAATCGTGCACCTGGCGGCTGATCTCGTCGACCGACGATGTCATCTGCTCGGCGGCGGCGGCGACCGAATGCACATTGGTCGACGCCTCCTCGGAAGCGCCGGCAACCACGGTGGCAAGCTCCAGCGAGCGGCCGGCCGTCGTGGTCAGCATGCCGGCGGAGCGCTCCAACTCGCCCGCGGCCTCCGAGACCACGCTGATGACCTCGCCGATCGCGGTCTCGAACTCGCGCGTGAAGCGCTCGACCCGCTGGCCGCGCTCGATCTTCGCCTGCGCGTCCTGCGCAGCGGCAGCCTCGGCGGCCTTCTTCGCCAGCAAGGCTTCCTTGAACGTCTCCAGCGACCCCGCCATGGCCGCAATCTCGTCGTCGCGACCACTCGCGGGGATCGCGACATCGTCGCGGCCGTTGGCCATCTCGCCGATCACCTTGGTGAGGTTCACGATCGGATTGATGACGCGCCGGCGCAACAGCATGGTGACGCCGACCAAGAGACCAAGCAAGGCGGCCACGACGGTGGCCGCAAGTGCCAGCATGATTCGCGCCCGGTCGCGCGAGGCGCTGGCGCGCTCGAGCGCATCCGCGGTCGCGGCATCGCGCACGACAAAGAATTTCTGAATCGGGGGCACCACCACGTCAGCCAGCTGACCGGCGTCGAGCGAAAAATTGGCGTCGCCGAGCCCCGTTGCGATCTCCTTGTCCACGATGACGGCGGCGCGGTCGAAATAGGCCTGCTTGGCGTCCTTCAGCGCATCCGCAAGCCGCGCTGGACTGCCGAGCTGTTCGACTCCGGCCTCGATCCGATCGCGATCGGACTCGATGCGCCCTTGAGCGCGGTCCATGATGGCCTTCTCGGCGGCCACCACCTGCCGGCGTGCGCTGATCGCCGGCGACAGCGTCGCGGCGCGAGCCCCCGCGGTGACGCGCAAATCCTGAGCCGTGCGGGCGACATCGAGCAGCGTCGTCAATGAAGCGTCGGTGCTTGCGACATCATTTTGCAGGCGGTTCAGGATCGGCTCGATGATCGCCACCACCTGGGCAACCCCAGGCAGGAAGCCTTTCACAACGGCCTGGTCCCGCGCGCTCATCGGCTGCGAGAGCACCCTGTCGGTCGCAGCACGAACCTCGTTCAGCTTCGCCGCGGCCTTGTTGAGGCTGTCGGAGACCGCCTGGGCATCGCTGAGTTCGGCCACCGCGCTCTGCGCCTTGGCCAAAGCCGCGTCGGTCGACTGCTTGATCTTGGTGATGGCGGCGAGCTGCGCTTCGCTGGCGGGCGGTTCGGCAAACAAAGGCGTGATATAGGGCGCGCGATTGCCGACCACGTTCTGCGAAAACAGCAGGATGGCCTCGAACGCCCCCACCGTCTTGATCGCGTCCGACTTGTCGGCAAGCGTCCGATATTGCCCGACCACGACCTGCGCCGCCGGCAACACCGCCAGCGCCGTCACCGACAGCATCGACACCGCAAAGAGCTGACCGATCTTCATGAGCCCGGCTTCCACCACATGCTTATTGTTGTTTTGAACATGTGACCAGGACAGCTAATTTTTGGCTAAGCGTCCGCCCGACCCGTAATTTTGCGGGCCGGCCGGCGGCGTCTGAACGTCGGTCAGTGCTGAGCGCGGCTGCTATTTGCCGTCGAGGAAGCGCAGCATCGCGGCATTGAACAGCTCCGGATCCTGCAGGAAGGCGAAATGGCTCGCATTCGGCAGGATCAGGAGCCCCGCGTGTGGAATGGTGGATGCCAGATATTCGGTGTGCTCGCGCTTGATCGCCTCGTCATGGTCGCCGTCGACGATCCAGACCGGTGAGGTGATCGACTGCAGCTGCGCGTCGGTCCAGTTCGGCTGCTCGGCCCACATCTTGCTGATCTGGGCGACGAAATCGTCATAGGCCTTGGGCGTGGCGGAGTTGGCCTCGTACTCATGTCCGGCGCGTTCGATGAAGGCCGCGAAGGTCGGGTTCTTCTCGACGCCGTCCTTGACGCCTGACGTGACAGAATTGGCGGCAAAGGCAAACACCTTGCCGACGCGATCCTTGTGGCGAAGCGCGAGATCGAGCCCGATGATGCCGCCGTCGCTCCAGCCGACGATATCGGCCTTGGCGATCTTGAGCTCGTCCATTAGCGCCACGACGTCGTCGGCCATCAGATCGTAGCCATACGGGCGGGCATCGCGGGTGCTCCGGCCATGGCCGCGGCTGTCCATCACCACCACCCTATGATGCGGCGCCAGCGCCTCGACCTGATGGCCCCAATAATCGGCATTCGCGAGCCCGCCATGCAGCAGGATGACGGGCGTGCCGCCCTGAACCGGGGCGTCGCCATAGACGCGATAATAGATGCTGATGCCGTTGACCGCCGCATGGCCCGCGCGCTGGGTCGCGACCGGCTGCGGCGTCGGCGGCAGCGTCTCCCATCGCTCGGCGGCGAGCGCCGGCAGCGACGCGGCAACACAGAAGAAGAACACGAGGAACAGGCGGTGCATGGCGATTTCCCGAACTGGCTATGATAGGCTTTCTGCAACATGCGATATTGCGACAGAATGTCCGCGGAATGACGCTAGAGTTGCGGCCGTAACACGCCGCCGCATTGCGTCAGAAGCTAGGCCTCTGTCGCCGCCGGATCAAATGGCTCGTGCAAGGGGGAACGCTCATGCCGGATATGCTGCCGATCGTGCTGGTGCCTGGGCTGATCTCATCCCCCCGCATCTATACGCCCGTGATCCCGCCGCTCTGGCAGCTCGGGCCGGTGACGGTGGCGAACCACATCCGCGACGACAGCATGGGCGCGATCGCGCGCCGCATTCTCAAGGAAGCGCCGCCGCGCTTTGCGCTCGCCGGACATTCGATGGGCGGCTACATCGCCTTCGAGATCATGCGCCAGGCGCCGGAGCGTGTGGCAAGGCTGGCCCTGATCAACACCCAGGCGCGACCGGACACGCCGGAGGCCAGCGCGCGCCGCCGCGACATGATCGCGCGGGCGCACGCCGGCGGCTATCACGCCATCGTCGACGAATTGTTCGCCGGCTTCGTGCATCCGTCGCGCCGTGACGAGGCCGCGCATCGCCGGCTGGTGCACGACATGGCCGACGACGTCGGCGTCGACGGCTTTCTCAAACAGCAGGCCGCGATCATGGCACGGCCGGATTCGCGGCCCACGCTGACTGCGATCCGCTGCCCGACATTGGTGCTGACGAGCGATACCGACAACACCATCCCGAACAGCCTGTCGCAGGAGATGGCCGACGAGATCGCCGGCTCCTGGCTCGTGATGCTGGAGAATTGCGGCCACCTGCCGCAGGTCGAGCGGCCGGAGGCCACGGCGAAGGCGCTGGTGGAGTGGTTAAGGGGCTAATTAGCCATCGCATGCGAGGAACTGTGGAAAGGACCGCCCTCGTGCCGGTGGCAAACCGATCGAATGCGGCATACAATGCGATGATGTTGGAAAATTCGCAGATCGCAAAGATTGCACGTCAGGTGGCTACCGCGAACCTGAGCAGCTCGGCTGTGGTCACAACCGTCACAACTGCGCCTTTCACGGACTCCGAAGGCCGCGACGCGTTGCGAATCACGATCGTTCTGAGCCCCGTTGAGGGGGCCAAGATCGAAGGGGACGCGACCCTCGATACCCTCGTTCAGATTCAAGAACATCTTCTGGCGGCGGGTGAAGAGCGCTTTCCACTCTTGGAATATGCGACGGAGAACGAGGTCACCGCCGGTGGCGATTCTTAATCCGGAGCATTTGCTTGAACAGGCGGAGCAATTGATCGTGCCGCCGGCTGCAGGGCCACCGCGCCAAGTCAATATCAGGCGCGCCATCTCCGCGGCCTACTATGGGCTGTTTCATGCTACGTTGATCGCGGCTGCGGATCAATTCATCGGCGTGACCAAACAGACGACTCCATTGTACTCGCTGGTCTATCGGGCGGTGGACCATCGAGCTCTGAGATCGCTATGCGAAGAGATCAAGAAGTCGAAGCTATCGGCCAAATACTTGCCCTATGAACCCTCGGGAGGTTTTGGATCGAACTTGATGGCGTTCGCACTCGCGGTGCTGGAACTCCAGGAGAAGCGCCACGAAGCCGATTACAATCCGATGATCCGAATGAAAAGCTTGGACGCTCAGTTGGCTATCGCGACAGCAAGAGCTGCGCTGACAAGGTTCGAAGCTGCGCGCGGGCAAAGCCGGGAAGCGTTTCTCACGTTGTTGCTATTCCCGCCGCGGTAAGCATCGCGGCCAATCTACCGTTAGACTTCTATTGGCTCGAACTCGGCTCAATCTGGAGAAGCGAGCGCGCTTGGCCCGATTGGACAAGAAATGCCGCCGCACGCTCCATCGCCGAGCGGGTCACAGATCGAACAACAATGAGATTCTGTTCAAAGAAGCAATCATTGCCGCAGCTAAATTCGTCTCGAATTTCTTGAGAAAGGCGTACCGGATCATAGAATGTAAGAGAATAGGTCTTGCCTGAGACGGTCAGCTGTGCGCCGGTAAACCATCCTTTTGCAGTCGTTGCCCATTCATGCCTGTCGAAATCTTCCGGCAACGTGAGAAGGAAATCTGACATAACGCTCTCCGACGCGGATGCACATCGCACGGGCTAATTCGTCACCCTCAACCCGTCCACGAACACATCCAGCAGCCGTAGCACGCTCTGCTGCCAGCCGGTCTGGTCGTGCATGTAGCACATGCCGATGAGGGCGCGGAGCAGGTCGTCGGCGGTGACGTCGCTGCGGACGTCGCCGGCTTCAACGGCGCGCGCGAGCAGGGCGTTGATCGACGCGGTGAGATGCGCGTGGGAATAGGCGGCAAGCTCGGAGTTCGCATTCATGACGATCGCCAGTGCGGCCATCATGCCCTTCTTGGTGGCCACGAACTGCACGGTCGAGCGCAGCCAGTGCCGGAGCGCCTCGACCGGAGAAGGCTCGCTCTTCAGCGCCTCGGCCAGCTCGGAGAGCTGCTCGACCTCGCGACGATAGACCGCCTCGAACAGGTCCTCGCGGGTCGGGAAATGCCGATAGAGCGTGCCGATGCCGACGCCGGCCTGCCGCGCCACCGCTTCGAGGCTCGCGCCCGCGCCGCCGGCCGAGAACACGGTCTTGGCCGCCTCCAGCACGCGGTCGCGGTTGCGGAGCGCATCGGCCCGCGGCTTGCGCAGCCGCTCTTGTGATTTGGTCGACATCTCACCAGCTCTTGATTGCTCGTTCCTAATGTCCCCTTGATAAACGGAGGCATCCTCCGTATAAACGGACACGTCACCCGGGGCCAGCCACTCCCTGCCCAGCTCCGCGGGTGCCGGATCGGACGGACCGACAGCCCGTAAGGCGTTTCCGTTGCGATCCGATTAGGCCATAGCTTCGATCGGAACAACGCATGAATTGGACTGTCAGACTCACCGTCAACGGTGAGCCGCGAACCCTTGCGCTCGACGACCCCCGTGTCACGCTGCTCGACCTCCTGCGTGAACGCCTCCATCTCACCGGGACCAAGAAGGGCTGCGACCGCGGCCAATGCGGCGCCTGCACCGTGCTGGTCGACGGCCGCCGCATCAACTCCTGCCTGACCTTGGCCGCGAGCCTCGACGGCGCCGAGATCACCACCATCGAAGGCGTGGCGGATGGCGACCACCTGCACCCGGTGCAGGAGGCCTTCATCGCCCATGACGCGCTGCAATGCGGCTTCTGCACGCCGGGCCAGATCATGAGCGCGATTGGCCTGATCAACGAAGGCCAGGCCGGCGACGACGCTGAGCGCATCCGTGAGGGTATGAGCGGCAATCTGTGCCGCTGCAGCGCCTATGTCGGCATCGTCGAGGCGGTGCAGAACGCGCAGCAGACCCTGGCGAGCAAGAAGACGGAGCGCGCGGCATGAACCGGTTCGACTATGTGAAGCCGGCCAGCATCGCGGAGGCGATCGCCGCCGCGAGCCAGCCCGGCGCTGCCTATCTCGCCTCCGGCACCAATCTTCTGGACCTGATGAAAGGCAATGTGGTCAGGCCGGCACGGCTGGTCGACATTTCCCGCCTGCCCGAGCTCAACCGGATCGAACAGCTCGCCAATGGCGACGTCAGGATCGGCGCGCTGCTGCGCAATGCCGATCTGGCGCATCATCCCGACGTCGCACGGGATTTTCCGGCAGTGGCGGAAGCGCTGCTGTCGGGCGCCTCGGCGCAGTTGCGCAACGCGGCGACGGTCGGCGGCAACCTGCTGCAGCGGACCCGCTGCGCCTATTTCTACGACCCGGCCTCCGCCTGCAACAAGCGCAAGCCCGGCGCGGGCTGCGATGCGCTGGACGGCGAGAACAGCCAGCACGCCGTGCTCGGATGGAGCGAGGCCTGCATCGCCACCAACCCGTCCGATTTCTGCGTGCCGCTCGCGGCGTTCGATGCCGTCGTCGAAATCGAGGGCAACGCTGGAAAACGCGAGGTCGCGCTCGAAGCCCTGCATCTGTTGCCCGGCACGACCCCGGAGCGCG
>NZ_CAFK01000013.1 GCF_000239815.1 Bradyrhizobium sp. STM 3843 | reverse complement strand
CAATGTCAATATGCGCCCCGAGGGACGCGATCTGTTTTCGAAGGACGCGACGATCATCGAAAGCTCGCGATCGCATGCGCATCGCTATCCTGAGAGACCGGCCAAATTAATCGTTCACTGGCTGCGCGGCGGTCGAGACGCTTGCCTTCCGCGAACCACCACGCTCCCTTCTTTTCCCGACTTGGCCGAGACAATAGTTGCAGTCGCGGGTCGAGCGCGCACCGCGCTCGATCCCGAACTCATCTGGCGGCACGCCCATCACCGCGCCTGGGCAAGTTTGCGGGTGGTGACGATGGTGACGTCGTGCGTGATCGGTGCGGACGCCGGGTGAAGGGGTGCCGACAGCAGGAACATGGTCATGATGATGAACTCGTCAGAGATGAAGAAGACCATGCGGCGTGCGGCGATCAACGGCTTCGGCCTTCGACCGGATTGTTACGCATGTAGTCCTGAATGAGGCAGAGCAAACCACCTGCCGGCGGCTGGACTCGTGCTGGATCCGATGGATCGTTGCCGGTCACGGATGCGATCAGGCCGGGAAGCCTACCAGCGATCGTTTCAGAACCCTGCGAACGATAGGGAGTTACCAGGATAGGACAAATTGGACGGCGGCTGCGAGGGGAAATCCGGCACTTGAGAGGACGGCGACCACTTTGGACCGGTGGGAGCAGCACGGGCCGACGTAGCAAAACCACCGCCTGGCGTCGGGCCGGCAGACGGAGCGAGTTGTGCAGTCGACCTGTTAGTCTGAGGCGCCACGTCCGTCCGCGGCTGACCGCCGTCTGGTGCTGGAAATCCGTACTCAAAAACATTGTTGCGGCTTGGGACACCTGCGGCCGCTGCGGAATCGCGTATGATTTCATCATTCCAGGCAGGCCTGGAGCGTCCGGGCGAAGGGAGAGAGTTCGTCCAGCGGACCCATTGCAGGCGGAAAGATATATGTGTGGATGAAGTCGGCATTTGAGCCGGCGTCCATGTCTCGGTGAGAGCCGGAGAAGCGTTTGGCGACCCAATTCCCCACTCGACCACGGTTTCTTTTGCTTTTGCTTTTCCTGGAGATTGCCATCCGTGCGGCGTGACGCCGCTGACGCTGACGAAGGGAATTCCCACAGACAGATTTCCGGTAATCCCTTTCCCGAGAGTGTCCTGCGACGAAAGGCCCGGACGCAAATGGACCGGATGAGCGCCAAACCCTGGCCCACCCAACGATCGAGTCACTGTGAAAGGCGGTGTGCCGGGCGCACCTGGATTCCAATAGTAGGTCCCGCCCAAGCGGCCAAACAGCGTTGGGACCGACAGCGAAATTCCGTCTGCACGCAGGTTTCCATTCTTGTTGACCGACAACTCTTCCTCCATATTTGTAAAAAAGTTGTCCGAGAGGCACGCCTCCCTCGTGCAGACCTGCTTGCCGCTTCAGAACGTGAGACGGACGAATTCTGATGATGAGTCATGTTCCAGACTTGATCGTGCTCGCCTGGTTGGCCGGGATACTTGCGATCGCCCACAGAGCGCGTGTGCTGCTGTATAGCGCCCTGAGACACCCAGCTCCCGATGCGCGCCCTAATGATTTTTTCCGATTCGGGATTATCAAATTGGCTGTCCATGTCGATCCGGCCAAATTGACCGAGGCAGGTCGCCGGCTCCTCTCGAGGGCACAGTGGGGTGAAAGATTTCTGCTGCTCTGGACGATGGATGTCCCGCTGTTTGTCTTGTTACCCCTGCTCTTGCCTCCTCCGCATCCGTGACGCCTCCGCTTGAGAGGAGAGAGCAACGGCACGGACAGGCATGGTCACCCGCGAATGATATTTACCTCGATGATTCCACTTCTGATCTGGCTAGCCGTCCTCACGGTCTTGGTTGGACGGTGGATGAATGATGTTCGCGTTCTGCATAATAATTTGTTGTCAGGAGCTGGCGGCTTGGACTCGATGAAACCTGGCCTCATCCATCGGCTCTGGTTTCGCTTTGATCATATGGATCCTACACAACTGACCGAGATGGGGCGCGAGCGGCTCGGAGGTGCGATCTCGAACGAACACAGGATTTATCTTTGGATGGCGATCGGCCTGGTTCTCTGCAGATATTTGTTCTGGACTCAGCGTTTGGCCCGCAAAATGCCAATCACCGATCTCCGCTTCCAGCCGGATTGGACCGCATGTACTCCTGGATCATTCCAAGTAGGCCGCCGGCAGGCGGCTGGGACTGAGTAGGATCGGATACATCGCGGCCTGTGAGATCGGCGATCATGCCGGGAATGCCGCCCGGCCGATGAGTGGGCGGCGCAGCAGCGGTCGGCACACCTGATAGCCCAGCAGGGGGCAGAACTCCTAGATTTGGTTGAGCCCACCACGGCCAGGCAGCAGGCGTGCTGGACGGCGCGGCCCAGGATGCCGAGCCCGATGGATCACTCGACATCGAAGGTGTCGGCTGCGGTGCTCGCGCCCCTTTCATATCAGGGACGTCGCGATCCCCCTGATTCGACGCCGCGGGCGATTGCGGCGTCACAGGCACGATCGCACCAGCTGCATCGACGGTCCAATCCTGGGGATTCGACAGGATGTCTCTGATCAATTGCCCTTCACGATAAGCTCCGTGGGCCCCCCACCCGCCTGCGAGTGATCCGCCGGCTCCGAGCGCCGTTGAACCGACGACTGCTCCCGGCAGGCCACCGACCGCCTGCCCGCCAGCCCATCCGGCAGCTCCGCCGAGGATCCCACCCCAAGTTTTCCCAGAACCGACCATCCCGTCGTGAAGAACATCGCCGCGAGATGGCGGAGCATAGCGCGACAACAACTCCTTCTTTGTTTGGCCCTGGGCGATCATGTTAACTAGTCTTGCAATAAGATTTTCGGCAACCATCTATTCTCTCCAGAAATCCTTCTCTCGGGCCGCTCCCGAAAGTCCAACAGATGCAGCAAGATCGCCGAAATCAGGCTGGGCAAGGCTGCTCGAAGTCTTTGTTGGTGAACGCGCTTGTTCT